>NZ_JAXCFU010000073.1:0-495 GCF_055362685.1 Micromonospora sp. SYSU B005 | reverse complement strand
CACCACCAGCCGGATACCTCATGCCTCCGACCTACCGCCCACATCGACCCAGATCACGCAGACACGCCGACGGACGTCAGCCTTTCAACCTCTGTAGCGCTACGACAGCCACGAGTGCGGACACGATAAATGTCAAAGCACAGGGCAGGGTTAGAACTACTTCCGTGGTGTGGCCAACTATGTCGTTGATCGACAGGATCTGGATCAGTGCGCCAGTAGCAAGCGCGAGCACCGTGCTCCGCCAGGACAGTACGAGTAAGCGGTAGGACTTGCGACTCCTGACTTTGCGGCGCTGGACACTCCAAGATGCCCAGCCGCGTTGCCAATCATCGAACAAGGCTCTCACCGCCGGGAGGTTTGCTGTCACCAAGCAGTGCCCATCACCTGTCCCACCTTAGAGCGTGTTTGAGAAGGTCTGTTGTGGACGGCGTGGTGGCATGACTTCCACCGGCGAGACGGGCAGGGTGGCGCGGTGTCTGCACGCCGTGGCTACCC
>NZ_JAXCFU010000072.1:0-500 GCF_055362685.1 Micromonospora sp. SYSU B005 | reverse complement strand
CTTGCGTATGTCATTTATACGTCGGGTTCGACTGGTGCGCCGAAGGGTGTGGCGGTGGAGCACGGGTCGTTGGTGAATCTGGTGTCGGTGTTCGGGCCGATGGTGGGCGCGGCTGTGGGTGTGGAGATGTTGCAGTTCGCGTCGTTCAGTTTCGATGCGTCGGTGTTCGATGTGGCGGTGGCGTTGTCGCACGGTGCGACTTTGGTGATCGCGGGGGTGGAGCAGCGGGAGCAGCCGAAGTTGCTGCGGTCGTTGACCGGGTTGCGGGTGGCGAGTGTGGTGCCGTCGTTGCTGGAGGTGTTGGAGCCGGCGGATCTGGCGTCGGTGCGGACGTTGGTGGTGGGTGCGGAGGCGATTGGTGAGGCGACGGCGCGGGCGTGGGCGCGGGGTCGTCGGTTGGTCAACACGTATGGGCCGACCGAGACGACGGTGATGGCGGCGGCGGGGTTGGTCGATGGTCGGTCTGGGCCGGTGCCGGCGGGTTCGCCGATTGCGAATAC
>NZ_JAXCFU010000071.1:0-510 GCF_055362685.1 Micromonospora sp. SYSU B005 | reverse complement strand
GTGCCGACCGGATCGTCGACCACACCACCACCGCGCTCACCGACGCCGTGGCGGGCGAACGGTTCGACGTGGTGCTGAACCTGGCGCCCATCACTCCCGAACAGGGCGCCGAGCTCGTGGATCTGGTCGCCGACGGCGGCGCCTTCGTGAGCACCACCGCTCCGGGCCCGGAGCAGCCCGGACGCGGCATCCGCACGGTACGGGTGTTCGCCCGCAGCGACGCCGCCCAACTCGCCCAGCTGGTGGCCCGCGTCGACGCCGGTGACCTGCGCATCGACGTCAGTCAGCGGCGGGCCCTGCGCGAGTTGGCCGCCGTGCACGACGAGTCCGAGGCCGGCCGGCTGGCCGGCAAGACCGTCCTCATTCCGTGAGTCACCCGCCCCCTTCGCGGGGCGTCTGCCACGACCCACTCCCTGCACGGAGGACAGATCACGATGACGACCGCATTCGAACCCGTCAGCCTCGCCGGCACCAAGCTGAGCAACCGGATCGCGATGGCGCCGATGACCC
>NZ_JAXCFU010000070.1:0-568 GCF_055362685.1 Micromonospora sp. SYSU B005 | reverse complement strand
GCCGAACCCGGCGGAGCACCTCCACAAACGTCGGATCGCCCGACAGATCCGTCCGCAGCACCAAGGTGTTCACGAAGAACCCGACCAGATCGTCCAACGCCTCGTCATTGCGCCCCGCCACCGGAAAACCGATCGGGATATCGGTACCGGCCCCCAACCGCGACAACAGCACCGCGAACGCCGCCTGCAACACCATGAACGTGGTCACGCCCTCAGCCCGCGCCAACTCCACGAGCCGCTGATGCACCTCGGCCGGCACCCGCAACGGCACCTGATGCCCACGATGCGACACCACCGCCGAACGCGGACGATCCACCGGCAGGATCAACTCCTCCGGCGCCCCCGCCAGAGTCTCCCGCCAATACTCCACCTGCCTCGACAGCAGGCTCCCCGGATCCGACTCCGAACCGAGCAGCTCACGCTGCCACACCGCATAATCCGCATACTGCACCGGCAACGGCACCCACCCCGGCGCCTCACCCCGCAACCGCGCCTCGTACGCCGCCGCCAGATCCCGACTCAGCGGCCCCATCGACCAACCGTCGCCAGCGATGTGATGCACCACCAG
>NZ_JAXCFU010000069.1:0-659 GCF_055362685.1 Micromonospora sp. SYSU B005 | reverse complement strand
CCGAGGCCGAAGCGGCGTCGCATCCGGGACACGTGCGCGGCCATCGCCGCCCGCGACACCCCGACACCCTTCGGCCGGCCGGTCGAGCCCGACGTGTAGATGACATACGCCAGCTGGCCGCCGTCCACCGGCACACCCGGGTCGTCGTCACGGCCACCATCGGGCAACTCGCCGTCCAGCACCACGCTCACGCCGAGGTCGGAGGTCAGCAGTTCCCGCCGCTGCGCCGGCCAGGAGGGGTCGATCGGCACATACGCGCCACCCGCCTTCAACACACCCAACACCGCGACCAACATGTCCACCCCACGCGGCAACCGGACACCCACAAGCGACTCCGGACCCACACCACGACCCCGCAACCACCACGCCACCCGATTCGCCCGCGCGTTCAACTCCCCGTACGACACCACCCCACCCGCGGCAACCACCGCCACCGCACCCAGACCACGACGCACCCGCTCCTCGAACCCCACCACCGGATCCACCACCCGGCCCACCACCTCCGGCGCACCGAAACGCCGCAACACACCCCGCTCCCCCGACGGCAACCCCAACCCACCAACCCGCACACCCGGATCAGCCACCACCGCCACCAACAACTCCCGACACCGACCCACCAACCGACCGATCGACACCGCATCGAACAGATCCGTCCGGTA
>NZ_JAXCFU010000068.1:0-679 GCF_055362685.1 Micromonospora sp. SYSU B005 | reverse complement strand
CAGCCGATCCGCATCCGTCAGATCACCACCCGACAACTCGGCCAAGACCAACGATGCCATCACCGCCTCGGTGAGCACGAACGCCGGATCGGCATCACTCAACAGCTGCGTGATCCGCTCGACCGGCAGGGTCGGGTCCACGGGCAGATACACCCCACCCGCCTTCAGCACCGCGAGCAACCCCACCATCGAGTCCGCCGACCGCGGCAGGCTGACAGCCACGATCCGCTCCGGGCCCACGCCCTCCCGCACCAGGTGCCTGGCCAGCCGATTCGCCCGCGCATTCACCTCGGCGAACGTCAGTGACACGTCGCCGCACACCAACGCCGTCACCGCGGGCGTCCGGGCTGCCTGCGCCTCGAACACGTCCACGACCGTGCCGGTTGGCACGGTCATGGCGGTGTCGTGCCGAATCTGCGGCTCGTCCAGCACCTCGACCGCGAACAGCGGCACATCCGGACCGCTCAACGCGGCGACCACGTTCTCCACCGCCGTGCACAACAACCGGCCGATCGCCTGCGGGTCGAGCGAATCGACCACCTCCACGCTCAGGCTCAGACCCGCCACATCCTGGTCGTTCACCGACACGCTCAACGGATAATTCGTGCGCTCCCTGGCATAAACGGTGCGGATACCCTCCGGCGCGCGAGTCGCCTCAGCGTCCGGCCCGTCCGGGCCC
>NZ_JAXCFU010000067.1:0-708 GCF_055362685.1 Micromonospora sp. SYSU B005 | reverse complement strand
CGGCGCCTCACCCCGCAACCGCGCCTCGTACGCCGCCGCCAGATCCCGACTCAGCGGCCCCATCGACCAACCGTCGCCAGCGATGTGATGCACCACCAGCACGAGGACGGAGGGCTCGAAGAGCCACGCCCGGATGGGCAGTTCGGCGGCGAGGTCGAAGGCATAGCCGGTTGCCTCGGCGACGGCCCGGTCCAGGTCGTCCGGCGGCACGGTGTGGACCTGGAGGACGGACGGCACCTCGCCGGCGTCCAGAATTCGTTGGTACGGCTCGCCGTCCGCGACCGGGAACATGGTTCGCAGCGACTCGTGGCGGCCGATCACGTCGCGCAGCGCGGCGTCCAGCGCGTTGACGTTCACCCCGTCGTCGAGGCGGACCACCACGGGGAGGTTGTAGAGCGGGCTGGGTCCTTCGAGCTGGCCGAGGAACCACAGTCGCTGCTGGGCGAAGGACAGGGGCGGACGCTCCGGCCGGTTGTCGGTCCTGATCGCGAGCCGTGCCCGGCCGGAGTGGCCGGCGGCCAGCCACGCCGCCAGGCCGGCCACGGTCGGCGCTTCGAACATCACTCGCAGCGGGATCTCGCTGCCCAGCACCGCCCGCACCCGCGATGACAGGCGCACGGCGAGCAGTGAGTGGCCGCCGAGCCGGAAGAAGTCATCGTCGACACCGACACGGTCCACGCCGAGAATCTCGGCGAAGACGCCGCACAG
>NZ_JAXCFU010000066.1:0-730 GCF_055362685.1 Micromonospora sp. SYSU B005 | reverse complement strand
ACTGGGGGTCAAGGGGTCGTCGGTTCGAATCCGGCCGTCCCGACAAAGAAAAAGCCCTGACCAGCGGGAACACTGGTCAGGGCTTTGATTTTCTTCGATGGAGATTTGAACCGCCCCCTGAAAACCCCCCGTTTACGCGGTGCGGCAACCAAGTTCGTCATCGGTGTGCATCGTTCTCTCCTGGCGACGATCCTTGGTTGCTCGGGTGGCTGCCGAGCCGTTCGAGGATGCCGGACACGTCTGGGGCTTGTACCGGCTTGGCGATGTAGTAGGTGTCGGTGACCTCCTCGCTGGAGTGCCCGAGCTGTGCTGCCGCGCTTTTGGTATCGATCTCCTCCTTGATGAGGGTGGCAACGGTCTTTCGGAAGGTGTGCGGGGTGACCCAGTCGAGGTCGGCTTCGGCGCGGGCCTGGCGCCACTGACGGCGGACGTTGTTGGGGGAGAGCCAGGTGCCTCGTCGGGAGGCGAAGATCGCGTCGTGGGGGTTGTCCGCGGCGGTGAGTTTGCGGGCCATGAGCATGCCGACCGCGAACCGGGGGAGGACGACCCTGCGGTAGCCGGCGTCGCTCTTGGTCCAGGGCTGTCGGAAGAAGCCCTGGCTCTTGATGAAGACCAGCGTTCCGCAGATCGTCAGGGTTGGTCGTTCGGCGGCGAGGTCCAGGTCCTCCCAGCGGAGGGCGAGGATCTCGCCGATACGGGCGCCGGTGGCGAGCATGAGGTCGACGACGTC
>NZ_JAXCFU010000065.1:0-828 GCF_055362685.1 Micromonospora sp. SYSU B005 | reverse complement strand
CCTACCTGCACATCGCCGAGGCCGACGACCGCGACCTCACCCGCGAGCTGCGCCGCCGGTGGGACGGCCCGCTGATCCTCAACCCGTTCACGCCCGGAACGGTCACCGGCCCCGAGCAGCTCGCGCTGATCGAGGACGGCACCGCCGACCTGATCAGCTTCGGCGGCCTGTTCCTCGCCAACCCCGACCTGCCCGCCCGGCTCGCCGCCGGCGGGCCCTACAACACACCCGATCCGGCCACCTTCTACGGCGGCGACGCCCGCGGCTACATCGACTACCCCACGCTCGACGGCAGTCCGAGCGCGGTGAGCTGACCACCGCCGCGCGCAAGGCCTGCCCCGCCGGACGCCGCGGGCAGGCCTTGCGCGGAGCGACATCGGCCGGCTACCGCACCAGTGGACCGACCTGCTGTGCGGTGAACCGGACGAAGCCCTCGAGGTCGGGTTCGTCAGCGGTGGGCTGCAGGATCACGGCGTCGGCTCCGGCGTCCCGGTAGCGGTTCACGACAGCGGCAATGTCGGCTGCGTCGCCGAACGCTGTGGCGTCCCAGCTGTCCGACTCGTTCCAGGACTCCAGCTCGCGTGCCATGCGTGCCTCGGCGTCGGGACCGGTCGCCGCATGGACGTACACGGTGACGGCCTTGGCCGTCGACCTGACGGCGGCCACCTCCTGCGGAGGCGTGCCGGCGGTCAGCAGGATCCCGTCGGCGACCTCGCAGACGAGAGCACGCGTCTTCGGCCCGGTCGCGCCGGCGAAGATCCGGGCCGTGCCCACCGGCGGGTAGTCCAGCTTGACCTTGTCGAGCTGGACGTACCGACCCGACGTCGT
>NZ_JAXCFU010000064.1:0-848 GCF_055362685.1 Micromonospora sp. SYSU B005 | reverse complement strand
TTCAGTCGCATGCTCTAGACCCGAAGCGGAGTGATCTAGCCATGGGCAGGCTGAAGCGCGGGTAAGACCGCGTGGAGGGCCGAACCCACCAACGTTGAAAAGTTGGGGGATGACCTGTGGTTAGGGGTGAAAGGCCAATCAAACTCCGTGATAGCTGGTTCTCCCCGAAATGCATTTAGGTGCAGCGTCGCGTGTTTCTTGCCGGAGGTAGAGCACTGGATGGTCTAGGGGGCCCACAAGCTTACCGAAATCAGCCAAACTCCGAATGCCGGTAAGTGAGAGCGCGGCAGTGAGACTGCGGGGGATAAGCTTCGTAGTCGAGAGGGAAACAGCCCAGATCACCAGCTAAGGCCCCTAAGCGTGTGCTAAGTGGAAAAGGATGTGGGGTCGCATAGACAACCAGGAGGTTGGCTTAGAAGCAGCCACCCTTTAAAGAGTGCGTAATAGCTCACTGGTCAAGTGGTTCCGCGCCGACAATGTAGCGGGGCTCAAGCACACCGCCGAAGCTGTGGCATTCACACAATAACTTCGTATCTCCTTGATGAGGTATGCAGGTGTGTGGGTGGGTAGGGGAGCGTCGTGCCGGGGGTGAAGCAGCGGGGTGACCCAGTTGTGGACGCGGCACGAGTGAGAATGCAGGCATGAGTAGCGAAAGAAGGGTGAGAAACCCTTCCGCCGGATGACCAAGGGTTCCAGGGCCAGGCTAATCCGCCCTGGGTGAGTCGGGACCTAAGGCGAGGCCGAGAGGCGTAGTCGATGGACAACGGGTTGATATTCCCGTACCCGCGAAAGAGCGACCCTGATGAACCTCGTTGTGCTAACCACCCGAACTGCCGGCGGTCTTCGGA
>NZ_JAXCFU010000063.1:0-880 GCF_055362685.1 Micromonospora sp. SYSU B005 | reverse complement strand
CGACTGCTGTCCTACCGGGAGCTTCGTCCTATCCGGACAATCGACACGCCGCCCCCGCCTACCTGGTCAACCGCCCTTGATCACGATGAAAAGAGCTCATTGACCTCGGCACTGCTACATCCACGGGGGATACGTTGAGCAGACGTTGCCGCATTGATCGGCTCGACCATATGGCGACTCCTGGGCATGTGCCCAGCATCGGCTTCGACCGGCACGAGACCGCCAATCTTCGCCGCTAGCCCTGCCCCGAATCTCCACCCGAGTCAAGGGCACCTCACCTTTCGGCTTACCGAATGTTGACTGCAGCAGCGTTCGGCACGCTCTGAGGCGCGAGAAATAGGTTTTAGTCGAAGGTGGATGGCGGGCAACGCCCCTCTCCACTTACAGCAGAAGGAGCGACATGTCGCACCGTGTCAAGCGGCTCTTGGCCGCCACCTCAACAGGAATCGTCCTCGGTGTGGCCGGGTTCGCTGTCCCGGCGTACGCCGCGGGAACCTGTTCCAGCGGCCGGATCTGCATGTGGGAAGACTTCGGATACACCGGCAGCAAGTACGTGGACTACGTCCCGGGCACCATCTCGAATGACCGGTACGAGATCAACGGATTCAACGGGGACAACGAGATCAGCTCGGTTATCAACAACACCAGCAAGTGCGCGGTGCTGTACGACAACGACGGCTTCTCGGGCACCCGTATCACCATCTCGAAGAACACCTCCGTGAGCAACCTGCGCACGTTCGCGAACTTCGACAACGAGGCGGAAAGCTTCGCACTGGTGAGCTGCTACAGAGGTTGAAAGGCTGACGTCCGTCGGCGTGTCTGCGTGATCTGGGTCGATGTGGGCGGTAGGTCGGAGGCATGAGGTATCCGGCTGGTGGTG
>NZ_JAXCFU010000062.1:0-924 GCF_055362685.1 Micromonospora sp. SYSU B005 | reverse complement strand
TGAGCTCTTTTCATCGTGATCAAGGGCGGTTGACCAGGTAGGCGGGGGCGGCGTGTCGATTGTCCGGATAGGACGAAGCTCCCGGTAGGACAGCAGTCGACCAAGACGCACTGCCCAGCACGGGAGCTTCGTTGCTGACCTATCCTGCCAGTATCCCGCTGTCCACGCGCAGCCTGACCCGCCTGACCGAGCTGATCCGCGACCGCCGACGTGCGCTCGGCGGCCGCTGGCGGAGGCTGCCTGCGCAGCAGCAGGCGCTGATGGCCTTGGCCCATCTGCGCAACGGCGACACCCTCACCCGCCTCGCGGCCGGCTTCGAGGTGTCGGTGGCTACCGTGTGGCGGTACCTACGCGAGGCCGTCGACCTGCTCGCCGCCTGCGCCGACGACCTCACTGCCGCGATGCGTCGGGCTGCCCGGTTGGCGTACGCGATCCTCGACGGCACGCTGATTCCGATCGACCGGGTCGCTGACCAGCGGCCCTACTACTCCGGTAAGCACAAGCGCCACGGGGTGAACGTGCAGGTCCTGGCCGATCCGGCCGGGCGGTTGGTCTGGGCGTCGGCCGCGCTGCCCGGCGCGGTCCACGACCTCACCGCAGCCCGCACCCACGGACTGATCGACGCGCTGACCAGCGCAAACGTGCTGACCTTCGCAGACAAGGGCTATCAGGGAGCCGGCGGAAGCGTGCGCACGCCGTTCAAGCGCCACCGATACCGACCGAAGCTGTCCCGCCGCCAGCGGGCCGTCAACCGTGGTCATGCCCGGCTCCGCGCCCGCGGCGAACGAGCCATCGCCACGCTGAAGACCTGGAAGATCCTGACCAAGCTGCGTTGCTGTCCCCGCCGCGCCACGGCGATCGTGCAGGCCATCCTCGTCCTGCACCGCGTCGAGACCAGCCGCTACTCAGGATGAAAACGGCTCA
>NZ_JAXCFU010000061.1:0-934 GCF_055362685.1 Micromonospora sp. SYSU B005 | reverse complement strand
AGAGCGTGTTTGAGATCGGGTTGATCAGGTCCGGGTGAAGGTGCGGCGGGCTTGGCGGCGTGCGGGTTGGCCGCGGGTGATGCGGCGGGTCATGCCGGCGATGGCGGCCCAGCGGATGAGGGCTGCGGAGACGGCGGGGTGCCGTTCGTAGTCGCGGGCGAGCCGGCGGCAGGCGGTGAGCCAGGCCAGGGTGCGTTCCACGACCCAACGGCGTGGGTGAACGGCGAAGCCGCGTTGGTCGGCGGGTTTGCGGACGATCTGCAGCGTGGTGCGCAGGGTGTCGCGGGTCCAGTCGATCAAGCGGCCGGTGAAGCCCTGGTCGGCGAAGACGTGCCGGATCGGGGTGAGCATGTAGGCGCTGAGCAGGGCACTCTTGGCGCCGTCACGGTCCTGCCAGCTCGCGGCGAGCACGGTCACAGTGACCAGCAAGCCGAGGGTGTCGGTGATGATGAACCGCTTCCGACCGTTGATCTTCTTGCCCGCGTCGTAGCCCCGACTGTCCCGGCCGACGGTGTCAGCGCCCTTCACGCTCTGCGAATCGATGATCCCCGCCGACGGCTGCGGATCACGGCCCTGCTGCACCCGGGCCTTGATCCGCAGCGTGGCCAGGAGTTTCTCCGTCACCCCGGCTTCTTCCCACCGGGTGAAGTACCAGTACACCGTCTGCCACGGCGGCAGGTCAGCCGGCAGGTACCGCCACGGACACCCCGACCGCACCACGTACAGGATCGCGTTGACGATCTCCCGCCGCGGATGCTTCTCCCGGCGGCCGTCGGTATTCGGCTCCGGAAGCAGCGGTTCTATCAACGCCCACTGGGCATCGGTCAGGTCGGAGGGGTAGCCACGGCGTGCAGACACCGCGCCACCCTGCCCGTCTCGCCGGTGGAAGTCATGCCACCACGCCGTCCACAACAGACCTTCTCAAACACGCTCT
>NZ_JAXCFU010000060.1:0-1041 GCF_055362685.1 Micromonospora sp. SYSU B005 | reverse complement strand
AGTGAGTGTTTGAGATTTGGGGTGCGGCGGCGTGTCGGGTTGAGGTGAGGGAAGGCCCTCGGTAGGTCCGGTGGTGTCGAGCCAACCGTTTCCATACCGAGGGCCTTCTGATGACGTTGTACCCGATCACTGTCACGCCGTCCGCGTCGCCCCGCCGTTATCCGTCGCAGCGGGTGCGGCGGGAACGGGAACGGGCGGTGCGGCGGCGGTATCCCGGTGATCTGACCGATGCGCAGTGGGCGTTGATCGCGCCGCTGGTCACGCCGGTGTCGGTCGGTCGGCGGGGGCGGCCGCCGTCGCATCCGATGCGGGCGATCGTCACGGCGATCTTGTATGTGGCCTGCACCGGTTGTCCGTGGCGGGCCTTGCCGCGGGAGTTCCCGCCCCCGGGGACGGTGTACTGGTGGTTCGCTCGATGGCGCGATGACCACACGTTGATGCGTCTGCACGACCGACTGCGGGAGCAGTGCCGTACCGCCGCCGGACGGCACGCGCATCCCAGCGCCGGAGCGATCGATTCCCAGTCGGTGCGCGCCGCGGACACCGTGCCCCGACACAGCCGCGGTTTCGACGTGGCGAAGAAGGTCAACGGCCGTAAACGCCACATCGTCGTGGACACCATGGGCCTGCTGCTGGCCGTCATGATCACCGGCGCGCACGTCAACGACCGCACCATCGCCCGTGACCTGCTCTGGCGCACCCGGCTGTTTCACCCCCGCCTGCGCCTGCTCTGGGCAGACGGCGGCTACATCGGCACCCTGAGCACCTGGGCCCGCCACGCCCTCGACCTCACCGTGCACCTGGTCCACAAACTCCCCGGACAACACACCTTCGTCGTGCTGCCCCGCCGCTGGGTCGTCGAACGGACCTTCGCCTGGATCAGCAAGAAACGCCGCTGCGTCCGCGACTACGAACGCCTACCGGCCAGCCACGCCGCCTTCGTTACCTGGGCCATGATCCACGTCATGGTCACCCGCCTGGCCCGACACACGAAACCGGCCCAGGCAACCCACACCTGAGCCGGAATCTCAAACACTCACT
>NZ_JAXCFU010000059.1:0-1125 GCF_055362685.1 Micromonospora sp. SYSU B005 | reverse complement strand
GTTGTAGAGCGGGCTGGGGCCTTCCAGTTGGCCGAGGAACCACAGGCGTTGCTGGGCGAACGACAGCGGTACCCGAGGCGGACGTGTGCCGGCGCGCAGGGCGAGGCGGGCCCGGCCGGCGTTGCCGCCGGTCAGCCACGTCGCCAGGCGGGCCACGGTGGGGGCGTCGAACAGCGCCCGCAGCGGCAGTTCGACATCGAGCACCGCGCGGACCCGCGACACCAGGCGGACGGCCAGCAGGGAGTGGCCGCCGAAGGCGAAGAAGTCGTCGTCGACGCCGACAGTGTCGCGGTTGAGGACTTGAGCGAAGACGGCGCAGAGGATCTCTTCCTGCACGGTGGCGGGGCCTCGGCCCGGGCTGGCCTCGTAGCTCGGGGCGGGCAGGGAACGGCGGTCCAGCTTGCCGTTGACGGTCAGCGGCAGCCGGTCGAGGACCACGAACGCGGACGGGACCATGTATTCCGGCAGTCGCCGGCCGACATACTCCCGCAGACCCGCGGCGTCGGCGTCGGTGGCCACCACGTAGGCGACCAGGCGTTTGTCGCCGGGGATGTCCTCGCGGGCGATCACGGCGGCCTGGGTCACCTCGGGATGCTGTCGGAGGACGGCTTCGATCTCTCCGGGCTCGATCCGGAACCCCCGGATCTTGACCTGCTCATCCGCCCGACCCAGGTACTCCAACTGCCCGCCGGCCGTCCAGCGCATGACGTCGCCGGTGCGGTACATCCGCTCCCCGGGCCCGAACGGCGACGCCACGAACTGCTGCGCGGTCAAGCCGTGCCGGCCCAGATAACCGCGGGCCACCTGCGCCCCGACCAGATACAACTCACCCGCCACGCCAGGCGGAACCGGCCGCAGCCAAGCGTCGAGGAGATAGGCGCGCAGGTTGCCCAACGGCTTACCGACGACCGGCTTCGAGCCGGCGACCACCGGCGCCGAAAGAGCGTCGACGGTGCATTCCGTCGGCCCGTAGAAGTTGTACGCCTGGGTGTCCGCCGCGGCGAGCTCGTTCCACAGCGGTTCCGGCAGTGCTTCACCGCCGAGCATCAAGACCCGCGGACCGCCGCCGATCAGCAGGCCGGCCGGCAGCAGCTGAGCCAGGTACGACGGAGTGACGTCCATGAA
>NZ_JAXCFU010000058.1:0-1126 GCF_055362685.1 Micromonospora sp. SYSU B005 | reverse complement strand
CTTCGGTTGTCTTCACAAACCATCGATGATCAACGCGGTGGCCGTCTTCATGCCCGCGCCACGCCCAACGCCAGAGCCAAGTGACGTTGGAGTACTAGGACGATGGCTTTGTTCAGCAGGTCTGATGCGGCCTGCGGGTCTGACTTAAGCAGGTCGTCGGCGAGGAGCAGGTGGGCTTCGGTGCCCCAGCGGCGCACCGTCTCGCGGTGGGGCTGCAGCCACTCGTAGTCCTGCCCCTCGGCCAGTGGCGCGTCGTAGAGCTCGCAGGCGGCGGTCAACAGTTCGTGGCGGCGCAGTCCGCGCCATCCGCGTCGGCAACACCCTGCGCTACCGGCGCAGCGAGGTCGAGCGCTGGCTCGAAGACCACACCGACGCGGAGCGGTGAACCATGGCCCGACCTGAACTGGCCATCGGCACCTCCGGAAAAATCCGGATCGAGAAACTCGGTCCGAAGAGATTCCGGGCACGCGCCCGGTTCCGCGACTACGACGGCATCACCCGCGACATCGAGGCCACCGACACCACAGGCCCGGCCGCCGAACGGGCCTTGAAGGTCAAACTCCGCGACCGTGCCACCCCCACCGAAGACGAGATCACCCGCGAAAGCCGCATCAGCGCCCTCGCCGAACTGTGGGTCGAAGAGATCACCGCCGAGGAACGCATCGCGCCACAAACCATCCACCGATACGCGACCAGCGTCCGCACCTCGATCCTGCCCGCCCTCGGCAACCTCCGAATCCGGGAAGCCAGCGTCGGACGCCTCGACCGGTTCCTGCGAGACATCGCCAAGGACCGCCCTTCAGCCGCCAAAGGCGTGAAGGTCGTACTCAGTCAGATGTTCGCTCTGGCCGTACGCCACGGCGCCATCCCCACCAACCCGGTCCGCGACACCGGCCGACTCCGCAAACCCCGCCGCACCGTCGTCGTCCTGTCCGCCGAGCAACTCCAAGCCGTCCGCACGGCCATCCGCGAATGGCAGCGACCGATCCCTGGCAAGCCCGGGCCCCGGCACAGCGGCGACCTGGCCGACGTCGTCGACCTCATGCTCGCCACCGGCGCCCGTATCGGCGAGATCCTCGCCCTCCGCTGGGAGGACCTGGACCTCGCCGCCGAACGACCAACCCTG
>NZ_JAXCFU010000057.1:0-1181 GCF_055362685.1 Micromonospora sp. SYSU B005 | reverse complement strand
GCTACAGAGGTTGAAAGGCTGACGTCCGTCGGCGTGTCTGCGTGATCTGGGTCGATGTGGGCGGTAGGTCGGAGGCATGAGGTATCCGGCTGGTGGTGGCATGAACGCGGCAGCCCGGGTCCGGCGTGAGAAGGTCCGGATCCAGGCCGCGACCATGTTCGAGAAGTCCGTACCGACCGCGCAGATCGCTTCTGAGCTGCGGGTTTCCGAGAAGTCGGTGCGTCTGTGGCGACGGCAGTGGACTGCTGGCGGAACGGAGGCTCTGGCGTCGGCCGGGCCGGGAGGCTCGGACTGCAAACTCTCGGTTGAGCAGCTGAAACAGCTGGCCGGGATGCTCGACGAAGGGCCGATCGCGCACGGCTGGGACGATGCCCGCTGGACCCTCGCGCGGGTGGCCGAGGTGATCGAGCGCCGCTTCGGCGTCTCCTACACGCTGCGCGGGGTGTCCTATCTGCTGCATCGCATCGGGTACAGCCAGCAGGTTCCCACTCGTCGGGCGATCGAACGCGATCCCGAAGCGATCACCGGCTGGCATCGCGGGCGGTGGCCGTCGGTAAGAGGTTAGCGGCGGCGCAAGGCGCCTGGATCTGCTTCCAGGACGAGGCAGGCCAGGTCATGCGACCGCCGGTGGCCAAGACGTGGGCCCGGCGGGGACACACGCCGGTGGTCGAGGTATCCGGCAAGGGCTCCGGCCGGGTCTCGATCGCCGGCCTGGTCTGCCTCAAGCCCGGACAGCGAGGACGGTTGATGTGGCGAACCCGGCTGCACCGTGGTCGTACAGGCGAACGCGGTAGCTTCAGCGAGGACGACTACATCGCCTTCCTCGACCAGACCCACCAGCGTCTACAGGCACCGATGGTGCTGATCTGGGACAACCTGAACACCCACGTCAGCCGCCGCATGCAGGCCCTGATCGCCACTCGGCCGTGGCTGACCGTGATCCGGTTACCCGCCTACGCTCCGGACCTCAACCCCACCGAAGGCGTCTGGCGCTGGATGAAACGCGGCCTGACCAACACCGCCGCCCGCGGTGTCGACCACCTCGCCCAACTGGTCAAACGTCGACTACGCGCGTGTCAGCAACAGACCGATCTCCTCGCCGGCTTCTTCGCCAGCACCGGCATGACCCTCGAACCCGAGCCACCGAGATAACTCGAACCTTGGCCTTTCAACCTCTGTAG
>NZ_JAXCFU010000056.1:0-1284 GCF_055362685.1 Micromonospora sp. SYSU B005 | reverse complement strand
AATGTGGGTGGGATACCTCATCTTGAAGCGAGCTTCCCGCTTAGATGCTTTCAGCGGTTATCCCTTCCGAACGTAGCTAACCAGCCGTGCCCCTGGCGGGACAACTGGCACACCAGAGGTTCGTCCGTCCCGGTCCTCTCGTACTAGGGACAGCCCTTCTCAAGTATCCTACGCGCACGGCGGATAGGGACCGAACTGTCTCACGACGTTCTAAACCCAGCTCGCGTACCGCTTTAATGGGCGAACAGCCCAACCCTTGGGACCTGCTACAGCCCCAGGATGCGACGAGCCGACATCGAGGTGCCAAACCATCCCGTCGATATGGACTCTTGGGGAAGATCAGCCTGTTATCCCCGGGGTACCTTTTATCCGTTGAGCGACACCGCTTCCACATGCCAGTGCCGGATCACTAGTCCCGACTTTCGTCCCTGCTCGACCTGTCAGTCTCACAGTCAAGCTCCCTTGTGCACTTGCACTCAACACCTGATTGCCAACCAGGCTGAGGGAACCTTTGGGCGCCTCCGTTACCCTTTAGGAGGCAACCGCCCCAGTTAAACTACCCACCAGACACTGTCCCTGAACCGGATAACGGTCCGAAGTTAGATACCCAAATCAACCAGAGTGGTATTTCAAGATTGCCTCCACCCATACTGGCGTATGGACTTCACCGGCTCCCACCTATCCTACACAAGCTAATTCAGATACCAATGTCAAGCTATAGTAAAGGTCCCGGGGTCTTTCCGTCCTGCCGCGCGTAACGAGCATCTTTACTCGTAATGCAATTTCGCCGGGCCTGTGGTTGAGACAGTGGGGAAGTCGTTACGCCATTCGTGCAGGTCGGAACTTACCCGACAAGGAATTTCGCTACCTTAGGATGGTTATAGTTACCACCGCCGTTTACTGGCGCTTAAGTTCTCCGCTTCGCCCCGAAGAGCTAACAGGTCCCCTTAACGTTCCAGCACCGGGCAGGCGTCAGTCCATATACATCGAATTACTTCTTCGCATGGACCTGTGTTTTTAGTAAACAGTCGCTTCCCCCTGCTCTCTGCGGCCATACAACGCTCCACCCGCGCGGGGCTTCACGTCTCCGGCCCCCCTTCTCCCTAAGTTACGGGGGCAATTTGCCGAGTTCCTTAACCACAGTTCGCCCGATCGCCTCGGTATTCTCTACCTGACCACCTGTGTCGGTTTGGGGTACGGGCCGCTAAGAACTCGCTAGAGGCTTTTCTCGGCAGCATAGGATCACTGACTTCACCTGAATCGGCTCGGCATCACGTCTCAGCC
>NZ_JAXCFU010000055.1:0-1314 GCF_055362685.1 Micromonospora sp. SYSU B005 | reverse complement strand
CCTCTGACAGTGATGATGTGGGAGCGGGTCACCCGGCCGGTCTGACTCACCCTCTGACTGACCGTGGTGTCTTCTAGGGGATTCGTCGGCTTGTCCGGGTGACCCGTTCCTGCACTCACCTGCTGGGCGTTCGTGACCTGATAGGAGCCTGTGCAAGAGGTCCCGTCACTGTCCTGTCCGCCCGTCCCGGCGGTGCGTGCCGACCCTGTTCGGTGCAAGCGAGAGGGACGACGGTTCCAGCATGGCAGCCAAGAAGCGTCAGGTCACAGGTGGTGTCGACACCCACGGCAAGACTCATCACGCCGCCGTCATCGACGGTGCTGGCCGGGTACTGGGTGACCAGGAGTTTCCCGCGTCGGCGGCGGGCTACCGGCACCTACTGGCCTGGCTACGCCGATTCGGGCAGGTGATCAAGGTTGGGGTGGAGGGCACCGGCACCTACGGTGCGGGACTGGCCCGCCACCTCACCGCTCAGGGCGTCGCGGTGGTCGAGGTCGACCGTCCGGCCCGGCGAGCCCGCCGGGCCAAGGGCAAGTCCGACCCTCTCGACGCGCTTGCCGCAGCCCGAGCGGCCCTGTCCGGACAGGCCAGCGGCACGCCGAAGACCCGCACCGGCCCGGTCGAGGCCATCCGCGCCCTGCGGGTGGCCCGCCGCGGCGCGATGAAAGCCCGCACCGCCGCGCTCAACCAGCTCCACGGCCTGGTCGCCTCTGCTCCGGAAGCCCTGCGCCACGACCTCACCCAGCCGGGACCGCCGCTGGTCGACCGGTGCGCCGCGCTCCCCGTCGACCAGACCCGACTCACTGATCCCGTCGAGGCCACCAAAGCCGCCCTGACGGCCATCGCCGCCCGGATCCAGGCCCTGACCGCCGAGATCACCCAAGCCGACCAGCGGCTACGACCCGCCGTCGCCCGCACCGCCCCACACCTGCACGCCGTCTACGGCATCGGCACCGACGTCGCCGGACAACTACTCACCACCGCCGGCGACAACCCCGACCGACTCCGCTCCGAAGCCGCTCTGGCCCACCTCTGCGGCGCCGCGCCCATCCCCGCCAGCTCAGGACGCACCGATCGCCACCGCCTCAACCGAGGCGGCGACAGAGCCGCCAACTCAGCCCTGCACACCATCGCCCTGGTCCGCATGCGCCACGACCCCCGCACCCGCGCCTACGTCGACAAACGCACCAAACAAGGCCTCAACAAGAAAGAAATCATGCGCTGCCTCAAGCGCTACATCGTCCGCGAGGTCCACACCGCCCTCCTCGCTGACTTCACCACCCTCAACACCCCTTGACTTCTATAGGAGCATCC
>NZ_JAXCFU010000054.1:0-1318 GCF_055362685.1 Micromonospora sp. SYSU B005 | reverse complement strand
ATGTCAAGCCCCGGGTTTGATGGAGACTGGATTATCTGGTTTTCAGGGTTGCGGTGACCGGGTGGGTCATCGCGTGTAGCGCCTCGTGTTCGGCGGGTGAGACGTGGCCGAGTTCGCCGTGCAGCCTGCGGTTGTTGTACCAGTCGATGTATTCGACGGTGGCCATCTCCAGGTCGTCGAGCCCGCGCCAGGGCCCTTTGTTGCGGACGAGTTCGGCCTTGTAGAGGGAGTTGAACGCCTCGGCCATCGCGTTGTCGTACGAGTCGCCCTTGGAGCCGACAGAGGCGACGGCACCGGCCTCGGCGAGCCGCTGGGTGTAGCGGATTGCTCGATATTGGACTCCACGGTCGGAGTGGTGGACCAGTCCGCCCAGGTCAGCGCCTTGATTTTCGCGACGCCAGATCGCCATCTTCAGCGCGTCGAGAGCCAGATCGGTGTAGAGGCTCGTGGACACCTGCCAGCCGACGATCATGCGGGAGTGCACGTCGAGGACGAAGGCGGCGTACACCCAGCCCACACTCGTGCGCACGTAGGTCAGGTCGGCGACCCACAGCTGGTTCGGGCCGGCTGCGGTGAAGTCACGTTTGACCAGGTCAGCAGGTCGGCTGGTCTCAGCCGCCGGCCGGGTCGTGCGCGGGGACTTGTCGCGCAGCAGCCCGCGTAGCCCGGAGGCGCGCATCAGCCGCTCGACGGTGCACCGGGCCACCTCGATGTCCTGGCGGTGCAGCTCGTGCCAGATCTTGCGTGCCCCGTAGACACCGTAGTTCTCCGCGTGGATCCGCTCGATCACCGCGGCCAGCTCCTCATCGCGTCGCGAGCGGGCGCTGGCGGGGCGGGTCTTGGCGGCGTAGTAGGTCGACGGCGCGATCTGTGCCGGCGTGTCTTCGAGCGCCTGCAGGACCGGCTGGACACCGTGTCGCTCCCGCTGGGAGTCGACGAACTCGACCTTCATCGCGACGGACGGTCCAACTCCGCCGCGAAGAAAGACGCCGCGGAGCGCAGGATCTGGTTCGCCCGCCGCAGCTCACGCACCTCCCGTTCCAGGGCGGCGAGGCGTTCCGCGTCGCTGCTGGTGGTGCCCGGCCGGTCGCCCGCGTCGGTCTCGGCCTTCTTCACCCACGTGCGCAACGCCTCCGGATGAACCCCGAGCTGACCGGCGATCCGACGGATCGCTCCGACCGCGGACGCCGGATCCCGACGAGCCTCGACCGCCAACCGGGTCGCACGCTCACGCAGCTCATCGTTGTACTTCTTCGGTGCGGGCATCGCTGGTGTTCCTCCCAGGTTTCGATGTCTCCATCAAACCCGGTGCGGGACA
>NZ_JAXCFU010000053.1:0-1407 GCF_055362685.1 Micromonospora sp. SYSU B005 | reverse complement strand
CGATCTGTGAGTGGGGTTGTCAAGTGGTGCGGTGGTGGTTGGTGATGGTGCGGTAGATCTGTCGGGCGATGTAGCGCTTGAGGCAGCGGGTGATTTCTTTGGTGGTGCGGCCTTCGGTGCGGCGGCGGGTGATGTAGTCGCGGGTTTCGGGGTGGATGCGGCGGCGGGTGAGGGCGATGGTGTGTAGGGCGCTGTTGAGGGTTCTGTCGCCGCCGCGGTTGAGGCGGTGTCGGTTGGTGCGGCCGCTGGCCACGGGGATGGGGGCGGTGCCGGCGAGGGTGGCGTAGGCGGCTTCTGAGCGGACGCGGCCGGGGTGGGACCAGGCGGTGAGGGCGATCGCGGCGGTGACGGGTCCGATGCCGGGTTGGTCGAGCAGGGGTGGGCAGAGTTCGCTGACGAGGGTGCGTAGGCGGCGGTGGTTGTCGGCGAGGGTGGCGTCGAGGGTCTGGATCTGCCGGGCGAGGGTGGTCAGTTCGCGGCGGCGGGTGTGTTCTTCGCAGGGCAGGTCGGTGTCCTCGGGTGGGTCGAGGGCGGCCAGGCGGGCGATCTGGGTGGTGGTGGATAGTCCGCGTAGCGTGTGGCGCAGGGTGTCGTCGGCGGTCAGGATCAGCGCTTTGACCAGGTTGATCGTGGCGGTGCGGGTGTCGCTGTGGTGTCGGCGGCAGACCAGCAGCAGGCGCAGTGCCTCGCGTGGCCCGTCGCGGCGAGGGGCGGCGACACGCTGCAGGGGCAGGGCGAGCACGGCGTGGGCGGCGGCGACCGCGTCGAGCTGGTCGGACTTGCCGCCCCGTCGGCGCGACGCGGCGGCGGGTTTAGGCGCCTCGCTGACATCTTCACCAGCAGCGTCCAGCACCCGGCACAGCCCTTGACCGTGTGCCCGGGTGCCTTCCACCGCCCACAACCGGCGCCCCTGCGGTGGGGTGTGCGCGACGGCGAAGGTCAGCAGCCGGGCCAACCCGTCCGGGTCGGTGGGCACGGTGACCTGCGCCAACACGGCGCCGAGACGGTCGACCACGGCGGCGGTGTGCGTGTCGGTGTGGGTGTCCACCCCCACCACCACGTCGTAGCGATCCGCGACTCGCTCTACGATCCTTGCCATCTCGGATTGTTGCTCCTTCACCAGCGACGACCGGGACAGTCGGCGTCGGCTCGGGAAGCAGTCACCACGACGGCAGATCTGTGATGGGCCACGTGTGCTCGCACGGGCAGGCTTCTGATCAGGCCAGCAGGGTGGGCCGGGCCGGCGCCGACGACCACCCGGGGACAGGTCTTGGACAAGGCACACCCACAACCCGAGCGGCCGGATCGACGAAGAGTCACCCAAGTGATCATCGATGCCGAACCCTAACGGCAACCAACCGAACCGATCACCACACACATAGAAGCGTCTTGGAGTTGTGGCACCTC
>NZ_JAXCFU010000052.1:0-1601 GCF_055362685.1 Micromonospora sp. SYSU B005 | reverse complement strand
ACCGAACGGGCAGGCCACGAACCGTTCGGCGGTCAGCGCGGCGCGGCCCACGTAGCCGCGCGCCACTCCGGCGCCGGCGACGTAGAGCTCACCGGCCACGCCCGGCGGCACCGGGGCCAGGCTGTCGTCGAGCACGTACGCCCGGGTGTTCGCGATCGGGCCCCCCACCGTCGGGGCCTGGCCCACGGACAGCGGCGCCGACATCGTGGCGCACACCGACGTCTCGGTCGGCCCGTACGCGTTCACCAGCCGACGTCCCGCCGCCCAGCGGTTCACCACCGCCCGATCGACCGCCTCACCGGCCGACACCACCGTGCCAACCGTCTCCAGCGCGGCCGGGTCGAGCACCCCCAGCACCGCGGGCGGCAACGTCACATGCGTCACGCCATGCCGCTGCAGAACCTGCACCAGGCCCGACCCGGGGCGCAGCTCATCCGCATCAGCCACCACCAACGCGCCACCCCAGGCCAACGCCATCAACAACTCCGACGTCGCCGCGTCGAACCCGATCGACGCGAACTGCAACACCCGCGACCCCGGCCCCGTCCCCCACGCCCGGCCCTGCGCGAGACCCAGGTTGACCGCCCCCGCATGCGACACGACCACACCCTTGGGCGTACCGGTCGACCCCGACGTGTAGATCACATACGCCGCACCGGCCGCCGAAACCCGCACCGGCACCGGCCCGTCATCAACACCCGCCAGCTCCGACACCACCGTCGACGGCACCGACCACTCACCGACCGCAGAGGTCAGCACATGCTGCGCACCACTGTCGAACAACATGAACTCGACGCGGGCCGCCGGCACCTTCGGATCAATCGGCAGATAGGCGGCGCCCGCCTTCCACACCCCGAGCAACGCCACCACCAGATCGACGCCGCGATCCATCACGACCGCGACCACCGACTCCGCGCCCACGCCCTGACCCATCAGGTGCCTCGCCACCCGGTTCGCGGCCGCGTCCAGCCCTCGGTAAGACAGCTCCACCCCGTCGCCGATCACCGCCGGCGCATCCGGCGTCGCCGCCACCTGCCGCGCCATCAACTGCACCGTCGTGTCCTCGACGACCGCGACAACAGTGTCGTTCCACTCGAGCAGCACCCGATCCCGCAGCCCGGCGTCCAACAGATCGACTTCGTGCAACCGGGCACCGGCCGTGGCGCTCACCCGGTCCAGCACCAGCACGAACCAGTCGGCGATCCGTTCCGCGGTCGACGCGTCGAACAGGTCGGCGGAGGCGATCATCGCGCCGTGCAGCCCGGTCGGACGGCCCTGCGCGTCGAACGTCTCGACGGCGGTCACGTCGAGATCGAACCGGACGGTGGCGCTCATCGGGCCGGTGTCGGACTGCGCGATGCCGGCCTCGCCGCGTTCCAGGTTCTGCAAAGTCAGCATCACCTGGAACAGCGGATGCCGGGCCAACGACCGCAGCGGCGCCAACTCCTCCACGAGACGCTCGAACGGAACATCCTGATGCTCCAGGGCATCCAGACTGCTCTGCCGAACCCGGCGGAGCACCTCCACAAACGTCGGATCGCCCGACAGATCCGTCCGCAGCACCAAGGTGTTCACGAAGAACCCGACCAGATCGTCCAACG
>NZ_JAXCFU010000051.1:0-1608 GCF_055362685.1 Micromonospora sp. SYSU B005 | reverse complement strand
CAGGCGCACGGCGAGCAGTGAGTGGCCGCCGAGCCGGAAGAAGTCATCGTCGACACCGACACGGTCCACGCCGAGAATCTCGGCGAAGACGCCGCACAGGATCTCCTCCCGCACCGTGACCGGCCCGCGACCCGCACCGGTCTCGTAGTCAGGTGCCGGCAACGCACGCCGGTCCAGCTTCCCGTTCACCGTCAACGGCAACTCATCAAGAACCACCACCGCCGACGGCACCATGTACTCCGGCAGACGCTGCCCGACATACTCCCGCAGCCCCGCCGCCCCGGCACCCACCACATACGCCACCAGACGCCTGTCCCCCGCCACGTCCTCCCGCGCGACCACCGCGACCTGCGACACCTGCGGATGCTCCTGAAGGACCGCCTCCACCTCACCCGGCTCGATCCGGAAACCACGAATCTTCACCTGCGCATCCGCGCGACCCGCGAACACCAACTGCCCGCCCGGCGACCACCTCGCCAGATCCCCCGACCGATACATCCGCTCACCAACAACGAACGGCGACGCCACGAACCGCTGGCTCGTCAGACCCGGCCGACCCACATACCCCTGCGACACCTGCACACCGGCCACATAAAGCTCACCCACCACACCAGGCGCCACCGGCTGCAGCCGATCATCAAGCACATACAACGACGTACCGGCAAGTCCACGCCCCACCACACTGCCGACCTCGCCACCGGTCAGCTCATACACGGTCGAGTGCACCGTGGTCTCCGTGATGCCATACATGTTGACCAGACGCGGTCCACCGAGCCAGCCGAAAACCCGCGACGGCTCAAGGGCCTCACCCGCGAACACCACCAACCGCACCGACGGCAACGGCTCCGCCGCGACAGCCAACAGTTGATAGAACGCCGACGGCGTCTGACTCAGCACCGTCACACCCTCATGCTCGATCAACCGCGCGAAGTCCCGCGGACTACGCGACACATCGAACGGCACCACCACCACCCGAGCGCCGTGCACCAACGCGCCCCACAACTCCCACACCGACACGTCGAACGCGAACGAATGGAAACAACTCCACACGTCATCCGCCCCGAGCCCGAACACATCACGAGCCGCGACCAACAAACCCACCACATTGCAATGGCTGACCACCACACCCTTCGGCATGCCCGTCGAACCCGACGTATAGATCACATACGCCGCCGACCCCGCCGACACCACCCGACCGAGCGAGGCGCCCGGCAACCCGGCGATCGAACCCGCCGTCTCCGGATCGTCCACCACCACCGACCGCACCACCGCGGGGACCAGCGGCGCGAACGCCTCCGACGTCACCACCACCGACACCGCCGCATCGCCCAGCACCAAGCCGACCCGCTGCGCCGGCGACCGCGGATCCACCGGCACATACGCCGCACCAGCCTTCAACACCGCCAGCAGCGACACCACCACATCGACACCACGCTCCAGCACCACCCCCACGAACGAACCAGCACCCACACCCAACCCCGCCAGATGCCACGCCAGCCGATTCGCCCGCACCTCCAACTCGCCATAGGTCAGCGACACCCCATCGGCCACCACCGCGACCGCCTCGGGGGCCGTCGCGACACGCTGCTCGACGAGGCCGGCCAGCGT
>NZ_JAXCFU010000050.1:0-1613 GCF_055362685.1 Micromonospora sp. SYSU B005 | reverse complement strand
GGCAGGCACAACCCGACCACCGACTCCGCGCCAACCCCCCAACCCACCAGATGACGCGCCAACCGACTCGCCGCCGCATCCAACTCCCGATACGAAACCTCAACCCCGCCCGCAACCACCGCAACCGCATCCGGAACCACCGCGACCTGCCGCGCGAACAGATCCACCACCGTCACATCGGCGACAACAGCAGCGGTGTCATTCCACCCGAGCAGCACCTGCTCACGCTGCCCAACGTCGAGCAGATCGATCGCGTGCAGGCGCGCCTGAGCGGTCGTGGTGACCGTCGTCAGCACCCGCACGAACCACTCGGCGATCCGCTGGGCTGTCGACTCATCGAACAGGTCCGCCGCGGCCACGAGCACGCCCTGCAGACCGGCCGGGCGGCCCTGGGGGTCGAACGCCTCGGTCGCGGTGACCTCGAGGTCGAACCGGGCGTTGACCGCGCCGGTCGGGGGCTGCCCTTCGTTCTCGGGCCGCCCTTCGCGCTCCGCCTGCGGCAGGCTCACCGCGCCGCGCTCCAGATTCTGCAGGGTCAGCATCACCTGGAACAGCGGGTGCCGGGCCATCGAGCGGGCCGGGGCCAGCTCCTCGACCAGTCGCTCGAACGGAACGTCCTGATGTTCCAGGGCGCTCAGGCTGCCCTGCCGCACGCGACCCAGCACCTCGGCGAACGTCGGATCACCCGACAGGTCCGTCCGCAGCACCAGGGTGTTGACGAAGAACCCGACCAGGTCGTCCAACGCCTCGTCATTGCGTCCGGCGACCGGGAAACCGATCGGGATGTCGGTGCCCGCGCCCAGGCGCGACAGCAGCACCGCCAGCGCGCCCTGCAGGACCATGAACGGCGTCACGCCCTCGGCCCGGGCCAGCTCGGTGAGACGCTCATGCACCTCGGCCGGCACCCGCAGCGGCACCGCGTGCCCGCGATGCGACGAGACCGGCGGTCGCGACCGGTCGACCGGCAGGGTCAGCTCCTCCGGCGCCCCCGCCAACGCCTCCCGCCAGTAGCCGACCTGGGCCGCCAGCAGGTCGTCCGGGCCGGACTCGTCGCCCAGCAGTTCACGCTGCCACAGCGCGTAATCCGCGTACTGCACCGGCAACGGTTCCCACACCGGCGCCTCACCGCGCAGCCGCGCCTCGTACGCCGCTGAGAGGTCCCGGCCGAGCGGAGCCGTCGACCAGCCGTCGCTGGCGACGTGGTGCACCACCAGAGCGAGAACGGACTCGTCGGCACCGGTGCGGAACAGCCACGCCCGGATCGGCACCTCGGCGGCGAGGTCGAACACATAGCGGCTGGCCCCGGCCACCGCGTCCGCCAGTCCGTCCGGCGTCACCGTTTGCACGTCGAGCGCCCAGTCGAGCTCGGCCGGCTCGAGGATCTGCTGGTAGGGCTCGCCGTCGGCCACCGCGAAGATAGTGCGCAGCGACTCGTGCCGGCCGATCACGTCCCGCAGCGCCGCGTCGAGTGCCGGCACGTCGAGTCCCGCGCCGAGGCGCATCACCAGCGGCAGGTTGTAGAGCGGGCTGGGGCCTTCCAGTTGGCCGAGGAACCACAGGCGTTGCTGGGCGAACGACAGCGGTACCCGAGGCGGACGTGTGCCGGCGCGCAG
>NZ_JAXCFU010000049.1:0-1697 GCF_055362685.1 Micromonospora sp. SYSU B005 | reverse complement strand
CTAGGAGCGTGTCTCAGTAACCGGCAACTGCCGGGGTGATTGCGGTCGCTCGTCCTGGGCCTGCCTCGCGGGTGGCCGGGTTGTGCTGGTCGGGGAAGTGGCCCGAGGGGGCTGGTGGTCCGGGCCGGTCAGGTGATCGCTTCGGCGAGTCTGGCGGTGCCGATGTGTCGGAAAGCCTTGCGGAAGTTGTGGCAGGCGGCCAGTAGGCGCCATTCTCCTCGGGCGCCGTCTTTGCCGCGCAGGAGGAGTTGGCGGCCGTTCTGGCAGGTCATGATCTGCCCGAATACGGGTTCGACGATGGCTTTGCGGCGGCTGTAGGCCTTGCGGCCGGGCTTGGTTCGCAGCTTGCGGGCCATGCGCTGCTTGAGCGTGGCGTTCTTGGGGATGCGTCCGCTGGGTGCGGGCGGGATCTGCTCGTCGTGGCCGAGCCGGCCGGTGGCCATGAATGTGTCGGTGCCGCAGGCCAGTTGGCGGTCCCTGGCGGCTTCGAGGTTGGTCTCGGAGCAGTATCCGGCGTCGACGAGGGCCTGCTTGGGATGGGTTCCGGTGTTCTGGGCGGACTGGTCGAGCATGGCGGTGTAGTTCAGCGCGTCCGAGGCGTTGGTCGTCACGTCGGCGGCGGTGATCACCTGGTGGTCCTCGTCCACGACGGCTTGGGCGTTGTAGGCCTGGATGTAGGCGCCGTCGCTGTTCTTCATGATCCGCGAGTCGGGGTCGGTGAAGTTGGCCTGGGCCTTCGGCTTCGGGCGGGCCTTCGTGGCGGCCTGCTCGCCGGCGTCGACGACGGCCTGCTCATCGCTGGTGCCCGCGCGTGTCTGGCGGCGGCGTTGTTTGTCCTCGGCGTGCTTGCGTGCCTTGGCGGCGGCCTCGGCCTCGATCTGGGCGCGGGCGGCCTGCAGCTTCGCGAGGCGCTTTTCACGGCGGTCCAGCTCGGCGGGCAGATCGACCTCCTTGCCATCGACGCCGAACCTGGCGTCCTCGGCGGTGTCGACGGCCTCGGCATCGGTCAGTAGCGCGGCGGCCTTCGCCTCCAGGCCGGCGATCTCGGCCTCGACCCGTTCTTCCTTGTCGACCAGACGGCCGTAGCTCATCGCCTTGTGCTTGGAGGCGTTCGCCTCCAGCTTCGTGCCGTCCAACGCGACGCGGCCCATCTTGACCATGCCCAGCCTCTGCGCGAGCTGCAGGGACTGCAGGAACAGCCCGGCGAGCGCATCGAGGTGGCGGCGGCGGAACCGGGCGATCGAGCGGAAGTCTGGGGCCTGGTCTGCGGCCAGAAACCGGAACGCGACATCGTCGACACACTTACGCTCGATCGCCCGGGACGAGCGGACGCCGGTGGTGTAGCCGTAGATCAGCAGGCGCACCATCAGCCGCGGGTCATACGGCGGAAACCCGCGCTTCTCGGTGTAGTCAGCCAGGATCGGCGACAGATCGAGCACCTCGTCGACCAGCTCGGCGACGAACCGCGCCAGGTGCCCCTCGGGCAGCCAGTCGTCCAGCGACGGCGGCAGCAACAGGGCCTGGTGCGGATCGAACGCCCTGAACCGCTTGTCCACCCCCGCCAAGCGTGCCCGAGGCCGTTCCGGCTCGACCGGTCCGACATCGAACAGCCCCTCCTGGCTACCCATACCGGGATCATCCCGCACGAATAATCATGATCTTCGCGCGGGTTGCCGGTTACTGAGACACGCTCCTAG
>NZ_JAXCFU010000048.1:0-2083 GCF_055362685.1 Micromonospora sp. SYSU B005 | reverse complement strand
CCCGGACAAGCCGACGAATCCCCTAGAAGACACCACGGTCAGTCAGAGGGTGAGTCAGACCGGCCGGGTGACCCGCTCCCACATCATCACTGTCAGAGGGTGAGCACGACGGTGGAGATGCTCCGCGCGCCGACGCTCACAGTCACCTGGTTGCCGTTCACGCCCACCGGCTGGCTCGCCGCGCTGGCGTTCTGCGACGTGGCCACGTACTCGGCCCGGCTGACGTTCTGCGGCGCCTGGATGATCGCGTTGTTCACCGCGCTGGTCGACCGGTTGAGGATCACCAGCGTGACCTTCCCGTCGCCGGAATAGGCGGTCACCTCCAGCGGCGACGCCTTCGAGCTCTTGGTCAGGGCGACCCGCTGGTAGCCGGGCCGCACGTACTTCGCGTACTGCGAGAACGCGTACCCCCGCTTGAGCGGCGCGCCCGCCACGGTGCCGTACGCGGACTCGCCGTCACCGATGAACGAGTAGTAGCGCTTGCCGTACCACCAGACGTACGCGCTCCAGTTCGACTCCATCGACTTGTGCACGGTGCGCATGATGTCGTCGAGCGTCTCGTTCCAGGCCGCCGCGTTGGCCGGGTTGCCCCAGATGTTGGAGCCGCCGCCGTCGGCCTCGTGCAGGTTCCACTCGGTCATCCACACCGGCTTGTTGTACTGCTGCGCCAGCGTGTACGGCTTCAGCCGGCCGGACGCCTCGGTGCCGTACAGGTGCCCGCCGATGTAGCCGATGTTGTTGCGGGCCGCCGCGTCGTTGAGCGTCGGGTCGGTGTAGCCGTAGTTCAGGTTCACCGCCTCGGCGACCATCAGCTTGGTGTTCTGCACCTTGGCGCCCTGCTCCCGTAAGAAGGTCTGCAGCTCGGTGCCGCTCCAGTCCATCGAGTCGTAGTCCGGGTGCCAGTCCGGCTCGTTCTGCACGGACGTGACGTCGATCGTCACGCCCTGGTTGCGCATGTACTGGACGTAGCTGTTGAGGTGGCCTGCGTAGTCGTCGTAGTAGTCGGTGCGCAGCTTGCCGCCGTTGATCCGGCTGTTGTTCGTCTTCCAGGCCGCCGGGGCGGTCCACGGCGACGCCATGATCTTCACGTTCGACCCGTACGACTTCGCCGTCCGCAGCGCGCTGACCTGGGTGCCCCACTCGCCGGACACCGGCGAGATGCCGGTACGCACGATGGACAGGCCGAGCTGGTTGGGGCCGAGCCCGACGAGCGTCTGCGTCTCGGCCGTCGACCAGGCGCCGCCCCAGATCGACACCGCGGCGCCGAACCCGTCGATGGTCTGGTAGCGGCTGGTGGTGTTGACGGTGATGTCCGCCGCCCCGGTGGGCGGCGGGCTGCTGGGCGAGGTGGTGGGCGAACTCGTCGGGGAGGTGGACGGCGACGTGGTCGGCGTCGTCGTGCCACCGGTGCAGGTCACCCCGTTGAGCGCGAAGCTCGTCGGTGCGGGGTTGCTGCTGGTCCAGGCCCCGTTGAAGCCGAACGACGTGCTGCCGTTGGTGGGGATGGACCCGTTGTAGTCGACGTTGCGGGCGCTGACCGCCGCGCCGCTCTGGGTCACCGTGGCGTTCCACGCCTGGGTGACGGTCTGGCCGGCGGCGTAGGACCAGGTGAGCGTCCAGCCGTTGACCGGGTCACCGAGGTTGGTGACCGTGACGTTCGCGCCGAAGCCGCCCTGCCACTGCGACGACACGGCGTAGGTGACCGCGCAGCCGGCGGCCGCCGCCCCGGCCGGCAGCGCCGCGGCCATCGCGGTCGACGCCAGCAGGACGGCCCCGGCCGACAACACCGCGGTACGGGTCGTTCTGTGCCTTCTCATCGGACCTCTCTCTCCTCGATCGGCCGGCTCAGCGCTGGAGGGTGAGCAGTCCGGGCCGGTAGGGCAGGAGGCCGTAGTCGCCGCCGGAGTTGGGGGAGCGGCCCTGGTAGAGCAGTTGGAGGTTGCAGGGGTCGACGGTGAAGGTCTGGTCCGCGGTGGTGCGGATCAGTTCGCCGTGGCTGATGTCGTTGGTCCAGGTGGCGCCGCTGTTGGCCTTGCCGGCGAACGGGTTGGACTCGGTGGCGGCCTGCGGGGTCCAGGAGCCG
>NZ_JAXCFU010000047.1:0-2599 GCF_055362685.1 Micromonospora sp. SYSU B005 | reverse complement strand
AACCCGCACACCCGGATCAGCCACCACCGCCACCAACAACTCCCGACACCGACCCACCAACCGACCGATCGACACCGCATCGAACAGATCCGTCCGGTACTGCACGAAGCCGCCGGCCGCGCCGGGGTCGGTGGTGAACGTGACCATCAGGTCGAACTTGGTGACGTCGAACGGGATCTCGGCGGGACGCAGCCGCGCGGCGCCGAGCCGGGGCGCGGCGATCGAGCGCACCTCCAGGTCGAACATGGCCTGGAACAGCGGGGTCCGGCCTGCCTCCCGGTCCGGGCGCAGCTCCTCCACCACCCGCTCGAAGGGGAGCTCCTGGTACTGGTAGGCGTCCAGCGCCCGGTCACGGACCCGGCCGAGCAGCTCGGTGAACGTCGGGTCGCCGCTCAGGTCGGCGCGCATCACCACTGTGTTGACGAAGAAGCCGATGACGTTCTCCACCTCGGGCCGGGTGCGCCCGGCCACCGGCACCCCGACGCCGAAGTCGTCCTGCCCGGTCCAGCGGGCCAGCACCGCCTGGAAGGCGGCCAGCAGCGTCATGTAGAGCGTGGCGCCGTGCGCGCGGCCGATCCGCTCCAGCGCGGCCACCAGTTCGGGGTCCAGGGTGAACTCGTGGGTCGCGCCGGCCCAGGACGGGCGGGCCGGCCGGGGCCGGTCGGTGGGCAGTTCGAGCGCGGGCAGGCCGGCCAGCCGCTCCCGCCAGTGGGCCAGTTCGGTGTCGAGCCGCTCGCCGGTGAGTTCCCGGCGCTGCCAGCCGGCGTAGTCGGCGTACTGCACCGGCAGTTCCGGCAGCGACTCCCCGGCGTAGGCGGCACCCAGTTCGCGTACCAGCACGCCCATCGACCAGCCGTCGGAGACGATGTGGTGCATGGCCAGCACGAGCAGGTGGTCCTCCGGCCCGAGCTGCCAGACCAGGGCCCGGAACAACGGGCCGGACGCCAGGTCGAACGGGCGGTGCAGCTCCCGCTCGGCCTGCGTCACCGCCTCGGTGTACGGGTCGGCGGCGGATCGGGTGTCGTACCAGTCGGCGGTCACGTCGCCGATGGCAGCGACCCGCTGCACCGGCTGCGTGCCGACCACGGGGAAGGTGGTCCGCAGCGACTCGTGCCGGTCGACGAGCTGCCGCAGCGCCCGGTCGAGCCGGTCCCGGTGCAGCGGTCCGTCCACCCGCCAGGCCAGCGCCGCCATGTAGTCGGGCGCGTCGGGCTCCAGCCGGTGCAGGAACCACATCCGCTCCTGCGCGAACGAGAGCGGGAAGTCGCCGCTGCGCCGCAGCCGGGTGATCGCGGGCGCGGCGCCGGTGGTGGACGCGGGCAGCGCGGCGGCGAACTCGGCGATGGTCGGGTGGGCGAAGAAGGTCCGCACGTCGACGGGACGGTCGAGCGCCTTCACCAGTCGGGCCACCGCGAGGGTGGCGAGCAGGGAGTGGCCGCCCAGGTCGAAGAAGTCGTCGTGGATGCCGATCCGGTCGACGCGCAGCACCTGCCGCCAGACGTCCGCGATCGCCTCCTCGGTCGGGTTACGCGGGCCCTCGAAGCCCACGCTCACGTCCGGACGGTGGCCCTCCGGGTCGGGGAGCCGGTCCCGGTCGACCTTGCCGCCGACGGTGCGCGGCAGTTCGTCGAGCACGATCACCACCGCCGGCACCATGAACTCGGGCAGCCGCTCGCCCAGCCACCGCCGTACCTCGTCGGCGGTCACGCCGTCCGCGGCCAGGTAGGCGACGAGCCGGTCCTGCCAGGCGACGACGACGGCGTCGCGTACGCCCGGGTGTTCCCGCAGGCGGGCCTCGACCTCGCCCACCTCGACCCGGAACCCACGGACCTTCACCTGACCGTCGGCCCGACCCCGGAACTCCAGCTGCCCGTCCGCCCGCCACCGCACCAGATCCCCGGTCCGGTACAACCGGCCACCCGGCTCACCACCGAACGGGTCCGGCACGAAGCGCTCCGCCGTCGCACCCGGCCGGCCCAGATAACCCCGCGCCAACTGCGTACCGCCGACGAACAACTCACCCACCGCACCCACCGGCACCTCGGCCAGCGAACCGTCCAGCACGTACAACGCCCGGTCCCCCACCGCCCGGCCGATCGGTGGCGTGCCGGTGAGGCCCGACGGAAGGTCGGCGACCGTCGTGGTGACCGTGGTCTCGGTCGGGCCGTACGCGTTGAGCACCGTCACGTCGGGGCACCGGGACGCGAAACGGTCCACGTCGTCGGGGCGGACACGGTCGCCGCCGAGCACCATCAGCCGCAGGTCGCGCGGTACCTCGCCGTCCCGTTCGGTCAGCTCGGCGACCAGTTCGCCGAAGTACGCCGGCGGCAGGTTGGCAAGCGTCACGCCGTGCCGCGCCAGCAGCGGCAGCAGGGTGGCCGGGGCCACCAGGCCGTGCTCGGGCAGCACCAGCGCGGCCCCGCAGCTCAGCGCCGGGAAGATCTGGTCGATCGAGGCGTCGAAGGCCAGGGCGGCGAACTGGAGCACCCGGTCGTTCGGGCCGAGGCCGAAGCGGCGTCGCATCCGGGACACGTGCGCGGCCATCGCCGCCCGCGACACCCCGACACCCTTCGGCCGGCCGGTCGAGCCCGACGTGTAG
>NZ_JAXCFU010000046.1:0-2688 GCF_055362685.1 Micromonospora sp. SYSU B005 | reverse complement strand
TTGTCTGGCTGGTTGGGATTCCTTTGGCAACACTTTTGTTGTCAGGATGCTGTTCGACAAAGATTTTTGTTGGAGAGTTTGATCCTGGCTCAGGACGAACGCTGGCGGCGTGCTTAACACATGCAAGTCGAGCGGAAAGGCCCTTCGGGGTACTCGAGCGGCGAACGGGTGAGTAACACGTGAGCAACCTGCCCCAGGCTTTGGGATAACCCCGGGAAACCGGGGCTAATACCGAATATGACCTCCGATCGCATGGTTGGTGGTGGAAAGTTTTTCGGCTTGGGATGGGCTCGCGGCCTATCAGCTTGTTGGTGGGGTGATGGCCTACCAAGGCGACGACGGGTAGCCGGCCTGAGAGGGCGACCGGCCACACTGGGACTGAGACACGGCCCAGACTCCTACGGGAGGCAGCAGTGGGGAATATTGCACAATGGGCGGAAGCCTGATGCAGCGACGCCGCGTGAGGGATGACGGCCTTCGGGTTGTAAACCTCTTTCAGCAGGGACGAAGCGTAAGTGACGGTACCTGCAGAAGAAGCGCCGGCCAACTACGTGCCAGCAGCCGCGGTAAGACGTAGGGCGCGAGCGTTGTCCGGATTTATTGGGCGTAAAGAGCTCGTAGGCGGCTTGTCGCGTCGACTGTGAAAACCCGCAGCTCAACTGCGGGCCTGCAGTCGATACGGGCAGGCTAGAGTTCGGTAGGGGAGACTGGAATTCCTGGTGTAGCGGTGAAATGCGCAGATATCAGGAGGAACACCGGTGGCGAAGGCGGGTCTCTGGGCCGATACTGACGCTGAGGAGCGAAAGCGTGGGGAGCGAACAGGATTAGATACCCTGGTAGTCCACGCTGTAAACGTTGGGCGCTAGGTGTGGGGGGCCTCTCCGGTTCCCTGTGCCGCAGCTAACGCATTAAGCGCCCCGCCTGGGGAGTACGGCCGCAAGGCTAAAACTCAAAGGAATTGACGGGGGCCCGCACAAGCGGCGGAGCATGCGGATTAATTCGATGCAACGCGAAGAACCTTACCTGGGTTTGACATGGCCGCAAAACTGTCAGAGATGGCAGGTCCTTCGGGGGCGGTCACAGGTGGTGCATGGCTGTCGTCAGCTCGTGTCGTGAGATGTTGGGTTAAGTCCCGCAACGAGCGCAACCCTCGTTCGATGTTGCCAGCGCGTTATGGCGGGGACTCATCGAAGACTGCCGGGGTCAACTCGGAGGAAGGTGGGGATGACGTCAAGTCATCATGCCCCTTATGTCCAGGGCTTCACGCATGCTACAATGGCCGGTACAATGGGCTGCGATACCGTGAGGTGGAGCGAATCCCAAAAAGCCGGTCTCAGTTCGGATCGGGGTCTGCAACTCGACCCCGTGAAGTCGGAGTCGCTAGTAATCGCAGATCAGCAACGCTGCGGTGAATACGTTCCCGGGCCTTGTACACACCGCCCGTCACGTCACGAAAGTCGGCAACACCCGAAGCCGGTGGCCCAACCCTTGTGGAGGGAGCCGTCGAAGGTGGGGCTGGCGATTGGGACGAAGTCGTAACAAGGTAGCCGTACCGGAAGGTGCGGCTGGATCACCTCCTTTCTAAGGAGCACCATCCACCGAAAGGTGGCATGGAGCCCGCGGCCCGCGAATGTCGGGTCGGGGTGCTCAGATGGCGGAGACACTGGCAAGTTCGGCGCCGGCAACGGCCAGAAATTTTCCTAGTACAGCCACTTCAGTGGTGGGAACGGGGTTCTGGTGCGGCTGGGGACGGATGTAAGCACCCTGTTGGGTCCTGAAAGAACAACCGAGGTTGTTTTTTCAGAACCATGACCCCGCCGTGAGGGCGGGGGTTGGTGCCAGGCATGGCCTGGTCTCGCAAACCGTAACCATGTGGTGGTTGTAGGTGTGGGGCTGTGGGTTGTGGGTTGGTTGTTTGTTGAGAATTGCACAGTGGACGCGAGCATCTTTGTGGTCAAGTTGTCAAGGGCGAACGGTGGATGCCTTGGCACCAGGAGCCGATGAAGGACGTGGGAGGCCGCGATAGGCCTGGGGGAGCTGTCAACCAAGCTGTGATCCCAGGGTGTCCGAATGGGGAAACCCGGCATCAGTCATGTGATGTCACCCGCACCTGAACACATAGGGTGTGTGGGGGGAACGCGGGGAAGTGAAACATCTCAGTACCCGTAGGAAGAGAAAACAAATAGTGATTCCGTGAGTAGTGGCGAGCGAAAGCGGATTGAGGCTAAACCGGCGGCGTGTGATACCTGTCAGGGGTTGCGTCGTCGGGGTTGTGGGACCCTGCTCAGCAGACTGACATCTGTTGGAGAAGTTACAAAGCTAGTGGCTAGTCGAACAGTCTGGAATGGCTGACCGTAGACGGTGATAGTCCGGTAGGTGAAAGTTGCTGGTCTTCTGTGGGTGTTCCCGAGTAGCGGCGGACTCCTGAAATCTGCCGTGAATCTGCCAGGACCACCTGGTAAGCCTAAATACTTCCTGGTGACCGATAGCGGACGAGTACCGTGAGGGAATGGTGAAAAGTACCCCGGGAGGGGAGTGAAATAGTACCTGAAACCGTTCGCCTACAATCCGTCGGAGCCTTGCGGGGTGACGGCGTGCCTTTTGAAGAATGAGCCTGCGAGTTAGTGGCATGTGGCGAGGTTAACCCGTGTGGGGGAGCCGTAGCGAAAGCGAGTCTGAATAGGGCGT
>NZ_JAXCFU010000045.1:0-2854 GCF_055362685.1 Micromonospora sp. SYSU B005 | reverse complement strand
GTCGCACGCTCACGCAGCTCATCGTTGTACTTCTTCGGTGCGGGCATCGCTGGTGTTCCTCCCAGGTTTCGATGTCTCCATCAAACCCGGTGCGGGACAGATCCTTCGACCGCCCAAAGTCGCCGTGTGCCACGCTACCCCGGTGCCGATCACCAAAGCGACGGTCGCCGGGGCACTCATCGCCCTTGCTGGGCAGGCATTGGCCGCTGGGGTCACGGTTGCCTCAGCTATCACCGCTGGTGAGGGCCCGAACGCGAACCTCGACGCCGGCGGGAGAGCAGCGGCGCTGCTCTTCGGTGTCGCCATATACGACGTCGCGCAACTGGCGCTGCTGGGCTGCTGTGTTGCGCTGTCCGGACGTCTCGGCCACGGGTCATCAGCTGGCCTCGTGACCGGCTGGGCAGTAGAACTAGCCGTGAGCCTGTACTACCTGTGCGGAGGTCTCGGCGCCTGACGAGCACGACCGAACCCCAACAGAGCCGGATGCTGGCAACGGCTTGAAGTGACCCCTGAGACCGGACAGTGTTCGCTGACTCGGCGTCACGCATCCCGCAGCTCCCAGACCGCTTCCCGAGGGCATAAGTCTGCCAGCTCACGGAGCTGCCTGGCGCGTCCAGCGATGACTGGACGGGCCTCATTGGGGGAAGCCGTCGCAGTGATGATTCGCAGCCGACGATGTCCACCCGTGAGGGCACCGGGTTACGTCACCAGTGGCTGGCTACAATGCCGGTGCGACCGCCGAGGGCACCGCGGATGTCTGTGGTGAACGCTGGTGAGAGCGGCGGCCAGTTGTAGAACGTCACAGCGGGAGCTCCGATCAGGACGCCGAACTGCCCGCCCCAGTCGCCCACCAACCCGCTCCAGCCACACTGATCGCACCCGAACACTGGCTCCCGGCCGGCGGTCAACCACTCGTGCAGCCAGTCGCCGTAGGACTCGGTGTAGGCCATCGGAGCGCCGGCCGAACAGTGAGGGCATCGCGGCGGCTCATCGTTTTCCACTGGATGGTAGGCATCGCGGTCGCCGCAGATGTCGACGCCGTTGTTGGCCGTATCGAGGAAGCCGTCAAACCAGTCGACCAGCTCGACCGTTGCGCTGCGCGCTCCGGGACCAGCCTTCCATTCGCTTGGCTGCCACAACGCATCACGACGGTCGCTGTGCAGAATCACCCCGCGGGCAAGCAGAAGGTCCCGCACACCAGCGATGGCCTCCTCCCGTTCCCCGGACGAAGCGCTGTCCAGCCGAACAACGGTCAGGCTGTGCTCACTCACCGATGATCTCCTTGAAGGGCTCCCCGCCTCGCCGGGGTTGGTCACCTGGCGCCGGTGAGGTTCCCCCGGTTTGCCGGAGCCTCCGACCTACCGGGGAACCTCAAGGCTTCGTAGCTCGCGTTCGAAGGCTTCAGCTTCATCCCTCGAGGCAGCCTGAGACAAGCAGTGGGCTCGCTCTCGGTTGTATGCCGAGCTCCTGGTCGAACGTCTGTTGCAGGACTTGCCCTGGTTGTACTGCAAGTGGGTCTCTGCTGCGCGTCGCTGACGCTGACCGCAATGGCGGTCCGGACTCCCCCTGAGGGCTTGCGCATTCAGGACGTGGCCAGCGTGGCCGACGGCACACCCAACAACGCGCCACCTCCACCGTCCTCGCCGACGGTCGCTCAGGGGACGCAGGCTGCTAGAGCGCCAAGCCCCGACACCTGTCCCGCACGCAAGACGAACAAGACGAGGATCATCACGCTTCGAGAATGTTCCGCAGGTCGCTCAACGACTGCTCGCTGAGCAACGACGGCGTCGCTTCGAGCATCAACTGGACGCCCCGCCCGAGCTGCTGCTCCGTGAGCGTCACCATCGCGCTGGTCAACTCTCTCGTGTCGCTGCTATTATCGCTCCCCACGTCATGAACCATCTGCAGCTGATCAGCCGCAAACAGTTTCGCCGCCAAGGTTGCGACGATGCGCCGCCGCGCTTCGGCCTTGCTCATCCCGGCCCGGTGTGCGTCGAGCACGGCCACCACGTCGTACGACGCTTCTGCAGGCGCAGACTCCACCAGCCGCGCCGCTTCGACCGGGCCAACCGTCGCCTCTACCCGGACGACCTGGTCGCCACCGCTACCGATGCTGGCCAGCGTTCTCCAGGCTGACGTCGCGACAGATGCCACCGCAGATCCGACAGCCGGGATCGCCGCGGCCACAGCCGGAATCGCCTGCTCACTCACCCACCTCACGATGTGCGGCCTGGCATTTTCAAGGACGTCGCGGGCCACGTCGACAGCGAGCTGACGAAACATCTGCTCGAATTCAGAGCGGAGAGATGCCTGCGGGTCCATCACATGCCTCCGCCGACCATGGCGCCCGTGACCTGGCTCAGCTTGATGCTGGTTGCGCCATGCGTCAGGAGACTGAGCTCCGCAGGGCCTTCCGGCGACCGGCAGAGACGCGTTGCCTCGTCATAGCTGAGGCACATCACCCGGCTTTGCATCGCTGACCCCATCTGCTGAACCGCCCGCACCGCGCCGCATCGTCGCAGACTCGCCGCAGAACGCGCCACCCCGCAGCATGCCCACTCCCGAAGCCATCTGACGAAGACGGGGCGTGCGCGGCTCCCGATCAATGTAGGAATGACGGATGGCAGGTGGCGGACGATGGGCGGCAGCTACTCCTGCGTCAGCGGGATGGACTCCCGGATCAGCTTGAACAGGTAGCTGTTTACCCCACCCCGCTCTGGTGCCCACCCCGTCCATACCCGTGCTGGTTCCTACAGCTACAGAGGTTGAAAGGCCAAGGTTCGAGTTATCTCGGTGGCTCGGGTTCGAGGGTCATGCCGGTGCTGGCGAAGAAGCCGGCGAGGAGATCGGTCTG
>NZ_JAXCFU010000044.1:0-2904 GCF_055362685.1 Micromonospora sp. SYSU B005 | reverse complement strand
ACCACCAGCCGGATACCTCATGCCTCCGACCTACCGCCCACATCGACCCAGATCACGCAGACACGCCGACGGACGTCAGCCTTTCAACCTCTGTAGCAAGCGCAGGGGGTGAGTTGGTGAAGGCGTTCACCCTAAGTCCTCGGGCTTCACCCTTTCTTCCCGAGAATGTGTCCAGCGAGGAGCAGGCGGCCGAGGACGATCGCGTAGACGTTGCTGATCAAAGGCCATTATTCGCCCGAGGACCGGCTTGCCAGCAGCTCATGAATCTGCGGCCGAAGGTCGGTGAGCGCGGAAGCGCATGTACCGGGGCGCGCCGAGGAGCGCCCGGGTCAGGAACGCCACGACCCCGAAGCCGCCGAAGACCAACACTAACCAGCCCAGCTTGACGATGATCTGTAGGCCGATGTTGAGGAGGTAGCCGGTTGGTCTACCGTACGAGCACTCGCTAGCACCTTTCCTGACGCACGACTCGCGCAGTTCGACCGACCGGCCCCGATCCTCGGGCGTGACATCCGATCCGTGTATTCGGGCCTTCCGGACCGTGCCGTCGGGTGCGGTCGCCAGCGCATCACATTCCCACCAATAACCGAAGCCCTGCCGGCTGATTGGGCCAACCTGCTGGCAATCGTCCACGACCACCCGCGCCGGGTGCCCGTAGTGCAGCCCCCCGAAAAGGCTGGCAAGCGTCATCGAACCCAGGAAGACCACCATGCTGGCCACGGCCACCAGGACGGCGAGACAGGCGGATCGCAGGCGATACTTAGCTGGCCCCAGCGACTGCCAGAGGCGCATCTCGCGGCCATAAAAGTCAGGACCCATGAAGTCAGAGCCGACCATCGTCCTGATCATGACGAGGTGTCGCCGAGACTTCCACCGGTCAGGCATCCTGCGGTACCCCATGCATGACCTCCACTTTGCAGTCGGGTATCCGGCGGACAGATTCGTCATTGCTCCGGCGACGGCCAGCACGGTACGACACTGCCGCCACTGGTGACTGACCCGGGCGCTGCCCCACAGTTACGAGGTCCGGGCACTGTCAGCAGGTCTCGTTCACCGTTCCCGCTGGTGGCGCGGCGGCGGCTTTGGGTTCCGCTTCACCTCTTACAAGCGAGGGGTTGCCAGCGGCGGTGATGATCGACGCTGAGCCGTACCGTGCGGCAGGATGGGTCGGTGAGCGACGCGCAGGACGCCGACGAGGCCGTCAACCAGGGGTGGTTCGCCGTGCGGTGCGTTTTCCAGTACGGCAGCGATGCGCAGTTCGTCTATGAGGAACGCATTACGGTATGGCGGGCGGTGAGCTTCGACGCGGCCGTCGCCCTGGCCGAGGCTGAAGCTGCGGAGTACGCGAACGAGGTTGACCGGAGATACCTCGGCTTCGCGCAGGCATACCGGATGTTTGATGAGCTCGGCCACGGTGCCGAGGTCTACTCGCTGATGAGAGACAGTGAGCTTCCTCCGGACGCCTACCTGACGGCGTTCTTCGACACCGGCGAGGAGCGGCTGGGAACCTTGAACGAGCCAGCGGCCGGGTCGAACCGCCTTGCTGGCAATCCATAGATCCAGGGCCCAGCAAACAAGATTCGGAACATGTGCGGAATGATCAAGGGCTGTGCTGGGAAGCGCTCGGGTGTATGTCCCGGTAGAACGACGGGTGCCCCAGCGGGCGCTACACCCTTCCTAAACCGTGTGCGTTGAACACCGAGGACGGCCGGCTGCGACGGACCCGCTCGGGGCGCACAGGGGGCACAAGACGCCGTCAAACGTCTGCACCCAGCGAGCAGCGGCGGCAAGCCACGACGGGGCGCGACCAGCGCGCCGACCAGGTCGCCGCAGGTCACAAACGAGCCCGCCTAAGTTCCGCTTCAACGTCTGTGTCCGACGCAAGGTAGGTCGCGCGGGTAGGCACCGAGGGTGGGTTGGCGCTCTCGGCGTAGGCGAGGATTGCTTCCATGGCTGACGCTCCGAGTGCAGTTCGCTGCTCCATCCAGCATCGGTGGGGAAGTGGCGAGGACGTTTCATCGGTTGACCAGCTCGCGGACCTGCTGGATGAGCTGGAGGTCGATGACCCGGAGCATCCTGACGTGTGGATCAGCGATAACGAGGCTGGGTACAGCGTGTCGGTGTTCGCGGGAAGCCGAGGGCTTGTGATCTGGGAGGACCACGACGAGGTCCGCGGCCCGCTGCACATGGATGGCTACTCGCGGGCCGGGATGATGGAACTGTTCACGATGGTCTTGCAGGGGAGAACGACCGAGGTTGACTCGTTGCCTTGGATGCCGGGATACGGGAGCTGAGGGCGACCGCGCGGGCCGGAGCCCTCGTCTGAGCAGGCCGCCCGGTGCTGTCGACAGCAACGGTGACAGCAACAAGGCTGGACGGGGAGGGGCCAAGCCGTACAGCCGTGGACCACGAGCCGAGGTCAGAGACACGCGCGGACCGGCCCGGACGGAGCGCCCAGAACTTACAAGCGAGGGGTCGCAGGTTCGAAACCTGCCGCGCCCACCATCTTTCAGCAGGCTGTCTGGGCAGCGTCCGTACGTGTGCCTCGGCGGACCTGCGCTGTGCTCGACCGCATGACGCGGATTAAGAACGGGAGGAAGGCCCAGTTGTCCTCGGTGGTCAACCTCTGACCAGCCGCCCACAGGTCGACGACGCGGAGTTGGTGCGGCTCGACCTCGCCGATCTCCACCGCGAACATGGCCCGGTCACCGATGCGCCGTGTCATCAGCCCGCGGGCGCAGTCATGTGGATGGTCGTGCCCGGCTGGGTAGGTTGCCATCCCTCGGCCAGCGCCTTCCGGACTATTGTCCCGCACCGGGTTTGATGGAGACATCGAAACCTGGGAGGAACACCAGCGATGCCCGCACCGAAGAAGTACAACGATGAGCTGCGTGAGCGTGCGAC
>NZ_JAXCFU010000043.1:0-3100 GCF_055362685.1 Micromonospora sp. SYSU B005 | reverse complement strand
CAGTGCTTCACCGCCGAGCATCAAGACCCGCGGACCGCCGCCGATCAGCAGGCCGGCCGGCAGCAGCTGAGCCAGGTACGACGGAGTGACGTCCATGAAATCGATCCGGTGCCGGCGCACATAGTCGACCAGCACCGCCGGTTCCAGACGGGTTCGCTCGTCGATCACGTGCAGCTCGTGGCCGTCGCACATCAGCAACGGTCCTTCCAACGACGTGTCGAACGACAACGCCGCCGTCAACGCCGCCCGCAACCGGCCACCACCCGCATCGGCGACAAACCCGTCCCGCTGATTGACCAGCAGATTCAACATCTGCCGATGCTCGACCACCACACCCTTCGGCCGACCCGTCGAACCCGACGTATAGATGACATAGGCCGAGTTGCGCGGCGACAACGGCGCCAGCCGATCCGCATCCGTCAGATCACCACCCGACAACTCGGCCAAGACCAACGATGCCATCACCGCCTCGGTGAGCACGAACGCCGGATCGGCATCACTGAGCAGCAAGGCGGTCCGCTCCGACGGCAGGGCCGGGTCCACCGGCAGATACACCCCACCCGCCTTCCACACCGCCAGCAGCCCGACCATCGAGTCGACCGAGCGCGGCAGACTGACCGCCACGACCCGCTCCGGACCGACACCCGCCCGCACCAGGTGACGCGCCAACCGGTTCGCCCGCGCGTTCACCTCGGCAAAACTCAACGACACCGCACCGCACACCAATGCCGTCACCGCGGGCGTCCGGGCTGCCTGCGCCTCGAACACGTCCACCACCGTGCCAGCCGGCACCTCCAGGACCGGACCGCACACCACCTGCTCGCCGTCCAGCAACCCGATCGCGAACAACGGCACATCCGGCCCGCTCAACGCGGCGACCACGTTCTGCACCGCCACACACAACAATTGGCCGACCGCGTGCGGATCTAACGAATCGACCACCTCCACGCTCAAACTCAGACCCGCCACATCCAGGTCATTTACCGACACGCTCAACGGATAATTCGTGCGCTCCCTGGCATAAACGGTGCGGATACCCTCCGGCGCGCGAGTCGCCTCAGCGTCCGGCCCGTCCGGGCCCTGGGCAATGTGCCGATAATTGAACAGCGACGTGAACAACGGCGTGTTCTCCGCGACCCCGCTCGCCTGCTGCGCCACCGCCAACGGCGCGTGCTCGTGCTCCAACAACGCCGCGAGCTGGACCCGCATCTCCTCGACCGCCTCGCGCACCCCCACCCGACCGGTCCGGACCCGCACCGGCAGCGTGTTGATGAACGGACCGACCACCCGGTCGGCGCCCGCGCCCGCGTTCATCCGCCCGAACAACACCGTGCCGAACACCACGTCGTCGCGGCCCGACAGGACCGAGACCACGCGGGCCCACGCGACGTGCAGCACCGTCGCGGCGCTGACCCCCAGCGTCCGTGACACCTCGCGCAGCCGGTCGACGATGTCCTGCGGCACCGGCATCTCGGCGGTCACCGAATCCATGCCGTCGCCACGGACGTCCATCAGCCCGTACGGCGCGGTCGGCTCCGTCACGTCGCCCAGCAACGCGGCGAAGAACCTCTCGTGCTCCTCCCGCGCGACGCTGCGGGCCTGCGCGACGAAATTCCGGAACGGCAGAGCCGGCGCCAGCTCCTGCGTGCGCCCCTCGAGGATGGCCTGCATCTCCGCGAGCAGCACGTCCATACCCTGGTGGTCCTGGAGCATGTGGTGCATCCGCAACATGCCCAGCCAGCCGTCACCGACCTGCGTGACATGCACGTCCATCAGCGGTGGGCGACGGAGGTCCATCCTCGACCCGACAAGTTCGACCAGTTCGGCGACCGGATCGCCGCTTTCCTCGAGGACGTGGGTCGTCACCGGCAACGCGGCGTTGCGCAGCACGACCTGCACCGGCTCGGGGATTCCGTCCCACACCACCGCCGTGCGGTAGATGTCGTGCCGGTCAACGACCTGCTGCAACGCGCCGACGAACCCGTCCAGGCGGGCACGTGAGTCGAACTCGAAGACCCACACCGTCACGTACGGATCCTCGCCACCACCCGCCATCAGGTGATGGAACAGCAGCCCCTCCTGCAGCGGCGCCAGCGGATACACGTCCGCGACGTTCGCCGCACCACCCTCGACGGTGGCGACCACCCGCTCGACGTCCGCATCCGAGAAGTCGACCAGCGGCAGCATGTCCGCCGTGATCCGCTGCGCACCGTCCGGGATCAGGTTGCCCGGCACCACCACCACGTCAGCCGGCGCGGTCGTGGCTGCGGCCAACCCGGCCGGCGTAGGAGTCTCGAACAACGCCCGCACCGACACCGCCACACCCCGACCGCGCAGCACCTCCACCAACCGCACCGCCAGCAGCGAATGCCCACCGAGACGGAAGAAATCATCGTCCACGCCGACCGCGTCGAGACCCAGAACCTCAGCGAAAACCTGACACAGGATCTCCTCCCGCACAGTCACCGGACCACGACCCGAACCGGCTTCGTACGCCGGCGCCGGCAACGCCCGCCGATCCACCTTCCCGTTCACCGTCAACGGCAACTCATCCAGGACCACGAACGCCGACGGCACCATGTACTCCGGCAACCGCTGCGCGACATACTCCCGCAACCCACTCGCATCGCCGGCCACCACATACGCCACCAGCCGCTTGTCGCCCGGCATGTCCTCCCGAACAACCACCACCGCCCGCGCCACCTGCGGATGCCCCAACAGCACCGCCTCGACCTCACCCGGCTCAATCCGGAAACCGCGAAGCTTGACCTGCTCATCGACCCGACCGACGAACATCAACTGCCCGTCCGACGTCCACTTCACCAGATCACCAGTGCGATACATCCGCTCACCCGAACCGAACGGACACGCCACGAACCGCTGCGCGGTCAGCCCAGCCCGACCCACATAACCCCGAGCCAACCCCGCCCCAGCGACGTACAACTCACCGACCACCCCCGCCGGCACCGGCGACAACCCGCCATCCAGCACATAAAAACGAGTATTCGCAATCGGCGAACCCGCCGGCACCGGCCCAGACCGACCATCGACCAACCCCGCCGCCGCCATCACCGTCGTCTCGGTCGGCCCATACGTGTTG
>NZ_JAXCFU010000042.1:0-3565 GCF_055362685.1 Micromonospora sp. SYSU B005 | reverse complement strand
GACATCGAACAGCCCCTCCTGGCTACCCATACCGGGATCATCCCGCACGAATAATCATGATCTTCGCGCGGGTTGCCGGTTACTGAGACACGCTCCTAGCCTCTCGGGCGTGGAGCACCTGCGCGACCTCGCCGTCCGGCTGGCGATGGACGAACCGGTCGGCGACGACCTGCCGATGGCGGCCGCTCACGCTCTGACCCGGGGCGTCGACTCGCCGGGCCTGCGTGAGCTTGCCGGCCTGTCGAAGGGCCAGTCGTGGGAGGCAGTCGATCTGTTCCGGCAGGCGATGGACGAACTCGGCTCGCCGGTGCCGGACGAGCGCGGCGCTCGGCTGCACCTCATGCGTCAGGTAGCGGCGGACATCGTTGCGGGAGACGGCGACGCCGAGGATCTGGCCCACGAGATCTACTGCCAGGCGGCCGAATCCCAGTTGCCGGAGCTGCGACCCGTGGCCGATCGCTTCCTGGAGCTGTACGTCGGATGGGGCACGGCATACGACCAGACAAACGAGGTCGTAGCGGCCACGAAGGCGGCTGCCCAGTCGTTCCTGAACGACCATCCAGCTTGAGCGGCTCCCGAAAGTCTCGCAAACAGCGGTGATCGCGAGGGAGCGAGCCCTTGACCGGCTGCGGACACTGGGGGCAGGCATCTGACCCGGGAGGTCGACATGCGCTGGGTGATCCTCGTACTCGTCATCGTGGCCGCCGTGTTCGTCGTCGGCCTGCTGCGTCGTCGTCGGCAGACACGCGTGGACGGCCGCCAGGTACGTGACCTCCGGGCATCCGCCGAGGCGCGCCGCCGGCTCGACGACCATCGGAATCGTACGGACGGCAGCAACACCGGCAGCGGCGGCGTGGGCGGCTGGAGTTCCTGACCTCTCCGGCAGATCACAGAAGGTCCGCGCTTCTCCCGCGCTCCAGATGACGGAACCTTCGCCGCGGACGGCACGGGCAAACGCCGGACGTGATGAGCCATATGCTGCACCCCGAGTGGAAGCGGGGATTCGTGGGGATCGTTGATCGGGTTCGCGGCGGATCCTTCGTCGCCGGCGTACTGGTGGTACTGGGCCTTGCCGGCTGCGTCACACGAGCCGACCCGCCACCGCCTCCGGCACCCTCGGTGGATCCCGCACCGTCGGCATCGCCCACCGAGCAAGAGGCGCTGATGGCGACGATTCGCCAGCTGGTCGAGCGGGCCGATGTCGGCGACGACATCCGGGAGCGCACGGTCGAGGTCGGCGAGCCCTATGAACCCTGCGACCTGCTCATTGCCGACCCAGACCGGTCGAACGAGGGCGGGTTGGAATTCGATCAGGTGTGGGGCGCGGGCCTGGAGGTGAATCCCGTAGGGATCTTCGTCGACGTCCAGCCCCCGACAACCCTTTTGAATGTCACGGTGATCCGTCTGCGTGATGCCCCGGCGGCCGCTGCGGCCGCGCGTACGGCGCGCACCGCACGTTGCCCCAGTAAGGATTTCCCACTCAACATCGGGATGGCCACCGCCCGGTGGGGCGCACGCACGATGCCCATCGGATCGACGAGCGCGCGGCTGACCACGGCGACGGTGAGCCGGGTGAACCCGGAAAGCGCCGAAGGAATGCCGTTCCTGCCCGGCAACGCGCGGCTGATCTTCGCGCACGGCTCGCTGCTCATCAGTGTCGAGGCGCTCACCTTCTGGCCGCCCAAACTGAGCACCGCCTCCGAGGTCACCGCAATCGCTCAGGAGAAGGCGACGTCCCTGGCAACGGTGATCGTCAAGACCGTCCCCACGCCAGGCTAGGACCGGAACGTCTCGCGCGCCGGGATGGGGGCTATGTCGGAGGAGGCCCGCTACCTCGTCGCGGGCTTCCTGTCCGGCAGCGAGCCCCGATACCCGCTGCACGCTGACGGCGAGCCTGAGGAGGCCGACCTGAACGCTTGGCGTGCAGCCCTCTCCCGATTCCGGCGCATGGGCAGACGGCTTATGACATCCGTGCGTGCTGCCGAGCGGCCGCCGGGCACAATGAGTGGCAACCCTCCAGGCTTGGAAGTCTCATGCCACGCCGGCCGCCCGCCGCCGTCCGCCGCAGCCTGCGCCGACACCACCGCAGGATGCCGAGAACCCGCCCGACCGTGTCCCGGCTGCCAGGCCCCGCGTTGGGCGCCTTGCGGGAGGTCGATCGATACGCTGGCTGGCCGGACAATTGGACCGTCGAAGCGGTACTGCTGTGGATTCGTCCGCTTCGCAGCATCAGGCAAACCGGCATGGTCCCTTGGCATGCCGAGTGCGATGACTGGCATGAGGACTGGGGACATCCCCGCACTGTCATCGAGATCGCCCTGGGCCGGCTACCACGCCGCACTCGCCGCGACTTGCGGCGACTCATCAGCCGCGCTGATCGCACGTGGCAGTCCCGGACGCTGCCCAATCCATTCAGCAGGCCAGACCTTCCCTGGTGGCTCCGAGGGATCGAGTAGACAGGTCGGACGTTCAAGCGGAACTTGGACCGCTCGTACGTGACCTGCGGCGCGCTGGCCGACCACGCTTCGGGTTCCCGTCGTTGGCGGCTGATCCAGGACCGGCTGCGCCGCGCGGATCGCGTACCGGTCTGCGGAGGTCGTCCGGCTGCTCACTCGCGTTAGTGTGGCCCGTGATCGTATGGCTCAACGGCACTCACGGCGTGGGCAAGACGACGACCAGCATGCTCGTGCAGCAACTGATCCCGAATTCGCGAGTGTTCGACGCCGAGAAGGTCGGCGAGACTCTCATGGACATCACGCCAGGGCTACCCGCGACTGACAACTTCCAGCACTGGCCGCCGTGGCGGCAGCTCGTCGTCGAGACCGCCCGCCGTGTTCTCGACTACACCGGCGGCACGCTCGTAGTGCCGATGACTGTCCTGGTCGAGCAGTACTGGATCGAAATCAGCACCGGCCTCGCTCAACATGCCATCCCGGTCAAGCACTTCGTCCTCCACGCCGACCGAGACGCCCTCCGCAGCCGTATCGAGGGGGAACACCCCACTCCGTCTCCGTTCCGTCTCAAGTACCTTCAGCCCTACGCCGAGGCGGCCCGCACGTGGCTGCATGCCGAGGCCGAGATCATCGACACCACGGACCTGACTCCCGCCCAGGTCGCCGCGCAGATCGTCCTCGGAGCCACCGAGGGACGCTCAGATGGCTGACCTGGGACTGTCCGCATCACTGGTGGGCATCTGCGGCTACGGGCATCTGACGTCGAGGAGGGTCGTCATGGCGTTGGTCGAGAAGGGCTCTCGGCTCATCACGGTCGGCGGGGTCACCTACAGGTGGCGCGTACGCGGCAGACCGACCTATGCCCAAGCGCTGTGTGAGGCTCCACTCGCTGTCGCTGTCGAACAGGTCGGCTGCAAGGGCAGGGTGTTGCTGGTCCGCATGCCTCAGGATCATCCAAGCAACTGGTTCGGCACGCCAGTCGTCCCCGTACTTCCGTCGACTGTCGCGGCGATATGTCAAGCCCCGGGTTTGATGGAGACTGGATTATCTGGTTTTCAGGGTTGCGGTGACCGGGTGGGTCATCGCGTGTAGCGCCTCGTGTTCGGCGGGTG
>NZ_JAXCFU010000041.1:0-3888 GCF_055362685.1 Micromonospora sp. SYSU B005 | reverse complement strand
CGGCGCCTCACCCCGCAACCGCGCCTCGTACGCCGCCGCCAGATCCCGACTCAGCGGCCCCATCGACCAACCGTCGCCAGCGATGTGATGCACCACCAGTGCCAGCACCGAACCCTCGTGCTCGGTCCGGAACAGCCAGGCCCGCACCGGCACCTCGGCGGCCAGATCGAACGCGTACCCGGTCGCCGCCGCGATCGCCTGCGGCAGGTCCGCCGCCGCGACATCGCTCACCTGAAGCTGCCAGTCCAGCTCGGCCGGCTCGACGATCCGCTGGTAGGGCTGGCCGTCGGTGGTCGCGAAGACGGTCCGCAGGGATTCGTGTCGGCCGATCACGTCGCGCAGCGCCGCTTCCAGGGCCCCGACGTCCAGCCCGGAGTCCCGCCGGACCACGAACGGCAGGTTGTAGAGCGGGCTCGGTCCTTCGAGCTGGCCGAGGAACCACAGCCGCTGCTGGGCGAACGACAGCTCCGGACGCGCGGCCCGCGCGCCGGCGCGCACCGCCGGGCGCGCCCGGCCGGCCCCCGGACCGGTCAGCCGAGCTGCCAGGCCGGCCACGGTCGGTGCCTCGAACAGCACCCGCAGCGGCAGCTCGAGACCCAGCACGGTACGCACCCGCGACACCAACCGCACGGCGAGCAGGGAGTGCCCACCGAGGCGGAAGAAGTCGTCGTCGACGCCCACCCGGTCCAGTCCCAGCACCTCGGCGAAGACCCCGCACAGGATCTCCTCCTGCACCGTGGCCGGACCACGGCCGGACCCCGCCTCGTACTCCGGGGCCGGCAGGGCGCGGCGGTCCAGCTTGCCGTTCGCCGTCCACGGCAGCCGCTGCACGACCACCACCGCGGCCGGGACCATGTAGTCCGGCAGTCGCTGCCCGGCGAACTCACGCAGCCCGGTGACGTCCCCGCCGGCCGGCACCACGTAGGCGACCAGACGCTTGTCGCCGGGGCTGTCCTCGCGCAGCACCACCGCCACCTGGCCGACCGCCGGGTGGTCCTGGAGCACCGCGGCTATCTCGCCGAGTTCGATCCTGAAGCCACGCAGCTTCACCTGGTCGTCGACGCGGCCGAGGAAGTCCAGCACCCCGTCGGCGGCCCACTTCGCCAGGTCGCCGGTCCGGTACATCCGCCGGCCGGGCTCGAACGGCGACGCCACGAACCGCTCGCCGGTCAGCCCGGGCCGGCCCACGTAGCCGCGGGCCACGCCGGCGCCGGCGATGTACAGGTCGCCGGCCACGCCGGGCGGCACCGGCTGGAGGAATCCGTCCAGCACGTAGACCTGGGTGTTGCCGATCGGCCGGCCGATCGACGGCTCACCGGTGCTCTGCTCCCGCACCACCGAGGAGGTGGACCAGATGGTCGTCTCCGTCGGGCCGTACACGTTGGTCACCCGTCGTGCGGTGTCGTGCAGAGACTGAGCCACCTGCAGCGGCAGCGCCTCACCGCCGACCAGCACCTCGAGTCCGGCGGCGAGCTGCGGCTGCTCGGCCAGCAGCGACTGCCACAGCGTCGGCGTGGCCTGCACCGTTGTCACACCGGCTCGGTCGATCTCGGCCCGCATCCGGGCCGGGTCGTGCACCGCGTCCCCGTCGGCCACCACCACGGCCGCGCCGCTGAGCAGTGGCACGAACAGTTCCAGCCCGGCGATGTCGAAGCCGACCGTGGTCACCGCGAGCAACCGGTCGGCCGGGGTCATCCCGACCCGGCCGCGCATGTCGACGAGGAAGTTGACCAGCGCGCCGACCGGGATGGCGACACCCTTCGGGCGGCCGGTCGATCCGGACGTGTAGATCACGTACGCCGCGCTGCCCGCCGACACGGGCACGCCCGGCACCGGACCGTCGTCGACGCCGGCCAGTTCCGCGACGACCGTCGCCGGCACCGTCCACTCGCCGGCCGCCGAGGTCAGCATGTGCCGCGCCCCGCTGTCGGACAGCATGTACTCCACCCGGTCGGCCGGCAGGTGCGGGTCCATCGGCACATACGCGGCCCCGGCCTTCCACACGCCCAGCAGCGCGGCGACCAGGTCGATGCCGCGGTCCATCACGACCGCGACGAGCGACTCGGGGCCCATGCCCAGCCCGGCGAGGTGCCGTGCCACCCGGTTCGCCGCCGCGTTCAGCTGCCGGTAGGACACCTGGACCTCGCCCGCGATCACCGCGGGCACGTCCGGGGTGGCCGCTACCTGCCGCTCGAAGAGCTCGACCACCGAGGCGTCCGGGATCTCGACCGCGGTGTCGTTCCAGGCGGCCAGCACCTGATTCCGCTGGGCATCGGTGAAGACCTGCACCGCGCCGACCGGCGTCTCGGCGCCGTCGTCCAGCGCCGTCACCAGGTGGTCGACCGCGGTGCACAGGAGCTGAGCCAGCACCTCCGGATCGGCGGGCTCGGTCACCTCCACGCCGAAGGTGATCCCGCCGCCGGCCAGGTCGTTGACCGACATGGTGAGTGGGTAGTTCGTCCGCTCCTGCGAGTACACGCTGCGGATGCCGCTGGACGTGCCGTGACCATCCGGCTCGGCCGGTCCCTGCGAGACGTGCCGGTAGTTGAACAGCGACGTGAACAGTGGCGTGTTCTCGGCTACTCCGCTGGCCTGTTGCGCGATCGCGAGGGGGGCGTGTTCGTGCTCCAGCAGCGCGGCGAGCTGCCGCCTCATGTCCTCGACCGCCTCGCGCACGCCGACCCGGCAGGAGCGGACCCGCACCGGCAGCGTGTTGATGAACGGACCGACCACTCGGTCGGAGCCGGCGCCCGCGTTCATCCGGCCGAACAGCACCGTGCCGAACACGACGTCGTCACTGCCGGAGAGCGCGGCGACCACCCGGGCCCACGCCACGTGCAGGACCGTCGCCGCGCTCACCCCGAGGCGCCGGGACAGCGCACGCAACCGGTCGACGAGTTCGTCCGGCATCGCGATCGCCGCGCTCAGGCTCTCGGTGCCGTTCCGGCGAACGTCCATCAGGCCGTACGGCGCGGTCGGCTCGGTCACGTCACCCAGCAACTCGGTGAAGAACCGCTCGTGCTCCTCCCGCGGAACGCTGCGGGCCTGCGCCACGAAGTTACGGAACGGCAGCGCCGGCGCCAACTCCTGCGCCCGGCCGGCGAGGATGGCCCGCACCTCCTGCTGGAGCACGTCCATGCCCTGGTGGTCCTGGAGCATGTGGTGCATCCGCATCAGCCCGAGCCAGCCGTCGCCGACCTGGGCGGCGTGCACGTCCATCAACGGCGGCCTGCCCAGCTCCATCGACAGGCCGACCAGGTCGATGAGCTGCTTCGCCGGGTCCGGGTGTCCCTCCGCCAGCACGTGCGTCGTCAGCGGCACGGCGGCGTGGCGCCACACCACCTGGACCGGCTCGGGCAGCCCGTCCCAGACCACAGCGGTGCGGTAGATGTCGTGCCGATCCACCACCTGCTGCAACGCCCGCACGAACCCGTCCAGTAGGGCCCGGGAATCAAATCGCATGACCGAGACCAGGACGTACGGGTCCTCTCCGCCCTCGGCCATCAGGTGGTGGAACAGCAGTCCCTCCTGCAGCGGCGCCAGCGGATACACGTCGGCCACGTTGGCGGCGCCGCCGTCGACGCCGGACACGATCCGGTCGACGTCGGCGTCGGAGAGCTCCACCAGCGGCAGCATGTCCGCCGTGATGTGGTCCGCGCCGTCCGGGATCAGGTTGTCCGGCACCTCGACGGCGTCCGTCCCGGTGGACGTGGCCAGGCCGGCCGGGGTCGGGGTCTCGAAAAGCGCCCGCAGCGACACGGACACACCGTGGCTGCGCAGCTGTTCGACCAGGCGCACGGCGAGCAGTGAGTGGCCGCCGAGCCGGAAGAAGTCATCGTCGACACCGACACGGTCCACGCCGAGAATCTCGGCGAAGACGCCGCACAG
>NZ_JAXCFU010000040.1:0-4613 GCF_055362685.1 Micromonospora sp. SYSU B005 | reverse complement strand
CGGCATGACCCGCCGCATCACCCGCGGCCAACCCGCACGCCGCCAAGCCCGCCGCACCTTCACCCGGACCTGATCAACCCGATCTCAAACACGCTCTAAGTCGCGGCCCGCCGCCGCATGCCATCGGGCCTTACCCGCGCTGATTCAACTAGCCTTCCGCCGCCGAATCGTTTCAAGGATTTCGCCGTTTCGTTTGCGACCATTCTTCGCGATCTCCAGTACCCTCCGACTGTTCGCGGGCTGCCCAGCGGAGAGATTCACCAACACTTCGATCTGATCAACGATCTCCGCAGCCTCCAGAGGCGTGAGATCAGGAAAGTTCCTGGCGGGGAAGAATCTCGGACCGGACTCCTCATCCACCTCGCTGATACGACCATCGAACTCCTGACCGATATCGAGACTCACTGTCGAGACGAGATCGGCCAGCTCCGCAATACTCGATTCCTCGGCAAACAAGCCCCGCACCGCTGCAGCTGCCATGCGCTGAAGTTCGGCTACAGCTTCGGGCTCTTCCTCGTCGATGTCATCGCCCCGACCGTCACGCAACCCGTCAAATACATTCCGGACAGTTTCCAAAAAATGGGTCGACCCCCATTTATCGACTCTTTCCAGAGCAGCCAGGTCGAGATCGCTGTCATCCCCGTCGAAAATGGGGCTGATTCGATATAGACACATCGCCGCCGCCACGGCCAAGGCCTCATCGCTTGCCTCCGCGCCATGGCCGGCGAGCGCCTCATACGCATATCCTACGGACCCGGTGATTTGACCACAGCCGTGACTGAAAACCTGATACACCATGGCAAACCATCGGACACCGCAACCACTCTCAGCCGAGCACCAATCCGAATTCATCGCGGAAGAGAGTTACTCGCCACTGGCGCACAGCGCCTTTCTCAGGTCCTCCAGAACGCGCTCGCCTTTCAGCCATCCGACAACTTCATGCAGCTGGATTACCGAAAGTCCATATCCCATTCGTAGGGCATACGCCGCACTAAACTCTTGACCAGGCGACACAAGCCCTTCTTCTTTCAGATGGAGTACGGCACCTAGCGGGTCTACACCTTCCCCTCGCATCTTATTTACTAATTCGCTCAGTCGACCTTGGGGCTCGGCCACCTTATCCTCGTTCTCTCCTGAACATTGCAGAGACCCTCGTGAAGCCGTCCAGGTTCTCGTCAGCCACCAGGATCTTCACTCGCGTAAACCCATATCTCGCGGCTTGACGGCCAGTCCATGTGCCACGAGCGGCTGAGCGCAGTGGATCCCCCCCTCTTACCGCGGCGTTAAAGGCCGCCAGGTTGTCGCCATACACCCAGTAGCCCTGCACTCCATTCACACGATCACCAAAGTGTTCCATTACGCGGTCGAACATTTCGCGGCCTGAGATCGGCGATCCCTGATTGCGCTGCATCATCAGCGTGAGAATCCCATCGTCGTCCAGGTCTGCGATGACGCCACTCCCACTCTCGCCATGAGAAATGGAGTAGCTCTTCTCATTGGCCGTGACCTCAAGACAGCCGTCGTTGTTGTGTACGAGGACTGACGTGTTGCCGGCGATTACATAGTACGTGTGGGTGATGGCGACGGTGAGGTCCCGCATCACCTTGGCGCCGGTGAAGTTGCGGACGTCGGTGACGTACTGGATCTGTCCGTCGGGCCCGACCAGGGTCGACTCGCCCGGGATCAGGTCGGCAGCGTCGACCCAGTCGCCGGTGGTGGCGTCCCAGAAGGGATGGTGTGCGGTGGTGTGCAGAACCGATCCGGTCGGTCCGCGGGTACTGCGTTCCCCTTCACCCTCACCGGTGGACCGCGCCGGCTGGTCCGCGGGCTTTGCCGACACGGTCACGTCGGTCAGCTCGGTGTCTCGGTTGGCGTGTAGCAGGGTCACCTGCTGATCGCTGTGTTCACCGGTGGTGGGGTCGGTTGTGGCTACCGTGTCACCGATGTTGACCTCAACGATCGGTCGTGCGGTGCCGTCGGCCATCAGGACCCGGGTGTTCGGGTCGAAGCTGTGCCGGTCGCATCCGGCTGCCTTCGGCTCGTTGTCCTGAACACGATCTCGGTCACGCTGGTGCTCGGGCCGGTTCTGCTTCGACGAGGTCCGTTCGGGCTTCTCCTGCCGCTTCGGCGCCTGCTTCGCCTTCGGCGGCGTGGCCGGCTTGGACGGCTTGGGCTTCGGCTTCGGCTTGGGCTTCGGCTTGGGCTTTGGCTTGACCGGTGGCTTGGGCTTCTTCTTGGGAGGCTTGGGTTTCTTGGGCACCTTCTGCATGAGGTCGTTGAGGTGCTTTCGGGCCTGATTCATCAGGTCCTGGGCGCGGCGCATCATCGTGCGTGCGCCCTCGACGATGCGTTTCCACATCCGGTATCCGCTGAAGGCACGGTCGACCGCCCGGAACAGCGACTTACCGATCTTGAATACCTTGATCGGCCCGAGGAAGTTGGTGGCGAGGTCGATGCAGTCCCAGACGCCTCCGTCGAGGCATCCCATCAGCGATGTCCAGCCGATCATGTCGAGGAGCATCCCGACACCGACTTGAAGCAGGATGTCGAACAGTGAGGTTTGGCTCTCCCGCTCTGCCCGCTGGTAGTCGGCTTCCTGCCGGGCGATCTCCTCGCCGGCGAACTTGACGTCTCGCTGGTGTTGCGTGAGGTCACGGGTGTATTGGGCGATCGCGGCGTCGTACTTCTTCAGCTCGCACGCGTAGTCGTATTGGCCGCACTTGCCGTCCACCGCATGCCCGGTGGTGTCGGTGTTGCCCAGCGGGTCCGCCTCCGCGTACGCGAACCTGTTCGCCGCCCCGGAGCTGGGAGTCGGATTGAGCGTGACATCGTCGCGGGTGTCGAAAGCGCCAGTTTCTGGGTTGTACCACCTCGCCCACATGTTGACTCGGCCGGTGCCCTGGTCGGTCCACTCTGACTGGTAGCCGAGTTTGCCGAGCATCCCGGTGCTGGACAGGACCTTGCCCCAGGGGTCGTACGCGACCGACGCGGTCAGGGTCGTGCCCGTGCCGGTGAACTCGCCCACCACGTCGGTGTGCAGATCGGTCCAGGCGTAGCGCTGCGTACCGCCGGATGCGACACCTACGAGCCCGTCCGCGGCGTCGCGCACGTACACCGCGCCGCCGTCGCCGGCCACCGTGTTACCGAGACCGGTGTACGTCAGGTTCGGCTGGATGAGCCGGCCCAGGCCGTCGTAGGTGTAGGTGGAGGCTGCACCGCCAGGCGCGCCCTGCGACCACACCTGGTTGAACGCGTCGGTGACGGTGGTCGTGTCCTGGCCGCCAGACCTGGTGCGTGTGAGCGTGCCCCGCGGCGTGTACTCATAGCTCGTCCCGTCCGACGACGACTGCAACTGGTTGCGCGCGTCGTAGGTGAACGTCTTGCTGCCCGCTTGAACACGGTTGCCGGACTTGTCGTACGCGTACACCACGGGGTTCGTGCCGTTGTTCCAGCCGATCAGCCGGTCGGCCAGGTCGTAGATGTAGGTGTTGGCTGCCGCGCCGGTGAGTCCGATGGTCGTCTTCGAGGTGACGTTGTCGTTGAGGTCCCACCCGTACTGAATCTTGGCGATGCTGGTGCCGGCGCTGCTCTTCAGCTCGTCGGCTGTCATGCGGTGCAGCTCGTCGTAGCTGAACGACCGGACGTTGCCGCCGGTTCCGTGCGTGATCGACGACACCTGCGACAGGGTGTTGTACCCGTAGGTCAGGTTCGTCCCCGCGGTCGGGTTGACCACCGTGGCGGGGCGGCCGGCCGTGTCATAGGTGTACGACGTCGTTCCGGCCGCGTCCGTGCGCGAGGCCAGCGCCCCGTCGCCGTTGTAGCTGTAGGACGAGGCACCCGACACCCCACCAATCGTCACGGGCAGACTGCGGTCGTCGTACTCGACGGTGGTCTGGCCCGCTGAACCGACGAACGACGTCATCCGGCCTGCCGCGTCGTAGTCGAACGTGCGGTCCACCGTCGTCGTCTGCGCGCCGGCGCCGGAGCTGCGTACCAGCCGGCCCAGGTCGTCGTACTCCGAGGTGACGCTCACCCCGCCCGGTGAGTCCAGTCGCACCAGCTGGCCGGCCGCGTCGTACGACATGGTGAATGTGCGGTCGGCGAGTGCCGGATGGGCGGTCGTGGCGGGCTCGATCTGCGATTCGACCAGGCCCCACGGGTTGTAGGTGGTGATGAATTTGTTGCCCCGGCCGTCGGTGAACCGGGTCTGCCGGCCGGCCAGGTCGTAGCCGAACGTCGAGACGATCTGGTCGGATCCGCTGATCGGCTCGGTCTGGGACACCATCTGCCCGAGCGCGTCGAAGGCGAACGTCTTCGTCGTGCCCCGCGCGTCGGTGGCCGCTACCAGGTTGCCGGCGGCGTCGTACTGGCTGGACACGGTCCGCAGCAGCACGTCGTCGGCCGCCGTCGTCGTCCTGACTGCCGAGCAACTCCAAGCCGTCCGCACGGCGATCCGCGAATGGCAGCGACCGATCCCTGGCAAGCCCGGGCCTCGGCACAGCGGCGACCTGGCAGACGTCGTCGACCTCATGCTCGCCACCGGCGCCCGTATCGGCGAGATCCTCGCCCTCCGCTGGGAGGACCTGGACCTCGCCGCCGAACGACCAACCCTG
>NZ_JAXCFU010000039.1:0-4653 GCF_055362685.1 Micromonospora sp. SYSU B005 | reverse complement strand
CACCTCCAACTCGCCATAGGTCAGCGACACCCCATCGGCCACCACCGCGACCGCCTCGGGGGCCGTCGCGACACGCTGCTCGACGAGGCCGGCCAGCGTGGTGGCGGGCAGGTCGGCGGCGGGCTCGTTCCACCGGGTCAGCATCTGCTCGCGCTGCTCCGCGTCGAGCACCTCGACGGCGTGCAGTCGCACGTCCGCCGTGCTGGTCACGGCGGCCAGCACTCGCCCGTACCACTCGGCCAGCCGCTCGGCCGTCGACGTGTCGAACATGTCCGCCGCTACCGTCACCGAGCCGTGCAGGCCCGCCGGCCGGCCCTGCTCGTCGAACGACTCGACCACGACGACTTCCAGGTCGAACCGCGACGTGGTGGCCGAGGTCCCGAGCTTCGGCCCGGCCGCCGTCGAAGTGGCCTGGGGCAGGCCCAGTGTGCCGCGCTCGAGGTTCTGGACGGTCAGCATCACCTGGAAGAGCGGGTGGCGAGCCATGGACCGACTCGGGGCCAGCTCCTCGACCAGCCGCTCGAACGGCACGTCCTGGTGTTCCAGGGCGCCCAGGCAGGCCTGCCGAGAGCGGGCCAGCAGCTCGGTGAAGGTCGGGTCGCCGGACAGGTCGGTGCGGACGACCAGGTTGTTGACGAAGAAGCCGATCAGGTCGTTGAGCGCCTCCTCGTTGCGGCCCGCGACCGGGAAGCCGATCGGGATGTCGGTGCCGGCGCCCAGCCGGGACAGCAGCACCGCGAGCGCCGACTGGAGCACCATGAACGGCGTGACGCCCTCGGCCCGGGCCAGGTTCGCCAGCCGCCGGTGCACCGCGGCCGGCACCGTCAGCGGCGCCATGTGCCCGCGGTGTGAGGCCACCAGCGGACGCGGCCGGTCGACCGGCAGGGTCAGCTCCTCGGGGAGCCCGGCCAGCTGCTCGCGCCAGTAGCCGACCTGGACCGACAGCACGCTCTCCGGGTCGGTCTCCGAGCCGAGCAGTTCCCGCTGCCACAGCGCGTAGTCGGCGTACTGCACCGGCAGCGGCTCCCACACCGGCGGCTCGTTGCGCAGCCGGGCCTCGTACGCGGCCGACAGGTCCCGGCTGAGTGGGCGCTGCGACCAGCCGTCGCTGGCGATGTGATGGGTCAGCAGGACGAGGACGTTCTCGGTGCCGGTCCGGAACAGCCACGCCCGGATCGGCACCTCCGCCGCGAGGTCGAAAGCGTGCAGCGACGCCGCCGCCACGGCTTCCTCGAGACCGTCCGGCGCGACCTCGCGGACATCGAGCTCCCAGTCGAGCTGGTCCGGTTCCAGGATCTGCTGGTAGGGCTCGCCATCGGCCACCGCGATCAGGGTCCGCAGCGACTCGTGCCGGCCGAGTACGTCCCGTAGGGCCGCGCCCAGCGCCGCCACGTCGAGGTCGGCGCCCAGCCGGAGCAGCACCGGGATGTTGTAGACCGGGCTGGGCCCTTCGAGCTGACCCAGGAACCACAACCGCCGCTGCGCGAATGACAAGGGGATCACGACTGCTCCTTACGCATCGGCCGCAACGCCGGTCGGTTTGACGTGGGCCGTCCGAGCTTCGTCGCGAGCGCCGCCGGGGTCGGCGTGTCGAACAGCTCGCGCAGCGACAGTTCGGCGCCCAGGACGGCACGCACCCGGGACACCACCCGGATGGCCAGCAGTGAATGGCCGCCCGACGCGAAGAAGTCGTCGTCGGCGCTCACCCGGTCCAGCCCGAGGATCTCGGCGAACACCTCGCAGAGGGCCGCCTCGTTCGCGTTCGCCGGGGCCCGGCCGGTGCCGGCCCGCGGCGCGTAGTCCGGCGCGGGCAGCGCCCGGCGGTCCAGTTTGCCGTTGATGGTCAGCGGCAGCCGGTCGAGCCGCACCACCGCGGACGGCACCATGTAGTCCGGTAGCCGCTGCGCGGCGAACTGCCGCACATCGGCGACGTCGTCGTCCGCCACCACGTAGGCGACGAGCCGCTGGTCGCCGGGCGTGTCCTCGCGCACGATGACGGCGGTCTGGACCACGTGCGGATGGTCGTCCAGCACGGCTTCGATCTCGCCCGGCTCGATCCGGAACCCGCGGACCTTCACCTGCTGGTCGGCTCGGCCCTCGTAGACCAGTTGCCCGTCGGCAGACCACTTCGCGAGGTCGCCCGAGCGGTACATCCGTTCGCCGGGGGCGTACGGCGACGCGACGAACCGCTGGCTGGTCAGACCCGGCCGGCCCACGTAGCCCTGTGACACCTGCGCGCCGGCCACGTACAGCTCGCCGACCACGCCGGGCGGAACCGGCTGGAGCCGGCCGTCGAGCACGTACATCGTGGCGCCCGGCAGCCCGCGGCCCACCACGCTGCCGGCTTCGGCGCCGGTCAGCTCGTACACGGTCGAGTGCACGGTGGTCTCGGTGATGCCGTACATGTTGATCAGGCGCGGTCCGTCGAGCCAGCCGTAGACCCGCGGCGGTTCCAGGGCCTCACCGGCGAACACCACCATCCGCACGGACGGCAGCGGCTCGGCCGCGACGGTCAGCAGTTGGTAGAACGCCGATGGGGTCTGGCTCAGCACCGTCACGCCCTCGTGCTCGATCAGCCGGGCGAAGTCCTGCGGGCTGCGGGACACCGGGAACGGCACCACGACCACGCGAGCTCCGTGCACGAGCGCGCCCCACAACTCCCACACCGACACGTCGAAGGCGAAGGAGTGGAAGCAGCTCCAGACGTCGGACCCGGTCAGCTCGAACACACCCTGCGCCGCGCCCAGCAGGGCGAGCACGTTGCGGTGGGTGACCACGGCACCCTTCGGGGTGCCGGTCGATCCGGACGTGTAGATCACGTACGCGGCCGCGTCCGCTGGCACCACCCGGCCGAGCGAGGTCTCCGGCAGCTCGGCGATGAGTCCAGCCGTCTCCGGGTCGTCCAGCACCACCGACGGCACCGTCGCGGGGACCAGCGGCGCGAACGCCTCCGACGTCACCACCGCCGCCACCGCCGCATCGCGCAGCACCAGGCCGACCCGCTGCGCCGGCGACCGCGGATCCACCGGCACGTACGCCGCACCGGCCTTGAAAGCCGCCAGCAGCGACACCACCACGTCGGCTCCGCGTTCCAGCACCACCCCGACGAAGGAACCGGCGTCCACGCCGAGCCCGGCCAGATGCCGGGCCAGTCGGTTCGCCCGCACGTCTAGCTCGCCGTAGGTCATCGACACCCCGTCGGCCACCACCGCGACCGCGTCCGGGTTCGCCGCCACCCGCTGCTCGACCAACGCGACGAGCGTGGTGTCGGCGACCTCGGCGCTCGGATCGTTCCAGGCGGCCAGCATCTGCTGCTGCTCGGCGGCGTCGAGCACCCGCACCGCGCCGACCGGCACGTCGGCGCCGTCGGCCAGCGCGGCGACCAGGTTGCCGACCGTCGTGCACAGCAGCCGGCCCACCGCGTACGGGTCGGCCTCGGTCGCCTCGACGCTCAGGGTGAGCCCACCGCCGGTCTGATCGTTGACCGACACGGTCAGCGGGTAGTTCGTCCGCTCCTTGAAGTAGACGCTGCGGATACCGTCCGGCGCCCGGGTGGCCTCGGCGTCCGGCCCGTCCGGGCCCTGGGCGATGTGCCGGTAGTTGAACAGCGACGTGAACAGCGGCGTGTTCTCCGCCACGCCGCTGGCCTGCTGCGCGAGCGCGAGCGGCGCGTGCTCGTGTTCCAGCAGCGCGGCGAGCTGGACGCGCATCTCCTGCACCGCCTCCGGCACGTTCAGCCGGCCGGTCCGTACGCGCACCGGCAGCGTGTTGATGAACGGACCGACCACCCGGTCGGCGCCGGCGCCCGCGTTCATCCGGCCGAACAACACCGTGCCGAACACGACGTCGTCACGACCGGACAGCGTCGACAGCACCCGTGCCCAGGCCACGTGCAGCACCGTCGCCGCGCTCACACCCAGCCGCCGCGCGACCTCGCGTAGCCGGTCGGCGACGTCCTGCGGCACCGGCATTTCAGCAGTGGACGACTCGGTGCCGTCGCCGCGGACGTCCATCAGCCCGTACGGCGCGGTCGGCTCGGTGACGTCGCCGAGCAGCTCGGCGAAGTACCGCTCGTGCTCCTGCACCGGAACGCTGCGGGCCTGGGCGACGAAGTTGCGGAACGGCAGCGCGGGTGCCAGGTCCGCAGCGGATCCGGTCAGGATCGCGCGCAGCTCGGCCATCAGCACGTCCATGCCCTGGTGGTCCTGGAGCATGTGGTGCATCCGCAGCAGCCCGAGCCAGCCGTCACCGCCCTGCGCCACGTGAAGGTCCATCAGCGGCGGCCGGTTCAGGTCCATGCCCGAGCCGGCCCGGGCGACCAGGTCGGCGATCCCGTCCTCGACCACGTGGGTCGTCACCGGCAGCTTTGCCGTGCGCAGCACGACCTGCACGGGTTCCGGCAGCTCGTCCCAGAGCACTGCGGTGCGGTAGATGTCGTGCCGGTCGACCACCTGCTGCAACGCCCGCACGAACCCGTCCAGCCGGTCGCGGGAGTCGAAGGCGAAGCCCCACAGCGAGACGTACGGGTCCTCGCCGCCCTCGGCCATCAGGTGGTGGAACAGCAGCCCCTCCTGCAGCGGCGCCAGCGGATACACGTCCGCGACGTTCGCCGCACCACCCTCGACGGTGGCGACCACCCGCTCGACGTCCGCA
>NZ_JAXCFU010000038.1:0-4717 GCF_055362685.1 Micromonospora sp. SYSU B005 | reverse complement strand
CACCTCCAACTCGCCATAGGTCAGCGACACCCCATCGGCCACCACCGCGACCGCCTCGGGGGCCGTCGCGACACGCTGCTCGACGAGGCCGGCCAGCGTCGCCTCAGGGACCTCGACGGCCGCGGTGTTCCAGCCGGACAACAGCTGCGCCCGCTCCTCGGCGGCCATCACCTCCACCGCGCTCAGCCGCGTCTCCGGCGCCGCCGTCACGGTCCCGAGCACCCGTTGGACCACAGCGGCGAGCCGCTCCGCGGTCGGCCGGTCGAACAGGTCCACCGAGGCGATCAGGAAGCCGCGCAGACCCGCCGGCCGGCCGTCTGCGTCGAACACCTCGGAGACGGCCAGGTCAAGGTCGAACCGCGCCGTCTCGGTGGCGTCGGGACCGGGCTCCGGCGCGCCGCCTTGGGCGCCTGCACCGGGCAGGTTCAGGCCGGCCCGCTCCGCGTTCTGCAGGGTGAGCATGACCTGGAAGAGCGGGTGCCGCGACAGCGACCGGACCGGTGCCAACTCCTCGACCAGCCGCTCGAACGGCACGTCCTGGTGCGCCATCGCGCCGAGTGTGGTGTTGCGGACCCGCTCCAGTACCTGCCGGAACTCCGGGTCACCCGACAGGTCCGTACGCAGAACCAAGGTGTTGACGAAGAACCCGACGAGGTCGTTGAGGGCTTCGTCGGTACGCCCGGCGACCGCCGTCCCGATCGGCAGGTCGGTGCCGGCGCCCAGCCGGGACAGCGACACCGCCAGCACGGCCTGAAGCACCATGAACGGCGTGACGCCCTCGGCCCGGGCCAGATCGGCGAGTTGCTGGTGCACGTCGGCCGGCACCCGCAGCGGCACCTGATGCCCGCGGTGGGTGGACACGGCCGGACGGGACCGGTCGACCGGCAGGGTCAGCTCCTCTGGTGCGCCGGTCAGCGTCTCCCGCCAGTAGCCGACCTGCGCGGACAACAGGCTGTCCGGCCCGGACTCGTCGCCGAGCAGGTCACGCTGCCACACCGCATAGTCCGCGTACTGCACCGGCAACGGCTCCCACACCGGCGCCTCGTTGCGCAGCCGCGCCTCGTACGCGGTGGACAGGTCCCGGCCCAGCGGCGCCATCGACCAGCCGTCACTGGCGATGTGATGCACCACGAGCACGAGCACGGACTCGCCCGCGTCGGTCCGGAACAGCGAGGCTCGGACCGGGATCTCCGCGGACAGGTCGAACGCGCGCTCGGTGACCTCGTTCATCGCCCGGTCCAACTCGTCCGCGGGCACCGGGCGGACCTCCAGGGCCCAGTCCAATTCGGCGGGGTCGAGGATGTGTTGGTACGGCTCGCCGTCGGCCACCGCGAACACGGTGCGCAGCGACTCGTGCCGGCCGACCACATCGCGTAGCGCGGCGCTCAGCGCGGCAGCGTTCGCGTCGGCGCCGAGGCGGACCGCCACGGGGATGTTGTAGAGGGAGCTGGGGCCTTCGAGCTGGCCGAGGAACCACAGACGCTGCTGCGCGAAGGACAGCACCGGCCGCTCCGGCCGCACACCGGCCCGCAGCGCCGGCCGCGCCCGGTCGGCGGTTCCGCCGGCCAGCCAGGCGGCCAGCTCGGCGACGGTCGGCGACTCGAACAGCACCCGCATCGGCAGCTCGACGCCGAGCACCGCGCGCACCCGCGACGAGAGCCGCACGGCCAGCAGCGAATGCCCGCCCAGCCGGAAGAAGTCGTCCTCGACCCCCACCCGCTCGAGGCCGAGCACCTCCGCGAACACCCCGCAGAGGATCTCCTCCTGCACGGTGAGCGGCCCGCGGCCGGCCCCCGTGGCGCCCGCGTAGCCCGGCGCCGGCAGGGCCCGCCGGTCCAGCTTCCCGTTGGTGGTCAGTGGCAGCCGGTCCAGGACCACGATCGCGGACGGCACCATGTACTCCGGCAGGCGCCGGCCGGCGAACTCGGTCAGCTCGTCCGGGCCCACGCCGGCCTCGGGGTCGGCCGACACGACGTAGCCGACCAGCCGCTTGTCGCCCGGCACGTCCTCGCGGGCGATCACCGCGGCCTGCGCCACCTGCGGGTGGGCCTGGAGAGCGGCCTCGATCTCGCCGGGCTCGATCCGGAAACCACGCACCTTCACCTGGTGGTCGACCCGGCCCAGAAAGTCCACCGTCCCGTCGGCGGACCATCTCGCCAGGTCGCCGGTGCGGTACATGCGTTCGCCGGAGTCGAACGGCGAGGCGACGAACCGCTCGGCGGTCAGCCCGGCCCGGCCCACGTAGCCGCGGGCCACCCCGGCGCCGGCGATGTACAGCTCGCCGGCCACGCCCGGCGGCACCGGTTGCAGGGCCTCGTCGAGGACGTACAGGCGGGTGTTGGCGATCGGCCGGCCGATCGGCACGATGTCGCCGACCTCCTGCCCGGCGGACACCTCGTACACGCAGCAGCCGACCACCGTTTCGGTCGGGCCGTACTCGTTGACCACGACCGAGCCGGGTGCGCGCTCCAGCCACGCCCGGACCACCGGTCCGGGCAGCGCCTCGCCGCCCACCACCCAGGTGCGGGCGGCGCCGGCCGCGGCCTCGTCGGAGAGCGACTCGGCGAGCAGCGGCAGATGCGCCGGCACGACCTTCGCGAGCCCGAACCCGCCGCGTTCGCCCAGCAGCGCTGCCAGCCCGTCGGCGTCGCCGGCCTCGTGCACCACCACGGGTGATCCGGTCACCAGCGGCACCAGCACGCTCGTGACGGTCAGGTCGAAAGCCAGCGACGAGTGCAGCGGCGCGCCACCGCCGCCGGGCGCCATCCGGTAGGCCTCGGCCGCCCACAGCAGATAGTTCGTCAGGCCGCCGTGGGTGACCGCCACGCCCTTCGGCGTGCCGGTCGAACCCGATGTGTAGATGACGTAGGCCAGGCCCGCCGGGCCGACCGGCACCGCCGGGTCGGTGCCCGGCTGGGCGGCGACCATCGCCGCGACCCTCCGGTCGTCGACGGCGACCATCCGCACCCGGCCGGCCGGCAGCTCGTCCAGCACGTCCTCGGTGCCGAGCAGCACCGCCACCCGGCAGTCGGCCAGCATGAACGCGATCCGGTCGGCGGGCAGCTCCGGGTCGATCGGCAGGTACGCCGCGCCGGCCTTCCACACCGCCAGGATCGCGGTCACCATCGCCGCGCTGCGCGGCAGGCACAGGCCCACCACCGATTCCGCGCCGATCCCCTGGCTCACCAGGTAGGCGGCGAGGCGGTTCGCGTCGGCGTCCAGCTCCACGAAGGACAGTTGTGCACCGTCGGCGACCACTGCGACCGCGCCCGGGGTCTCGGCCACCTGCCGGGCGAACAGCTCGGCCGCGGTGGCGTCGGTGACCTCGGTCGCGGTGCCGTTCCAGCCGGACAGCACCTGGTCCCGCTGCCCGGCGTCGAGTACCCGCAGGGCGCTGACCGGGGTGTCGGGGCGGTCGGTCAGCGCGCCGACCAGGTTCTCCAGCGTGGTGCAGAGCAACTGTCCGACCGCATACGGATCGATCGGGTCGACGGCGAGGATCGTCCAGCTCAGCCCGTGGCCGCCCAGGTCGTTGACCGACACGGCCAGCGGGTAGTTCGTCCGCTCACTGGAGTAGACGCCGCGCATACCTTCGGACGAGGTGTCCGGACGGGAGTTGCCGTGCCCGGCGTGACGGTAGTTGAACAGGGACGTGAACAGCGGCGTGTTCTCCGCGATACCGCTGGCCTGCTGCGCCACCGCGAGCGGCGCGTGCTCGTGTTCCAGCAGTGCGGCGAGCTGGCCGCGCATCTGCTCGACCGCCGCGCGGACGCCGACGTCGCCGGTCGGCATCCGCACCGGCAGCGTGTTGATGAACGGACCGACCACGCGTTCGGCACCGGCGCCTGCGTTCATCCGGCCGAACAGCGTGGTGCCGAAGACGACGTCGTCGCGCCCCGACAGCACGGCCAGCACCCGGGCCCACGCCACGTGCAGCACCGTCGCCGGGCTCACACCGAGACGCCGCGACACGTCCCGCAGCCGGTCGGCGACGTCCTGGGGGATCGGCATCCCGGCCGACGTCGCGGCGCCGTCGCCGCTGACGTCCATCAGCCCGTACGGCGCTGTCGGCTCGGTGACGTCGCCGAGCAGCTCGGCGAAGAACCGCTCGTGCTCCGCCCGCGGAACGCTGCGGGCCTGTGCCACGAAGTTGCGGAACGGCAGCGCCGGCGCCAGTTCGTCGCCGCGCCCGGCCAGGAATGCCTGCATCTCCTCCATGAGCACGTCCATGCCCTGGTGGTCCTGGAGCATGTGGTGCATCCGCAGCAGCCCGAGCCAGCCGTCACCGACCTGCGTGACGTGCAGATCCATCAGCGGCGGGCGGCCCAGGTTCATCGACGACCCGACCAGCTCGACCAGTTCGGCGATCGGATCGCCGCTTTCCTGGAGGACGTGGGTCGTCACCGGCAGCACCGCGTTGCGCCAGACCACCTGCACCGGCTCGGGGATTCCGTCCCACACCACCGCCGTGCGGTAGATGTCATGCCGGTCAACGACCTGCTGGAGCGCCGTCACGAACCGGTCGAGCCGATCCGCGGAGTCGAACTCGAAGACCCAGACCGGCACGTACGGGTCCTCACCGCCGCCCTCGGCCATCAGGTGGTGGAACAGCATGCCTTCCTGCAGCGGCGCCAGCGGATACACGTCCGCGACGTTCGCCGCACCACCCTCGACGGTGGCGACCACCCGCTCGACGTCCGCATCCGAGAAGTCGACC
>NZ_JAXCFU010000037.1:0-5110 GCF_055362685.1 Micromonospora sp. SYSU B005 | reverse complement strand
CACCCGCCGAACACGAGGCGCTACACGCGATGACCCACCCGGTCACCGCAACCCTGAAAACCAGATAATCCAGTCTCCATCAAACCCGGGGCTTGACATCGCCTGGTATGCCGCCAAGCTGGGCTCGGTCCTCGCCGGCCTTGCCGCCGACCGTGACTCCGGGTTAGCCAATGCGCTGATGTACGGCATCCGGTTCACCGCCGACCAGCACCGGGACACCTGCGGCCTCAGCCGACCTGGTACACCTTCGGCGGCGACGGCCATGCTCAGGCTCAAGGACACCGCGTTGGAGTACCTGGTGCTGGGTGATGTCACAGTGCTCATCGACACGGCCGACGGCATCCAGGTCATCACCGACGGCCGTGTGGACAAGACTGCTCGCGCCGAACGCGAGGAAGCCGATCGGCACCCGTTCGGGTCGGCCGAGAAGCAGGCCGCGTTGCTGCGGATGAAGCACGCCGAGCTGGCCGCCCGTAGCCATCCCGGCGGGTACTGGGTGGCAGCAGCGGATCCGTTCGAGGCCCAGAACGCCATTACCGGCGAAGTCCCGCTCGACACCGTCCGACGAGTCCCCGTGCTCACCGACGGAGCCGCCCGCCTGGTGGCCCTGTTCGGTCTGCTCGACTTGCCCGATGCGCTCGACGTCCTAGGGCAGAACGGCCCGACCGAGCTGATCCGCCGGGTACGCGCTATCGAGGCCGCCGACCCGTCCTGCATGAAATGGGCACGCAACAAGCGCAGCGACGACGCCACCGCCGTTTACGCCGCCTGAGCAGCCATTTCGCAGCACCGGCCGGCTGCGGGCGATGTCGGGTCTCAGGACCTGCGCCAACAGCCGGCAGCTGATCAGCCTTGACACCCGTTCGCACACTGTAGGCATGAAGCCCGTCCCGCGTCGGCTGGCGAGATCGATGGGTAGCACCAGAGAGCGGGTGATCCAGCGGCACGACAGGATTCGTCGCAGCAGTCCACCGCAGCGGCAACGTCGCGAACTTGCGCCCGCAGCACCTGGCGCAGCTGACACCCGGAGGCCCTCATGGGCGCTGATCCTCGCCACGGTCGCGGTACTCAGCGGCACGCTCGCATTCGTGTTGCCCTGGGAGCCTTTTCGGGTCGGTAGCCGAGACTCCTGGGTGTGGTTCGAACTGGACGAACGGATCCGGCAGGAGGCTGCGGCGCGTAGCGAGCCGCTGGCGAACATCGTCCTCGACGTCACTGCCATCAACCCGCTCGAGCGCAAGCTGGATGTCACGATACGAGCGCGGTTCTACCAGCACGACTTCTTCCATCGCCTAGTGGATGGTGAAGGCAAGCAGTTCAGGTTGCCGGTCGGGCCGATCACGGACCCCAGCTATCCCCGCATGCGGCTGACGATCTTCCCGGACTTCTTCGCCGAGCCCACCTATGTGTCGATCCCCATCTCTGGAAGCGAGGACGACACCGAGATGAGGGCCTCGATTGACCTGAGTGCCGCTCCGCAGGCGTTTCCCAACGACGTCTACGCCCTGTCAACCGCGTCGGCCATCCTGGAGTTGCCAGCGGGCATCTCATACCGAGTCGGCGACGGTGCCACAGCCCGCCTAGTGCAGCAGCTGAGCTTCGGAATCGCGCTCTCCCAAGGCGACAAGCTCGTGGACTGGACCGTTGAACCGGGGTACGCCATTAGCAGACCGAGCGAGGGCTTCGCGCAGATCGCCGACCTCTCGGGCTCCGTCCGGCGACCGACGGAGTACACCATCTCCGTGTACTCCATCGCAGCGGCACCGCTGCTGCTCGGGATTGCCGCCGCTGCCGAGAACTGGCGCCGTCGCCGCGAGTCGCCGCGATCCTCGCCATCACTGGAACTCGCCGCCGCGCTGCTTGCCATGCTGCCACTGCGGCAGGTGCTCGTGCCGTCCGACATTCCCGGCCTTACCCGACTGGATCGCCTGCTGGCGGTCGAGGTCGTCGCGATCGTCGCGATGATCGTGCTACCGGCGGCGCTCGGGCGCTCCTCGCCGATTCGGGCAACTGCCGATTCCCCTGCTCCTCGTTGATGACCGAGGTCAAGGGAACTCAGTCGCTTGGGGAGGAGTTGGTACTCACCCGAAACGAAGTATGCCACAACCAACTGGCTGACGGCTGCGACGCCGGACACGCACTCTCATCGTTGCAGACGTCCAGCTTCGACGCTCTCCAGTCGTCGAAGCCCTCGGCGGGGTCGGCCGCTGCATCTGGCCACGGATGATTGCCATCGAGGCGCTCACTCCGACCAAGTACGCCTACCGGCTCGTCTGAGGATGGGCCAGGCTCAAGTGCAAACGGAGCCCTGCCAGGTCGCCACCTCCAGTGGAGTCCCGAACATCGGCCGACGGAATAGGATCGCTCTATGACGCTTGTCTTTTCATGGGTGCGGAACTCCTCCCCCGACGTGCGAGAAATGGTGATGGCAAGCGACAGTCGCCTCTCTGGGGGAGGCGCTCGCTGGGACTGCTGCCCCAAGATCCTATCCCTCCCACGTTCGGATGCTGTCCTGGCATTTGCTGGAATTACTGACATTGCCTATCCGGCAATGCTTCAAGTTCAGCGAGCAGTCGAGGCAAGTCCTGCGGTCACCAGTCGACGATACGACATAACGCAATTGGCGGACATTGTGGAAAATGTCCTAAACCAAATGCTGGACATTAGGGTGGTCGACAGGGCGCTACTTGAATCGGCGCACTTGGAAAAGAGCGCGACGATGTTCATTCTCGGAGGCTGGTCTTGGCGATACCAGCAGTTCCAGATTTGGAAGTACGTTTTCAGTAGAAAGGAAAGAAGGTACGTTCGTTCCAAGAGAGAGCCGTACCGGGAGGACCAACCGAGTGTGCAGCTCCAAATTGGAGGCGATGTAACAGGAGAAGCTCTCCGCGAGTTCAACCTCCTCCGTGCCAGGCTGGGCCTTACGATGGACGACCCGCTAGACATGGAGCCCTTTGAAGTCCTACGAGACATGATTCGAAGTAGGAAGTATCCGACGGTCGGAGGGGCTCCGCAAGTGGTGAAGGTGTATCGCCATATGAATGCGGATTTTTTCGGAGTGATCTGGCGTAGCGAGCCGCGTGGGGAGGCGGCGGCGACTTACGGTGGTCGACCGCTTCTCGACTACGAGAAGCAGTTGTTCCCCCTTATCGATGCCGACAGTCCATCGGATCATGCTAGGGCGAAGGCGCTGGCCCAGGCGAAGCGAACGAAGCGCCGAAGTGGGGTGCCAACGCAGGCCCGTCACGATGAGTCGCAACACTAGCTTTGGGGCGATAGCCGGCAGGCGAGCTTATCTAGTTGGAAGTCTTCGCCATTTTCGGGGAGGTAATGCTGGAAGCACTAGCCTTGCCCGAGGGGAGCCGGCGCAGAGTTACGTCGAGCGAGGCAGGCTGATCGGACTGGAGGTAGGCAATCGCACGGTATATCAGGCGAGGGTCTTCTCGGAGCATTCCCAAACCCGAATTGCAGGTTGAACAGAGCAAACCGCGCACGCACCGTCCGCAGGCCTTTTTCGGCCTGTACGGGCAACAGGCGTGATCGTGGTCGACGACCAGGTCTCGACCGTCGGGTGGCTTGCGGCAGATTGCGCAGGCGCCATCTTGGGCCTCCAACAAGGCCTCGTATCTCCTGCCCGATATGTTGTACTTGAGCTCGATGTTCCGACGATTGACGCACTTTTTGCAGCGAGGATCGAGCCCGTCGGAAACAAGCCTTTGCGGCCCAAATTCAGTCTCGGGTTTCCACGTTCCGCAGGCGCTGCATTGTTTCCTCCCTAACTCGTCACGCAACCCGACCGCCGTCTTCGAGCGGCGAGTGGGGCGCAGTGATGCCAGTTTTCGTCCGTCCGCAACGCGTTTACGCTGCTGCTGGGAGTGGCCGTTGCACAGAGCAGCTGACCGCATGGGCTTTTCACACCCAGGAAAGCTGCACGTCGGCCGCCGGATCTCTGGACAAAACCGGCAGCGACGCAGTTCCCCTTCGGGCGTGCGGGACCGGCGCCTTCCGCAATTAGTGCAATCATCTCCGTCCCAAAGGGGGTCGCCAATTGCATACCACCGCGTGTAATGCTTGTGGCATAGACCCAAACTGCGTTGAGGGGAGGTGCACCCGTCGAGCTTGCAATCGGGCCTATTCATGAGAATGCTTCCAGCTTCGTCGCCGGCGTGCCCTGTGCATAGGCCGCGGCCCGGCGAAGGGTTTCCACGTTCTCGTTAAACATTCCGATTGCCGCGTTGCACGTCTGGCACAGTAGCCCCCGGATGCATTCTCCGCAGGACTTGCTTTTCTCCGGACAGCATGAGTGGCGATGGTCCACCACGAGAAGCCGGCCGGGCTCCGGCGGCTCTTGGCAAATTGCACACTTGCCCCCCTGTTCGGCAAGCATCTGCCTATAATGAGCGACGGATATCCTATAGTTTCTCATTCGACTAATTAGGGCGTTGCAGGGGCGACACCTCAGGTCGAGGCCGTCAGAGAACTGCGCAGTCGTTCGAAACATGGCCACCTCTAGCCATGAATCGCAGTCTTGGCAGTATTTCCTCCCATCGGCGTCCCGTATGGAAAGAGATGCGCTCGAACGCTTGGGACGCAGCGCCCTGAGTTGCCTGCCCCGACTCTTCTGGTTGTTATGTCCTGTGCAGAGCGTGGCAGACTCGCGCGGTCGCCCGCAGCCCTCAACTATGCACGCAGCCCGTGGCAGACGGCGGCAAGAGGCCCGACGACAGCGATGGGGATTGCCGTCCCTGGTCGTACGAACCGGGTTGCCGCAGTTGGGACATGCGTTAGCTCCGCGAGGTGTCTCGCGACCCATAGGGAGTTTCATGCCAGCGGCTCCTGCGATCCCGGTAGCTGCTGTCCGCCCGTCCTTGGATGCGGACCGAATCCGGAGTCTAAGGGGGAGGTACGACGAAAACTGCTGCCGGTCGGCGTCCGGGTGGAAAGGTGTCGGCTCGACAGCGGGGTTGCATCCCGTGACGTGGTGTCGAGCGTGAGTCTCTGCTCCTTGTTCAGTGAGCCGTTTTCATCCTGAGTAGCGGCTGGTCTCGACGCGGTGCAGGACGAGGATGGCCTGCACGATCGCCGTGGCGCGGCGGGGACAGCAACGCAG
>NZ_JAXCFU010000036.1:0-6239 GCF_055362685.1 Micromonospora sp. SYSU B005 | reverse complement strand
ATAAAACAATTGGCACTGGCTTTACAAGCACCCTGTTGAGTTCTCAAAGAACAACCACACACCAACCAGAAGCCCCACACCGTGGAACCCCGACCGGGGTATTTCGTTCGCTCACCCGCCGCTCGCGCGCCGGGCACTTTTACTACGTTACCTCACCGTCTCTGCCGTGTCAAACCGTGTGTCCCGGTCTGTCATGCTTCGTACGGGTCGGCGCCGCTGAGCACGCAGCAGTCACCCGCTGCGATGATCATCGGATTTGGCAGGCCGGCCGCCCGCGGTTTCCCGCTAGCTCGTCCGTTTCCCTGCCGGTCGACAACCTTACCCGGTCGGTTCCGCTCCGCCAAATCCGCCCTGCGGCGTTTCGGCGGGCCCCGCCCGGACCGCGTCCTCACAAGACCTCAGTCTCGGTCGGACCCGGTACCAGCACTGTTCGGCACTCCCGGGCTTTCGTCCCGTTTGCCCCGTTCCGCGCTGGCAGAGAGAAAGTTACGCGTCCTCAGGTTTGATCGTCAAATCGGGGGGTAGCGGCGCGCGTCACACCCGTCCCGCTCTGGTCGATCAAGGAGTTGACGTCCCGATTCGAGCCGTCTGCGGACACCAACTCCTTGATCACCGGGGAGACGGAGGGGGCGGGGGTGAGAGCGAGGGCGGGTCAGGCGGTGGGGCGGCGGGAGGCACGCCAAGCTCTGATGCCCAGGACTCCCACAGTCGTGCCGATGGCCAGGGACGCGGCGATCAGCAGGGCGTGCACCCAGAGGAATCCGGTCAGGCTGCCCTCGCCGACGACGCCGGCCGACCAGGCGCGCTCGTCGTTCCAGATGGCGACCGCGAACCTCGGCCAGATCGCCCACGTCCAGACGCCGACGGCGACCAGGAACAGTGACCAACCACGTGACAGGACCATGGTCGGCCAGTATGCCAGCGCGCCGTCCGCCCAGGTCAGGCCCGCGGTCGGCGCGGCAGGCGTTTCCGTTCCCGCCGCTGGGGCACTGATTCCGTCGAGCCGATTCGACGGAGGTGCCACCGATGCAGCCGTTCAACCCGTGGACCTGGCGGGATCCGTCCGCCCTGGCCGGTGGGTACGACCAGACCCGGCCCGGAGACGTGCCGGAACAGCGCGCCGGCGAGGCGGACGACGGCCCGGACGCCCCCGGCCCGGGTACGCCGATCGACCTCACCGGCTACCGGGTGGAGGCGACGGACGGCCGGATCGGCTCCATCGACGAGGCGAGCGAGGACGCGGACGCGCGGTACCTGGTGGTGGACACCGGTCCGTGGATCTTCGGGAAGAAGGTGCTGCTGCCGGCCGGCACTGTGGCGCAGGTCGACCACCTGGAGCGCGTCGTGCACGTGGACCGCACCCGCGAGCAGGTGAAGGAGTCGCCGGCGTTCGACGCGGACCACTTCGCGCACCCGGAGTACCGGGAGCGGGTCGGCAGCTACTACACGGAGAGCTATCGACAGCAGTAAGCGCGGCAGGAGGCAGCGGCACAGGCCGGTGAGCGGTTACCGTGTCAGTCATGGTCCGGCCGCGCAGCTGCCTCCCGGAGACCCGTAGCGGTCTCCCGGGCCACGCTGTCGACGGCCGGGAGCAGATCCTCGACGTACTCCGTGCCGGCGGACTCCGTTTCCGCGCCGGCGGGCGATGGCGGCGCTCGTTCTGACGAGCCCGCTCCACCGACCCGGGTGACACCCGGGTCGCGTCTCCCCGCCATCGAACGGCACGAAAGGCGTACGACCATGTCCTCTGCACGCATGCTCACCGGCGACCGCCCGACCGGGCGGCTGCACCTCGGCCACTACGTGGGCAGCATCGCCAACCGGGTGCGGCTGCACCAGCGCTACGAGAGCTTCTTCATCATCGCGGACCTGCACATGCTCACCACGCGCAACAGCCGCGCGGACATCGAGCAGGTGGCGCACAACGCCCGCGAGATGGTCACCGACATCCTGGCCGCAGGGGTGGAGCCGGAACGGGCCACGTTCTACCTCCAGTCGGCGATCCCCGAGGTCGGCGACCTGAACACGCTGTTCCAGAACCTGATCACGGTGCCCCGGCTGGAACGGGTGCCGTCGCTCAAGGAGATGACCCGGGACGCCGGCAAGGACGAGATGCCGTACGGCCTGCTCGGCTACCCGGTCCTCCAGGCCGCCGACATCCTCTGCGTGAAGGGGCAGGTCGTGCCGGTCGGGAAGGACAACGCCGCGCACGTCGAGGTGACGCGGGAGATCGCCCGGCGGTTCAACCACCTCTACGGCGAGGTCTTCCCGGTACCCGACATGATCATGTCGGAGACGCCCACGCTGGTCGGAACCGACGGCGCCGGGAAGATGAGCAAGAGCAAGGGGAACGCGATCGCGCTCTCCGACGACGCAGCGACGGTGCGCCGCAAGGTGATGGGGATGTACACCGACCCGAACCGGGTCCGCGCCGACGTGCCCGGCACGGTCGAGGGGAACCCGGTCTTCGAGTACCACGACATCTTCAACCCGGACCGGGCGCAGGTGGCGGACTTCAAGGCCCGCTACCGGGCCGGCCGAGTCGGTGACGTCGAGGTCAAGGAGGCGCTGGCGACCGCGCTCAACCGGTTCCTGGACCCGATCCGGGAGCGCCGGGCCCGCTTCGAGGCGCAGCCCGGCCTGGTCGACGAGCTGATCGTCACCGGCACCGAACGGACCCGCGAGCAGGTGCGCCGCACGCTCGTCGAGGTCCGCCGGGCGATGGGCCTGAGCAGCGCGTACACCCAGGTGCGGCGCCGGGCCGAGCGCTACCGCAAGGCCGTCGCCACGTCGGCGTGACGACGAGCCGGTCCGGGGTACGCGCTTGCGCCGACCCCGGACCGGCCGGTTACGCTGCCGGCATGGCCAGCTCGCACGCGTACCCGATGACGTCCTCCGACGTCCGGCTCGGCGCGCTGCGACGCCGGCGGTCCCGCGACCGCCTGCGCTGAGCCTTCCCCTCCTGCGACCGGCGGATCGAGCCGCCGGTCGTCATCGATCGCCCTCGCTCCGCCGTCGCGTTCCCGTCAGGTGATCCGCGCGGCGGATCCACAGCGAGATCGGCGTACTCATGGATCTTGAAAGGTTGCTCACCGACCGGCTGGCGCCGGCGTTCGCGGCGGTGGCCGGCGTGCCGGTGGACCCGGCCGTGCGGCGCTCGCAGCACGCGGACTTCCAGTCCGACGCGGCGTTGGGCCTGGCCCGGCGGCTCGGCCGGCCGCCGCGGGAGATCGCCGCGGAGGTACGGGAGCGCGCGGCGCTGGCCGACGTCTGCGCGGCGGTCGAGGTGTCCGGTCCGGGTTTCCTGAACCTCACGGTGGCCGGGCACGCGCTCGGCGGGCTGGTCTCCGCGCTGGCCGCCGACCCGCGGCTCGGCGTGCCGGTGGTGGCCGAGCCGGAGACGGTGGTGGTCGACTACTCGGCGCCGAACGTGGCGAAGGAGATGCACGTCGGGCACCTGCGGTCGACGGTGATCGGGGACGCGGCGGCGCGGACGCTGGAGTGGCTCGGGCACCGGGTGCTGCGCGCCAACCACCTCGGCGACTGGGGCACACCGTTCGGCATGCTGATCGAGCACCTGCTCGACCTGGGCGAGGCCGGCGCGGCGCAGGAGCTGTCGATGGGTGACCTGGACGGGTTCTACAAGGCGGCGCGGGCGAAGTTCGACGACGACGAGGCGTTCCGGGAGCGGTCGCGGCAGCGGGTGGTGGCGTTGCAGGGCGGTGACCCGGCGACGCTGCGGCTGTGGCGACTGCTGGTGACGCAGTCGGAGAGCTACTTCCTGACCGTGTACGACCTGCTCGACGTGACCCTGACCGGCGACGACTTCCGGGGCGAGAGCAGCTACCACGACCAGCTCGCGCCGACCGTCGAGGAGCTGGACCGGCTCGGGCTGCTGCGGCGCAGCGACGGCGCGGACTGCGTGTTCCCGCCCGGTTCGGTGGGCCGGGACGGCGAGCCGTTGCCGCTGATCGTGCGCAAGTCCGACGGCGGGTACGGCTACCCGGCCACCGACCTGGCCGCGCTGCGGCACCGGACCGGCACGCTCGGCGCGACACGGCTGCTCTACGTGGTCGGGCTGCCGCAGCGGCGGCACTTCGAGATGGTGTTCGCGGTCGGCGCGCAGGCCGGCTGGCTGGCCGCCCCGGCACGGGCCGAGCACGTCGGGTTCGGCTCGATCCTCGGCCCGGACGGGCGGATGCTGCGCAGCCGGGCCGGCGGATCGGTGAAGCTGGTCGGGCTGCTCACCGAGGCGGTGGAGCGGGCCACCGCGCTGGCCCGGGAACGCAATCCGGAGCTGGGCGAGGCGGAGGCCGCCGCTGTGGGGCGCGCGGTGGGCATCGGCGCGATCAAGTACGCCGACCTGTCCGGCGACCGGCACAAGGACTACGTGCTGGACTGGGAACGGATGCTGTCGCTGGACGGGAACACCGCGCCGTACCTCCAGTACGCGTACTCCCGGGTCCGGTCGATCTTCCGGCGGGCCGGCGCGGCGGCGCGGCCGGACGCGGAGGTCTCGCTCGCCGAGCCGGCCGAGCGGGCGCTCGCCATCGAGCTGGTCGGCTTCGCCGCGGTGGTCGAGGAGGTGGCGGGCACCCTGGAGTTCCACCGGCTGACCGCGTACCTGCACCGGCTGGCGGTCGCGTTCAGCGCGTTCTACGAACGCTGCCCGGTGCTGCGGGCCGAGGGTCCGCTGCGGGACAGCCGGCTCGTGTTGTGCGAGCTGACCGGGCGGGTGCTGCGGCAGGGCCTGGACCTGCTCGGCATCCGTACCCCGGAACGGTTGTGAGACCGGGGGCCACCGGAAGCCCGTGCGGCGGTTAGCGTGACGCATCGATCGGACGCTAGGGAGGCGATCATGGCGGATCGGCGCGCGGTACTCGCTCCGGGTCGGGGCTACGACACCCGGGGACCGCTCTTCGTCTACATCGGGGAGGCGTTGCGCCGGCTCGGTTTCGAGGTGCACGAGGTGACCTGGCGGTCGCTGGGCGAGCTGCGCCTCGACAGCGCGCCGGAGTGGGTCGCCGAGCAGCTGGATCCGGTCCTCGACGCCGGGGTGGACCTGCTCGTGGGCAAGTCGCTCGGCAGTTTCGCCGCGCCGCTCGCCGCCGACCGGGGCATCCCGGCGGTCTGGCTGACGCCGCTGCTGACCGACCCCGCCGTGCGGGAGCCACTGGGCCGGGCCACCGCGCCGTTCCTGCTGGCCGGCGGCACCGGCGATCAGGTCTGGGATGGTGCGGTGGCGCGCCGGCTCACGCCGTACGTGGTGGAGGTCGCCGACGCCGACCACTCGATGATGGTGCCCGGGCCGCTGGCGGCCTCGGCCGAGGCGCTCGGGCGGGTCTGTACGGCGGTGGAGGAGTTCGTCGCCGGCCGTTGACGGTCAGCGGCGGCGTCGCCGCGCCCACACGCCCGCCGCCACCGCCGCGACGATCGGCAGGAGGCAGCAGAGCGCCAGGACGGACATGTGCCACGGCTTGATCGCTCCCATGGCCCGAACGATAGGCGTCGCTGTCCACGCCCCGCTACGCGGAGGCTCGGGCGGCCCTGCCGTCCAGCCACAGCGTGTCGCTGTCGTCGCGGTGGGATCCGGTGGACCCGACGTGCTTGGCGCTGATCTTCGGCCCGTTCCTGATCACGTGGACCAGAGCCATCGCGTGTCCCCGGCCGAGTCCGTACTCGTCCTTGAGCCAGCCCACGATCACGGCGGCCTTCACGTCGGCGGCGTCGTAGCCGCGCTCCCTGGCCTGGTCGACGAGCGTGCGCGGGGTCTTGCCGGTCTTGTCCTCGATCGCGTCGAGGTATGCCTGGAAGGACATCTGCCCAACCCTTCGTCCGGGAGGTGGTGACAACCTCCACCCTCCCGGGCGGCGCGGTTCCGATCAACGACGGACCGGGCCACCGTCGTTGCCTCCAGGGCAACGATCGCCGTCGGGCGAGACGCCGGAGAGCCCGGCCCGCGTGGTCGCGGGCCGGGCTCTCCAGATCTCGGGGTACGCGCTCAGCGCTGGAGGGTGAGCAGTCCGGGTCGGTAGGGCAGGAGGCCGTAGTCGCCGCCGGAGTTGGGGGAGCGGCCCTGGTAGAGCAGTTGGAGGTTGCAGGGGTCGACGGTGAAGGTCTGGTCGGCGGTGGTGCGGATGAGTTCGCCGTGGCTGATGTCGTTGGTCCAGGTGGCGCCGCTGTTGGCCTTGCCGGCGAACGGGTTGGACTCGGTGGCGGCCTGCGGGGTCCAGGAGCCG
>NZ_JAXCFU010000035.1:0-7945 GCF_055362685.1 Micromonospora sp. SYSU B005 | reverse complement strand
ACCGCCTCGACCTCACCCGGCTCAATCCGGAAACCGCGAAGCTTGACCTGGTCATCGACCCGACCGGCGAACATCAACTGCCCGTCCGACGTCCACTTCGCCCGGTCACCAGTGCGATACATCCGCTCGCCCGGACCGAACGGACAGGCCACGAACCGTGACGCCGTCAGGCCGGCCCGGCCCACGTAGCCGCGAGCCACGCCGACACCCGCCACGTAAAGTTCGCCCGCCACCCCCGGCGGCACCGGCGACAGGCCGTCGTCGAGCACGAACACTCGGGTGTTCGCGATCGGCCCGCCCACCGTGGGGGCCTGTCCGACCGACAGTGGGGCGGACATCGTGGCGCACACCGAGGTCTCGGTCGGCCCGTACGCGTTCACCAGGCGGTGAGTTCCGGTCCACCGGTCCACGACGGCTTGGTCGATCGCCTCACCGGCCGACACGACCGTGCCGACCGTCCGCAGCGCGGTCGGGTCGAGCACACCGAGCACCGCCGGCGGCAGGGTCACATGGGTGACGGCGTGCCGCTGCAGCACCTCCACCAGACCCGACCCGGGCCGCAGCTCGTCCGCCGGGGCCACCACCAATGTGCCACCCCAGGCCAGCGCCATCAGCAGTTCCGAGGTCGCCGCGTCGAAACCCACCGACGCGAACTGCAGCACACGCGATCCAGGACCGGTGCCCCACGCCCGGCCCTGCGCCAAGCCGAGGTTGACCGCACCGGCGTGCGACACGACCACGCCCTTCGGCGTGCCGGTCGATCCCGAGGTGTAGATCACGTACGCCGCACCGGCCGGCGAGACCGGGACCCGCAGCGTTGCGTCATCGACTCCCGCCAGCTCCGACACCACGGTCGACGGCACCGTCCACTCGCCCGCCGTCGAGGTCAGCACGTGCTGGGCGCCACTGTCGGCGAGCATGAACTCGATGCGCTGCGAAGGCGCCTTCGGGTCGATCGGCAGGTACGCGCCGCCGGCCTTCCACACCCCGAGCAACGCCGCCACCAGATCAGCGCCGCGGTTCATCACGACCGCCACCACCGACTCGGCTCTGACCCCTTGGCCGGCCAGGTGACGGGCGACGCGGTTCGCCGCCTCGTCCAGCTCGCGGTAGGACAGTTCGATACCGTCAGCGACGACCGCCGGCGCGTCCGGCGTGGCCGCCACCTGGCGCGCCAGCAACTCGACCACCGTGCCGTCAGGCAGTGCGGTGGCGGTGTCGTTCCAGTCGAGCAGCATCCGGTCCCGCAGGCCGGTCTCCAGCAGGTCGACGTCGTGCAGCCGGCTGCCCGGGGCGGCGGTCACCCGGTCCAGCACCAGCACGAACCAGTCGGCGATCCGCTGTGCCGACGACGCGTCGAACAGGTCCACGGACGCCACCACCGCGCCCTGAAGACCAGCCGGGTGGCCCTCTGCGTCGTACGTCTCGGTGGCCGTCACCTCCAGGTCGAATCGCGCGGTGGTGCTCACCGCGCCGACATCAGCCTGCGACCGGCCGGCCGTGCCACGTTCGAGGTTCTGGAGCGTGAGCATCACCTGGAACAGCGGGTGCCGGGCCAGCGAGCGCAGCGGCGCCAGCTCTTCGACGAGCCGCTCGAACGGCACGTCCTGGTGTTCGAGGGCGTCCAGGCTGCTCCGCCGGACCCGGCGGAGCACCTCGGCGAAGGTCGGGTCGCCCGACAGGTCCGTCCGCAGCACCAGGGTGTTGACGAAGAACCCGACCAGATCGTCGAGGGCCTCATCGTTGCGCCCGGCGACCGGGAAACCGATCGGGATGTCCGTGCCGGCCCCGAGCCGGGACAGCAGCAGCGCGAACGCGGCCTGCAGCACCATGAACGTGGTCACGCCCTCGGCCCGGGCCAGCTCGGCGAGCCGTTGGTGCACCTCGGGCGGCACCGACAGCGGCACCTGGTGCCCGCGGTGTGACACCACTGCCGGACGCGACCGGTCGACCGGCAGGGCCAGTTCCTCCGGTGCCCCGGCCAACGCGTCCCGCCAATAGGCGACCTGGGTCGACAGCAGGCTCTGCGGGTCCGACTCGGAGCCGAGCAGTTCGCGCTGCCACACCGAGTAGTCCGCGTACTGCACCGGCAGCGGCGCCCACTCCGGCGCCGCACCGCTCCGCCGCGCCTCGTACGCCACCGAGAGGTCCCGGCTCAGCGGCCCCATCGACCAACCGTCACCGGCGATATGGTGCACCACCAGCACGAGAGCCGACTCGGCGCCGGCCTGGAACAGCCACGCCCGCAGCGGTACCTCGACCGCCAGGTCGAACGGGTGCTCGACCGCCTCGGCAATGGCCCGGTCCAGCTCCGCCGGGCGCACGGTCCGCACCTGCAGGGCCCAGTCCAGGCCGGCCGGGTCCAGAACCCTTTGGTACGGCTGCCCGTCCGCTACCGCGAACACCGTTCGCAGCGACTCGTGCCGTTCGATGACGTCCCGCAGCGCCGCGTCCGCCGCGTCGATGTCCAGCTCGACGCCGAGCCGCACCACGACCGGGATGTTGTAGAGCGGGCTGGGCCCGTCGAGCTGGCTCAGGAACCACAGTCGTTGCTGGGCGAAGGACAGAGGCGTCCGCGCCGTACGCTTTCCCGCCCGCAGGACCGGCCGGGCCGCGGCCACACTTGACCCGTTCAGCCAGCTCTCCAGGCCCGCGACGGTCGGTGCCTCGAACAGCACCCGCAACGGCAACTCGACACCCAGCACCGCCCGCACCCGCGACACCAACCGCACCGCGAGCAGGGAGTGGCCGCCCATCGCGAAGAAGTCGTCGTCAACGCCGACCGAGGTGACGCCCAGGATCTGGGCGAGGACACCACACAGGATCTCCTCGCGCACCGACACGGGCCCTCGACTCGCACCCAGCGCGTAGTCCGGCGCGGGCAACGCCCGCCGGTCCAGTTTCCCGTTGACCGTCAGCGGCAACCGGTCGAGGACCACCACGGCAGACGGAACCATGTACTCCGGCACCCGCTGCCCGACGAACTCCCTCAGCCCAGCCGCCTCAGCAGCCACCACGTAGGCCACCAACCGCTTGTCACCCGGCATGTCCTCCCGGATGACAACCGCAGCCTGCACCACGTCGGGGTGCTCCAGCAACACCGACGCGACCTCACCCGGCTCGACCCGGAACCCACGAACCTTGACCTGCTCGTCCGCCCGGCCGACGAACACCAACCGGCCATCGACAGTCCACTTCGCCAGATCACCCGAGCGATACATCCGCTCACCAACCAGGAACGGCGACGCCACGAACCGCTCACCGGTCAACGCGGCCCGGCCCACATAGCCACGCGCGACCCCAGCACCGGCGACATACAACTCCCCGGCCACGCCCACCGGTACAGGCTGCAGATACTCGTCCAGCACGAACAGACGGGTATTGCAGATCGGAGCACCGATCGGCACCGGACCATCGGCCTGGGCCGGGTCCAACACATGCGCGGTCGCGTCGACCGTACATTCGGTCGGACCGTAGACGTTCCACACCGGCACCGGCACCTGGGAAGCCACCTCAGCGAACAACGGCTCACCACCGGCGACCACGAGCCGCAAAGCGGTGCAGTCCGCCCAGCCCGGCTCATCCACCAACAACTGCAACAGCGTCGGAACCACCTGCACCGCCGTGACCCGCTGCTCGGCCACCACCCGCAGCAACCCACCCGGATCACGATCGACACCCACCGGCGCCAACACCACCGCCGCCCCAGCCGCCAACGGCGAGAACAACTCCCACACCGCCGCGTCGAAACTCAACGCCGTCCGCTGCAGAACCCGGTCACCTGCGTCGAGTCCGCTCCAGGTGACCAAGTTGACCAGACCCCGATGCGTGACCGCCACACCCTTCGGCGTCCCGGTAGTGCCAGAGGTGTAAAGCACATACGCGACACTGTCACCACCACAGACAACCGGCAGATCGGCATCGTCGACACCGTCGACACGGTCGAGAACAGCACTGAATTCAGTGACCGTCAGAACAGCACCGGAATCACCCACCAGGAAATCGATCCGAGCCGACGGCAACCCCGGATCCACCGGAACGTAAGCACCGCCGGCCTTCCACACGGCTAGCATCGCCACCACGATCTCCACCGACCGCGGCAACACCAGAGCAACCACCCGCTCGGGTCCCACACCCAACTCGACCAGACGCCGCGCCATCTGATTCGCCCAGGCGTTCAACTCCGCGTACGTCAACACCACGTCACCGGCGACCAACGCCACCGCACCCGGCGACACACGCACCCGCGCCTCGAAGACCGCCCCGAACGTCTCAGCAGGAAGATCGGCCGCAGTGTCGTTCCAGCCGAGCAGAAGCTGCTCCCGCTGCGGCGCCTCGAGCACCTCCACCGCGTGCACCGCAACATCGCACTCGCCGAGCGCGGCGACCAGGTTCTCGACGGCCGTGCACAGCAGCCGCCCGATCGCCTCCGGGTCGAGGGGGTTGGTCACCTCCACGCTGAGGCTCAGCCCGCCCGTATCCCGGTCGTTGACCGCCACCGTCAGCGGATAATTCGTTCGCTCCCGCGAGTAGACGCTGCGGATGCCCTGCTGAGTCCCGCTCGGCTCCTCGCCCCGCGCGACGAACCGATAGTTGAACAGCGACGTGAACAGCGGCGTGTTCTCCGCGACCCCACTCGCCTGCTGCGCGATCGCCAGGGGCGCGTGCTCGTGCTCCAGCAACGCCGCGAGCTGCCGCCGCATGTCCTCGACCGCCTCGCGCACCCCCACCCGACCGGTCCGGACCCGCACCGGCAGCGTGTTGATGAACGGACCGACCACCCGGTCGGCGCCCGCGCCCGCGTTCATCCGCCCGAACAACACCGTGCCGAACACCACGTCGTCGCGGCCCGACAACGTCGACAGCACCCGCGCCCACGCGACGTGCAGCACGGTCGCGGCGCTCACGCCGAGTTGCCGCGACACCTCGCGCAGCCGGTCGACGACGTCGTCGGGCACGGGCACCATCGCGGCGGTCGACCCGGTGCCGTCGCCCAGTACGTCCATCAGCCCGTACGGCGCGGTCGGCTCCGTCACGTCAGCGAGCAGCTCCGCGAAGTACCGTTCGTGCTCGGCCCGCGGCACGCTGCGCGCCTGGGCCACGAAGTTGCGGAACGGCAAGGCCGGCCGCAGCTCCTCCGACCGCCCGTCCAGGATTGCCTGCACCTCCTGCTGGAGGACGTCCATGCCCTGGTGGTCCTGGAGCATGTGGTGCATCCGCAACATGCCCAGCCAGCCGTCGCCGTCCTGCGCCACGTGGACGTCCATCAGCGGCGGCCGGCTCAGGTCCATGCCCGGCCCGGCCAGCCCGACCAGACCGGCCACCGGGTCGGCGGCCGCCTCCTCGCCGAGCAGGTGGGTCGTCACCGGCAGCGTGACGGTGCGCCACACCACCTGCGCCGGCTCCGGCAGCCCGTCCCACATCACCGCGGTGCGGTAGATGTCGTGCCGGTTCACGACCTGTTGCAGCGCATCCACGAACGCATCGAGATGGCCCCGCGTGTCGAACCGCATGACGAACGCCGATACGTACGGGTCCTCACCACCATCCGCCATCAGGTGGTGGAACAGCATGCCTTCCTGCAGGGGTGCCAGCGGATACACGTCCGCGACGTTCGCCGCACCACCCTCGACGGTGGCGACCACCCGCTCGACGTCCGCATCCGAGAAGTCGACCAGCGGCAGCATGTCCGCCGTGATCCGCTGCGCACCGTCCGGGATCAGGTTGTCCGGCACCACCACCACGTCAGCCGCGGTGGCCGAGGCCAACCCGGCCGGGGTCGGCGTCTCGAACAACGCCCGCACCGACACGGCAACACCCCGGCCGCGCAGCACCTCCACCAACCGCACCGCCAGCAACGAATGCCCACCGAGGCGGAAGAAATCGTCATCCACGCCGACCGCGTCGAGACCCAGAACCTCAGCGAAAACCTGACACAGGATCTCCTCCCGCACAGTCACCGGACCACGACCCGAACCCGCCGCATGGTGGGGGGCCGGCAACGCCCGCCGGTCCACCTTCCCGTTCACCGTCAACGGCAACCGGTCCAGCACCACAAACACCGACGGCACCATGTACTCCGGCAGCCGCTGCGCCACGTACTCCCGCAACCCACCCGCATCGCCCGCCACCACATACGCCACCAACCGCTTGTCGCCCGGCATGTCCTCCCGAACCGTCACCGCGGCGTGAAGCACCTCCGGATGAGCCTGAAGTACCGCCTCAACCTCACCCGGCTCGATCCGGTAACCGCGAAGCTTGACCTGGTCATCGACCCGACCGGCGAACATCAACTGCCCGTCCGACGTCCACTTCACCAGATCACCGGTGCGATACATCCGCTCGTCGGTACCGAACGGGCAGGCCACGAACCGTTCGGCGGTCAGCGCGGCGCGGCCCACGTAGCCGCGCGCCACTCCGGCGCCGGCGACGTAGAGCTCACCGGCCACACCCGGCGGCACCGGGGCCAGGCTGTCGTCGAGCACGTACACCCGCGTGTTCGCGATCGGGCCCCCCACCGTCGGGGCCTGACCCACCGACAGCGGCGCCGACATCGTGGCGCACACCGACGTCTCGGTCGGCCCGTACGCATTCACCAGAAGCCGCTCACTCGCCCACCGGTCCACCACCGCCCGGTCCAGTGCCTCACCTGCGGACACCACCGTCCCGACCGAACGCACCGTGACCGGATCCAACACGGCCAGCACCGCCGGCGGCAAAGTCGCATGTGTCACGGCATGTCGGTCCAGCAACTCCGCCAGACCCGAACCAGGCCGCAACTCATCAGCGGGCGCGACGACCAGCGCGCCACCCCAGGCCAACGCCATCAACAACTCCGACGTCGCCGCGTCGAACCCGATCGACGCGAACTGCAACACCCGCGACCCCGGCCCCGTCCCCCACGCCCGGCCCTGCGCCAAGCCCAGATTGACCGCACCGGCATGCGACACGACCACACCCTTCGGCGTACCGGTCGACCCCGACGTGTAGATCACATACGCCGCACCAGCCGCCGAAACCCGCACCGGAACCGGCCCGTCATCAACACCCGCCAGCTCCGACACCACCGTCGACGGCACCGACCACTCACCGACCGCCGAGGTCAACACGTGCTGCGCGCCGCTGTCGAACAACATGAACTCGATGCGGGCCGCCGGCGTCCTGGGGTCGATCGGCAGATAGGCGCCGCCGGCCTTCCACACCCCGAGCAACGCGGTCACCAGGTCGACGCCGCGGTCCATCACGACCGCGACGACCGACTCGGCCCGGACGCCCAGGGCGGCCAGGTGCCGCGCCACCCGGTTGGCCGCCGCGTCCACCTCGCGGTAGGACCGCTCGACGCCGTCGGCGATCACCGCGACCGCGTCCGGCGACGCGGCGACCTGCCGGTCGAACAGGTCCATGACGGTGGCATCGGTGATCTCGGCGGCGGTGTCGTTCCACCCGACCAGCACCCGGTCCCGCAGGCTCGCGTCGAGCAGTTCGACGCCGCGCAGCCGGGTCCCGGCAGCGGCGGTCAAAGCCGTCAGCACCCGCACGAACCAGTCGACGATCCGTTCCGCGGTCGACGCGTCGAACAGGTCCGCCGCGACCACGAGCACACCGTGCAGCCCGGCCGGGCGGCCGTCGGTGCCGAATGCCTCGGCCGCGGTCATCTCCATGTCGAAACGGGCGTTCACCGCTCCGGCGTGCGCCTGCGGGCGGCCGGCCGTGCCGCGTTCCAGGTTCTGCAAAGTCAGCATCGCCTGGAACAGCGGATGCCGGGCCAACGACCGCAGCGGCGCCAACTCCTCCACGAGACGCTCGAACGGAACATCCTGATGCTCCAAGGCATCCAGACTGCCCCGCCGAACCCGGCGGAGCACCTCCACAAACGTCGGATCGCCCGACAGATCCGTCCGCAGCACCAAGGTGTTCACGAAGAACCCGACCAGATCGTCCAACG
>NZ_JAXCFU010000034.1:0-8746 GCF_055362685.1 Micromonospora sp. SYSU B005 | reverse complement strand
TACCACCTCTTGCATCGCGAACGGGGGGCCGGCCGCCCCGGCCGAGGCCGGCCGGCGGTCGCCACCCGGCCGGGGCGGGGCCGGCGCGGCCCGCTTGCGGGCCGCCTTGACCGCCGTCGACGCTGACGCCCTGGTCTTCACCGGCGACAAGGGCGCGCTGCTGCGATCCGGCAACTTCGGCCGTGCGGCCAAGTGGACGCGGACGGTCGAAGCGCTCGGGCTGCCCGGCTTCCACTTCCATGACCTCCGCCATACCGGCAACACCCTCGCCGCAGCCTCTGGCGCGAGCACTCGCGAGCTAATGCAGCGAATGGGACACGCCAGCATGCGGGCGGCGTTGATCTACCAGCACGCAACCAGCGAGCGGGACCGCGAGATCGCCTCGGCCATGGACCAGCGGATCGCCCGGCAGACCCGGCGCAAGGGCGGCCAGAGCAGCTAATGGCCCACGGATGGCCCGCAAGATCGGAGCGGGGGAGTGGCCGACCGGCCCAGGATCGGGGGACGCAGCCTCTGACCTGGGCCGGAGGCTGTTGGAGCGGGCGACGGGAATCGAACCCGCACCGTCAGTTTGGAAGACTGAAGCTCTGCCATTGAGCTACGCCCGCGAGCGCCCCACCACAGCAGGGCGCGCCGACAGCGTACCCAATGAACCACGGCCACCGCGCAGCGCGTACCCGGAGGTTCCCGCCGACCTTCAAGATCCATGCCACTTCGGCGAGGTGGCGCCATCCCGGGCCCTCGGACCCAGCCACTTCCCCGAACTGGCGCCTGGCGCCGCCCAGCCGCCCGCCCGGCGCCGCCCAGCCGCCCGCCCGGCGGCGCCCGGCCGCGCCCGGCGGCCGCCGCGCCGTGCCCCGTCACCCGCGCGGGTGGCCGGACGGCATACACTCTTCGTCGCCACCGGGGTGTGGCGCAGCTTGGTAGCGCACTCGCTTTGGGAGCGAGGGGCCGTGGGTTCAAATCCCGCCACCCCGACTGTCGTTCGCGACCGGATCGTCCCGGGAACCGCCGGTTTTTTCCGCGCGGTGCCCGGGCCCTGCCGATGCCGTCGGCCGGCTCGCCTACACTCGATGCGCGCAATCACGCCCCAGAACCAACACCCAGATCCGTCAAGGAGTACGCCTGTGAAGAGCACCGTCGAGACTCTGAGCCCGACGCGCGTGCGGCTCGCCATCGAGGTGCCGTTCGTCGAGCTCGAGCCGAGCCTCAAGAAGGCGTACCGGGAGATCGGCCAGCAGGTCCAGGTTCCCGGCTTCCGCCGGGGCAAGGTCCCCAGCGCGGTGATCGACCAGCGGGTGGGCCGGGGGACCGTCCTCAACGAGGCGATCCAGGAGGCCATCCCGCAGAACATCCTCGCCGCGGTCCGGGAGCACGACCTGAAGACGCTCGGCCGTCCCGAGGTCGACATCACGGAGTTCAACGACGGCGACTCGCTCAACTTCACCGCCGAGGTGGACGTCCGGCCGGAGATCACCCTGCCGGACCCGGCCACCATCGAGGTGACCGTCGACGAGATCCAGATCGCCGACAGCGAGATCGACGAGCAGATCAACAGCCTGCGCGAGCGGTTCGCCACGCTGAAGACCGTCGAGCGGGCCGCCCAGGAGGGCGACTTCGTGCAGATCGACCTGAACGCCACTGTCGACGGCGAGGAGGTCCCGGGCGGTTCGGCGAGCAACATCTCGCACGAGGTGGGCAGCAAGCAGCTCCTGCCGGGTCTGGACGAGGCGCTGGTCGGCCTGGCCGCCGGCGACAGCACCACCTTCACCACGCAGCTCGTCGGCGGCGACTACGCCGGCCGCGACGCCGACGTGGCGGTGACCGTCCGCACGGTCAAGGAGAAGGAGCTCCCCGAGCTCAACGACGACTTCGCGCAGATGGCCAGCGAGTTCGACACCATCGACGAGCTGCGCGGCGACCTGCGGGAGCGGGTCACCCGGGGCAAGCAGGTCGAGCAGATCTACGCCGCCCGTGACAAGGCCCTGGAGCAGATGGTGGCCGCCGCCGAGGTGCCGGCGCCCGAGGGCGTCGTCAAGGAGGAGGTCGAGAGCCGCAAGGCCGCGATGGTCGACCAGCTCGAGCGCATCGGCGCCTCCCTGGAGGAGTACCTCGCGGCGGAGGAGAAGACCGAGGAGCAGATCGACACCGAGCTGACCGAGGCGGCGACCGACGGCGTCAAGATCCAGCTCCTGCTCGACACGCTGGCCGATGCCGAGGACGTGCAGGTCTCCGACGACGAGTTCGGTCACGAGATCGTGCACCGGGCGCAGCGCGCCGGCATGGCCCCGCAGCAGTACTACGACCAGCTGGTCCGCTCCGGCGCCGCCGCGGCCGTCTTCGGCGACGTCCGCCGGGGCAAGGCGCTCGCCGCGGTGATGGAGAAGATCAAGATCAAGGACTCGGCGGGCAACGAGGTCTCCCTCGACGCGCTGCGGGCCCAGAACGAGGCCGAGCACGACCACCAGCACTGATCATCGGGGGTCTCGGCCGCCGTCCCGCGCTGCGCGCCGGGAGGCGGCCGAAACCCTTTCCGGGGTACGCCGTGCGGGTGACTGCGCTGAGAGCGAACAGTGCCCCGACCGGGAGTACGGCTCCCGGCTGAGCGGTTAGTGTCGGGTAGGACGGTACGGAGAGCGAAGGGCTGCCATGACCGACATGCACATCCCCAAGAAGTCGCTCCGGGTGAACGAGGCCCGCGGTGGCGACTCCATTGGCAACCTCGACGACTCGGTCTACAACCGGTTGCTCAAGGAACGGATCATCTTCCTGGGCAGTGAGGTGAACGACCAGGTGGCCAACCGCATCTGCGCGCAGCTCCTGCTGCTCGCCGCGGAGGACCCGGACCGCGACATCTTCCTCTGGATCAACTCGCCGGGTGGCTCGGTCTACTCCGGCATGGCGATCTACGACACCATGCAGTACATCGACAACGACGTCTCGACAGTGGCGATGGGCATGGCGGCCTCGATGGGCCAGCTTCTGCTCTGCGCGGGCACCAAGGGCAAGCGGTACGCCCTGCCGCACGCGCGGATCATGATGCACCAGCCCTCGGGCGGTCTCGGCGGCACCGCGTCGGACATCGCGATCCAGGCCGAGCAGATGCTCTACACCAAGCGGATGTTCCAGGAGCGGGTCGCGTTCCACACCGGCCAGAGCCAGGAGCAGATCGAGGCGGACTCGGACCGCGACCGCTGGTTCACCGCCCAGGAGGCCATGGACTACGGCTTCATCGACAAGGTGATCATCGGGGCCGCTCAGGTTCCGGATGGCGCCGGGACCCTGAGCTGAGCGAGGAGCTGACGATGACCGACCTGAGCCTGCCGCCCCAGTTCGCGGCCGTGCACAACCGCTATGTCCTGCCGTCGTTCGTCGAGCGCACGTCGTACGGGATGAAGGAGTCCAACCCGTACAACAAGCTCTTCGAGGACCGGATCATCTTCCTTGGCGTCCAGGTGGACGACGCGTCGGCGAACGACGTGATGGCCCAGCTGCTGACGCTGGAGGGCACCGACCCGGACCGCGACATCATCATGTACATCAACTCGCCCGGTGGCTCCTTCACGGCCATGACGGCGATCTACGACACCATGCAGTACGTCCGCCCGGACATCCAGACCGTCTGCCTCGGGCAGGCGGCGAGCGCGGCGGCGGTGCTGCTCTCCGCGGGCACCCCGGGCAAGCGGATGGCGCTGCCCAACTCCCGGATCATCATCCACCAGCCGGCCACCGAGGGCGGTTACGGCCAGGGCTCGGACATCGAGATCCAGGCGCGGGAGATCCTGCGGATGCGGACGCAGCTGGAGGACATGCTCTCCCGGCACTGCAACCGCCCGATCGAGCAGGTCCGCAAGGACATCGACCGTGACAAGATCATGACGGCCGAGGAGTCCAAGGAGTACGGGCTGGTCGACACGATCCTGACCAGCCGCAAGAAGGGTCTGCTGGCGTCGCACGCCGCGGGCTGAGCAACGTGTGGTCGGAGGTCGATCGGGGTATCGTTCCCGGTCGACCTCTGACACACCCGTTTTGGGGGTCGGAGAAAACCCGGCCACCGGGTAACGTCGGGTCTGTACCGCTCCGCCGGTCGGATCAGGTGGAGCCGACAGCATGGTGGGACGACAGGACGGACGGGCGCTCCGGCGCCCGCAGGTCAGGGCCGGCGTTCCGGCCGACGAGTGCAGGGAGAACGTAGGTGGCACGGATCGGTGACGGCGGCGACCTACTGAAATGCTCGTTCTGCGGCAAGTCGCAGAAGCAGGTCAAGAAGCTCATCGCGGGCCCTGGTGTCTACATCTGCGACGAGTGCATCGACCTCTGCAACGAGATCATCGAAGAGGAGCTGGCCGAGTCCGGCGAGGTGAAGTGGGAAGAGCTTCCCAAGCCGATGGAGATCTGCCAGTTCCTCGACAACTACGTCGTCGGTCAGGAGCAGGCCAAGAAGGCGCTCGCCGTCGCGGTCTACAACCACTACAAGCGGATCCAGGCCGAGGCCGCTGGTGCGCCGGGCTCCGGCACCGACGGCGTCGAGCTGGCAAAGTCGAACATCCTGCTGCTCGGCCCGACGGGCTGCGGCAAGACGCACCTGGCGCAGACGCTCGCCCGGATGCTCAACGTCCCGTTCGCGATCGCGGACGCCACCGCGCTCACCGAGGCGGGCTACGTCGGCGAGGACGTCGAGAACATCCTGCTGAAGCTGATCCAGGCCGCCGACTACGACATCAAGCGCGCCGAGACGGGCATCATCTACATCGACGAGGTCGACAAGATCGCCCGCAAGTCGGAGAACCCGTCGATCACCCGTGACGTCTCCGGCGAGGGCGTACAGCAGGCGCTGCTGAAGATGCTCGAGGGCACCGTCGCCAACGTGCCGCCGCAGGGCGGGCGTAAGCACCCGCACCAGGAGTTCATCCAGATCGACACCACGAACGTGCTGTTCATCTGCGGTGGCGCGTTCGCCGGGCTCGACCAGATCATCGAGGCCCGCACCGGCTCCGGCGGCACCGGCTTCGGCGCCCGGCTCCGGTCGGTGTCCGAGCGGTCGACCGACGACATCTTCAGCCAGGTCATGCCGGAGGACATGCTGAAGTTCGGGCTCATCCCCGAGTTCATCGGCCGGCTTCCGGTGATCACCAACGTGCGCAGCCTCGACCGTTCCGCGCTGGTGCGGATCCTCACCGAGCCGCGTAACGCGCTGGTCCGCCAGTACCAGCGCCTGTTCGAGCTGGACGGCGTCGAGCTGGAGTTCGAGCCGCCCGCGCTGGAGGCCATCGCCGACCAGGCCATGCTCCGCGGCACCGGAGCCCGCGGCCTGCGGGCGATCATGGAAGAGGTGCTCCTCTCCGTGATGTACGAGGTGCCGAGCAACCCCGACGCCGCCCGGGTGCTGATCACCCGCGAGGTCGTCCTGGAGAACGTCAACCCGACGATCGTGCCCCGCGAGTTCACCGGCCGGCGCCGGCGGGACCGCGAGGAGAAGTCGGCCTGACCGCCGTTCGCGACCGCGCCCGGGTCAGCTCGGGCGCGGTCCGCGTGAACGGGTCCGCCGGTCCCACTCGCCCGACGGGGTGACCACCACCATCATCAGGCGCACCGGCCCGTCACCGGCGGTGCGGTAGCCGTGTTCCCGGTCGGCGTGGAACTCGACCGTCTCGCCGGCGCGTACCTCGTGGTCGACACCGTCGACGGTGACCGTCGCGGCGCCGTCGAGCACGTGCAGGATCTCCCGGGTGCCGTGGGCGTGGTCGGAGGAGCGCAACGCCTCCCCGGGTTCCATCCGCCAGTCCCACAGCTCGACCAGGTCGGGTTCGCCGAGTCCGCTGAGCAGACGCGCCAGGCCGCCGCTCGGGCCGCGCCACAGCACCGGCGCCTCGTCCGCCGCGCTGACCCGTACCGTGCTCTGTTCCGCCGGCTCCAGCAGCCGGGCGATGCTGACGCCGAACGCGTCGGCGACCCGGCAGAGCGTGCCGATGCTCGGGTTGGTGCGTGCCCCCTCGATCTGCACCAGCATGCCCTTGCTGACCCCGGACCGGCCGGCCAGTTCCTCGAACGACCAGCCCCGCGCCGTTCGCAGCTCACGTACCTGGCGGGCGACGGCTGAGGTCACCGCGCCGACCCGTCCACCGGTATCGGTCATCACACTGTCCTTCACGGTCACTATTGTGGTACGACTGCGGGGTGCTCCCCATTGTCCTCGCCGCCGTGTCCGCGCTCGCCTTCGGCACCGCCGACTTCGCCGGCGGCAAGGCGTCCCGGCGCGCCGACCCGATCGCCGTGACCGTGGTGTCACAGATCCTCAGCGTTCCGCTGCTGCTCGTCCTCGTCCTCGTGGTGCCCGGCACGCCGAGCCCACTCGACCTGGGCTGGGGCCTGCTCGCCGGGGTAGCCGGCGCGGGCGGCGTCATGCTGCTCTACCGCGCGCTCGCCACCGGCGTGATGGCAGTCGTCGCGCCGGTCACCGCGATCACCGCGGCGATCGTGCCGATCGTCGCCGGCCTGGTCCTCGCGCACTCGCCGGGTGCTGTCGCGCTCGGCGGCGCCGCGTTCGCCGTGGTCGCCATCGGCCTGGTCAGCCTGGGCGAGCGCGGTGCGGCACGCCGCGTCTCCGGCCGCGTGATCGGCATGGCACTGGCCGCCGGGCTGCTCTTCGGCGTCTTCTTCGCGCTGCTCGGCCAGGCCGACGAGGCGGCCGGCATGTGGCCGGTTCTGGCGGTACGCGTCAGCTCGATCGCGTTCGGCCTCGCGCTCGCCGTCCGTACCGGCGCACGCCTGCGACTGGGACGGCGAGTCCTCGGCTGGGCCGCGACCGCCGGCCTGCTCGACTCCGCCGCCAACGCGCTGTTCCTCGCCGCCGCGGGCCGGGGGCACCTGAGCGTGGTGGCCGCCATCGCCTCGCTCTACCCGGCGAGCACCGTCCTGCTCGCGCTCGCCGTGGACCGGGAACTGCTCCGGCCGGCGCAGGTCGCAGGGCTCGGCTTCGCCGCGGCGGCGCTCGTCCTGTCCAGCGTCTGAGCCCTGTCGCGCGTCCGCTTCCGCCCGTACCCTCGGGTCATGCGCGTCGCCGTCTGCCAGCTCAACGCCCGCGACGACCGGGCGGCGAACCTCGCCGCCGCCGAGGCCCTGCTGGTCAGGGCCGCGGCGGCCGGCGCGGATCTCGCCCTCCTTCCGGAGTACGTCGACTACCTCGGTCACGCCGACCGGATGCCGCCGGCCGAGCCGGTCGACGGGACTGTGGGGCGGTTCTTCGCGGAGACCGCCCGCCGGCTGGGCATGTGGGTGATCGCCGGCTCGTTCCACGAGGCCGGTCCGGACCCGGCGCACACCTGGAACACCTCACTGGTCTTCGACCGGGAGGGCGCGCTCGCCGCCACCTACCGCAAGATCCATCTGTACGACGTGGAGATCCCCGGCCGCGTCTCCTACCTCGAGTCGGCAACCGTCGCGCCGGGCGAGAAGCCCGTGGTGGTCGACGTCGAGGGTCTGCGGGTCGGTCTGTCCATCTGTTACGACCTGCGGTTCCCGGAGTTGTACCGGCAGCTCGCGACCGACGGCGGCGCCGAACTGCTCGTGGTGCCGGCGGCGTTCATGATGCACACCGGGCGGGACCACTGGGAGGTGCTGCTGCGCGCCCGGGCGATCGAGAACCAGTGCTTCGTGGCGGCGGCCGGACAGACAGGTGACCACGACCCGGGCCGGACCTGCTTCGGGCGCAGCATGGTGGTCGACCCGTGGGGGACCGTGCTGAGCCAGGTCGCCGACGGCCCCGGGCTGGCGGTCACCGAGATCGACCTGGAGCGCCTGCGGACGATCCGCGCCGAGTTGCCCAGCTTGGCCAACCGCCGGCTCTGACCCGAGGTCAGCCCCCGAAGAGCAGGCCCAGGGCGGCGATCCCGGCGATCGCCGCCGCAGTGACCAGGAGAGCGGTGGTCATCCGCGATGGGCCGCGCCGGGCCAGGCGCCTGATCGACAGCACCAGTACGGCGAGCACGACGGCCCCGATCACCAACTGCCAGAACGGCAGCAGGAGGCCGAGCAGAGCGTCCTCGGCGACGGCCGGGACCGGGGACGGATCATCCATGCCGACCACTGTGGCACGGCACCGCACCGGACGACCCCTTCGACCGCGGCTCGCCGCGGAAACGGCTGGCGTTCACCAAATGACGATCATTGATTTGCCTTCCGAGGCGGGTCCGCGTAACTTTCTCTCTGCACGCGGGAGGCCGGGCAAACCGGCCGAGAACGGGCGCCAGGCTGGTGGCGGTGACGCCGAGCCAGACTGAGATTCGGGCGGTGCACGGCACTCCGGGACACGGAGTTGCGAACGCGAAGCCGACCGGGTAGAGTTCGAAAGCCGGCAGGGAGCCGGGCGGGTGGTCGCGAGAGCGACGCCGGCCGGTCCGCCGAAACCCACGAGAGCAACGACCGCCGGAAACGGTGAGCGTCAGCGTGGGTCTGGTCGAGCCAAGTTGATCACCTCGAACACGAGGTTGACGACGGAAGCAAGACCGAGTAGGTTGGAGAGGTTGCCCCAAGCGGGGGTTCCGCTGGTAGCGGTGCTTCTGGTTGGTGTGTGGTTGTTCTTTGAGAACTCAACAGGGTGCTTGTAAAGCCAGTGCCAATTGTTTTATACCCCGGACTGGTCAGGCTGTTGTCTGGCTGGTTGGGATTCCTTTGGCAACACTTTTGTTGTCAGGATGCTGTTCGACAAAGATTTTTGTTGGAGAGTTTGATCCTGGCTCAGGACGAA
>NZ_JAXCFU010000033.1:0-10496 GCF_055362685.1 Micromonospora sp. SYSU B005 | reverse complement strand
ACTGCTGTCCTACCGGGAGCTTCGTCCTATCCGGACAATCGACACGCCGCCCCCGCCTACCTGGTCAACCGCCCTTGATCACGATGAAAAGAGCTCAGTGTTCCGGTCGGGCGCCGCCCAGGAAGCGCCGCTGGTGGCGACGCTGCGGCTAGGGCGACGGGAGCTCGTTGGGCGGCTACGCCCGGCCAGGGTTTTAGCTATCGAGAATCTGCTGATCGCAAAGAGCGCCCGGCTGCCTCCGCAGTCCTATCCTAGGACGCTCTGCAGGCTGTGTTTCTCCTCAGCAGTGCAATCTGGATGGGGCGGCAGGGCGGGTCCTTGACGGTTCGCCGTAACGGACCCGGTAACGGCGAACGCCCGCCGGCGGGGGAGTGGCTGACATGGGATGGCATTAGGACGTGATGCACGATGTCGTTCTGTCCGGGTATGCGGATGTATCGAGTTGTTCTGGCATGGCGTGACAGAATCGTTGTAAAACTGGGGGTCAAGGGGTCGTCGGTTCGAATCCGGCCGTCCCGACGCAGGTCAAAGGCCATTCGGGATCTTCCGGATGGCCTTTTCTGATCTTGCACAGCAGCGAAGTACAGCAACGGCTCATTGATCGAGGCTCTGGCCGAGCTTCCGCAGCGCCTCCCGGGTCGCCTTCGATGAGACCTGGCTGTAGATCTCCATCGTGATCGAGAAGTCGGCGTGCCGCAAGATCGCCATGGCGACCCGGGGATGCACGTCCAGGTCGACCAGCAGGGAACCGCAAGTCCGACCCAATCGACGCCATCGCCGCCGCCAGGGCCACCCTCGCCGGCACCGCCATGGGCACGCCCAAGACCCGCACCGGACCCGTGGAAGCGATCCGCGCCCTGCGAGTGGCCCGGCAGGGGGCGGTCAAGGCCCGCACGGCAGCCATCAACCAGATGCGTGGGCTGGTCGCCGCCGCACCAGAGGCTCTACGGGCGCAGCTGGCCAAGCTCAGTGCCGCCATCCTGGTCAGCCGCTGCACCGCCCTCACCATCGACCCGACCAAGCTCAACGACCCAGAACAAGCCACCGCCGCCGCACTGGCCGGACTCGCCCGACGGGTCACTACCTTGACCGACGAGATCACGACCCTCGACCGGCAGCTGGCACCCCTGGTCCGCCACGCCGCACCCCGCACCAGCGCCCTGTTCGGCGTCGGCACCGACGTCGCTGCCCAGCTACTCACCACCGCCGGCGACAACCCCGACCGGCTCCACTCCGAAGCAGCCCTCGCCCACCTCTGCGGTGCAGCCCCCATCCCCGCCAGCTCCGGACGGGTACGCCGCCACCGCCTCCACCGAGGAGGCGACCGCGGCGCCAACCACGCCCTACACACCATCGCCCTCTGCCGCCTGCGCTACAACCCACGCACCCGCGCCTACCAGCAACGACGCATCACCGAAGGCCTCAGCAAGCAGGAAATCCTCCGCTGCCTCAAGCGCTACATCGTCCGCGACGTCTACACCGCCCTACGCGCCGACTTCGCCGCCCTCACCCCTTGACCTCCATAGGAGCATCGGGATGGCAGCGAAGGCGGTCGACGGAATGTGCCCCACAGCAAGGAAAGCCTCTGATCCCTCTCCCTGCCTCAATGCCTACCTATAACCCTTCGCCAACGTAGAGACGCGCCCGCCGCTGCCACGCGGCAAGACAGCGGCGGGTTAACTCGACCTCATCGTGCTGATTGCCGAGAGCCCTTTCTGCATCGGCTAGAGCCTCTGCGAGTTCCATCAGGCCTCTAGAGACATCGCCGCTCACAGCTCGCAACTGAGCGGATAGGCGACGGGCGGCGAATGTAGTGGGATGCTCGGGTCCGAGCAGCCTGCTCACGGATCGGAGTAATGACTCTGATTCCGTTACCAGAGCTACATCATCCTCAGTCCCTAACAACTCCTCGCTGCGGGGCGACGGTGACGGTGGATCAAGAAGCGAAAGCCACTGGTGCGAGTGCCAAGACAAATATGCGTAGAGCATGTTCGGCTTAGCGGTGGGCGAAAGAACATCGAGTGCTGGGTTTGAATAGCCTTTGAAGAAGGACTTGACGTGCGCGGCCGTCGCCTCTCTGGAAACGATGAGCCAAGTTGTGAAAGCTTGCTTTTGGCCCCACGTGTCTCCTGCCTTCCCGAGAAGGTCCACCGCCCTGCTAAGCGCTACGGCCGCCTCCGAGAACCTTCGCTCGGTACGGAAGTCACGTCCAAGGTCAAGCAACGCTCGGCCCTGATTCTGCACGTCTCCGGCACGCTCGAACGCCTTGGCAGCCTGCACTAGAAAGGGCTCGCTCCTGCCCTCGTACCACCGGTTCAACCACTCGTAGAGATCGGCGCCGTAAAGATCGGCGACCGGAACTCCAGGTTTCGCCTCTTCGCTGCCTGGCCGGCCGACAAGGGTGTCAACGCCAAGGGTAGGGGATTGTGGCTCTGGACGGAGTTCAGGAGGCTGGCCGGATGACCCCGAGCCGCGGTCGTCAGCCGGCCTGGCGGGGCTATCGACGACCTCATCCATCTTTCGCAGAAGGTGGGGGGAGGCGCCGTATTTCTGAAGAAGGTGACGAAAGCGTCCAGAAACCCCGCCAGACCGCCTGGGCAGCAGTCGGACACCAGGACCAGCTTTAGCGTTCATGCGCTCCCCACCAGCCTGCAGGCGGCGGCCCAAGTTGATCGAGGGCCACATCCAGCTCGTGAAGTGTATCCTGAATCCCTTCACTGGCCAAGTCGGGTAACTTCAGCGACCCACTCAACAATATGCAGCCGTTGGGCTTGCCATCCACCGCGAAAATGGGACTAGCAACCATTCCTTCTGGCTGGCGAGATCTGCGCAGCTGCCCCCAGCTTAGTCCGAAGCGCTCATCACCTGATCGCTTAGCCCAAGCCGCTGGGCCCTCCTGGGTTGCGAGGCGGACAAAGCTTCGCCATTCCTCCGCCAGGATTACCTCCTGAGAGAACGCCAAACCCACTACGCCAACGCCAGGCTTAACTGAGCGCTCCACATCCGTGACGCCGCATCCAGCCGAGAGTCCCGAAACCAACTCTAGCCGAGTCCAGTAAAGCTTGCCGCGGAGCCGATAGTAGCGAATATCGATCTCGTCCCACGGTGCGCCGGTGGCGACTACCGCCGAGGAGATTGCCGCGCTTAACACAGCTCTTAGATCGTTCTCCCACTGCCGGATCCGCGCGGCCTGGACGGCGTAGCGCGCGGAGCTAATGCCTTCATGTAGTGCAAATAGAGCCAACGCTACGACGCTGGCCCATTGGGGAATCGATTGCTTCTCCCAGAACTCTCTGTCGGGGAGGTTCAGCTGAGCGCATGACACTACCGCCCCAGCTGCGGCCACCACGAGAGCGCGGACCAGGCGCAGAGCGATCATTTGGTGATTGTGGACCAAAGACGTGGTGGTGGGAACCCAGGCGCCGGAGGGTGTGGGAACTGAAGTCTAGGCAGAGCCGACGTTGAAGGACATATAGCTCCAACTAGGACAGCTCAGCGAATTCACCTGCTTCGGCCGGGTCTGCGGCTACCTAGGTGCGGCGCGGAGGGCGTCACTCCCTCTCAACTCCCCGTCCGTAGTAGTAAATCTCGACGTCGCCCATCCTGTCACCTCGGACGTAGGCGTGATCAACAGGCGATTCGGCCGAATCATCCGATCCAAGGCTGAACCCGCTTTGGAGCATTTTGACCGTAGCTGGCATCCTGCCAGCGTTGTCGATTTCCACAGGCATCAGTCGGCCGTCAGCCGGACCGCCGAGGAACCAAGCTTCTACTGCCGCCATGCGGACAGCATGCAGTAGCAGGGCGCCCGCGGTACAGCGTTGAAGGTGCCGGAACAGCCCCCACATAAGGGTTTCAGGCGAGCATCCGCAACCAGCGGCGGCCACGGCTTGGGCGCGGGGAGCGACAGCCTGGCCAGGAAACGGCATCTCAGGCCATACGGTGGGTGACCGATCCTGTGCGAGGTACTACCGTCTCGGTAGATCCACTTCGGCGGCGCAGCAAGATGTGAAACGGGCTGTCCAGAGCGATCATGGAGGGCGAGAGGTATGGGGGTGGCAGACCTGGAAGGGTTTGGCTTCGGGGGGTTTAGGAGCTTTCAGTCCCTCCAGCACTTCTTTCCCCTAGGAAAAGTAACGCTGCTGGCTGGCCAGAACAATGCTGGAAAATCAAATGTTCTGCGGTTTGCGCGGGATTACCTTGTCGCTAAGCCTGCAACTCCCGATTCACTCGACAGGCCCCTCCAAACCCTGCCGCAGGACTGGAGAATTCGGCTCCTACTAGGGCGTTCTCTGGAGGCCGTCGAATCTGAAATAGCGCGAGTTCCCGGGCACCGCCAGAACCCTGCAACTCCCTTGGGTGCCATTTACCGCCTACTTGTCCACCCCGCGCTCCGTTCCCACGGTCTTATCTGGGTACCCCTGGTTCATGAATCTGACGGTGGCACACACTTTGACGGAAAGGCGCATTGGAAATGGTCCCTGGAGCGCGCCGTTGTCCAGCATATTGCGCTGGTCTTCAATGGTCGGAATGATTTCTCCCTAATCCGCACCGCTCGAAATGCTCTGGAGAATAAGCAGTGGAGCGGCGGTAGCGTTGAGGGTGACATTGCCGCGATCCTGTCCTTCTTTTGTCCTTCTTTGGCCGATCTGCCCCCGGTGCGCGTGATTGAAGCTTTCCGGGAGATTCGCCCGTCTCAGGGAGCGGATGAGCTGGGGCCCTTTAATGGCATGGGGCTAGTTCAGCGCCTGGAGCAGCTCGAGCGGCCGAGTTTGTCTCACCAGGAAGACGTAAAGAGGTTCGAGAAGATTAATGAGTTCGTTCGTCATGTTTTGGAGGACGAGAGCGCAGTGCTTCGGATCCCCCATGACGCCGAGACCGTCCTAGTCGAACGCTCCGGTGCGCTTCTTCCGCTTTCGAGCCTCGGTACCGGAGTTCATCAGGTAATCATGCTCGCCGCCGCAGCAACATTGCTCGATGACCATCTGCTCTGCGTCGAAGAGCCAGAAGTTCACTTGCATCCGTTGCTGCAACGTCGCCTCGTCAAGTATTTGGCGCAGAAGACCACGAACAGGTATCTCATTGCCACGCATTCTGCACATCTACTTGACTATGAGAATGGCAAGGTCTTTCATCTCCGATACTCTCCACAGGGCGGAACCTCGGTGGAGTTCGCCGGGACTCCTCACAAGCTGGCTCGCATCTGCGCTGACCTTGGTTACAGACCCTCGGACCTCTTGCAGGCGAATGCGGTTCTGTGGGTCGAGGGGCCATCCGATCGAATATATCTCCGCCACTGGCTGTCGCTCGTCGCCCCAGACCTAATTGAAGGCGTGGACTTCTCGATAATGTTCTACGGTGGCGCCTTGTTGAGTCACCTTACCCCGAACGATCCTCTTGGCGGGGGCTTGGCCGAGAAAGAGCAGCTCGAGAAACTTGACGAGTTCATCTCCCTTAGGCGGTTGAACCGCCATTTGGTTGTCCTGATAGATAGTGACCTGACAGGCCCCCGAAAGCGCATTAGCTCGACCAAGGAAAGGGTGAGGTCCTCTTTCGAAAGCTCGGAGGGGCCTGGGTTTGCATGGATCACAAAGTGCTATACGATCGAGAATTATGTGCCGGTCGATATTCTAAGGACGGCCGTCAAGGCTGTGCACCCCCGTCTTCGCTGGTCCTATGACGGTGGACAGTGGAAACAGCCATTGGAGATGCATAACAAGGCAACGCCAAACAAGGTTGCGATAGCCGAGGAGGTGTGCAAGCACTGGACCGAGGACCGGCTCGATGTTCATGATCTCCGACGTCGTGTACAACAGGTTGTCGACTTGATTGACATGGCGAACGGAAAAAGAATGAGGCGAGCGTGGCATAGAAGGCGGCCCACGTAGAGTTGTTGATGGGTCGCCGGCGACGCGACGTACGGCGGAGCCCCGGGCCGCCGTGATTAGTGGCAGATCCGGGGCTTCGGTGTTGAAGGCGACGACCAGGGCGTGCCCCGGCGGGGCGCTCAGGCACTCCAGGATGGTTGGCGCCATCCCGACAACCTCCGTCAGGGCAGGCCCCACCCACTCCACAGGTGTGCGGACGACGGCCGACGGGATGGCTGGAAGGCGGAGGAACCGGCGGAAGCACGGATCGAGCCCATGGCTATTTCCCGTCGTTAATTGAGGGCTCATCGCCATGCCAAGGCAGGCCACGCGGGCGTGGCGTGGAGGCAAGACGCCAATACCGATGACTTGCCACCGCGGGTGGCGGGAGTGCTGCCGGGGGCGATGGCAAGGGGGTGCAGCAGCGAAGTACAGCAACCGATGGGACCAGACGGAACCATGCTGACTACCATCGGACCGTCGGCCAGCGCTGCGATCCGAGCCGGACCGCGTTGCCGATCTCTGGGGGTCAAGGGGTCGTCGGTTCGAATCCGGCCGTCCCGACGCAGGTAGAAGGGCATTTCTCGCGATCATGCGATGCGCCCCGCTGGGGACCATTTGGGGACCTCAGGCCGGTGAGATGCAAAGACAGCGCCTCACCGGCCGCATGGATCGACTTACGATCTGGATGCAGATACCGCTGAGTCGTCATCCGCGAGCCGTGACCGGCTTTCTTCCGTAGGACGTGCACCGGCACGCCGGCATCCGCCATCCAGGTCAGCCCGGTGTGCCGCAGGTCGTGCCGCCGCAGGTACTCGAAGCCCAGCGAGCCGACCATCTCGTCCCCGCCGCCTTCTTCCCGCGACGTGGCCGCGATGACATCGACAAGGCCCTGATGGCCGGTGCAGGCCTGGACACCCTCGAATCGTGACTCGCATGCGCGCGTCGGACGTGTCCCAGGCGACCCTAGAAGGCCTCCGGATCACCGCCGACAGGCTGTGCAGCGAGTATCCCTACCCGACTCGGCAAACCTGCGCGTCGAGGGACACGCGTGGCTGCGACGCATGACGGCGCTGCTCGACGCTCGCCTCACGCTCGCCCAGTACAGGGAGCTGCTGACCCTGGCGGGAACAGTCGCCCTCCTCGTGGGTTGCGTCGAGTACGACATGGGTCGACGCACCGAGGCCGAGGCGACCCGCAGGCGGCGTTGCAGCTCGGGGAGGAGGCCGGGGACATGAACGTCGTTGGTTGGGCGCAGGAGATGCGAGCGTGGTACGCGCTCACCGCAGGTGATTTTCGCGGCGTCGTTGCCGCCGCCGAAGCAGGCGAGGCAGCCGCGCCACACCAGAGCGTGGCAGTCCAACTGGCGGCCCAGCGTGCGAGGGCGTGGGCGTGCATGGGGGACCGGCGTCAAGTTGAGCTTGCTCTAGATGTAATGCCCAGCAGGGTTGTTGACGCGGGTGATGGGTGGCTTGCCGCCGAGTGAGGTGTGGCTGCGGTGGTGGTTGTAGGTGTGGAGCCAGCTGGGTAGGGCGTCGGCGCGGTGTTGGTTGCTGGTGTAGGGCTGTTGGTAGGCCCATTCGTTGAGCAGGGTGCGGTTGAAGCGTTCGGCTTTGCCGTTGGTCTGTGGTCGGTAGCGGCGGGTGAAGCGGGCGGTGGCACCGAGGTCGGTCAGGGCCTGGTGCCAGGCTCGGCCGCGGCGGTAGGCCAATGCGTTGTCGGTCATGACGCCGTTCGACGCGGGTGATGCCGTGGGCGGCGAAGTGCTCGGCGGCGCGGCGGAGGAAGCCGGCACAGGTGTCGGTCTTCTCGTCGGGGTGGATCTCGGCGTAGGCGAGACGGGTGTGGTCGTCGACGGCGCAGTGCACGTAGTCGAAGCCGACACGGCCGGCGGTGCGGGCACGGCGGTGTTCCAGGCTGTCGCGGCCCAAGATGCGCCAGCCGCCGCCGTCGCGAACCCGGCCGAGTTTCTTGACGTCGACGTGGATCAGCTCGCCGGGCCGGTCGCGCTCGTAGCGGCGGATGAGCTGACCGGTGGGCCGGTCGAGCCAGGCCAGGCGGTGTAGACCGTGCCGCGTAAGAACGGCGTGCACCGTCGAGGCCGGCATCCCGAGCAACGGTCCGAGCCGGCGAGCCCCGAGTTTGCGTTCCTGGCGCAGTTGGCAGACCCGCGCCTCCAGATGGGCGGGCGTCTTGTGCGGCTGGTGGTGAGCCCGGCTGGACCGATCCCGCAGACCAGCGTCGCCCTCGGCCCGCCACCGCTGCAGCCACTTGTAGCCGGTGGCCCGAGAACAGCCCAGTTCCTTCACGACGTGGGCCACCGGCCGACCCTGGTCAACGACACGCGTGATGAGCAGCCGCCGGCCGTGGATGGTCAGCCGGGCATTACGGTGGGCCATGAGACCTCCGGTTCCGTGTGGGCGTCAGCACCTCACACCTCGCCGGAGGTCTCGCCTCGTCTCAAGCCGCCACGCCGTCAACAACCCTCATGGGCATTACATCTAGACCAGGGTCGCCGCATCCTTGAAGGGCTTCCTTACCCGGAGAACCTGGATCACCACTTCGTCGTCGACCCCGCCAAGTTCGACTTCTATACGATGGACTGCTACGGATCCTCGGCGAGAACGGGCTTGCCGAGGTCTACGCGGATGAAGTGATCCGCTCATCCACGGACAGCAGCGGCGTAGTGCGTAAGCCGATGAGGGTGGCGGAGCCCAGATCACCCTTGGTGTCGTGGCTGCCCGGCAGTCGACCGGCGTCCGTCATGCATGCGGTGCCTCCGGCGGCCAGGGCGTCCCGCCCTGGATCCGGGCGCTCGGGGAGGCCATGCCCGCGTGCTGGCCTCCCGTCGCGCACCAAAGGCCACCAGACCGCGCCGAGCCGGTCCAGGTCGTCCGTCCGATGGGGCGCTCCACCTGGACCGGCTCGGCGCGGTCTGGTCGGGGCAGGCCCTGCGTGACGGGAAGCCAACGAGCCGCATCGATGTGCGAGGAGCTGACCACTATTCCAAGTCCTGAAAGTGGCCATCATTCATTAGCGCCGCATACCTGCGCCTTAGTTGCGCGATCTTCGTGCGAAACTCCGACTCGATATATCCGCTTTGAAGCACGTCAAAGTCCATGATTCCGACGCATTCAAGGGATAGGGCATTGAATTGACGCGCCAGTTTCTCATGTTTCTCGCGCCGACCCTGACTATCCAGAAATGCTGCTGCCGACCCGAGTCCGGCCGACAGCAGAGCCATGACGCCAGCGGGTAACCGCCCGGCGGTCGAGGCGAGCGCTGTGGCTCCAGCGACACCGGCCAAGACGGCGGCCGGAAGGCCAACGATGATGTGCACACGACCCCAGATTTTGCCTAGTCGCTCGTGGCGTCCTTCCTGTTCGCGCGACTCGATGAGGACGGACTGGACCGCACTCCAAGCTTGATCCATCGGTTCCCTTTGCGACATGGCGGGCACCTTACGCCGTCGCTTGCGACCACTCCTCCATCCTGTGGCTAGATCGTGGTCCTCCAACCACTGGAACAAGAGGATCTTGGCTGTCGTCCGCTCAATACAGATCTCAGTCCAAGGCGCATGATCGAACGTGCCATCAACGTGGCGTACGGAGTTGCCCCAGGCGGTCGTCAGTGGGCACGACCGGGCGACGAACTCCCTTGTGACACAAGCGATGGGGCGAACCATCCCGGCTCGGCGGCGGCTTCCGAACTGATGATGCCGGTAGGGGAGTAGTCCCACTCCACGACGGGGACCAGATGGGGACCACACGTCGAGCTCGGACCCACCAACCACGCACATGCAACTCGATGCTGCATCGCGGCTGACGTCCGGCACGCCTAACCCGCCTTCCTGGGGGTCAAGGGGTCGTCGGTTCGAATCCGGCCGTCCCGACAAAAAAAGCCCCTGGCCAGCGGGAACACGGGTCAGGGCTTTGATTTTCTTCTATGGAGATTTGAACCGCCCCCCGAAAACCCCCGTTTACGCGGTGCGGCCCAGCACCGCCGGCAGGGCGGCGCCCAGTTCAGCACCACGTGCGTGCCGGGCCGGACCCGGTCGACGCCGGGACCGACCTCGATTACCTCGCCCGCCGCCTCGTGCCCGAGCGCCAGCGGGTACGGCGGCGCGACCGTGCCGTTGACCATGAACAGGTCCGAGTGGCAGACCCCGGCTGCCCGTACCTCACCTGGCCCGCGGTCCGGCAGCTCCACCTCCTCCACCGTCAGCTGCTGGTCCACGCCGCGGGCGAGCAGCGCCCTCATCACTGGATCGCCTTGCTCTGGAGGAACTCGTCGAGCCCGTAGCGACCCGGTTCCCGGCCGAGGTCGGACTGCATGTAGCCGCCGAACGGGGCGAGCGGGTTGAACGGCGCGCCGTTGATGTCGACGGCTCCGGTGCGGATCCGCCGGGCGACCCGGCACCGCCCGTTGCTCGTCGGCGGACCAGACAGCGCCCGCCAGGCCGTACCGGTAGTCGTTCGCGACGGCCACCGCTGCCTCTTCGTCGTCGGCCGCCGTGCCGGCCGGCACGCTCGCTACAGAGGTTGAAAGGCCAAGGTTCGAGTTATCTCGGTGGCTCGGGTTCGAGGGTCATGCCGGTGCTGGCGAAGAAGCCGGCGAGGAGATCGGTCT
>NZ_JAXCFU010000032.1:0-11122 GCF_055362685.1 Micromonospora sp. SYSU B005 | reverse complement strand
AGCCACGGCGTGCAGACACCGCGCCACCCTGCCCGTCTCGCCGGTGGAAGTCATGCCACCACGCCGTCCACAACAGACCTTCTCAAACACGCTCTTAGACCACCGCTAATGTTCAACCAGTTTAGGCGGATCGCGGAACCGTGGTTGGAACGGATAGTGGTCACGACTGGCCCAGAAGAGCTGCCGTACTGAGCAATCGCCGTGCCGGTGAATCCGGCGATTAGCGACATCATGCCGGCTCCCGCCGCGTACACCGCTAGCCGTTGGGCCTGATCCGCCCAGTGAAGCACATTTCCCACGCCAAGCAGATAAACGAACGACAAGTGCAAGCCTACGAGTATTGCCATTAGCAGTAGGTCGACACTTGGTTTATCTGACCACGTGTTCATAAGTCGGACGAGTTTGCCATCGCTATCGTCCGAGTTCTCCGCCATCGCACATCACCACCTCTCTAGGAGATGGTAACGGCAGGGTGTGACAAGTTACTCAGGGGTGCCATAGAGGTCCGGCTTGAGTTGGTCGGCAGCCCTGTAGATCGCCTCGATAGCCGACGCAACCTTTATAGACTTACCTGCTCCGTCAACGACTCGGATCTTCATGGTCTTAGCTAGGCGGTGCTTGACAAAATCGACCTGCTCCTTTTGGAGTTTACCTTCCTCGTCATGCCAGCTAAGGCCAGCGACCGCCTTGTCGAATATGCCAGTGTCTGCCAAGTGTCGGGCTTCACTCAGGATGTTGGACTTCTCCCGGGGGCCGCCATGGTCTTTGGTTGTGCGAAGTAGAAGTTCCACCACGACGTCGCCGTATTGCATCTTTAGGCCCTGAGCAACCTCATATAGGCCCCTACTTTCGGCCAGGTCGGCGATTCGATTCGATTCGAATGTAACCTTCACCAAATTGGCGCCTTCAGCCCGTTCGACTTTGCGCATCGTGTCTCGATCCAGCACGGGAGCGATGGTTATGCGCTGGTCGAGGACCTTGTGTTCATTGATCCAGTGAGCAACGGATGAAACCCGTGGCGCCGCACTGGAGCCTAGAACGAATCCGAAACGATTGCTGTCTGGAAGGAAGTGCATCACCGATACCTCTACCCACGGCTTCGTGGCATCCGACTCGGTGTCGACAATCTCGCCGGTCGAAATATCGAGCGACGAAACCTCATCGCGATGGCGAGCAAGAATCAGGTGATCTGTTTCTTTGTACGTGTAAACCTGTCCCCAATGTGGGATGCCGTTGATTCTATGGCGCCGAGCATCCATGTCTTGGCGAAACACAAACGAAAGGAAGGCTGGCCAGTCGATCGGGGCTTCAAGAGCCCTGCCTTCTTCGTCCTGGACCTCAAAAAAAGGCAACTAGAGCATTTCGGCTCTTTCCGGCCAAAACAGCCTCCGAGGGGCGAAAGCTAATACTTGTCACGCCACTATTTCTTGTCCGCCGCAAAGTGTCAACACCATGTCGAGTCGCATACGAGACAACAAGCCTGTTGCTCCGGGAGGGGGGACCAGCGTCCGAAAGCGCCAGGTCCTCCCGCGTCATGCCGACGCCACCTCCATCGGCCTACTGGCGCCGTAGGCCACGGCACCTGTCGGGCCGTCCGAGGAGCGGACGTGGTGGGCCGGCTCGGTCGGCGAGAAGTCAGCAAGAGGTGCGGCGACTTAGATCGTGCCGTGGCCTTGCTGGAGGTCGGAACACACGTGACGGCCTCGGTTAAGAGTGCCGGCAGGCGAGATCAACATACACACCGAGGAGGCAACTGGTCCGACCTTGGGTGCGATTGAAAGCCAGGACAACTGAGGCTGATTAGACTACTAGAGCCTGCTAGAGATTGAGGCGGAAGTCCTCGATGCGTTGCCGAATAACCACCGACGGATCCTCGCCGCTTTCCTTATTCTTGAGCATTTGCATTACGTCCTCATCGTTCAGGACGATCAACATCTTATTGTGCAAGACCCATTGCTCCCGACGGGTCCACTCGGCTGCCCTGTCGGCTCCTTTCCGCGTGACGATTACGCCGAAGAGCCCCGTTCCGTGCTGCGTCAAATAATTGCACACCTGCAGGACGTGCGACTTGGTCACCAAACCTTGAAGATTTTTGGCGTCTGCGACCAGGTAGTCTGCCTGATAGTGGCTGCGGAGGAATAGCCAGAACCCGGAACTAGAATAGTTCGGCATTATGAAATCTCGCCTATTGACTCCAGGTTCGTTTGCGCTCTCTTCGATAGGGCTGGAGAGCTCTGGACAGAAGAGGTGCTCGAAGATCTCGCGACATAACTTCTGATAGGCGGACCAGTATTTCTTCCCTGGCTCCATCTGTCGAAGGCGTTCCCGCAGTCGACTTGCTTGACTTTGACTGAGTGGTCTGGACTCGTAGTCCTCATCCCCCTCGAAGAACTCGTTGACCTCCCTCGTTAGGCCGACGGCATCACCTGAGTGCATTATCCAGCGCTTGTCCCAAACGTCGATGCCGTGGCGCTGCAGGTAATCGATTTTCTCGGCGGTGAGGAACCCCGGTATTGCCAAGGTTATGCGAACGTCCCGGCGCCGATATAGCTCGGAAACTGCCTGCCTGTACTCCATGAGCTGATCACGCAGGTCGCGGAGCCGACGGGCGGTCTGCGGGTAATTCTTTTTTACCTCTACAACGTGCACGCCCTCAGGTCCTTGTAGGAGGAGGTCTGGCACAAGCCTCGCCGTTACTCGAGTCTCTTCATGAATGGATGCTTCAGGGTGCTGCCGTCTCAGAATCTCCTTCAGTAGGTGCGTTAAGTCACTTTCGGTCCGTCTTGGCTTTGGCTCATCCGGCTTGTTCACGTACTCGATCCTATGTGGATTGGCGCCGGTTGGCGATGTTCCAGCAGTCTGCTTGCGATCGATGGATCGTTCACCCTGACCCGCCCCTCCCCCGTTAAATGACCTCGGAGCGACCAGGACGCATCGGGACGACTTCTAGTGCCCGCAAGGGCCACCACCGCACGCCTCTCCACGTCAGCGGACCTACACGTACGGCCGGAAGACCTCATGCTGCTGTGCTCCAACTGCCACCGGATGATCCACCGGTCCTCGCCCTGGCTGACCCCGGATGAACTCATCTCGCTCGTTGAGCACCACCGGCCGCATTAGCCGTCCCCGCCGCGGCCACCCCTTGCTCCCGGGGGCAGCCAGGAGGCAGCCAAACCAGCAACAACGAACGGTAAGGGTCAACACGAGAGCGCGAAGGCGCGCTGTTTAGCAGCGTGTGGCCGCACCGGACGACATTCAGCGATGCCTCGCAACGGCGTTCGGGACGAAGAGTCTGACTTTCCGCCGGGCGAGGCCGGAAACCGTCACAGACCCTGAGGCGTTGCGGGGCCGACAGTTAGTCCCTTGTGGGAGGGTCGTCAGGGGGTGCTGTTCGATGAATCCTTCGCTCGCGAGAGCGCCTTGGTTGCGGCGACAGTTGTCGCCCATAAGCCTTCCGACCAATCTGAGGCGAGTCGGCAATAGCCGCAGATGTCGGCGTGCCGCTTCTCTTCCGCGGCTTCCTTCGCTGCCTGCTCGACACCCCCTTTGGTGAAAGAGAAAACCTCCGTAGCCAGCGGTTCCAGAAACTTGTTAATTGCGGGGGGGTGTCCCTATGGGTTTCGTCAAGCGGGGACGGGTGCCTGATCTCTCGGCCGTGGTTGGTAGGGGATCTTGTCGCGGAGCATGGCGAACAGGACGTCGCAGCGGCGTCGGGCGAGGCAGATGAGGGCGGCGTTGTGACGCTTGCCTTCGGCGCGTTTGCGGTCGTAGTAGGCGCGGCTGACGGGGTCCGCGAGGGCTGCGAACGCGGCGAGGAAGAAGGCGCGTTTGAGGTTCTTTTTGCCGCCTCGGGGTGGGTGTTCGCCGCGGATACTGCTGCCGGAGCGTCGGGTGACGGGGGCTAGGCCTGCGTAGGCGGCGAGGTGGCCGGGGGTGGCGAAGCTGCTGCCGTCGCCGACTTCGAGCAGGATCCGGGCTGCGGTCCTGACGCCGATGCCGGGCATCGAGGTCAGGACCCCGGCAAGAGGGTGCGCATCAAGCATCCTCTCGACCTGAGTGGCGACCTGGTCGCGTTGTCTCAGGACGTCGCGGAGGCTGTCGGCGAGGCGGGGCAGGATCGTTTCCGCCGCTGTCGTGCCGGGGACGGTGACGGTCTGCTCGTCGAGGGCGGTCATGATCTGCTCGACGAGGCGTTGCCCCATGCGGGGTGCGTGGACGGCGGCGATGGACAGGAGTTTGCGGCGGCCGGCCTTGCGCAGACCGACGGGTCCGCCGCAGCGCGACAGCAACTCCAGGACGGCCTTGTGGTGCAGTTTCGGGCCGAGGACTCGTTCCAGGGCGGGGTGGATCTGGGTGAGCAGTCCTCGGATGCGGTTGGACACGCGGGTGGCTTCGCCGGCGAGGTCGTCGTCGAAACCGACCAGGACTTCCAGTTCGGCCAGGGTCTCGTCGCCGGTGTCGACCCGCCGCAGCGTGTGCGGCAGGGTGCGGGCGGCATCAGCGATGACGTAAGCGTCGCGGGCGTCGGTCTTCGCCGAGCCTGGGTGCAGATCAGCGATGCGGCGCATGGCCAGGCCGGGTAGGTAGGCCACCTGATGCCCGCACGCCCGAGCCACCGCTACCGGCAGGGCGCCGATCGACGCCGGCTGGTCGACCACCACCAACAGCCGACCATGACGGGCGAGTGTGTCGAACAGTTGCGCAGCAGCCGGGCCTCGGTGTTCGGCAGCGCCGCGTCATGCAGCCGCTTGCCGTCCGGAGCCAGCCCGACTGCGTGGTGGTCACCCTTACCGACGTCCAAGCCGAGGTAGACGCCGTATTCGTCGTTCACCAGACCCGCCTCCACGCATCGTCCGTGGCCTCGGCCGCTGGTCCAGGCGTCGGACTGCCGGCAGCCACGTTACGAAGAGACCTACCCCAACACGGGTGGCCGTGTCCCTATCAGCGGTCCACCGACGCCACCCGACCCGGCGACAACACCCCCCGAATTATCCGTACGACAGGGGCAGGAAGTCATACCGGGCCGGGCGACCGAGGGTCCCCGGCTGGGGACGATCAAAAAGGTAACGGGGGGGGGGGGATGTGTCCGTAAACCACTCGGAAGCGGTAAATCCTGTTAGTTGCCTCTTTGTAGAACGGGTAGAATTCCTCGATGCTGCATGTGTGCTGGAGGCGAGGCGCGTCCTTGACGAGGTCCTGTGCGCGATTGTCTAACTCGTCTAGCGTGTCGGCGATTTCAAGGATGGCGCGCTGCCTCAGCTCCTCCTGCAAAAGTTCCATTTGATGCTCGTGGGCCTTCTGCATTTGGTAAGCGGCAGTCTCAAACGCCGAACGCACCTGACGCTCGGCTACTGCTTGATTTGCTGCGACCTGCAGTTTGGTCGTTCTGTCAGTCGCCCGCACCTGCGCGATTGCCGCAATTGCGGTGAAGAGCCCACCCGCAACAGCACCGAGTAGAGCACTGAGCACGCCGGACCAAAAGGGAGTCATCTTCCCATCATGCATGGGCCTCCAAGCCGCCCGGATGTTACGCGACTGTGCCGTCAGTCCAAGTCGAGCAGCGCAGCGTAGGAGTGGAGCAACCTGCCACCAGGGGGTAGCGTTCCCACTCTCAACCGTCGGTACGACTCGGCCGGGACCACCTCCCAGCCTGCTGCAGTTCAATGCTATGGGAGTGGCATCTCGTCGTGAGGCTGAAGGCGCCGACCAGTACGGTGGTCGGGTACAGCAACCCACGACGCAATGCGGATCCGTAGTGACTGCGGTCGTCCCCTCGGCTGCCGGCCAGCCGCAGAAGGCCGGGTTGCAGACCTCTGGGGGTCAAGGCCAGCGCTCTTGTCCGACCATCGTCAGCAAGAAGTCAGCAAGGGGGCACCGTGCGAGTGAAGGCCGAACGGCCTTGGAAGGCGACCCGCACGAACCTGACGGCGTCAGATGGCATGGGTTGGCGTGCGTCGGTCGGTGAGATCAACATTCACACCGAAGAGATCACTGTTTGATCCGGGGGCGCGGCGGGTCCCAAGGCCACTTCACTGAGAAGCGAGCAGCCTGGGGCGTCCACGTGGGAAGAGTCGGGGTACCGTCGATGGGGTGGCGGCCTGCTGATTCGCCAGGCCTCTTGAGCTGGGAGCGGCGCTATGGCCTCGTCCGTCGATCCGCGCTTTGGGGTAGCTCTGCGGGAGTTTCGGGAGCGGCGTGGCCTGTCGCTTCGGTCTCTCGGGCAACTCGCTCACCGGAGTAAGAGCCATCTGCACGAGTTGGAGGCAGGGCTCAAAGCCCCGACGGTCGACACAGCCCGCCACCTGGACCGGGTTTTGGATGCCGGGGGAGTGCTTGCTCGGCTGGTCGATGCGCCGATCGACCATGCGGCCGAGGCCGGCGAGTTGCGGGCGAGAGTCGCCGCCAGTGATGTCAGCAACGACACGCTCGAACGGATCGAGCAGGGCGTTGACGACCTCGCCAGCTCCTATCCGACGATGGCCCCGGCGGATCTGTTGCCGTTGGTGCGGCGGCACCTCTCCTATGTGGTGCGGCTGCTCGACGGGCGGCTAACGCTTGCTCAACAGCGGCGGCTGCTGGTTGCCGGCGGTTGGTTGGCGGTGCTGAGGGCCACGGTTCACATCGACCTGCGGCAGCGGAATTCTGCGGCTGCTCATCTGCGAGCTGCTCGTGACCTTGCTCAACATGCTGAGCATCCCGAGATCCAGGCGTGGTGTCTGGAGACGCGGGCTTGGGACGTGTTGACGCAAGGTGACCACCGTTCAGCGCTCGATCTTTCCCAGCAGGCGCAACGAGTCGCGCCTCCAGGCAGCTCTGCCAGGATCCAGGCGACTGCCCAGGAGGCCCGTGCATGGGCTCGCATCGGAGACGTTGCTGCCACCCGACGAACGCTGGATCGGGTAGAGCGGTTGGCGGCGAACTTGCCCGTTCCCGAGCGAGCCGAGCATCACTATCGCTACGACCCTGCCAAGGCCGCCGCCTACACGGCCACGACTTTGGCATGGGCCGGTGACCCGGGCGCCGAGCAGGTGGCTCGGGCCGTACTGGCCGATCTGGACCCGCACGGCGACGGGGGAGCGCGGCCACGCCGGTCGGCATCGGCGCGTCTCGACCTCGGACTTGCTCTCGTCGCCGCCGGTCAGCCGGACGAAGCGGTTGCGCTCGGGTCGCAGGCTGTGGCATCCGGGCGAGTGGTGCCGTCGAACTGGTGGCGAGCCGCGGAACTGCTGGCCAAGGTCGAGGATCTCGGAGTGCCCGAGGCCGCGATGTTCCATGAACTGTGCGTCGAGTACGCCCCGGGCAGGCGATCAACAGCGGACAGCACACCTGGTTAGCGGACAGTCACCTTCTGGATCGTAGACGCGCGCGGCGCGACGCTGGACCTCACTGAACCGGGCGCGGATCGAGGCACATCAGCAGGTGCCTCTTCGTGTTCTCATCACGGAGGGCCAGAAGATGACGGTGCCTATCGGGCTCCTGCGGCGACTCGCAGGCCGGTACGTCCCTTCGATTCCGACGGCGTACGGCGTCGGGCAGCGCATCCAGATGATGGAGCAGGACATCGCCCGGCGGCGGTTGCTGGACCAGGCGCGCGGCGGGCAACAGGCCCCGGCGGGCGTGGGGGGCACGTCAATGTCGGGGGAGCGGCGCGTCTCGTATGACGAATACCTTTCTGCCACCGCGCTGACTCTTGCTCGCAGGCACCGGCCGGTGTGGTCGTGGCGGCTCTGGCGGCGCATCTGCCGCTGTGGGTCCGACCTGCCGTGCCGCGCCCGGCATCGGATTCCGATCAATCGGGGCCACTGGCCGTCGGAGGGTGAGCAGTGACCAGCGGGCAGGAACAGGCGATCGTCGCGGTTCATGTACGAGGGCTCGACGGCATGTGCGTCGGGTGCCGGGCGTGGTGGGCACGGCTGACTCCGTACCCCTGTTGGCAGGTGGAATGGGCGACCAGCCGGCAGGCGCGGGCGATCACGGCGCGGTTCCTGGAGGGTGTGCGGTGACCACCCACGGCCCGGTCATGCCGGTCTGGAGCTGCGGCGGCTGCGACCTGCCCTGGCCGTGCCCCACCCGGAAGCGGGAGTTGCGGGCGGAGTTCATGGATGCGCCGGTGTCGCTGGCCCTCTACCTCGGTGCCTACCTCGTTCAGGCCACCGAGGACATGCCCTGGACGCCGGCCGGCGTGCTGCACCGCCGCTTCCTCGGCTGGACCCGGGAAGCCGGCCACCTCATGCCGGTAGTGCAGCAGCGAGGTGCAACAACCGTGCCAGCCGAGCCCGGTCGGGACGAGTCGCATTAGGCCCTCTGACCTCGCATCGAGCCTGACCCGGCCATCTCGCCGACAGCTCACACCGAAGCGGTCGGCGTTGGTTTCCGCGACCCGAGCCTGCGGGCGCCGATCAGGTGCCGACGCGGCGTGTCTCGTAGGCCCACATCACGATCTCGACGCGGTTGCGGGCGTTGAGCTTGCGCATCAGGGCGGCGATGTGGGTCTTGACGGTGCTGAGGCTGATGGACAGCTCCTCGCCGATCTCGCTGTTGGTCCGCCCGCGAGCGGCAGCCAGCAGCACCTGTTCCTCGCGAGCGGTCAGCGGCTCGACAGGCTCAGGTGGCACCGAGCGCGAGCGGCTGTTCGCGAAGGAGGACAGGAGCCTCGCGGTGATGTTCGGTGCGATCAGGGCGTCGCCGCGGGCGGCGGCATGGACGGCCTGGGTGAGCATCTCGGCGCCGGCGTCCTTGAGGAGGAAGCCTCGCGCGCCCGCCTTGAGCGCGCCGTAGACGTACTCGTCGAGGTCGAAGGTGGTGATGACGACGACGGCCAGCGGATCGACGACGTCGGCCCCGGCGAGCCGGCGGGTGGCTTCGATCCCGTCGACCTCGGGCATGCGGATGTCCAGCAGGCACACATCGGGACGCAGCGCACGGGCCATGGAGATCGCCCGGCGGCCGTCGGCGGCGTCGCCGACGACGGCGATGCCCGGTTGGGCGTCCAGGATCATGCAGAGCCCTGCCCTGACGATGTCCTGGTCGTCAGCGACCAGCACGCGGATGGTCATGACGCGCGCACTTTCCGAGGAAGCGAGGCGTCGACGCTCCAGCCGCCGTCCGGGGCAGGTCCCGCCCGGAGGGTGCCGCCGAGCAGGCTCGCCCGCTCGGCCATGCCGCGCAGCCCGTAGCCGGGGTGCGGGGAACTGGTCGTGGTCGCCTCGCCGTCATCGCGCACCCGCAGATGCACCTGGCCGCGGGATGCGGTGACGTCGACGGTGACTCCGGTGGCGCCGCGGGCGTGGCGGGTCGCGTTGGTGACCGCCTCGGCGGCGATCAGGTAGAGGGCGGTGCCGACTGCCGGCTCAACGGCCTCGGCGTCACCGGAGACCTGTACGCGGACGCCCAGCACCTCGCCGCCGGGACGAGCGAGTCGCTCGATGTCCGCAACTCCTCGCCGAGGGGCGAGATCGGCGTCCGTACCGTCGCGCAGCACGCCCACGAGGGCTCGCATCTCCCTGAGCGTCCGGGACGCCTCTTCCTCGATGGTGACCAGGGTGGCCAGCGCGCGTTCCGGATCTGTGGCGGCCAGCGCGCGACCTGCCTGTGCCTGGACGGCGATGGCCGAGACGTGATGGCCGACCGTGTCGTGCAGCTCGCGGGCGAGTTCGTTGCGCTGGTGGAGCCGGACCTGCTCGACGTCCCGGTCGTGGCTTCTGGTGCGGTAGCGCACTGCCGCTCCGAGCGCGGCCGAGCACAGGAAGAAGCCGTAACCGGCGACCTTCTCCGCGGGTGAGGTCTGATCCGCGACGAGGGTGACGGGTAGCCAGACGAGGATGACGCCGAGCCCGAGGGCAGCCTCGCGACCAGCCCCCCAGCGCAGCAGGGCGTAGGGCAACACGAGCAGCCCGGCGATGCCCAGCAGGCCGGTGGCGTCGACGACCGCGATCCTCGCGAGGTCGAAGGCGAGAACGGTTCCGAAGGCAACGGCTACCGCGGCCAGCGGTCGCGTGCGTCGATACAGCAGGCACGCCGCGACCACGAGGCTGACACCGACCAGCAGCGGCGCCCATGCCCTGTCGTCGCGCAGCAGCAGCTCGACGACCGAGATCACGACAAGAGCCGAGGACACCGCCCAGTCCCGCCACACCCGCACCGGCGCACCTGTGGGGCGAGGCTCAGCCCAGATCCCAGCAAGCATGCTTCCCCCCTTTCCGGAGAACGTAAGGGGGCCGCCCCTCGGGCGGATCAGCCGAAAGTACGGCGAGTTTCCCGGGCCCGGGGCCAGGACAGCCCGAGCCCGCAAGCGGATGTGGCGCCTGCCAACGCTGGTCATGGTGGAGACATCGAGTGAGCCGACCCGGCTGACGCCAGCAAGCAGGAGACGTGATGACCAGAACCGACAGACGAGCCGGTGCGCTCCAGGAAGCGCGCATCCCGGTCCAGGCGAAGCTCGCCGCGGCCTGGGCCAGCTTCATGTTCCTCTACATCTACGTCGACTACCTCGCCCTGTACAAGCCCGGCTTCATCAACGACATCCTGGCCGGCACCGTGCACGAGTTCGACACGGGCCCGACCTTCGTCGCCCTCGCGCTCACACTCATGGCCGTCCCGATCCTCATGATCCTGCTCTCCGCGACACTCCCCGCCCGCGTCAACCGCGCCACCAACCTCGTCGTGGCAACGCTCTACGTCCCCGTCACGGTGTACAACGCGGACGGCGAGTCCTGGGCCTACCTCTACTTCTACGGCTTCTCCATCGGGCTTGAGCTGTTGCTCCTGGCCTTCATCCTGCGCGCCGCATGGACCTGGCCCCGGGCCGTTCGAGCCACCGCCGGCCGCGGGCTCGCCGCCTTGGAGGGGAATTCTGCCGTCACCGCCGGTTAGGCAGGGGGTGTCGGTCGACGGCTGCCAGCCCGGGTACCGGATCTGGCGGGTCCCGGCCGGGCCGATGGTCAACTGCTCCGTCCCAGTTTGACGCGAGCCTCGGTAGGGAAGTTTCGCGGACACCTCGATGAAGGAGGGGGTATGGAGACGTCCGCTACAGAGGTTGAAAGGCCAAGGTTCGAGTTATCTCGGTGGCTCGGGTTCGAGGGTCATGCCGGTGCTGGCGAAGAAGCCGGCGAGGAGATCGGTC
>NZ_JAXCFU010000031.1:0-15535 GCF_055362685.1 Micromonospora sp. SYSU B005 | reverse complement strand
GGGTAGCCACGGCGTGCAGACACCGCGCCACCCTGCCCGTCTCGCCGGTGGAAGTCATGCCACCACGCCGTCCACAACAGACCTTCTCAAACACGCTCTTAGAGCTCCTAACGAAATGATGTTGGGCGTGTCCTCGGGACGTGAGGATCGTTCTGTCTGAACGTGAGGAGGGGTGAGCAGCCGCCGTGGATCGTCTCGGACGAACTCTGGGCCGAGGTCGCACCGCTGCTGCCACCCCGCCCGGCCCGACGTCATCGGTTCCCGGGCCGCAAGCCTCTCGATGATCGCAAGGTGTTGTGCGGGAGCTTGTTCGTGCTCTACACCGCGATCCCGTGGGAGTACCTGCCCCAGGAGCTTGGGTTCGGGTCGGGCATGACCTGCTGGCGCAGGTTGCGGGACTGGAATGACGCCGGCGTGTGGCAACGACTGCATGAGGTGCTGCTCGGCAGACTCCGGGCCGCCGGGCAGTTGGACATGTCCTGGGCGGTGATCGACGGCTCCCACGTCCGGGCGCTCAAGGGTGGCCCAAAACCGGTCCGAGCCTGGTCGACCGCCGCAAGCCAGGCTCGAAACACCACATCATCACCGACGCGAGCGGCATCCCCCTCGCCACGGCACTGACCGGCGGCAACCGTCACGACGTCACCCAGCTCATGCCCCTGGTCGACAAGGTCCCCCGCATCAAGGGCATCCGCGGCCGGCCCCGGCAGCGACCCGACCGCATCTACGCCGATCGCGGGCTACGACTACGACTGCTACCGACGCGACCTCGGGGCCGAAGGCATCACCCCGGTCATCGCCCGACGCGGCACCGGCCACGCTCCGGACTCGGCACCTGCCGGTGGATCGTCGAGCAGACTATCGCCCTACTGCACTGGTTCCGCCGCCTGCGCATCCGCTGGGAGATCCGCGACGACATCCACGAAGCGTTCCTCACCCTCGCCGGCGCCATCATCTGCTGGCACCGACTCCAACACTCGAAGAGTTAGGAGCTCTTAGGGTGGTGGGAGCCGCCCCCGCAGCGGGCCGGCCGTCCGTCCCTCGTTCACGCCACGGGAGAGACACCTTGACCTCCACGTTTGCCCGACGGTTGACGGGCGCGGTCGGCCAGGTCGCGTTGGGCGCGATGCTGCTCGTTGCCGGCATCGCCCACCTGACAGTCGCGCGCCAGGAGTTCTTGGCGCAGGTGCCCTCCTGGCTCCCGCTCGACGCCGATCTCGTCGTCGTCGCCTCCGGAGTGGTCGAGATCTGTCTCGGGCTGGCCCTGCTCGCGGCTTGGAGACAGCCTGTACGTGGCCTCACTGGAGCGGTCGTAGCGGCCTTCTTCGTCGCGGTCTTCCCGGGCAACATCGCTCAGTTCACCGAAGGGCGTGACGGATTCGGCCTGGATACCGACGCGGCACGGGCGGTCCGCCTGCTCTTCCAGCCGCTGCTCGTGGTCTGGGCGCTTGCCGCCACCGACGGGGTTTCAACGCTGCGCTCACTGCGCCGTCGTCCCTGACACACGAGCCGAATCCAACGACATCGTCAGCCCGTTTGCCGATCGCTCCCTGGGTGCCAGTTCCAGATCGTCTCTGATGACGACCATGTATGCCCAGATGCCGTCGCCGCACCGACACGAACCCCCATGCCTGCGAGCAGAGTGTCACGATGAACGGGGTGGGCCGTTCTCGACGGTCGCGACTGCGGCGACCGGGTGGACGCCCCGGACTTTGACGGGTGCGCTGTTGATGGGGGACCGGGGCGCCGTGGACCTGGTGATGACCTGTCGTCGCCCCTCGTTTACCCCCCGAAAACCTCCACTCATGATTGACAATCAGTGACAAGTGGCGATCACCGCATGATTGCATCTGTGCAGCTCATCGACCAAATGCGACAACCGATAGCGACGTTGCGGTGGTTACTTTCGGTAACAAGGGGTCGTCGGTTCGAATCCGGCCGTCCCGACCGGTTGACCTGGGAAGATGAAGATCTTCTCCGGTGACGGCGGCAACATCCGGTAACGGATGATCTTTGTTGGCAGTAACGGCGATGAGCTTTTGCCGCCGGCATGCTGAACTCGGAACGCTCTGACCTGCCGCTTCGTCTGGGTTCTGGACGGGGCGGCATTGTGGTTCTTGATTCCGCGTCAAGCGCTGCGGATGCTGCTGGCTGTCGCTTCGCGCAATCCCCTCGGATCGCCGCGATGGCCGCTGCGCCCGATGCCGACGCCTGCAGGAGATCGCGAGGTCGTGGCCGCCCAGGGAAGGCTCGCCCCGGGCATTTCACGCCACAGGCGATGGCCCATTCGCACGGTTCACAGCGGCTGGGTGGATCACGCGCGGGATCGATCGGTTCCCCCTTGTGGCAGAGATGCTCGTCGCCACTGGCGCACGCCGGGTTCACCGGGAGGAGTTGGCGAGGGATTCCAACGCGACGGGCGCCGTTGATCGGCACCGTGGAAACGGCCGGCAGCGACGATCCGATGGCGTGGGCTCTGGAGGAGCTGCGTCGAGAGATCAGCCAGCAGCTGACGTACGGCTCGGAGTTGGTCGATGTGCTGCTGGCGGTGGGCCGTGACAAACATGCCTGACAGGTGGCCAGTACCCGGGCATCGTCGAGCAGGCCATCCTCAACTCGGCCGACACGCGGCGCTACCGGAGGTCGACGACCCGCAGGTGCTACCGGCTGTCGCGGGTCTGCGCATCCCGTTGACGGTGATCTTCCAGTGTCGGTCCCGGATGGCACAATGCCGCTCACTGCCCGCCGGGAGGAGATCAACATGGGCTGGCTGTCGGCCGGTGCCGATTACGAGGTGAGCCTGGAGCGCGGCCGGGTGGTCGCGCGGAACCGCCAGGGAAAGCCGCTGAAGAGTTTGCCGAAGGCGTTGCGCGATGCCGACGTGGTGGTCGGCCTGCGGCAGCTGTCGGAGTGGTTGAAGCGGCACGAGCTCTCCTGCCGGCGTGAGGTCGAGCAGTGGATGATCCGGTCTCTCCCGGTGCCCACCACGGTGATCTGCGAGGTCTGGGCAGACGACTCGTGGCGGACTCCGCTGCGTGATCTGGTCGTGGTGCCGCTCGACGACGCCGGGCGATGGGATACCGACCGGGCGGGGCTGCTACGTGACGCGGACCCCGAGAAGGGTCTCGGGGTGGTGGACCTGGATGGCGAGAGTGGCCGTCTCACCGTCGAGCAGGTTGTTCTGCCTCACCCGGTTCGGCTGCCTGAACTGGCGGATCTGCGGGAGTTCGCCGCCGACCTGGGGGTGCGGCAGGCGACGCTGCAGCTGTTCCGTGAGGTGTGGACGCGGCCGGAGTCCGACGACGAACGACGGCGGGAGGTGTCCCGGTACGCCGGCGGCCGCTACAAGGAGTTGCGCCACGTGCAGGCGAGGACGACGTCGGCGGGTTACCGCGTGCAGGGCGGCGCTGCGTCGCTGCGGGTGTGGGAGGACGGTATTCCGATCGTCGCCTCATTGTGGATCGGCGAGGGCGATCCGCTGTACGAGACCGAGACCGGCCCACTCAACTTCACCGGTCCTGCAGGGGAGGCGGTGGCGCTGGCGGCGGTGGGACCGGTGGCGTGGTCGGAAGGAATGCGGATGGCGGCGAACCTGTACGCCGGCCGGGTTGTCGACGAGGACGGTGAGCAGGCGTGAGTGAGGCACTGTTGGAGGCGGGGGCCATCCTGCCCGGTGGTGAGGCGCAGGCGGGACGCGACGTGGTGACCGCCCGCCGTTACACCCATCCGGCGCTCAGTGGCCGGGCCGTGGTGCGTCTGGCCGGCGCCACCCTCGGCGAGGCCGAGGATCTGTCGATGGAGTTCCTCGGCTTCAGCCGCAGCGTCGAACCCACGCCGGTGGGCACGGCCCGTCGGCAGTCGCTCGGATTCCCGGCCTGGGCGCTGATCAACGATCCCGCTAACGGCCGACACGCACTGGCAATGGTCAAGGACATGGCGCGGCTGGCCCGGACCGCCGCCTCCAAGCCGGGTAACGCCCGCGAGGGCTACCAGCAACTGGCCACTCGGCTGGGCGCAGCGGCGCCGCATTTCCTGCCGACGTTCTGGGAGCAGGCCGGGCGGGCGTTCCTCGCCGCCGACAATCCGCGGATGGCCGGCGGCTGCTTCGCCGAGGCCCGTCGGGCCGAACAGATGCACGGGCTCGCAGTGGACGAGGAGCGGCTGCGGGAGGTGCATCTGGAGTTCGCCTTCGCCGGTGCGCTGACGGCGAAGATGCTGACCGAGTACTCCCGCGCGGTCGCGGCACGGCGGCCGGCGCTCGAGGCGTACGAGCTGGTGCGGACCCTTGCCATTCGTCGCGTCGCCGGCGGGTTGCCGCCGTACGCGGGAATGGCCGAGGACCTGCGACGGCTGGCGAAGGCGGCCGGCGTGGACGTCGAGGAGCAGGCCGAGGCGGTGATCCGGCAGTTGCTGGCGTTCCCCGCGATGGCTCGCTCGAGCGAGCCGGTGTGGAAGGCGTACCGCAAACCCCTGATGCGGCTGGCCAGGCGGGACCCGGCGGTGCGTACCCGGTTGGTGGAGATGTTCCCCGAGCCGCCGGGCTGGTCGACGGATGTCACCGACTTCTGGCTGGAGCTGCTGGAGGCGGCCGGCACGCTCGATCTGCTGCGGGACGAGGCGGCGGCGGTGTCCGCGGCGCGATGGCTGGAGCGGCTGATGGCGCTGCGGGAACGGCGCAGCCGACGCCGCTGCGAGAGGCTCATCCGTGTGGTGGCGAACCTGGTGCCGCGGCTGCGGGCGGAGGGCCGGCCGGTGAGGTTGTGGAGCGACTTCGCTCACCGGGCCGACCTGGACGTTCTCGACGTCTGCCTGACCGGCGGGGTGCCGGTGGCGGTGGAGACAGACAGCAGTGCGTTCAACGTGTCCGCCTGGGTGCAGGACGACGGTCCCGGCCGGCGAGACCTGCGGGCCGTGGCCGCCGACCCCGAATGTCGGGTGCTGCTGGCGCGTGGGGCGGCCGACGCGCTGTCGGGGCTGCACAGCAGGCACGGGTCGGAGCCACTGTCGGCGCAGCTGGTCACCGAGACGCTCGGAGCGGCCGGCCTGCGCGAGGTGTTGTCCGAGCTGCTCGTCGAACGGGCCGCTCGGATGCCGGAGGGTACCTTGATCGGCTTGGACGAGGCACTGTCCCAGCTCGCGGCCGTGTGGTCGCCCGCCGGCGTGGCGCTGGCACCGGAGGCGTTCACCGCCTTGGCGCGGGTCGACGTGCCTGCGGTGCTCGCGCGGTCGTTGCGCGCCGGCCTGGTCGCTGAGCTGTCGTGGCCGGCTTATGAGCAGGTGGCCGAGGACAAACTCGGCCGACGCTACGGCGACGGTTGGCCGCAGCTGGTGGTGCAGGACAACCGGACGGCGCACGTCGTCGACGTCAACGGCCTGATCAGCGAACACATCTTCCGGTATCCGCCATCGGACAGCCCACACGCGCGCAACTCCTACTCCGACACCAGCTGTCGGCTGGTCGATGGGCAGCTCCTGGTCACCTGGTACAGCACCAGCGGCCGGCTTGTCGGCTACTGGTCCGCCGACCCGGACGTGCTGGTTGAGCCCGACCAACCGACGGACCACGCCCTGTGGGGCCGACGGTCGCTGCCGTTGCCGCTGCCCGAAGGCGCGACGACCACGGGTGGTCGGCCCTGGCACGCCGGAGACACCCGCGGCCCGGCCGGGACATATCCGGTCGCCAGTGACGGGGTCTCGTTCTGGCGCTGTGAACGGCCCACCGACCCGACGGCCGGTGAGCGGCGTTGGCGGGAGTACGACCCGGCGACGGGCGAGGGCGGTCGCTACAGCCTGCCCGCGTTCTTCGCCACCGACCTGCCGCGCGACGGGGTCCTCCTGGCTGACCGGTGTGAGTTGCGGCCGGCTCCGGCAGAGTTCGCCTCGTCGCCGCTGGGCTGGCGGGACGGGCTGGTGGGGTGGCGGGTGACCCGGCTGCCGGACGGCACGCAGGTGGGGGAGGGGGTTGACGGGCGGCGGGTGTCCTGGCACCCGACCGCGGTGCGGGCCAGCCGCAACCCGTTCCACAGTGACGCGCTGGTGGCGGGGCTCCAGCTGCCGGGCAGCGACGTGGTACTTCCGGTGACCGGGCGGCCCCATCACCGGGCCGAGTTGGAGCTGACGGTGTGGAGCGCCGACGGCCGCGAGCCGGTGGACCGTTGCAGGACATCCCGGTACCTGCCGCCGCTGGCCTGGTGGCACGCGCTGGGCGCGCGCGACGGGCAGGGCTCGGCCCGCCTGCGGCGTATCGACGCCGCCGACGCGGCCCGGCTGATGGCAATCGCCGACGCCGTCACGAAGTCCACCGAAATCAATGCGGCCGCGCTGGCCATCGTCACCGAGGTGCTGACGGAGGTGACCGACCCCGTCCTGCGTTCCGCCGTGGCGGACAAGGTGGTGCGCGCGGTACGCCTGCGCCGGCGACTGGAGGGGCTGCCACAGTTGTTGGCGACCGACCCGGTCGAGGAGAGCACCGTCGAGACCGTCGCCGACGATGTGCTGCGCACCGCCTGGTCGGGGCTGCTGCCGGCGGAGAGGTTCACCTACTACTCGGGCAGAGCGCAGACCCGGCACGATGTTCTCCGGCAGGTCACCGCGGTCGCGGACCTTCTCACGGCCGGGACGGTCGAGGACGTACCGGAAGCCACCCCGACGTGGGTGGACGCCCTCGGCGGACTCGGCGCCCTGGCCGTCCGCGCCGCCGCACTGGTGACCGGCGAGCAGGAGCGGGCCGCTTTGACGCAATTGGTGTCCACCCTGGCCGGTACCATCCTCTCCGACCCTGGGCAGGCCGTGCGGGTGCTCACCGTGACCTGGGACGAGGCACCTCCGGAGAGCCAGCGGACCGTTCAGCGCGACGGCGGCCAGGTGACGGTGCTGCTGCCGGAGCGCAGTCCCACCTGGTACGCCGGGCGGAGCAAGCAGTGGCGGCGTACGGCGGTGCAGCTGTCCCCGGACGGGCGGTTCACCCCGCCGTCGGGCGCCACCGTCGAGGCGGAGATCGTCGCGGCCGGCTGGCGCGGCGCCGATCGCATCGCGGCGTTCTGCCGACTGCTCGCCGAACAGGGCCCGGCCCGCTGGCGTGCGGAATGCGTCGATGACCTGGTGCAGCGCACCGGCATGACGCGGGCGGAGGCCGCTCTGCTGCTGGCCGGTCTTCCCGGCATCGACGAGTGGCAGGCGAACTTCCTCACCGCCGAACAGCGGCGCATCCTCGGCGTGAACACCACGCAGGCGCGCGCGGCCCGCGACGCCTTGAAGTCCCTGTCGTACGGGCAGCGGATCGCGCTGGTGGACGCGGCGATGCCGCGGGACCCGGCAGATCTGTGGCGGCGGGGCCCGGACGTCGACGGGCTGGCGACGGCCTGGCTGGCACTGCGCGGCGTCCGCGTCGTCATCGGCGAGCACCTGCTTGCCGACGCCACCCGTGTCCTGCCCACGCCCCAAGCGGCCGACATCCTGCAGACGATCGCCAACCCGGCACCGGGAAGCTGGCTGACGACCGACGGCGAGAGCCGCCCCGGCGACTGGGGCCGACTGGAGACCACCGCCACCAGCGGAACCCCGTTCGACGGCAACCACCTGTACGGGTGCACGGTGGCGCTGCTGTGGCTGGCGTACGAGTTGCCGTGGGGTGACCCGATGCGCGACGCCCTGCCTCGGGCGCTGGAGCTGCTGCGGGAGCGGCTGCGCAACCCGCGGTTGCTGATCGGCGCCGGGCGACACGAGGTGGACGAGCCACCCCAGGCGGGGCCGGCGCTAGTGCCCGGACACGCCTTCCGGGACACGGTCGTGCACCATCTCGCCCCGGCCCGCCTCAACGGACCGCATGATCCCGCGGTCAGCTTCATCTCCGGCCCGGTCGCGGACGCGCTGCGGCTGGTGCTCTCCCCGGACATCACCGCCGTGCTGGCCACCCCCGACGGCGTCGGCGGCGAACACCGCGACCCGCGGGTCAGCGCACCCGAGCTGGTCGACGCCGTCGCGGTTCACACCGGCCTCGACCGTGACCCGGCGAGTTACTACCTGCAGCTGCTGGCCCTGCCCAACCCCACCGATGTCAACGTGCGGACCTGGAACGCCTGGAAGCCCGCCACCCTCAAGCAGGCCCAGGCGGCTCTTCTCGACGCCGGTCTGGTGCTGGCGGGCAAGCGGGAACGGGCGGGCCGCGGCGTCTTCCTGCCCGGCGGCTGGCTCGCGGCGAAGGCCCCCAGCACGCCGATGGAGACCTGGAAGCAGCCGCTGTACCTGTTCCTCAACGGACTGACCCTCGTCAACCGCACCATGCCGGAGCTGTACCGCGCAGCGTGGGATCGCGTGACCGCCGGTGACAACCCCCGCTACCTCGACCTGCAGGAGAAGGCGTGAGCACCCGACAGATCGACCCGCCGGAGCACCTGTACGCCGACGAGCTGGCGTTCCTGGCCGCCGCCGACCGTGGTCCCCGCCCGCCCGGCTGGCGGCTGACCCCTCATGCCGTGGTCACGTTCATCGCCGGTTCCGCCGGCCGCCCCGTGCCGGGCCCCGACGGCCGTCAGGTCACCATCGCGCCGAAGTTCGTGGGGGAGCGGGCCCTGATCGAGCGGTGTGTGGTGACCCTGGCCGGTGAGCGGGGCCTGCTGCTCGTCGGCGAACCGGGCACTGCCAAGTCGATGCTGTCCGAGCTGCTCGCCGCGGCGATCTGCGGCACAAGTGCCTTGGCCGTGCAGGGTACGGCCGGTACCACCGAGGAACAGCTGCGCTACGGCTGGAACTACGCGCTCCTGCTGGCCAAGGGGCCGTCCCGGGAGGCGCTGGTGCCCTCACCGGTGCTCACCGCCATGACCACCGGCGCCGTCGCCCGGGTCGAGGAAATTACCCGCTGCCTGCCCGAGGTGCAGGACGCGCTGGTGTCGATCCTGTCCGACCGTCGGTTGGTCCTGCCCGAGCTTGCCGACGACCCCGTCGCCTACGGGGCCCCCGGCTTCTGCGTCATCGCCACGGCGAACCTGCGCGACCGCGGCGTGTCCGAGATGTCTGCGGCGTTGAAACGGCGGTTCAACTTCGAGGTGGTCCCGCCGATCGCCGACTTCGACGCCGAGGTCGCCCTCGTCACCCGGCAGGCCCGCGCCACCGTCGAACGGGTCGGCGCCGCGTACACGGTGGACGAGGCGGTGCTGGAGACACTGGTGACCGCCTTCCGTGACCTGCGCACCGGCAGCACCGTCGAGGGCTGGGAGGTGGAACGCCCGTCCTCGGTCATGAGCACCGCCGAGGCGGTCGCCGTCGCCACGTCGATCGGCCTGTCCACCTCGTATCTGCCCGGCCCGGATCCGTTGTCCCTGCTCCCCGGGCACCTGCTGGGCGTGGTGCGCAAGGACGACCCGGCCGACCACGCGCGGCTGCTGGCGTACTGGGACGGCGCCCTGCGCCGACGCGCAGAGGCCGGCGGCCGGATGTGGCGGCAGCTCTGGGAACAGCGCGATGTCCTCCGCGACTGACCACATCACCGCCGGCGACCCCCGCGCCGCCGTCGCACGTCTCACCGACACCGGCCGCGTCACCCTGATCGGAGTGCGGCACCACTCGCCGGTGCTCGCCGCGGCGATCCCCGCCCTGTTGGACGCGGCCGCCCCGGACGCGGTGCTGGTCGAGTTGCCCGCCGACATGCAGCCGTGGCTGTCCTGGCTGGCGCACCCCGACACCCACGCCCCGGTCGCGCTCGCCGCCGCCGACGGCGACGAGGGCGGACCGCTGGCGTTCTACCCGTTCGCCGACTTCTCCCCCGAGCTGGCCGCGCTGCGGTGGGCGCAACGTCGAGGCGTGCCGGCCCACTGCTGCGACCTGCCGCTGACCGACCCGGCCTGGCAGGAACGTCCGGCCGTCGGCCCCCGGGCGAGCGGCTACGCCGACACCGTGCGGGCCGCCCTGACCGGGCGGACCGGCGACGACCTGTGGGACCGCTGGGTCGAAGCCGCAGCCCCCGGTTCACCGCCCGAGGCGGTACGCCGATCGGCGCTGGCGGTCGGCTGGGCGCTGCGTGCCGATGCCACCGCCGGCGGAATCGGCGCCCTCGACCAGCGGCGCGAGGCATGGATGCGACAACGCATCGCCGAAACCCCGGGCCGCCTAGCCGTCGTCGTCGGCGCTTTCCACGCCCCCGCCTTGACCACACTCGCTCAGCCATCGCCCAACACACCACCCGACGCCGAGCCGCCACGGCGCGCACCGGTCATCTCGCTGGTGCCCTACTCGTTCGACCTGCTCGACGCGCGGTCGGGCTATCCCGCCGGAATCCGCGATCCTCGCTGGCAGCAGGCTGTCCACGAGGCTCATGCCGACCCCACCGCGCTGGCCGCCCGCCTGCGCGGCTTCGCCGTCGAGATCACGCGCCACCTGCGGGACCAGGCACACCCCACGGGACCGGCGGAGGCCGCCGAAATCACACGGCTCGCCCACGATCTGGCCCGACTGCGAAACCTGCCCACCGCCGGACGCGGTGAACTCGTCGAAGCGCTGCAGACGGTCCTCGCCCAGGGCGAGCCGGTCGGCCGCGGCCGAGCGGTCGCCGCCGCCATGCAGCACACCCTGATCGGACAGCGCCGTGGTCACCTCTGCCCGGACACACCCGTCTGCGGGCTGACCCCCGCAACCACAGCTCTCTTGCGGCAGTTGCGCCTGCCCGGCCCCGGTGAGGCGCCTCGCACCGTTCGCCTCGACCCGCTGCGTAACCCGCTCGACCAGCGACGAGAGGCCACCCTGCAGCGACTGCGGGCCTGCCAGGTGCCCTACGCCGAGCCGGTCGAGACCACCACGGCCGACACCCTCACCACCCGCTGGCGGTTGCACTGGCAGCCCGGCACCGAAGCCGCCCTCGCCGCCGCCAGCCCGCACGGCGTCACCCTCGCCCAAGCCGCCGCCGGCATGCTGAACATCCGGCGCCGCCGTGAGGTTGCCAACGGCGGCCCCACCGCCGCACAGGCCATCTCCGGGCTCGCGCGCGCCGCCGCCTGCGGCCTGCCCGACGCCGTCGACGTCCGCCTCGCCGACCTGCACGCCGCGGCGACCGGCACCGCCACGCTCGCCGAACTCGCCACCGCCAGCCAACTGCTCCAGCGGCTGCAACGCGGGCACATCCCCGCCACGCCGTCACCACCGGCGGGCCTCGGCGAGCACCTGGCCCACCTGCACGCCGCCGCAGTCCGCGCCGTCAACGGGCTCGCCGGATCGACCGATGCGGGGGACGCCCGCGCCCTGCTCGACCTCGTTCGGCACGCCGACGACAGCGGCCACCTGCTGCGGCTCGGTGACGCCGTCAGCCGCCTCGCCCGTGAGGGATCACCGCTGATGCGAGGAGCGGGCCACGCCGTCCAGGTGCTGCTCGGCCTCGCCGAGCCCCATGCGTTCGGTGCTGCCCTGGCGTCCTGGGCCGAGATGCCCGCCGCCGAGTGCACCGACCGACTCCGTGGAGCACTCAGCGTTGCCGGCGCCCTGCTGGAGGCCGGCGGGGAAACGCTGGCCCCGCTGCTGGACACCGTAGACGGCTGGGACGACGAGCACTTCATCCGCCGGCTGCCCGCGCTGCGCGGCGGTTTCGACGCGCTGAGCCCCGCCGATCGGGACCGCCTTCTGGACACCGTCCGTCACCGCATTGGTGACCTCGACGCGACGATGACCGTCGCACCGAGCCTGCTCGCCGACTGGCTCGCCGTCGACCAGAAGGGACGCCAGGCCCTGACCGCCCTCGGACTGCCTGCGGGCACAAGCGACAGCGCCGCCGAGTGGTCGGGTCCACCACCGCCCCCGGCAGAATCCCGCCAGGCATCCCGCCCCCAGACGCTCCCCGCCGCGCAGCGCTGGCGACTACTGCTCGGCCGCCGCCGCGACGACCTGCCACCGGGCGCCCGCCGACTCGCTACCGCGCTCGATGAGCTGTACGGGAACGGCAGGGGAGAGGGCTCTCACACCACCGCCGGACCTGGCGGCGGACGACAACCCGCTTACCCCCAGGTGCGCGACTGGGCTGGCGACCTCGAAGCGCTGTTCGGCGCGGCAGTACGCGACGAGGTGCTCGCCCGCGCCGCCGAACGCGGACGCGCTGACGCCCTCCTCACCATCGCGCCCGAGAACGTCCGACCCTCGGTGGAACTGCTGCACACCGTCCTGGCTCTGGCCGGCGGTCTGCCCGAGGCGCGGCTGCACCGACTGCGCCCACTCGTCGCCCGGCTCGTCGCCGAGCTGACCGAGCAGTTGGCCCGACAGATCAGACCGGCACTCAGCGGACTCGCCACACCACGACGCAGCCGCCGACCCACCGGGCGCCTAGACCTCGGAGCCACCGTCCATGCCAACCTGCACACCGCGCACATCGACTCCCACGGCGCGGCCCAGATCAGCCCCGAATGGTTCGTCTTCCGCAGCCGCGGTCGACGCAGCGTCGACTGGCAGGTCATCCTCCTCGTCGACGTATCCGGGTCGATGGAACCGTCCACGATCTGGGCCGCGCTGACCGCGTCCGTCCTCGCCGGCGTGACGACCCTGCGAACCCACTTCGTCACCTTCTCCACCGAGGTCGTCGACCTGACCGACCGGGTCGTCGACCCGCTCAGCCTGCTGATGGAGATCAGTGTCGGCGGCGGCACCCACATCGCCGCCGCCCTGCGCTACGCCCGGCAGATTGTCACCACCCCCAGCCGCAGCCTCGTCGTGCTCGTCAGCGACTTCGAAGAGGGGCATCCCATCGGCGGACTACTGGCCGCCGTCCGGGCGCTCGCCGACGACGGCGTCACCCTGCTCGGCTGCGCCAGCCTCGACGACCGTGGCCAACCCCGCTACAGCACCGCCGTCGCCGGGCAACTCGTGGCTGCTGGGATGCCCATCGCCGCGCTGAGCCCCACCGAACTCGCCCGCTGGATCGGAGACCAGGTCAGATGAGCCTGCCGGACGTCGCACCACACGTCACCGCCGACGCCGTCGCCGCTCTGCCCGCCCGGCTGCGGTCCAAGCTCGACCAAGCTCTCGGGAAGCAGCCGACCTGGACCATCACCTCGTCCGACTCCGGCGCGACGATCGCCTTGGACGACCATGTCACGGTCACCCTCACCACGCCGGTCGACGCGGCGGACCGAGCCGCCTGCAACTGCCTGCTCGCACCACGCTGCCTGCATCGGGCCGCGGTGCTCAGCGCCGCACCCGTCCTGACCACGCAGCCACACCATGCGGTCGCAGCCGGACCGGACGTGGCCACCGCCGGGGCCGTCGTGACCACCGAAGCCGACCCGCCGGATGCCGCCGCCCCGTCCACCACCGCCGAGGAGAAGGCCGCCGCCGCCCAGGTACGCGACGTCGCTGCCCAGATCCTCGAACACGGGGTGGCAGGCGCCGGCGCGGTGACCCAGGCGGATCTGCTCCGCGCCATCCACCAGGCCCGCGCCGTCGGACTGCCCCGACTGGCGACAGCCGCGACCGGAGTGGTTGAACAACTGCGCGCAGCCCGCCGGGGAATCCCCGGATTCCGGCTGGCCGACCTCACCGAGGATCTGCGCGAGGCGCTGACCGTCTGTCACCTCCTAATCGAAGGTATCGGTGACCAGCGAGTCGCCCGGGGCACCAGCCGGCGCGGCTACAGCCCGGTCGGCGACCTGCACCTGTACGGGCTGTGCACCGAGCCGCTGCGCACCACCACCGGCCACGTCGGCGCGATCAGCTACCTGACCGACGGCGATGCGACGATCTGGAGCCTGGCGCAGGCACGCCCCGGCGACGGCGACACAGCCCGCAACGCCGCACACTCAAGCGTCAACCTCGGCGACGTCACGCTGAGCCACCGCGAGTTGGGCCGCGCCGGGATCATCGCCGTCAACGCCCATGCGTCCGTCGACCGGCGCCTTAGCCACGGCAGGACAGTGCAGGCCGTACGAACCACAGGCCGCAGCTGGCGCGAGGAACCAGCCGACGCCCTCTGGCGACAACCGATCTCCGAACAGGCCGCACGCTGGCTGAACGCCCTGGAACTCGCCCGACACGAGCGGCCCGCCGGCCACGACCTCGCCTTTTTCGACGGCGTCCTCGCCGCCGATCAGCGAGGCCTACTCCTGAAGACGGCGCAACTGCCGGGGCCGGTCACCGTCCTGGCCCCACACGACGATCCGATGCTTCCGTACGTCGCGAACCTGCGCCTGCTCGCCGCCCACGCCACCGGCAGGCCGGTACGAATGGTGGGGCGCTTCCACGGACCCCGCCAGGTCCACGGTCTCGCCGTTGCCGCGCCCTGGCTGCCGAACCGCTTCGCCGGACACATCGACCTCGGCGTCGACCAGCTACAGCGCGCCGACCTACCCGGCGCCGCAACCACGGAGCCTCCGGACGCCGACCAACCTCAACCACCGCTGCATCTCCTCGCCCACCACCTACAACGAGTTGTCGCCGCCGGTCGCAGCGCCCTGATACCGGACGTCGATCGGGACCTGCGAGCGCTGCTGGACGCCCAGCTGCCGACAGCCGCCTCCGTGCTCCGAGAGCTACGGCGCGCGGGCCACCGGCGTAGCCGCGACGCGTTCGGCCGCTTGAACCAGCAGGACTCCACCGCCCTGGCGGGGGCCTGGCTGACCGCTGCGGCCTACCAACACGCTGCGACTACAGCCGCAGCCGCAGGATCATGGCAAGCCACGTGGCAGCCGTCAGCCTGATGCTGCCCCTGAACACGTCCGCTTCGACAAGCACTGCTGCCGTAGTGCTTCAGGAGCGGGAAAAGTATGTGGCTCGACATGGTCAAAGGACTCGAAACCCCGGACTTGACTCTTGCAGCAGTCCCGGATCGTCCGGCCGAGGTGGGTGGTGCCGGGCTCCATGGTGACGACGGCTTCCCGCCAAGTTGGCGCATCGCTCCAGTGTCCCCTCAGGACTGCACGCTCGTTCCTCTCGTCGCCGAGGGCAGCGAATTTTCGGTCGCGGACGGGCAACCGGGCATCGTCGTGCCGACCAAAGGCAGACACCCCGGCCGACCCTACCCCCGCGCTGTCGAACCGTCGTGGGACTGTTTCCTCGAGTCAGCCGGTGGGACGACAGCGATCCCGACCAAGCGCCGGACTCGCCACCCGAGTGGGCGCGCGTGGTCACCATCGGATCCGCTCCCACCGCTCGGTGAGCCCGGCCGGCGGCAGCAGATCGATGGGGCGCCTCGAAGAATCCGGGCTGCTGTAAAGCAATGGGCGCCGAACGCCTCCGGACTTCTATCCTAGGACGCCCCGAGGGCTGTGTTTCTCGTCAACCGTGGAGTCTGGATGGGGCGGCAGGGCGAATCCTTGACCGTTCGCCGTAACGGACCCGGTAACGGCGAGGGCTCGCCAGGGGAGGAGTGCCCGACATCCGATGGCATGAGAACGTGACGCGTGATGTCGCTGTGTCCGGGTATGCGGATGTATCGAGCTGTTCCGGCATCACGTGACAGAATCGTTGTAAAACTGGGGGTCAAGGGGTCGTCGGTTCGAATCCGGCCGTCCCGACAAAGAAAAAGCCCTGACCAGCGGGAACACTGGTCAGGGCTTTGATTTTCTTCGAT
>NZ_JAXCFU010000030.1:0-17224 GCF_055362685.1 Micromonospora sp. SYSU B005 | reverse complement strand
CCAATGGGGTTTTCGGAACCGTTGCGTAATGTTTCTGGCCGCGCTGGGCGGGGGGTGGCGGGTCGCCGGGTGCGGCACCGGCCACGCCACGCCCCCTCGACGGTCAGGACACGGTGCAGGCGGAGCCGTTCAGCGTGAACGCGGCGGGCTTCGGGTTGGCGCCGGTGTGGGTGCCGTTGAAGCCGAAGCTGGTCGACGCTCCCGGCGCCAGCGTCCCGTTGTAGGACAGGTTCGACGCGGTCACCGCCGTACCGGTCTGGGTCACGTTCGCCGACCACGCCTGCCCGACCTTCTGCCCGGCGTTGCCGAACGTGAACGCCAGCGTCCAGCCGTTGATCGCCGTGGTGCCGGTGTTGGCGACAGTGACGTTGGCGGTGAACCCGGTGTCCCAGGTGTTCGCCGTCCAGGTCACCGCGCAGGCGCCGCCGGCGGGCGGGGCCGTGGTGGTCACCGTGACGCCCGGCGACGCGGGCGAGACGTTGCCGGCCGCGTCCACCGCCACCACTGTGAACGTGTACGTGGTGGAGGCGGTCAGCCCGGTCACCGCCAGCGTGGTGCCGGTGGTGGAGCCGACCAGGACGTTCCCGCCCCGGTAGACGCGATACCCGGTGACGCCGACCGCGTCGGTGGACGGGCCCCAGGTCAGCGTCAGGCCGGTCGCGCCGACCCCGGAGGCGGTGGGCGTACCGGGTGCGGTCGGCGCTGTGGTGTCCGGTGCCGGGCCGGCCGGCGTGGTGACGCTGACGGCGGCCGACGACGCGGAGCGGTTGCCGGCGCCGTCGAGCGCCCGCACGGTGAACTGGTACGTCCGCTCCGGCGCCAGCCCGGTCACGGCCAGGGTGGTCCCGGTGGAGGCGGTGACGACCGGGTCGGCGCCGGCCGAGGTACGGGTCACCTCGTACCCGGCCAGGCCGCTGCCGCCGGTGTCGGTGGACGCGGCCCAGCTCAGCGTGAGCCCGCTGGACGTGACGGCGGACGCTACGGGCGTGCCGGGCACTGTGGGCGCGGTGGTGTCCGGGGTGACCGGTCCGGGCTCCTCGCCCCAGACGCGTACGCCGCCGGAGTAGAGCGGCACCTTGCGGTTCGGCCCGGCGGTGGCCTGGTACGACGGGTCGTTCGTCGGATCCCAGGTGCCGCCCTCGGGCACCCCGATCTTGAACTGGACCTCCATCCGGTGCTGCGACTGCCCGGCGGGTGCGATGGTGTAGCCGGTGCAGTCGACCTCGACGTACCAGACGTCGCCGGAGAACTGCTTCGCGGTCGACGGCGACGGGCAGCCCTGGGTGTAGCCGGGCGTGACGGTGACCGGTCCGGTGCCGTCGGGCCGGAAGAAGTACCGGAACTTACCGGTGGTCAGCGCCCGGGCCGGGAAGGCCGACTTGTTGTAGATGATCGCCTTGAGCCCGGTGGCGCGCGGCTCGGCCTGCATGACTGTGGTCTCCACAGTCAGCTCGTCCATGTCGGGCGTCTCCGCGGACGGGAAACCGGCGCGCGGGCTGCCGCCGTACTCGTTCGTGAGCCGGGCCAGCGCGGAGGTGAAGCCGGCGTTGTAGTCGGTGGCGACCTCGTTCATCACGTAGTCCGACCGGCTGTCGGTGTACGCGTCGTTCGCCGCCGACGGGCCGCCGACCAGCGCGCCGTAGAGCACGTGCCGGGTCTCGGCAGGTACGGTCTGGCTGTCCCACCAGGAGCCGTGCGCGGTGCGGTGGTGCGGGTTGCGCGGCGAGTTGGTGCCGTAGCCGATCTGGTAGCTGGAGTTGCGCGGGTTGTCGCCGAGCGCGTAGTTGATCTGCCGGACGGCGAAGTCGTGATAGCGCGCCTTGCGCGTGGTGTCGGTGGTCTTGTCGCTGTAGACGAGCGCGGCGAACGCGGTGTTGGAGGCGTACCGCAGCGCGCCCCACGAGTCGAGCACGGCCATCCCGCCGGGCGAGTACGGCACCCGCTGGCCGTTGACGCCCACCGTCCAGTAGTCCAGCCACCGGTTGGCGTCGTCGACGTACTTCTGCTTGCCGGTCAGGTTCGCCAGCAGCACGTACGCGCCGAACTGCTTGTTGTCCCAGGCGATGGTCCACTTGTAGGAGCGGGTGGTGGACTGCGGCTCGGTGCCGAGCTTGTCGTACTCGCTCTCGGCCTTGGCCAGGTAGGTGGCGTCGCCGGTGGCCCGGTACAGCCAGATCGCGCCCCAGACCAGTTCGTCCTGGTAACCGCTCCACGACTTGTAGAAGCTCGTCGCGTCGGTGATGCACTCGTGGTAGCTCTTCCGCACCGTGTCGGCGAACGTGTAGAGCTGCTTGGCGTGGCCGAGCAGCTTGTCCGCGTAGGCCGCGTCGGTGGACCGGAAGACCATCGACGAGGCGGCCATGGCGGCCGCCGTCTCCCCCGCCAGGTCCGCGCCGCCGCAGCTCGCGTCGATCTTGTACGCGGGCCGCGCCATCGGCATCACCTCGGCCGGGCCCCACCACTTGTGGTCGTCGTCGCCCTTGCCGACCTGTCCGTAGAGGACGTTCGCGGCGGGGTGCGCCTTGACGAAGTAGTCGTTGACGAAGCGCAGGTTGTTCAGCAGGTGGGTGAGCTGGCCGGAGGCGGCGTACCCGTCGCGGTACTCGACCGCACCCCACGCCAGCATGGTGGCGCTGAACGCCATCGGGAAGCCGAACTTCACGTGGTCGCCGGCGTCGTACCAGCCGCCGGTGAGGTCGACGCCCACGTCGGCACCGTCGGTGAGCGCCGAGTCGCCGCGCCAGGAGACCCGGTTCCAGGAGGGCTTGCGGCCCGACTGCTGCGCCTCGTAGAAGAACAGCGACTTCTGCAGCGCCTCGGCGTAGTTGAACGTGGCCGCGGCCTGCGGGGCGGCGGACGCGGGTGGCGGGGCGGCGACGGCCGTGGCCAGGCCGACGGCCAGCGCGGCGCCGGCGGCGAACAGCCGGCGGAGCCGGGACCGGCCTCCCGGCGGCGGAATCGGACGGGGCATGGCGAGCTCCTGTGGCTGGCGCCGGGGCGGCAGCCGGAGCGGGGACGGTTCGCAGGGCTCCGGCTGCCGCGTGGCGGTGGTGGTGGGCGTCCGCGAGAGGTTCGGGAGCGCTCCCATGGACAATCGACAATGTAATGCGCCGTTCATCACAGGGGAAGAGCGCGCCGATCCGGGACGCCGGGTGTACTCACGGGTAACCATCGGGAGCTGGATCACACCATCGATGCTTCTCAATATAGAGCGTGTTCGGTCCCAGCTCAGCGGCATCGCCACGGTGACGAATGCGCCCGCGAGAGCGTCGCCGGCGGCGCGGCCGTCCTGGCATACGAGCGTACGGTTGCCCGGCCGCTCCGGCCCGCGGGACAGTACGCCTCACCTGCGGTGCCATCGACGCCGCCGCTCCCCGGACGACACTGAGGAGATCGCGATGGCTCTACGACTCGCCGAGGGCACCTCCTGGTCCGACACCCTCGCCCGGGCGGTGGCCGCCACGCCCGAGGCGTTCGGCACCGGCCCCGACGGCACCACGACGCTGCACAACCTCGTCCAGGGCGACTGGCGCGCGCTCGGCACGCCCACCGCCGTACGTACCCCGGTGGACAACACCGTGCTGGTGAACCTCGCCCGGCTCGACGCCGACACGGCCCGCGCCGCCGTCGCCCACGCCGCCGACGCGCACCGGGAGTGGGCACAGACCCCGCTGGCCGAGCGCGTCGCCCGGGTCACCGACGCCCTCGACGCGCTCACCGCACACCGCGACCTGCTCGCCCTGCTGCTGGTCTGGGAGATCGGCAAGCCGTGGCGGCTGGCCTGCGCCGACGTGGACCGCGCGCTGGACGGCGTGCGCTGGTACGTACAGGAGATCGAGCGGATGCTCGCCGACGGGCGGGAGCCGCTGCCCGGCCCGGTCAGCAACATCGCCTCCTGGAACTACCCGATGAGCGTGCTCGTGCACGCCGAGCTGGTGCAGTTGCTCGCCGGCAACGCGGTCATCGCCAAGACGCCGTCGCAGGGCGGCGCGGTCTGCCTCACCGTCGCACACGCGCTGATGCGCCGCGCCGGGCTGCCCGCCACGCTGCTGTCCGGCAGCGGCGAGGAACTGTCCGAGGTGCTCGTCCGCGCGCCGGAGATCGGCGCTGTCGCGTTCGTCGGCGGGCGCTCCAACGGCGGCAAGGTCGCCGCCGCGCTGCTCGACTGCGACAAGCGGCACTTCATCGAGCAGGAAGGCCTCAACGCCTGGGGCATCTGGAACTTCTCCCAGTGGGACTCGCTCGCCGCGCACCTGCGCAAGGGCTTCGAGTACGGCAAGCAACGCTGCACCGCGTACCCCCGGTTCGTGGTCCAGCGCGACCTGGTCGACGAGTTCCTCGACATGTACCTGCCGGTGGTCCGCTCGATCCGGTTCGGGCACCCGCTCGCCGTCGGCGACGACTGGTCGGCCGGCGACCCGCTGCCCGAGCTGGACTTCGGGCCGCTGATCAGCGCCGCCAAGGCCGACGAACTGCGGCGCAAGGTCGACGAGGCGGTACGCGGCGGTGCCGTGCCGCTGCACCGCGGCAAGCTGGACGGGGCGCCGTTCCTGGACGGGCAGGACACGTCCGCGTACGTCGCGCCGGCCGTGCTGCTGGCCCCGCCCGGCCGGTCCCGCCTCATGCACGCCGAGCCGTTCGGCCCGGTCGACACCATCGTCGTGGTGGACACCACGGACGAGCTGCTGGCCCAGATGAACGCCTCGAACGGCGCGCTCGTCGCGTCGCTCGCCTGCGACGACGAGGAACTCGCCGGCAAGCTGGCGATGGACCTGCAGGCGTTCAAGGTGGGCATCAACAAGCCGCGCTCCCGAGGCGACCGGGACGAGCCGTTCGGCGGCCGGGGCGCGTCCTGGAAGGGTGCGTTCGTCGGCGGCGACCTGCTCGTGCAGGCGGTCACCGTGGGCGGCGACGGCCGGCTCTACGGCAACTTCCCCGACTACAGCAGCTACCCGGCCACCTGATCGCGCACAGACGGGCGGGGCCCCCGCATCGGGAGCCCCGCCGTGTCACCGTCCCCCGTATCGGAGGTCGGCCCCTGTGGCGCGTGACCGCGCCGGTTTCGGCCGTCCGGGCCGTACCCCTCGGGTGCGCCGCGCCGTTGCGGCGCACCTCCGGGATCCGGCCGGCGGCCGTCAGCTCAACTCGACCGCTGCGCCGGTACCGACACCTCGGCCCGCGCGGCGGGCTCGACCGGCGGCCGTGCGGCCAGCGGGAGCGTCGCGGTCAGCACGCTGCCGTCGCGTTCCATCGCCACCGGCCGGTCCAGCCGGCGCAGCGTCCGCAGCATCGGCGTGTTCTCGGACTGCACGTGCAGCAGCACGGCGGCGTAGCCGGCCCGGTCGGCGTGGCCGACCAGGCGGCGCAGCAACGCCGAGCCGAGACCCCGCCGCTGCCAGTCGTCGCGGACCAGCAGCGCCGCCTCGGCCTCGTCGCCCTCGCCGAGCAGGTTCGCCATCGCCACGACCGGCTCCGCCGCCCCGCCGGAGCCCGCCGTGGCGAGCAGTGTCACGCCCCGCGCCGGTTCCAGCAGCCGGCGCAGCCGGGCCGGCGACGGGTCCGCCGCCCCGCTCAGGTAGCGCCGCTGCCGGCTGCGCGCCGAGCAGGCGGCGTGCAGGTCGCGTACGCCGGGGACGTCCTCGGCGGTCGCGGCCCGCACCGACACCTCACCGCCGTCCGGCAGCACCAGCGTGATCCGGTCGGCGTCCCGGCGGGCCAGCGTCGCCGCCAGCTCGACGAGGGCCTGCGCGCGGGCGTACTCGGCCGGGGTGAAGCTCGGCTCCCGGCGGTGCAGCTCGTGCGCGCCGCCGGCCGGGTCGGCGAGCACCATCGTGGTGCCGCCCACCCCGCCCGGCGCGGCGGCGGGCGTCGGACGCCAGGTCACCGTGTCGGCGCCGAGCAGCGTCCGCAGCACCTCGCCGGCCGCCTCCGGGTCACGCACCAGCCGCCCGGCGAGCCCGAGCAGCCGGGTCGGCTCGTCGGCCAGCCCGCGCGCCCCGCTGCGCGCGATCCAGCACTCCCGGCCCCGGCCCCGCTCCACGGCGGCCCGCAGCTCCGCCTCGGTCACCTGCTCGGGCGCGTCGACCAGGAAGTCGTCGACAGCGCCGGCCTCGGTGGTGTGCACCTGCACGCTGAGGATGTTGACCCCGCGCAACGCGAGGCTCGCCGTGAGCACCGACAGGTAGCCCGGCCGGTCGTCCACGGTGGCTCGGATCCGCCACAGCGCCATGGTTGTCTCCCTTCCTCGGCACCGACCATGCCGTGCGCCTGTTGCGGGCCCGTTGCCCCGGGGTGACGCGGGCCCTCCGGTCAGGTGACGGTGGTCACGGGCGGCGTGCCGACCAGGTCCAGCCGGTCGCCGAGGATCACCGCGCCGGCGCGGACGAGCTGGGCGAGCCGGTCCACCTCGGTGGAGTGGAACCCGGCGGCGGCGAGCGGCTCGCTGTGGTCGCGGGCGACCACGAGCACCAGCCCGGCCCGGCCGAACGGCGCCACCGCGTAGTGGTGCCCGTCCGGGCTGGTCATGGCGCGCGCCCGCAGCGGGGTCACCTCCGGCAGCCGCGGCGGCACCGGCGCCCGCCAGCTCGCGTGGCCGATCGCGGCGACGCCGGCCTCGCCGCTGCGCGAGGCCCAGTCCAGGGGTACGACGGCGACCACCGCCCAGTCCGCGGCGAGCAGCCCCGGCACCGCGTCGACGAGCGTGGCCACCCCGTCGACCGGGTTCGCCGCCACCTGGGCGAGCAGTTCGGCGTCCTGACCGGTGGTGGTGGGCGCGCCGATCGCCCGCCACACCCCGTCCACCCGGACGCCGGGGATCGCTGCGAGCCCGGCGAGCATCCGCTCCACCCGCTCCGCACCCGGCCAGACCACCGTGAAGTCGTCCACCGCCCGGCCGCCGAGCCGTTCCAGCACCACCACCTGCACGATGTCCGCACCGGAGACGCCGAGTGTCCGGGCCACCTGGCCGAGCGTGCCCGGACGGTCCGGCAGGGTCACCCGAACTCTCAGCAGCATGTCTGATCCCCTCCGCTCGGCGGGCCGGCCGAGCGGCCGGCAGGCTGGGGCCCAGCCTGCCGGTTGACCATTTCGCCCCTGTTGCAAGGGCATGTCCCGCCGGGAAAACCCGACCTTGACAACAAAGCTGAGCTGCCATCAACTAATCGGATGACCGATCCGGCCGCCGATGTCGCCGCGCCCTCGACCGGTCCGGCCCCCCGCGGGCTCGACCTCGACCGGCTCGCCGCCCACCTGGCCGTCCACCGGCCGGACCTGAGCGGGCCGCTGTCGGCGCGGCTGATCGCCGGCGGCAAGTCCAACCTCACCTACCTGCTGCGCGCCGGTGACCGCGAGGTGGTGCTGCGCCGGCCACCGCTCGGGCACGTGCTGGCCACCGCGCACGACATGGCCCGCGAGCACCGGGTGATCTCGGCGCTCGCGCCGACCGGCGTACCCGTGCCGGAGGCGCTGCTGCTCTGCGCCGACGAGAGCGTCATCGGCGCGCCGTTCTACCTGATGGCCATGGTCGACGGCGAGGTCTACCGACGGCGGGAGCAGACCGACGCGCTCACCGCCGCCCAGCGGCGCGACCTCGCCATGGCGATGATGGACACGCTCGCCACGCTGCACCGGGTCGAGCCGGCCGAGGTGGGGCTGGCCGACTTCGGCCGCCCGGAGGGCTACCTGGCCCGGCAGGTACGCCGCTGGGCCGGCCAGCTCGACCGGTCCCGCAGCCGGCCGTTGCCCGGCATCGACGAGCTGCGCGACGCGCTGGCCGCCAGCGTGCCCGAGGGCGCGAACGCGGGCCGGATCGTGCACGGCGACTACCGGCTGGACAACCTGCTCGCCACAGTCGACCCGGTGGCGGTGCGGGCGGTGCTCGACTGGGAGATGGCCACGCTCGGCGATCCGCTGGCCGACCTCGGGCTGCTGCTGACGTACTGGGACGTGCTCGGCGACAGCGACCACGGCGAGGGCAACCCGGTGGCCGACGGCATCGGGCCGCGGGCCGGCTTCCCCACCGGCGCCGAACTGATCGAGCGGTACGCCGGGCGCAGCGACGTCGACGTCGGTCCGCTGCACTGGCACGTGGCGCTCGGCTGTTTCAAGCTCGCGGTGATCTGCGAGGGCATCCACTACCGGCACACGCTCGGGCAGACGCTGGGCGAGGGCTTCGACCGGATCGGCGACATGGTGGCGCCGCTCGTGGCACACGGGCTGCACGCGGTGAGGGAGAGCTAGATGGAGTTCGCGTACGACGACCGGACGGTCGAGCTGCGGCAGCGGCTGGAGGCGTTCCTCACCGAGTGCGTGTACCCGGCCGAGCCGGTGCACCACGAGCAGGTGGCCGCCGCCGGCGACCCGTGGGCCCGCCCGCCGGTGATGGAGGAGCTGAAGGCGCAGGCGCGGGAGCGCGGGCTGTGGAACCTGTTCCTGCCCGACGCCCGCTACGGCGCCGGCCTGACCAACCTCCAGTACGCGCCGCTGGCCGAGCTGACCGGCCGCAGCCCGCACCTGGCCCCGGAGGCGCTCAACTGCGCCGCGCCGGACACCGGCAACATGGAGCTGCTGGCCGAGTTCGGCTCGGAGGAGCAGCGCAAGCAGTGGCTCATGCCGCTGCTGGCCGGTGAGATCCGGTCCGCGTTCTGCATGACCGAGCCGGAGGTGGCGTCCTCCGACGCGACGAACATCGCCACCCGGATCGTCCGCGACGGCGACCACTACGTCATCAACGGCCGTAAGTGGTGGTCGTCCGGGGCGATGGACCCGCGCTGCGAGATCTTCATCGTGATGGGCAAGACCGACCCGGACGCCGACCGGCACCGCCAGCAGAGCATGATCCTGGTCCCCCGGGACACACCCGGCGTGACGGTACGCCGCGGGATGCGGGTCTTCGGCTACAGCGACGCCCCGCACGGCGGGCACGCCGAGATCGACTTTTCGGACGTACGGGTGCCGGTGGACAACCTGGTCGGCGAGGAGGGCACCGGGTTCGCCATCGCCCAGGCCCGGCTCGGCCCCGGCCGGATCCACCACTGCATGCGCCTGGTCGGCATGGCCGAGCGGGCCCTGGAGCTGCTCTGCCGGCGCGTGCTCGACCGGGTCGCGTTCGGCCGCCCGCTCGCCGAGCAGGGCGTGGTCCGCGAGTGGATCGCCGAGTCGCGGGTCCGGATCGAGCAGGCCCGCCTGCTCGTGCTCAAGACCGCGTGGCTGATGGACACCGTCGGCAACAAGGGCGCGCACACCGAGATCCAGGCCATCAAGATCGCTACCCCGCTGATGGCCGAGTGGGTGATCGACAAGGCCATCCAGGCGTACGGCGGGGCCGGGGTCAGCCAGGACACCCCGCTGGCCGAGCTGTGGGCGGCGGCTCGCACGCTGCGCTTGGCCGACGGCCCCGACGAGGTCCACCGCGCGTCGCTGGCCCGCCGCGAGCTGCGCCGCCACTCCTGACCCGCTCCCCCGCCGGAGGTGGGTCAGGCGGAGGCCCGGTGGATCAGCTCGGTGTCCAGCAGCACGTGCGGGGAGGGGACCTCCTCGCCCCGGATGCGGGACACCAGCAGCCGGGCCATCTGCCGGCCCATCTCCTCCACCGGCTGGAACACGGTGGTCAGCGGCGGCTCGGCCTGACGCGCGATCGGGGCGTCGTCGAAGCCGATCACCGCCACGTCCTCGGGCACCCGGCGGCCGGCCTCGCGCAACGCGCGCAGCGCGCCGAAGGCCATCAGGTCGGAGGCCACGAACACGGCGTCCAGTTCCGGGCACACGTCGAGCAGCCGGCGCATGGCGGCGGTGCCGCTGCCCTCGCTGAAGTCCCCGTACGCGATCAGGCCCGGATCGACCCGGCTGCCGGACGCACGCACTGCCTCCTGGTAGCCGGAGAGCCGGGCCAGGCCGGCGCCCATGTCCTGCGGGCCGGCGATCGTCGCGACCCGCCGTCGGCCCTGGCGGAACAGGTGCTCCACCGCCTGCCGCGCGCCGCCGACGTTGTCCATGTCCACGAACCATGCCGGCTGCGCGTTCGGGTGCAGCATCCGCGCCGGGCGGCCGCCGAGCACTGTCGGCAGGCCGCGCTCCTCCAGCAGCGTGGGCAGCGGGTCGGCGTCGTGCAGCGACAGCAGGAGTACGCCGTCCACGTGCTGGTTGGTCAGGTGGTGCTCGACCCGTTCCCGCTCGATCGGCGACTGCACCATGGCCAGCCAGAGCTGCATCGGCGTCTCCACCAGCCCGGAGCTGACGCCCCGGACGATGGCCGCGAAGAACGGCTCGGTGAAGACCCGCTCCCCCGACTCGGACACGACCAGTGCGACCGAGTCGGTCCGCTGGGTGACCAGCGCACGGGCGGCGCGGTTCGGCACGTACCCCAGCTCGGCGATGGCCTGCTGGACGGCGGCCCGGGCCTCCGGGCTGACCTGCGGCGAGCCGTTGACCACGCGGGAGACCGTGCCGCGCCCGACGCCGGCGCGAGCCGCGACCGCGTCGAGGGTCGGACGCCCGAGCGAGCGGGTGCGCTGCGTTGTCATCGTTGTGCTCCTCCGACGGTCGGGCGGGCCCGGCACCGATTGAGGCGTCGGCGCCGGGCCGCCCGTTACTGGCTGGCCCAGCTTATTGTGCGGGCAGTCCGTTGCGTCGGATCACGTCGGCGTACCACCTGGCGCTGGACTTCGCGATCCGGGCCTGGCTGTCGTAGTCGACATAGACCATGCCGAACCGCTTCGTGTAACCCCAGGCCCACTCGAAGTTGTCCAGGAGCGACCAGGCGAAGTAGCCCTTGAGCGGCACACCGGCCTCGATCGCGGCGTGCGCCGCGCGCAGGTGCGCCGAGAAGTAGGCCAGCCGGTCCGGGTCGTCCACCCGGCCGTCGACCAGCTCGTCGACGAACGCCGAGCCGTTCTCGGTGACGTAGAGCGGCAGGTCGGTGTACTCCCGGTGGACCCGCTCCAGCGTCTCCACCAGGCCCGGCGCGTCGATCTCCCAGTCCATGTCCGTCACCGGGACACCCCGGGTGACGAACCGGACGTCCTCGCTGCCCGGCCAGCAGGACGGCGCCCGCCAGTAGGGCTCCGGCTCCGCGCCCTCGACCGGGGCGGCCACCACGTGCCGGCTGTAGTAGTTGACCCCGACCATGTCCAGCGGCGTGGAGATGGTCGCCAGGTCACCGTCGCGCACGTGCCCCATGTCGGTGACCTGACGCAGGTCCGCGACGAGGTCGGCCGGGTACGCCCCGCGCAGCACCGGGTCCAGGAAGAACCGGTTCGCCAGCGCGTCGATCCGCCGGGCCGCGTCGGCGTCGGCCGCCGACCCGCTCGCCGGGGTCACCGGGTACAGGTTGACGGTGATGCCGAGCTGCGCGTCCGGGCGGACCGCGCGTACCGCCTGCACGGCCAGGCCGTGACCGAGCATGAGGTGGTGCCCGGCCCGGACCGCGTCCGCGCCGTCGGAGCGGCCCGGCGCGTGCACGCCGGAGCCGTAACCGAGGAACGCCGAGCACCACGGCTCGTTCAGCGTGGTGAAGTACTTCACCCGGTCACCGAGCGCCTCGGCGACCAGGTGGGCGTACTCGGCGAAGCGGGCGGCGGTGTCCCGGGCCGGCCAGCCGCCCGCGTCCTCCAGCGGCTGCGGCATGTCCCAGTGGTAGAGCGTCAGCCACGGCTCGATGCCGTGGCCGAGCAGCTCGTCGACCAGCCGGCGGTAGAAGTCCATGCCCTCCTGGTTGACCCCGCCGGTGCCGCCCGGCTGCACCCGCGGCCAGCTCACCGAGAAGCGGTACGACCGCAGGCCCAGGTCGGCCATCAGCCGCACGTCGTCAGGCATCCGGTGGTAGTGGTCGCACGCCACGTCGCCGGTGTGCCCGGCCACGGTCCGGCCCTCGGTGTGGCTGAAGGTGTCCCAGATCGACGGGGTACGGCCGCCTTCCGTCGCCCCGCCCTCGATCTGGTACGCGGCGGTGGCCGCGCCCCAGAGGAAGTCCGGCGGGAAGGTCAGGGCCGGACCGGCGTCGAGGAGACCGACGGCGGGCGGGCTTGCTGGGTTGCTCACGACTTGACGGCGCCTTCCATGATGCCGCCGATGATCTGGCGGCCGAACAGAACGAACACGACGAACAGGGGCAGGGTCGCGATCAACGTACCGGCGAAGATCTGCGAGTTGTCGGCGAAGTAGGCGGTGTTGAGGCTGCGCAGCGAGATCTGGACGGTCGGGTTGGACGGGTCCGCCAGCACCACGAACGGCCAGAAGAACTGGTTCCACTGCTCCATGAAGGTCAGCAGGCCCAGCACCGCGGCGGCCGGACGCAGCGCGGGCGCCACCACGTGCCAGTACACCCGCCAGGTGGAGCAGCCGTCCACCCGGGCGGCCTCGATCAACTCGTTCGGTACCGCCTGCTCGGCGTACTGGCGCATCATGAAGATGCCGAAGCCGCCGATCAGGAACGGAACGGTCACCGACGGCATGGTGTTCAGCCAGTCGAGCTTCGCCATCAGGATGTACAGCGGCAGCACGCCGAGCTGGATCGGCACCATCATCGAGGTGAGGATGATCAGCAGCAGCGCGTTCTTGCCCCGGAAGCGGAGCTTGGCGAACGCGAAGCCGGCCAGCGAGCCGAAGAACACCGTCGCGACGGTGATCGTCCCGGAGACCAGGAACGAGTTCATCAGGCCCTTGACGATGTTGGCGTCGCTGTTGGCGAGCACCCGCTCGATGTTCTCGCCGAGCTTGCCGCCGGGCAGGAACGGCGGCGGCCACGAGTTTGCCGCGTCGTTCGTCCGGCTGGCGATCACGATCATCCAGTAGAACGGGAAAAGAGACAGCAGCACGCCGAAGATCAGGCCGATCATGGTGAGCGGGCTGGCCTTCCAGAGCCGCTCGGCGCGGTGGGCGGTCTTGACCGGCGGACTCTGCCGGGTGGGCGGGCGGACGGCGGTGGTCGTCATCTCGTCACCTCACTTGTCGGAGCTGATGCGGCGGGCGAGCAGGTAGTTGATCGCCGACATCAACGCGATGAGCACGAAGAGCACGAGCGCGACCGCTCCGGCGTAGCCCCACCGGAAACGCTGGTTCATCACGTCGAGCAGGTACATCGTGATGGTCTGGAACTGGCCCTCCGAACCACCGGAGAGACCGCCCGAGCCGCTGGTGAACAGCAGGGGCTCGGTGAACAGCTGGAGGCCGCCGATGGTGGAGATGATCAGCGTGAAGATGATCGTGGGGCGCAGCTGCGGGACCGTGATGGACCAGAACTGGCGCCGCCGGGAGGCGCCGTCCAGCGCCGCGGCCTCGTACATGTCCTTGCTGATCGACTGCATGGCGGCCAGGTAGATCAGCGCGTTGTAGCCGACCCAGCGCCAGTCGACCATGGTGGAGATGGCGAACCAGGAGGCGAAGCGATTCGCCCGCCAGTCGATCGGGTCCAGGCCGACGCTGTCGAGCAGCCAGTTGACCAGGCCGAAGTCCTTGGCGTAGATCATCGAGAAGATCAGCGCGACCACGGCGGTCGAGGTGATGATCGGCATCGCGATGGCCATCCGGAAGAACGTCTGCGCGCGCAGCTTCCGGTTCAGCGCATTGGCGAGCATCAGTGCCAGCAGCAGCTGGGGCACCGTGGAGAGCAGGAACATGCCGAACGTGTTGACCACCGCGTTCCAGAACTGCGGGTCCTCGGTGATCAGTTCGACGAAGTTGTCCATCCCGACGAAGGAGATCGTCGAGTTCAGCGGCGACCGGTCGGTCAGCGCGATCCAGACCGTGTACGCGATCGGGTACACGCCGAACACGGCGAAGATCACGAAGAACGGCAGGACGTACAGGTACGGCGAGTATTTCAGGTCCAGGCGCGTCAGTGAGGCGGCACGGCGGCGCGAGTGACGGGCGGCGCGCGGCGGGCCGGGTTCGGGCGGCGCCGCGGCGTGCAGGTCGAGGCTCATGGGGAGTCCTTCTCCTCGGCCGGCGTCACCCGCCACACGGGCGACGCCGGACTCTGCGGGCACCGCGGGTGGCGCCGGCAGCCGGGCTGCCGACGCCACCCGCGGGCGGCTCAACCGGTTACTTACCGGCGGCCGCACCGTTCTTGAGGGCCGTCTGCCACTGCTCGCCGGCCGACTTGCCCTGCTCCACGGCGCGCAGGCTGTTCTCCACCGCGGTGCGGACCGCGTTGTTCTTCGGGCCGAGGTAGACCGGCTTCAGCTCGGTGGCGCCGGCGGCGAAGATCTTGCCGACCGGGGCCTTGCTGAAGTAGTCGTTGGTCGAGTCGGCCACGGCCGGGTCGGTGAGCGCCTGCGGGTTCGAGGGCAGGTTGCCGACCGCCTTGTACGCGCCGATCTGGCCCTTGGCGCTGGTCAGGAACTTGGCCAGCTCCGCGGCCTCCTTCTGGTGCTTGCTCGACTTCGGCACGCCGAGGAAGGAGCCGCCCCAGTTGCCACCGGCGCCCGGCGCCTTGGCGATGTCCCACTTGCCGGCCGCCGCGTCACCGGCCTGGCCCTTGATGACACCGGTCATCCAGGCGGGGCAGGCGATGGTGGCGAAGGTGCCGTTCTTGAAGCCGGCGTTCCACTCGTTGGAGAACGACTGGAGGTTGTTGGACAGCCCGGCGGCGATCATCTTGGTGGTGAGGTCGTACGCCGTCTTCACGTCCGGGTTCTGGTCGATGACCATCTTGTTGCTCTTGTCGTAGTACGTGTAGCCGGTGCCCTGGCCCGCGACCTGCATCAGCACCACGTTGTAGAAGTTGGTCGCCGAGTCGACGAACTTGTGCTTCTTGTCGGCGGCGGCGAACTTCTGGCCGGTGGCGATGAACTCGTCCCAGGTCGGCCAGAGCGCGCCGACCTGCTCGCGGTCGGTGGGCAGCCCGGCGGCCTTGAACAGGTCGCTGCGGTAGCACAGCGCCATCGAGCCGACGTCGGTGCCGAGGCCCAGCACCTTGCCGTCGGGGGTGGTGCCCTGCTCCCACTTCCACGGCAGGAAGTTGCCCTTGAGGTCGTTCGCGCCGTGGTCGGCGAGGTTCACGAACTTGTCGGCCTGGGCGTAGAACTGGACGATCGTGCCCTCTTCCAGGGCCACCACGTCGCCGGCGCCCGAGCCCGCGGTGATCTGCTGGGTGAGGCGGGTGTTGTAGTCACCGAGGCCGAGGCCCTTGCCCCGCTCCTGGATCTTGACGTTCGTGTGCTCCGCTTCGTACTGCTTGTACAGCTCTTCGTAGCCGAAGCCCTGGTCGCCGAAGACGTCGACGACCAGGGTGATCGGGCCGCCGCCGCTGCCGCTGTCGCCGCTGTCCGAGTCGTCGCCGCAGGCGGCGGTGGTGCCGAGCACGACGACGGACGCGAGCGCGATGGCCGCGAAGCGCCGACGACGGATTGGGACGCTCATCCGAGACCCCTCTTTCGGTGGTGAGGCGATATCTGCTGTGTGGTGGGGGGTGCGTTTCGCGCGGGCCGGAGCGGGCAGGAGGGAGATCCGCACCACTCTCGGGAGCGCTCCCATGAGGTTGCCGGGAGGTGACAGGGGTGTCAATAGACCGTTGGGAGCGTTCCCATTTCGTTACCGCGTCGGCGCGCGGTCGGCGGCGCGGGGGCTCAGGTCAGCAGCAGCGGCGCAGCAGGACGGTGGCGCGGTCCGGGTCGAACGCGGCCGGATCGAACGCCGGGCCGGCCCACTCGCGCATGGCCGGGTGCTCCTGATGCTCGGGGTCGGCGAGCGCGGCCAGCAGGACCGCGTACCCGGCCGGACCGCCCACGTCCTCCGGCGGGCAGGCCCGCTCCCCGTCCAGGCACAGCGGGTAGCGCTCGTCCGGGTCGGCGGCGCAGCAGTCCTCCACCACCAGGTCGTGCTCCCACCAGTCACCGAAGTCGTAGGTGTAGCGGAACCGGTCGCCCTTGCCCACGAGCGCGTCCAGCCGGACGTCCAGCTCGTCGCGCAACGACAGTTCGCCGTCCGGGTCGGGCTCGCCGTACTGCCGGCCGTCGACGTCGAACGAGTGCAGGTGGCAGTCGCGCCAGCCCATCGCGTGCTGGATCACCCGGTGCAGCCGGTCCAGCGTGTAGCCGCCGGGCACCAGCACCCGCCGCCACACCGGCGGCCGGACGCCGGCCAGCGACACCATGAGCTGGAAGATCTGACGCGACACGACGTCCCATCCTTCCTGGGCATAGGCTGCCTGCATGATCTGCCGAGCCTGCCGGGAACGGCGGCACGACGACTGTCCTGGCCGGAAGTGGTGCGACTGCCAGCACCGTACCCCCGAACCCACCCCTCCGGTCACCGGTCCGGCCGGCGAATGACCGTCGGAACCCCGATCGAACGGATCTGGCCCGCACCCGTTACCGGTGCGCTCACCGATCCGCAGCTCACCGCGCTCTACGGCCGCGCGGCCCGTCCGCACCTGCGGGTCAACTTCGTCGCCAGCGCCGACGGCGCGGTCACTCTGGACGGATACTCGGCCGGGCTGTCCGGCGAGCCGGACAAGCGGGTCTTCGGCCTGCTGCGGATGCTCTGCGACGGCCTCGTGGTGGCCGCCGGCACGCTGCGGCACGAGGGCTACCGGGCGGTCCGGCTGAGCCCGGAGCGCCGGGCCTGGCGGCGCGAGCACGGGCTGGCCGAGTTCCCGACGCTGGTGGTCGTCTCCGGGTCGCTCGACCTCGACCCGGCGCAGGCCGCCTTCGCCGACGCCCCGGTCCGGCCGATCGTGCTCACCCACGCCGACGCCGAACCGCCGCCCGGGCTGACCGACGTGGCAGACGTGGTCCCCTGCGGCACCGACCCGGCCGAGGAAACCGACCGCGTCGACGGCAGCGGCCGGGCGGACGGCGCCGGGCGGACTGGTGGCACCGGGCGGGTCGATCTCGTCGCCGGCCTGGCCGAGCTGCGCCGGCGCGGGCTCGACCAGTTGCTCTGCGAGGGCGGTCCGCATCTGTTCGGCGCGCTCACCGCCGCCGACCTGGTCGACGAGCTGTGTCTCACGGTGGCGCCGCTGCTCGCCGGCGCCGGGCCGGGCCGGATCACCGCCGGGGACACCAGCGTCCCGCGTCACCTGCCGCTGCGGCACGTGCTGGCCGCCGCCGACGGCGTGCTGATGCTGCGCTACGCCCGCGACCCCGCCGAGACCCCGCCCGCCGGCGCCGCCCCCGCCGCCTGACCCACTACAGAGGTTGAAAGGCCAAGGTTCGAGTTATCTCGGTGGCTCGGGTTCGAGGGTCATGCCGGTGCTGGCGAAGAAGCCGGCGAGGAGATCGGTCTG
>NZ_JAXCFU010000029.1:0-27381 GCF_055362685.1 Micromonospora sp. SYSU B005 | reverse complement strand
CACCACCAGCCGGATACCTCATGCCTCCGACCTACCGCCCACATCGACCCAGATCACGCAGACACGCCGACGGACGTCAGCCTTTCAACCTCTGTAGCGGCAGCGGCGAGATCTTGGTACCAAACGGCCCCTATAGGGGCCCTTTCCTACCAAGATCTCGGCGTCGTCCTGACCTGCGGGACACGACTCCCGCTGCTCGGGACGATGCGGACCGGAAGCGGCGAATCACGTGCGGGCAGACGACGGGTGGGCCGCCATGGGTGTCATCGGCCCGCGGAGGCACCCATGGTGTTCCACCGTGCGGCCGGGCCCGACCGCACGGCGCCGGACACCACCCGGACCGCCCGACGGCACCGCCGAGGTCATCGGTCGGGTCACCCCGGGAACCGGCGGCGGGCGGCAGCGCGGGAAACGGCCGGCGGCGGCACGGGAACGACCGAGGGACGGCGGCACGGGGAACGGCGGGCGGTTCGGGGACGCGGGACCGGCCGGGGGCACGGGAACGGCCGGGAAAGCGCGAACAACCAAGGAAAGGCACGCATCGTGGTCGGGCGGATTCGGGGGGCTACCGTTCGGCGCACGGGTGGCGTGGCGTCCGCCGCGTCGCGTGGCAACCTGTCGCATCCCTCGGGCAGGATGCACGACGTGCACCGCCAACGGTACGACCAGCCGACCGGAGACCGCCGATGACCGACGATCAGCTCGACGGGCCCGGCGAGGGTGTCGGCCGAGTGCTCGGCACCGCCGATGCCACCCCGCTCACCTTCTGGACCGCCGTCGCGCCGGGCAGCTACCTGCAACTCGACGACGTGGTGGTGACCCGCCGCGACCTGCCCGACCGTGAGCCGGTGACGATCGCCGGGGTGGTGACCCAGGTGCGCGCACGGCACGAGGGGGCGCAGTTCGACTCCGACGTCTTCGCCATCGCCGACGGCACGCTGCCGGCGCAGGTGCAGGAGGCGGCCGAGGTGACGACCACGCGGGTCGACCCGGAGTTCTACGTGCCGCCGACGCCGGGCGCGGTGGTGCACCGGGCCGAGGGTGACGCGCGGGCGCGGGCGCTGCACTTCGACCGGATGGAGCGGCGGATCCCGATGGGGATGGGCCGCGACGGCGTGCCGGTCTACCTCAACGCCGACTTCCTCGACGGCACCCGGGGCGCGCACGTGTCGATCTCCGGCATCTCCGGTGTCGCCACCAAGACGAGCTTCGCCACGTTCCTGCTCTACTCGGTGTTCCGCTCCGGTGTGCTGGGCGGCGACGCGGTGAACGCCAAGGCGCTGATCTTCAACGTGAAGGGCGAGGACCTGCTCTTCCTCGACCACCCGAACAGCCGGCTCGACGACCCGACCCGGGCGGCGTACGCGAAGCTGGGCCTGGACGCCGGCGCGTTCCCGGACGTGCGGGTGTACGCCCCGCCGCGGGTCGGCGACTCCTCCGGCACGCCGGATGTGAGCAGCCGGCTCACCGGCGTGGACAGCTTCTACTGGACGCTGTCCGAGTTCTGCGCCGACCGGCTGCTGCCGTACGTGTTCGCCGACGCGGACGACGAGCGCCAGCAGTACACGATGGTGGTCCACTCGGTGGCCGCGCACCTGGCCCGCTACGCCCAGCCCGCCGACGGCGGGGTGAGCATCGACGGGGTGCGGCTCGGCTCGTACGCGGACCTGGTCGACCACGTGGTCGAGCAGCTCAACGACGACGAGACGCGCGGCGAGTGGGCCGGCAGCGCGGTCGGGCTGGGCACCGTGAACGCGTTCGCCCGGCGGCTGATCGGCAGCAAGAAGGACCTGGGCCGGTTGATCCGTGGTGACCTGGCGACCCGTCGCCCGCACTCGATCAACACGGCGGAGAGCGCCCAGGTCACAGTGGTCGACCTGCACAACCTGCCGGATCGCGCGCAGCGGTTCGTGGTCGGTGTGACGCTCAAGAGCGAGTTCGAGCGCAAGGAGAAGGCGGGCACCGCCAAGCCGCTGCTGTTCGTCGTGCTCGACGAGCTGAACAAGTACGCGCCGCGGGAGGGCTCGTCGCCGATCAAGGAGGTGCTGCTCGACATCGCCGAGCGGGGCCGCTCGCTGGGTGTGATCCTGGTCGGCGCGCAGCAGACCGCCAGCGAGGTGGAACGGCGGATCGTCACCAACTCGGCGATCCGGGTGGTGGGCCGGCTCGACCCGGCCGAGGCGTCCCGCCCGGAGTACGGCTTCCTGCCGCCCGCCCAGCGGCAGCGGGCGCTGCTGGCCAAGCCGGGCACGATGTTCGTCAACCAGCCGGACATCCCGGTGCCGCTCTGCCTGGAGTTCCCGTTCCCGGCGTGGGCCACCCGGGTCTCGGAGGCGGGCCGCGCGCCCTCGGAGACGCTACGGTCGATCACGCAGGCCGCCGATCCGTTCGCGGTGGTCGGCTCCGGCTCCTCCGACGACGACATCCCGTTCTAGGCGGCACCCAGATGAAGATCCTGCACACCTCCGACTGGCACGTCGGCAAGGTCCTCAAGGGGCAGTCCCGGGCGGAGGAGCACAAGCAGGTCCTCGCCCAGGTCATCGAGATCGCCCAGCGCGAGCAGCCCGACCTGGTGATCGTCGCCGGTGACCTGTACGACACCGCCGCGCCGACCCCGGAGGCGACCCGCCTGGTCACCCGGGCGCTCACCGCGCTGCGGCGTACCGGCGCCGACGTGGTGGCGATCGGCGGCAACCACGACAACGGCGCGGCGCTGGACGCGCTGCGCCCGTGGGCCGAGGCGGCCGGGATCACGCTGCGCGGCAGCGTCCGGGAGAACCCGGACGAGCACGTCGTCGACGGGGTCACCGCCGGCGGGGAGCGCTGGCGGGTCGCCGCGCTGCCGTTCCTGTCCCAGCGGTACGCGGTGCGCGCGGTGGAGATGTACACGCTCACCCCGGCCGAGGCCAACCAGACGTACGCCGACCACCTGGGCCGGGTGCTGGACCGCCTCGCCGAGGGCTTCACCGAGCCGGACCGCGTGCACCTGGTCACGGCGCACCTGACTGTGGTCGGGGCGAGCACCGGCGGCGGTGAGCGGGACGCGCACACGGTGCTCGGATACGCGGTCCCGGCGACGGTCTTCCCGGGCAACGCGCACTACGTGGCGCTGGGTCACCTGCACCGTTCGCAGCGGGTCATCGGCCCGTGCCCGATCCGCTACAGCGGCAGCCCGCTCGCCGTCGACTTCGGCGAGCAGGAGAACGTCTGCTCGGTGACGATCGTGGAGGTGACAGCCACCACGGCCGCCCGGATTCGCGAGGTGCCGGTGCCGGGCGCGGTGCCGCTGCGCACGGTACGCGGCACGCTCGCGCAGCTCGCCGAGATCGAGGCGCCGGAGGGCTGGCTGCGCGTCTACGTCCGGGAGCAGCCCCGGGCCGGGCTGCGCGAGGAGGTGCAGGAGCTGCTGCCCCGGGCGCTGGAGATCCGGATCGACCCGGAGCTGGTGCCCGCGCCGGGCAGCGGGACCCGGACTGCCCAGCGGGCCGGCCGGTCGCCGGGCGAGTTGTTCGGCGACTACCTGGACAGCCGCGGGCACGCCGACGAGGGTGTCCGGGAACTCTTCGACGAGCTGCTCGAGGAGGTGGAGCACTGATGCGGCCGATGCGGCTGGACATGGCCGGGTTCACGGTGTTCCGCGACGAGACCACTGTCGACTTCACCGACGCGGACTTCTTCGCGCTGGTCGGGCCGACCGGTTCGGGCAAGTCGACGGTGCTCGACGCGATCTGCTTCGCGCTCTACGGCACGGTGCCGCGCTGGGGCGGCGCCCGGGGGCTGGCGAACGCGCTGGCACCGTCGGCCACCGAGGCGCGGGTCCGGCTGGTCTTCGAGTCCGCCGGGGACCGCTACGTGGCGACCCGGGTGGTCCGCCGCGACGGCCGGGGCACGGTGAAGACGGCGAACGCCGGTCTGCAGCTCATGCCGCCGGGGTTCGACGTCACCAAGCTCGACACCGGGCTCAGCCCGGAGGATCTGGGCGAGGTGGTGGCGGGCACCCCGGCCGAGATGGAGCAGGCGGTGCTGGACGCGGTGGGGCTGCCGTACGAGCAGTTCACCTCCTGCGTGGTGCTGCCGCAGGGCCAGTTCGCCGACTTCCTGCACGCCAAGCCGGCCACCCGCCAGCAGATCCTGGTGAACCTGCTCGGGCTGGGCGTCTACGAGTCGGTGCAGAAGAAGGCGGTCGAGCGGGCCGGGCAGGCCGAGGCGAAGCTGGAAACGGTCGACAAGATGCTCGGCGGGCTCGCCGACGTCGACGACGAGAGTCTGACCGCCGCCCGGGAGCGGGTGGACGCGATGCGGGAACTGGCCGCGGCGGTCGCTGCCGCCGTACCCGAATGGGAGCGGGCCCGTGCGACGGCGGGCGAGCGGGCCGCGGCGCTGGCCGCCCTCGACGCCGAGCTGGGTGTGCTGGCCGGAGTGCGGCCGCCGGACGGCACCGCCGAGCTGGCGCGGGCGGTGGCGCAGGCCCGGGTGGCCGCCGACGAGGCGGCGGCCGCGGTCGGGCTGGCCGAGGAGCGCGAGGAGAAGCTGCGCGGGGAGCTGGCCGCCGCCGGTGACGAGAGCGCGCTGCGGCTGCACCTGAAGGCGTACGCGGACCGGGACCGGCTGACCGCGGAGGCGGCGACGGTCCGCGCGGCGGTGGACGCGGCGCGGACCGAGCACGACGCGGCGGTGGCGGCGCTGGCGGCGGCGCGGGCTGACGCGCAGCGGGCCGAGACGGAGCTGGAGTCGGCGTTCCGCGCGCACGAGGACGCGAAGGCCGCCGACCAGGCGGTCGCGTTGCGGGCGCACCTGGTCGGCGGCGCGCCGTGCCCGGTGTGCGAGCAGACGGTCACCACGGTGCCGGCGGTGCCGAAGGGTTCGGCGGTGAGCCGGGCGATCGAGGCGGGCAAGGCGGCGCGGGCGGCGAGCGAGGCGGCCAAGCGGGTCGTGCAGGAACGCGACACCGCGGCCCGTGACTCCGACCGGGTGCTGCTGCGCGCCCGGACCCAGCACGACCAGCTCGGTGCGCGCCTGGCCGAGCTGGACGAGCAGCTCGCGGACGCGCCGGCGCCGGAGCGGCTGCGCGAGTCGCTGACCGAGCACGCGCGGCTGCGGACCGCGCTGGAGGAGGCGGCCGGCGCGGTGCGGGCCGGCCGGGAGGCGGCCCGGCGGGCGCGGGGCGCACTCGACGCCGCGCAGGAGCGGCTGCGCCGGGCCTGGCGTGAGTTCGACGCGGTACGCGACGGGCTGGCCCGGTTCGGTCCGCCGGCCGCCGACCGCGACGACGTGGCGGCGGCGTGGGCGGCGCTGGCCGGCTGGGCGAGCGAGCAGGCGCAGGCGCGGCGCGCGGACCGCGACGGGCTGGCCGACTCGGTGGAGGCGGCGCAGCGGGCCGCGGCCGAGGTCGCCGACGCGATCGCCGCGTTGTTCACCGCCGCCGGGCTGGACGCGCCGCAGGACGCGCCGCGCGACGTGGCGGTGGCGGTGGAGCGAGCCGAGGCGGAGTTGCGCCGCCTCGACGAGCGCCGCGAGCAGGCCGCCGAGCTGCGGGAACAGCGGGCCGGGCACGAGCACGAGGCGCGGGTGGCGCGGGCGCTCGCCTCGCACCTGCGGGCGAACAACTTCGAGCGCTGGCTGCTCACCGAGGCGCTGGACCTGCTGGTCGACGGCGCGTCGGGGATCCTGCGGGAGCTGTCCGGCGGGCAGTACGACCTGGTGCACGACAAGGGTGAGTTCTTCGTGGTCGACCACCACGACGCCGGGCTGCGGCGCGGGGTGCGGACGCTGTCCGGTGGGGAGACGTTCCAGGCGTCGCTGGCGCTGGCCCTGGCGCTGTCCGAGCAGCTCGCCGGCATGTCCACCACCGCCGCCAGCCTGGAGTCGATCGTCCTGGACGAGGGTTTCGGCACGCTCGACGCGGCGACGCTGGACACGGTCGCGGCGACGCTGGAGAACCTGGCCGCCCGGGGCGACCGGATGGTCGGCGTGGTCACCCACGTGCCGGCGCTGGCCGAGCGCATCCCGGTCCGTTTCGAGGTCCGCAAGGACGCGCGGACGGCCCGCGTGGAACGGACCGGCCTGTGACCGGCGCGTCCCGGCGGAGCGCCGCGTGACCGGGCCGTCGCCGGCGTTCTTCGTCGACGCCTGGGATCCGGCGTACGGCGCGTCGTTCGAGGCGGCCGGTGGCGCCGGGCCGGCCGCGCCGAGCAGCGCCCAGGTCGACGCCGACGTCGAACTGCCGGCCACCGACTGGCGGGCGATCGGCCCCCGCGCGGACGTGCGGTCGCCGGATGTGGTGCTGCTGGTCGACGGGGTGCGCCGGATCGACGCCAGCGTCTGGACGGCTGAGGAGGACGGCGGCTCGTTCCCCGGCATCGCCGCCTCGTACGCGGCCGGTGTGGTGCGCTGCGACCTGGACCGGGGCGCCGCCGAGATGGCCGGCGCCCGGGTGGGGCGTGGCCTGTTCACGGCGAGCCCGTCGGCGCAGGACGTGGTCGCCGGGACGGTCCGTTACCCGGTGCACCGGGTCAGCGGCACCGGTGAGCTGAGCAAGCTGCCCGCGGCGGTGCAGGCGCCGCTGACCGCGCTGGAGGTGGCCGTCTCCGACGCGGTACGCACCGACGGCGACCTGCTGGTGGTGGACGGGCCGCTGCGCAGCCGGCGCAACCTGCCGCGCACGCTCGGGTACATCAAGACGCAGCACAGCCAATACCTCGACGGGCGGCTGACCGCCGTGGTGACCGGGCTGGCGCCGGGTGAGCGCTGCCCGGTGTTCCGGCTGGGTACGGCGTGGGGCGGCTGGTCGTGGTATCTGCGGCTGCCGGTACGCGCGGGCGCGCCGTGGGCGGGCATCGTGCGGGTGGAGTGCTCGGCCGACCTGACCGTGCCGGAGGCGATCGCGCTGGCCGACCTGTCGCTGGTGACGCTGCCCCGGTTCGCCTCCACCCCGTACAAGGATCCGCGCGCCCCGCAGAACCTGGTGCCGATCGCCGGGCTGGAACGCCGGCTGCGCGGGATGCTCGGCGATGCGCGGCTGCTGCACCGGGTGCTCACCGCCGCCGCGCGCGGGATGCGGCGCTGATGGGCCGGCGACGCGACTCCGACCGGGTGGTGGCCGACGTCGACACCGGCCGGGCCGAGCTGGTGCCGGACGCCGACCGTGCGGGCTCCTGGACGCTGCTGCTGGACGGTGCACCGCAGTCGCATGTGGACCTGAACGACCCGTCGCACCTGGAGTTCGAGTACGTCCGGCGGCTCGCCGCCGCGCTGGACCTGGTGGCGCCGGCCGGGACGCCGCTGCGGGTGCTGCACCTGGGTGGCGGCGCGCTCACCCTGCCCCGCTACGTGCAGGTCACCCGGCCCGGTTCGACGCAGCGGGTGTCCGAGGTGGACGGCGCGCTGGTGGAGCTGGTCCGCCGCGAGCTGCCCTGGCCGTCCGATCCGCGCCTGAAGGTCCGGGTGGCCGACGCGCGGGCCACGCTGACGTCGAGCCGGGACGGCGCGTACGACGTGATCGTGGCCGACGTGTTCGCCGGCGCCCGTACCCCCGCGCACCTGACCTCGGTGGAGTACGCCGCCGAGGTGGCCCGGGTGCTCGCGCCCGGCGGCAGCTACCTGGCGAACGTGGCCGACGGCCCGCCGCTGCGGCACGCCCGCGCCCAGATCGCGACGGTGCGGACCGTGCTGCCCCGGGCCTGCCTGGTGGGTGACGCGGCGGTGCTGCGCGGCCGGCGCTACGGCAACCTGGTGCTGGTGGCGTCCCGGGTGGAGCCGCCGGTGCCGGAGCTGACCCGGCGGGCGGCGGGCGACTGGTTCCCCGGCCGGGTGCTCGCCGGTGCCGAGCTGGACCGCTTCACCGGCGGCGCGGCGGTGGTCCACGACGCGGACGCCGTCGACTCCACTCCCCCGCCGCCGGGAATTTTTTCCGTCAAACGTTGATCCGATCGGCTGATCGCTGCGTACCACCGGGCGGCCATGCCCGTGGGGGGCCGGCTGATGTCATTGGACAGCGGAGGTCTGCATGCATGCGGTGGCGGCCGGCTGGCACGGCGAAGTGGCGCGGCCCGAGTGGATGTTCGCCCGGGCACAACCACACTCGCGCGCCTCGCGTTCGGGCCGGGGGGTCGACGCCCAGTCCGCCGATCGCCAGAATGACCCGGTGCCGCCGCGACCCGCTCCCGGACGCCACCAGGCGACCTCCGCCGAGGCCAGCCACTCCGACCAGCTGATCCGCCTGCTGTACGCCGAGCACGCCGGCCCGTTGCTGATGTTCGTGATGCGCCTGACCGGCGGGGACCGGCAGCGCGCCGAGGACATCGTGCAGGAGACGCTGCTGCGGGCCTGGCGCAACGCGCACCGGCTCGGCGTGCAGGGCCAGGGCTCGCTGCGCCCGTGGCTGGTCACGGTGGCCCGGCGGATCGCCATCGACGAGCACCGCAGCGAGCAGGCCCGCCCGCCCGAGACGTACGACCGGGATCTCACCATGTTCGCCGAGTCGGACAGCACCGACCGGGTGCTGCGCACGATGACCGTCGCGGACGCGCTGCGTACGCTGAGCCAGTCGCACCGGGAGATCCTGGTGGCGACGTACTTCCGGGGACGCACCGTGCCGGAGGCGGCCGAGGAGTTGGGGCTTCCGCTGGGTACCGCCAAGTCGCGGGTCTACTACGCGCTGCGCGCGCTGCGCACGGCTCTGCAGGAGAGGGGGGTGACCGAATGAGCCGGGCCGATCACATGGACGTCGCCGCGTACGCGCTCGGCGTGCTGGACGCGCAGGACGCGGAGCGGTTCGAGGAGCATCTGGCCACCTGCTGGGCCTGCGCTGCGGAACTGGAGACGATGGTCCCGGTGGTGGGGCTGCTCTCCGGCATCGACGGCGAGGCGATGGCCGCGCTGGAGCAGACGCACACCGATCCGGCGCTGCTGGACCGGACGCTGGTGGCGGTACGGCGGGACCGGCGTCGTACCCGGGTGCGGCAGTTGCTGGCCACAGCGGCGGCAGTGGTGGTGTTCGGCGGCCTGAGCGGGGTCGCCGCCGGGATGCTCGGCGACGATCCCGCGCCGCCGCAGGCGGTGCCGACGCCGGCCGCGCCGAGCGGCGAGCCGGGCAACCCGAACGACCCGGGCGTCGGCGGGGAGCCGATCGAGGGCGACCAGCACAACGCGACCGACCCGGGGACGGGCGTGCAGACGACGATGTGGCTGGCCCGCAAGGAGTACGGCACGCAGATCGCGGTGCAGCTCAGCCGCCTGCCGGGGCCGCGCACGTGCCGGCTGGTGGTGGTCCGCAAGGACGCCACCAGCGAGGTGATCTCCAGCTGGTCGGTGCCGGTCGGCGGCTACGGGACGAACCAGAACCAGCTTCCGCTACAGCTGAGCGCGTCCACGTGGACCCCGGTGCGAGACATCGACAAGCTCCAGGTGCAGTCGGTCGACGCGAACGGGGTGGCCAGCACGCTGGTGACGGTGGACGACATCTGATCGAACGCGAAGCGGCGCCGGGTGGCTGGGCCACCCGGCGCCGTCGTGTCGTGCCCGGCCGGCGGACCCCCTCGTGCTGACGCACGCGCGGCGACGCCCATCGGTTCAATCGGTCCACTGTGAAATGTGCCACCCCTGCGGGTTCAACCTTGACAGCGCCGCGCCCGTACTACTCGGCGAACTGCCAAGAACGAGGAGGGCACGTGGCACACCACAAGCGGACGACCGTCATCGTCGCGAGCGCGATGGTCGCACTTACGGCCTGCGCCCCAGCAGGCTACAACGGGGCGAACTCGGGCGCGGCCGAGCCGGTCGCCGTCGCCGCGGCCGAACCCACCGCGGCGGCCGAACCGGAGGCGTCGGCGGCTCCCGAGGAGGAGCCGGTAGCGGACAAGGCGCCCCCGGCCAACGTGAAGATCACCGACGAGCTGGTCGGCAAGAAGTTGCCCCGGATGGGCCGCGTCGTCACCGACCAGGACGGCTGGGTGCTGTACCGGTTCGACAAGGACTCCGACGATCCGCCGCAGTCCAACTGCGTGGACAAGTGCGCCGAGGTCTGGCCGCCGTCGCTCACCGACGGCAACCCGAAGCTGCAGGGCGTCTCCGACGACAAGGTCGGCACCATCACCCGCCAGGACGGCACCCGGCAGCTCACCATCGGCGGCTGGCCGGTCTACCGCTACATCGGCGACAAGAAGCCCGGCCAGTGGAAGGGCCAGGGCGTCGGCGGCACCTGGTTCGTGGTCGACCCGAACGGCAAGAAGAACCTGACCTGCCTGCCGACCGGCACGCCCAAGGCGGTCGCGCCGCCCGCGGCCGGCAGCTCCTCCGGTGGCGGCTCGGACTACTCGTACTGACGCACCAGGACACGGTGACCGGTCGCCGCCGGGGAGGGCGCGGCCGGTCATCGTCGCGAACCCCGGGAGGCGGGCCGCACCGGCATCGGCCCGCCTCCCGGCCAGGCGTGCCCGGCGTCACGGCCGGGCCGCGTGGCAGAGTGGCCTGGTGACCTCGCCCGACGCCCGCCGTACGCTGCGCCCGCCGGCCGGCTACCGCCTGGCCCCGTCGGTGCGGGCGCTCACGTTCAGCCCGTACGACCCGTGCGCGCGGATCGCCGCCGGCACGTTCTGGTGGGCCACCCGCACCCCGGACGGCCCGGCCACGCTGGCGCTGCGCCCGGAGGCCGGCGAACTGACCGCCGAAGGGTACGGCCCGGGCGCCGGCTGGGTGGTCGAGCGGGCCGACCGGATCGCCGGGCTGCGCGACGACCTGACCGGGTTCGCGGCGCTCGCCGGCGCGCATCCGCTGGTGGCCCGCCTCGCGCACACGCACCACGGGCTGCGGATGCCCGCCACCGGCCAGATCTTCCCCCGGCTGCTGCGGGCCGTCTTCGAGCAGAAGGTCACCGGCAAGGAGGCGTACCGGGCCTACGCCGCCACCGTGCGGCACTTCCGCGAGCCCGCCCCCGGCCCGCTGCAACCCCTGCTGCTGCCGCCGGAGCCGGCCGCGGTGGCGGCCACGCCGTACTGGGTGTTCCACCCGTTCGGGGTCGAGCAGCGGCGCGCCGACACGCTGCGCCGCGCGGCGGCCGTCGCGGACCGGCTGGAACGCTGCGCCGACTCGGCCGAGGCCACCCGGCGGCTCACCGCGATCCCCGGTATCGGGCCGTGGACCGCCGCCGAGGTGGTGCGCATCGCGTACGGCGACCCGGACGCGGTCAGCGTCGGCGACTACCACGTGCCGAACACCGTCGCCTGGGCGCTGGCCGGCGAGCCGCGTGGCGACGACGCCCGGATGCTGGCGCTGCTGGAGCCGTTCCGGGGCCACCGCGGCCGGGTGTGCGTGCTGCTGGAGGCGGCGGGCGTGCAGGCGCCGAAGTACGGCCCGCGCGCCCCGATCCGCTCCTTCGCCCGCTACTGACCGCTCAGCGCCGCCGGCACAGCCGCCGCAGCGTGCGCCCCAGCCACCAGGCGTACGCCCGCTGGAAACCGAGCACGACCGGCCCGCCGGCCCGCACGTACCAGTGCGCCGGGCGGCTGAACGCGGTCACCTCGAACCAGACGCCGTCGGCGCCCCGGGTCACCAGGAACGCCTCCTCACCGACCTCCGGGTGCCCGGGCAGCGTGCCGTAGCCGAACCCGGCCCGATCCGGCTCGTCCACCGTCCACACCACCTCGGTCGGCCCCCACAGCCGCACCGGGCCGACACCGACCCCCGGCGTGACCCGTACCCCGGGGGCGGCGCGCGGCGCGTCCGCGCGCATCACCACGCCTGCGGCGCGGTGCAGCCGCCAGCCCAGCACCGCGTCCGCCGCCAGCGGGAAACCGCCGTCCGGCAGCCGGACCCGGTGGCGCAGGTGGTGGTAACCGGCCGGCAGGCCGCCGTCGCGGGTCGCGCCCACCTCCGGGTACGTCAGCTCCGGCACGCCTGTCACCTCCCCGCTCATGGGAACACCCCCGCCAGCGTACGGCCGCCCGGGAGCGCTGTGGTGAGCTGAGCCGGTGACCGACGTGACCATCGCCCCCGCCGGCCTCGCCGACGCCGGGGAGATCCTCACCGTGCAGCGTGCCGCGTACCTGGTGGAGGCGCAGCGCTACCGCGACGTGTTCCTGCCGCCGTTGACCGAGACGCTGGACGAGGTGCGGGCGGCGCTGACCGGGCCGGACGTGGTGCTCGCCGCCCGGCGCGGCACCCGCCTGGTCGGCTCGGTACGCGCCCGCCTCGACGGCGACACCGCCCACGTGGGCCGCCTCTCGGTCGCGCCCGACCAGCAGGGCCGGGGCGTCGGCGGGCGGCTGCTGGACGCCGTCGAGCACGCCTGCGCCGGCCGGGTGACCCGGTTCGCGCTGTTCACCGGCGCGGACAGCGCGGCGAACCTGTCCCTGTACGCGGGCCGCGGCTACCGGGTGGTGGCACACCGGCCGGATGAGAACGGCAACCGCCTCGCCGTGCTGGAGAAGACGGTCAGTTCCGCTCACAGCGGCGCTTGAGCCCGTCCGCCTCCTGCCGCAGATAGCGGCGCATCATCGACCCGCCGAGCAGTCCGATCAGCCAGGCCAGCGGCCCGGTCTGCACCAGGACCAGCTCGGCCCGGGTGCGCCCGTCGTCGAGCGGCACCAGCCGGTGCTCACCACGGGTACGCACGCCGGGGCTCGCCGACTCCCAGGCGAACGAGTACGGGGGATAGATCTCCACGACCCGCCACACCGCCGGGCGCAGCCGGGGCTGCTCCAGCCGGGCTGTCGAACCGAGGAGCAGCGGACCGGGCTCCAGCCGGCGGGCGGCGGTGACCGACGGTGTCCACTCCGGCCAGCGCTCGACGTCGCTCTGCACTTCCCAGACCCGCTCGACGTCGGCGGCGATCTCGACGGACTCGGTGAACCGCATCGGCGTTCCTCCCCCGTGGACGGTCCCCCCAGGCTATGCCCGCGCTCCGCTCCCGCGCCGCCCCACTCGCCGCCCCTCGCCCCGCTCGCCCGCTCGCCCGCTCGCCCGCTCGCCCGCTCGCCCGCTCGCCCGCTCGCCCGCTCGCCTCGATCTTGGAGTTGTGGCGCCCAGGATGTCCGTTCGGCGGGATTTGTGAGGTGCCACAACTCCAAGATCGGCGGTTCGCCGGGCCGGCCGGAGGGTCAGGCGGCTTCGTGGAGGTCGGCCAGGGTGACCGGGGCGTAGCGCTTCAGCAGGCGCTCCAGCTCGGTGACCGAGCCGACCTCGCCGAGGACGTTCACGCCGCCGCCGTGCTCCGGCGGATAGCGGTGCGCCAGCCGGTAGCGGTAGCGGCCACGGATCAACTCGACGCTGACCCGCCAGCGCCCGCAGCATTCGCAAATCCACTCCGGCACGCCGCGACGGTAGCTCTGACCTGCGGTTTCACCATTCGGGCGGCGGTGACGAACGCGGCCGGTGCGGGACACGCCGCCCGGCCACCGGCGGTGATCTGCGCCACCACTGTCGGTGGGGTCTGGTTGACTGGTCGCCGTGGACCTGCCGATCAACCCTCCGGTCGAGCCGATGCTCGCCAAGAGCGTGGCCCAGTTGCCGACCGATGCCGGCCTGACCTACGAGCCGAAGTGGGACGGCTTCCGCTGCATCGTGTTCCGCGACGGCGACGAGGTCGAGCTGGCCAGCCGGGGCGGCAAGTCGATGACGCGCTACTTCCCCGAGGTGGTCGAGCAGGCCCGCCGGCAGCTCCCGGCCCGCTGCGCGGTCGACGGCGAGCTGATCGTGATCCGGCGGGACGGCCCGGGCGGGCAGCCGCGGCTCGACTTCGAGCTGCTGGCCCAGCGCATCCATCCGGCCGCCTCCCGGGTGAAGCTGCTGGCCGAGACCACGCCGGCCGACTTCGTCGCGTTCGACCTGCTGGCGATCGACGACGAGCTGCTCATCGACCAGCCCTATCCGCAGCGGCGGGAGCGGCTGGAGCAGGCGTTGTCCAAGGTGCGCCCGCCGGTGCACGTGACCCAGGTGACCACCGACCCGGAGACGGCCCGCCGCTGGTTCGACGTGTTCGAGGGCGCCGGGCTGGACGGGCTGATCGTCAAGCCGGCCGACCTGCCGTACGAGCCGGGCAAGCGGCTCATGTCCAAGGTCAAGCACGCGCGCACGATGGACGCGGTGGTGGCCGGTTTCCGCTGGCACAAGTCCGGTCCGGTGGTCGGCTCGCTGCTGCTCGGCCTCTACGACGACGACGGCGTGCTGCACCACATCGGCGTCAGCTCCTCGTTCACCATGGCCCGCCGCAAGGAGCTGCTCGACGAGCTGGAGCCCTACCGCGACGTCGGCGGCGAGCACCCGTGGGTGCACGGCGACCACGAGCGGGGTCAGCGCATCCCGGGCGGGGTCAGCCGGTGGACCGGCGGCAAGAACCTGGAGTGGGAGCCGCTGCGCCCGGCGCTGGTGGTCGAGGTGGCGTACGACGCGATGGAGGGCGACCGGCTGCGGCACACCGCCCGGTTCGTGCGCTGGCGTCCCGACCGTGATCCCCGCTCCTGCGACTACGGCCAGCTCGACCGCCCGATCCGTTACGACGTCGACGAGGTGCTGCGCGGCGATCCGGCGGCGACGGTCGGTGACACCCGCGGCCGGGCGTAGCCTGACGGTCGACACGATCATGGAGGGCGCCCACGTGACCCGCTTCCCCGACCGGACCCGCCGGTTCCGGCCCGTCCTGGCCGCGTTCGTCGCGGCGGTGGTACTCACCGCCGGCTGCACGCTGCCGGCGTTCGCCCCGCGCGCCGAGAGCGAGGGCGAGGCCGCCCCGCCGGGTACCGCACCGGAGTGGCGGGCCTGCCCGGAGGTGCCCGACGAGCTGGTCGGCCGGGGCGCGGCGGACATGCGCTACGACTGCGCCCGGATCGCGGTGCCGCGCAACTGGGGCACCGGGGCCACCACCGGCGCGACCGCCGGGCCGGGCGCCGGTGAGACGTTCGAGATCGCGCTGATCCGGGCCCGCTCGACCAAGCAGCGCGACCGGATCGGCTCCCTGGTGATCAACCCGGGCGGTCCCGGCGCGTCCGGCGTCGACACCGCCGTCTACCTGTCCTTCGGCCCGGCGTTCGGCGGCCTGCCGACGGCGATCACGGACCGGTTCGACATCGTCGGCTTCGACCCGCGCGGGGTGGCCCGGTCCAGCCCGGTCAAGTGCATCTCCGACGCCGACCTGGACGCCAGCTTCGGCTACGACCCCGACCCGGAGAGCCAGTCGTCGTTCGACGGATTCGTCGGTCTCAACCGGCGCATCGGCGAGCGGTGCGGCGCGAAGTACGGCGACCAGCTCCCGCTCTACGGCACCGAGCAGGCCGCGCGGGACATGGACGCGGTCCGCGCGGCGGTCGGTGACGACAAGCTGACCTATCTCGGCTACTCGTACGGCACGCTGCTCGGCGCGACCTACGCGCAGCTCTACCCGCAGCGCGTGCGCGCCCTGGTGCTCGACGGCGCGGTCGACCCGCAGCAGAAGCTGATCGCCGGGTCGGAGAGCCAGGCGAAGGGCTTCGAGCGGGCGTTCGACAACTTCGCCGACTGGTGCGCGGCGAACGCCGGCCGCTGCCCGATCGCTCCGGACGCCCGGGGCGCGGTCACCGACGCGATCGCCAAGGCGAAGGTCTCCCCGGTCCGCGCGCAGGACGGCCGCAAGGCCACCGCGGGCTGGGTCTTCTACGCGGTGATCTCCTCGCTCTACACCGAGCAGGGCTGGCAGGAGCTGGCCCGGTCGATCGACGACCTGCAGGGCGGCGACCCGGACGGCGTGTTCAAGCTGGCCGACTCGTACGCGGGCCGCGAGCCGGACGGGCACTACTCCAACCTGTTCGACGCCAACCTGGCGGTCAACTGCGCCGACGAGACCGAGAAGCCGTCCCGCGAGCAGGTCCGCTCGTTGCAGTCGCAGTGGCGGCAGAAGTACCCGCTGTTCGGTCCCGCCCTGGCGGTGGGGATGCTGGGCTGCGTGGAGTGGCCCGGTGAGCGGGATCCGTACCCGACCGGCCGGGCGAACGGCGCGCCGCCGATCCTGGTCGTAGGCACCACTGGTGACCCGGCCACGCCGTACGAGCAGACGCCGGCGCTCGCGTCGATGCTCGGCGTGGGACGGGTGCTGACCTGGGAGGGCGAGGGGCACACCGCCTACCCGCAGACGTCGTGCGTGACCTCGGCGGTCGACGCGTACCTGATCTCGCTGACCGTCCCCCGGGAGGGGCTGCGCTGCCCCGCCCGGTGACGGTCCGGCCGGCGGCCGGGGAGCCGGACGCCGGCCGGTCGAACGCCGCCGGTCAGCCGGCGGCCGGGGGCGTCCAGCCCTCCGCGATGTGCCCGATTCGGACGCGCTGGGGGTGGTCGCCGACCGGGACGCTCGCGACCTTCTGCCCGGTCGCGAAGTTGATCGCGGTGACCTGATCCGCGCCGGATTCGGAGATCACGCAGTCCCGGCCGTCCCCGCTGACGGTGGCCCAGTACGGCTTGCTCGCCGGCACCAGCGGCCCCTCCCGCAGCGTGGCCCGGTCCAGCACCGTGGCGTAGTCGTCCATGGTGCCGGCGACGCAGATCCGGGTGCCGTCGGGGCTCATCGACAGGCCGTGGTGGCGGGAGTCGTTGACCCAGGTGGTGCGGTCCTCGCTGGTGGCCGGGTTCTTCGGCAGCGTGGCGACGCGGGTGACCCGGTCGGTGGCCACGTCGTACTCGACCAGGCCGTTGAAGAAGGACACCTGGAAGTAGAGCCGGCTGCCGTCGGGGGTGAACACGGCGGGACGAACCGCGTCGGAGAGGTCCCGGCGGCCGGCGGCGTCCAGCCGGTCCCGCATGTCGATCACCTTGACCACCTGGTACGTGCCGGTGTCGGCGACGGTGATCCGGCGGTCGCCCTTGGTCCAGTCGAGCCACGGCGCGTCCAGGTCGGTGTTTACCTCGCCGATGGACATGTTCCACAGCCGGGTGCCGCCGTCGGTGTAGATGTTCTCGTGCGGCTTGTCGCCGGCGCCGAACGAGCCGAGTTGCGCGCCGGTGCGGATGTCCAGCACGTGCACCGTGTTGGAGGTGGAGGCGGAGACCGCGACCCGGGTGCCGTCCGGCGAGACGGCCATGTGGTCGGCGCGGTAGCCGGAGACCGGGAACCGCCAGCGCAGCGCGCCGGTGGCCAGGTCGATCGAGACGACGTCGGCGAAGCTGGGCCGGGACACCACCAGCGCGGTGCCGTCCGGCGTGGTGTACATGTCGTCGATGAGCTGGTCGTGGCCCTCCCCCGGGCCCTGCCGGATGCCGAGGAAGAACGCCAGCTTGATCGGGTTGAGGTAGATCTCGCGCAGCCGCGCGGCGCGGTCCGGGATCACGTTGATCCGGCCGAGCCTGGCGTAGTCGCCGCGGGACCGGATCACGTCGGCGGTGCCGTCCCAGTTGTTGCCGACGAACATCACCTCCTGGAGCGCCGCCGCGGCGGCGGCCGGCGCGGGCGCGGTCACCAGCGGCGCCGGCGCGACCAGGGCGAGCGCGGCCAGCACGGCCAGGCCGGCACGGCGGCGGGTACGGGACGGGTGCTGTGGCACGGGTGTCATGGACGCCTCCTGGCAGCCGGTACGACATCGACGTTTCTCAGTGGCGCGAGCGGTGTTACCTTGCGGTAACAACCAGGAGAGCAACCGGCCGCCCGCCCGGGCTAGGGACCCGACGCCAACGCCCGCGCGGCCCGGTTGTGCCGCGTCGACAACCGGAGGGCGGCGGACGCCGATGACCCGGATCGGACAGGCCCCGACGTTCGGCGCGCTGCTGCGCGACCTGTCCGCCGATCCGGCCGCCGTCGACGAGGTGGCGCGGGCGGCCCGCGCGGACTCCCCCGAGGTGGCCCGGCTGCCGGCCGACGAGGTACGCCGCCAGGTCGTGCTGCTGCTGACCAGCGGCCTGGGCGCGCTGGAACGCCGTGAGGACCCGGCCGGACGCGACTTCGCCGAGGCCCGCCGGCTGGGCGCGGACCGGGCCGCGCAGGGCGTCTCCGTCGCCGGGCTGCTGCGCGGGGTGCAGGCCGGGCGGGACCGCGCGGTGGAACTGGTGGTCCGGCACGGCCGCGCCGCCGGCATCCCCGACGAGGTGCTGCTGGAAGGTCTGCTCACCATCGGCCGGTACGCCGCGGCGGTGGAGCGGGCGGTGGTCGACGGGCACCGCGGCGCTGAGCGGGAGCTGGCCCGTACCGGCGCGGCGGCTCGGGCGCACCTGCTGCGGCGACTGCTGCGCGACGGCCCCGCGGGCCTGTCCCCGGCCGAGCTGACCCGGTTCGGGCTGCGGCCGGACGGGCGCTACCACTGCCTGGTGGCCGCGCCACCGGACCCGGTTCGGGCGTACGCGCTGCACCGGCAGCTCACCGCGCGGGGCGGCCTGCTCGGCACGGTCGGGGACCGGCTGGCCGGGCTGCTGCCGCGACCGCCCGACGCCGCACCGGCCGACCTGCTGACGCTTGTGGCGCCCGCGCAGCCGCTGGCGCGGGCCCCGGCCATGTACGCGCTCTGCCTGGCGGCCCTCGCCACGGCGGCGAACCGGCGGCTGCGCGGGCTGCATCAGGTCACCGACCTGGCCGGGGAGACCGCGCTCGCCGCCCAGCCGCTGCTGGCCGAACTGCTGCGCGGCACGCTGCTCGGCGCGCTCGACCCGGCCGACGAGTTCCACCGGGAGCTGGCGGGCACCGCGCTCGCCTGGCTGCACCACGGCCAGCGGCTGGACCAGACGGCCGCCGAGCTGCACGTCCACCCGAACACGGTGCGCTACCGGCTGCGGCGGCTGCGGGAGCTGACCGGCGGGCCACCGGTCGAGGAGGGGGCGCGGTGCACGGTGCCGGAGACCGTGCACTGGTGGTGGGCGCTGCGGAGCTGGCTGGACGACCGCTGACCACTGACGGCGCAACCAGGCGACGCGACCCGGACGGCGCATTCGGGCGACGCATTCGGGCGACGCAACCGGGCGGCACGACCGGGCGACGCGACGGGACGCCGCCCGGGCCGCACCGGCGCGCGGCGCTGTGCCAGGCTGGCCCGGTGACCGAGGTGATCTTCCGGGAGGCGGTTCGCGCCGACCTGCCCGCCGTGCTCGCGCTGCTCGCCGACGACGTGCTGGGCCGCACCCGCGACCTGCCCGAGGTGGACGGGGCGTACGAGCGGGCCTTCGCCGACCTGGACGCGGACCCGCGCAACCATCTGATCGTGGCCGACGACGGCGGGGAGCTGGTGGGCTGTTTCCAGCTCACGTACATCCCGGGGCTGGGCCGGCACGGCGCCGAACGCTGCCTGATCGAGTCGGTGCGGGTCCGTTCCGACCGGCGCGGCCGAGGGCTGGGCGGGACGATGATGCGCTGGGCGATCGACCGGGCCCGGGAGCACGGCTGCGCGCTGGTGCAGCTCACCACCGACAAGCAGCGCGCCGACGCGCACCGGTTCTACCGCGACCTGGGCTTCGTGGCCAGCCACGAGGGCATGAAGCTGGCGCTCTGACCCGGCACCGGGCCGCCGCCCGAAGGCGCGCGGCCCGGCACCCGGATCAGTCCTCCGACACCAGCCGGCCGTCGCGCAGTGTGAGCGTACGGTCGGCCAGCTCGATCAGCGCCGGGTCGTGCGTGGCGACCAGCGCGGTCATGCCCCGGGCGTGCACCACAGCACGCAGCAGGTCCATGATCGACCGCCCTGTCTCGGAGTCGAGCTGACCGGTCGGCTCGTCGGCGATCAGCAGGTCCGGCTCGTTAGCCAGCGCCCGGGCCACCGCCACCCGCTGCTGCTGGCCGCCGGACAGCTCGTACGGGCGCTGCGCCGCGTGCCCACCCAGCCCGACGAGTTCCAGCAGCACCGCCACCCGCTGCTCCCGCTCGGCCGCCGGCACCTTCGCCAGCCGCAGCGGCACCCCGACGTTCTCCGCCGCGGACAGGATCGGCACCAGGCCGAACGTCTGGAACACGAACCCGATGGTGCCCCGGCGCAGCGACAGCAGCTCCCGCTCACCCGCGGCGGTGACGTCGTGCCCGGCCACCCGGATCCGCCCGGCGTCCGGCCGGTCCAGGCCGCCGACCAGGTTCAGCAGCGTGGTCTTGCCGGCGCCGGAGCGGCCCCGGACGGCGACCAGCTCGCCGCGTCCCGCAGTGAACGAGACGTCCCGTACGGCGTGCACGGCGTGCTCCCCCTTGCCGAAGGTGCGGCTCACCCCCTCGACCCGGACCACGTCGTCGACGGCCGTCCCCGGCTCCGCCGGCAGCACCACTGTCTGGTCGGTCATCACTCACTCTCCTCGGCGTGCGTCCGGTCGCCGGGGCGCACCTCGACGTGGTCGGGTTCCAGGTTGAGCCGGACCCGGTCGCGCAGGGACAGCGCCTCCACGAACTGCGCCGGCAGTTGCATCCGGCCGGTGCGGTCGAGCACCGCGTACTCCTCGCTGACCATCTCGGTGCCGCCGTCGGCGGTGACGCGTGCGGTCCGGCGTACCTCGGAGGCGGTCCGGCCGTCGCGGATCGCGACGGTACGGCGGACCTGGCCGGCCACGGCGTGGTCGTGGGTGACCACCACGATGGTGACCCCCAGTTCGGCGTTGATGGTGCGCAGCGCGGCGAAGACCTCGGCGCCGGTGGCCTCGTCCAGCTCACCGGTCGGCTCGTCGGCGAAGAGGATCTCCGGGTCGTTGGCGACCGCCACGGCGACCGCGCAGCGCTGCTGCTCGCCGCCGCTCATCTGGCCCGGCCGGCGGTCCGCGCAGTAGCCGACGCCCACCATGTCCAGCAGCTCGCGGGCCCGTTCCCGCCGCTTGCGCCCGCCGCCGGCCCGTCCGGCGAGCTTCATCGGCAGTTCCACGTTCTCCAGCGCGGTCAGGTACGGCAGCAGGTTGCGGCCGGTCTGCTGCCAGATGAACCCGACCACGTCCCGCCGGTACGCGAGCCGCCGCTTGTTCGACAGCGACAGCAGGTCGTAGTCGGCGACCCGGGCGATGCCGGCGGTCGGGGTGTCCAGCCCGGACAGGATGTTCAGCAGCGTCGACTTGCCGGAGCCGGACGCGCCGACGATCGCGACCAGCTCGCCCCGGTCGATGACCAGGTCGAGGCCCTGGAGCGCGACGACCTCGACGCCCTCGGTCTTGAAGATGCGCACCAGGCCGTCGCAGACGATGTGCCCGCGCAGCCGGTCGCGCCCGCCGGCCCGTTCGGCGGCCCGCTGGGCGGCGCGCTGTTGCAGCGACGCCAGGTCCGGTACGGCCGACGACGGTTCGTCACGCGGCGTGAGACGCGCCGGGCCCGGGTGGCCGGAAGCGGTCGCGGTCATGTCAGCTCTCCTCTCCGAGCCGCAGCACCTCGCCGAGGCGCAACCGGCGGTTGTTCACGGCTTCCACGGTGATCGCGAAGCCGAGGGCCAGCATGGCCAGGACCGACACCCCGGCCACCAGGCCGGGTTCGAAACTCGGGCGCACCTCCACGCCCCCGGTGAAGGCGGGCAGCCCGAGCACCGGTGTGAGCAGCAGCGGCAGCAACGCGCCGACCACCGCCCCGGTGAGCACCGACACCAGCACCAGCGGCGTCAGCTCCACCATCAGCAGGCCGCGCCACTGCCGGCGGGACAGGCCCATCGTGCGCAGCCGGGACAGCACCTGCCCGCGCGAGCGGGCCCCGGCGAGCACCGCGAGCGCGAGCCCGAGCAGCCCCAGCGCGGCGCCGCCTCCGGCGCCGAGCACGAAGCCGAACACCAGCAGGCCGTTCACGCCGGTGCCGCCCAGGTCGGCGCGCACGGCCGCCCGGGTCGTCACCTCCGGCGCGCGGGCCTTGTCCCCGGCGTCGACACCGCCGATGCGCAGGTAGCGCCGCTGCCCGTCCCGCGCCACCCGGTCCACCTCGGCCGCGTCCACGCCGGACCCGGCGAGCACGAAACCGGTGGGCGCGAGCTGGTGCGGCGCGTCGGCCGGCAACGCTGGCCACGGCAGCACCACGAACCGGCGTACGCCCTCGCCGACGAGCGCGAACCCGTCGACCGTGGCGGCGGTCCGCACCGGCAGCCGGTTGCCCTGCACGTCCAGCCAGGCGGGCCGCTCGCCCCGGGCGTCGGCGAGCCCGGCGTCGGCCAGTTCCTCGGCCACCGCCGGGGACACCAGCGCCGGCAGCGGCGTGCTCCCGTCGGCGCGGGCCCGCACCGGGTCGGGCACGTCCACCGGTACGCCGGCCTGCCGTGCCACGTCGGCGAACCGCTCCCCGTCCACGAGCACCACGCGCAGCTCGGTGATCGGGGCGGGGCGTCCGGCGCGGTCGGCGTACGGGCGTTCGGCCGGCACGGTGAGCAGCGGCGCGACAGCGCGTACCCCGGGCAGCCCGGCCAGCTTCTCCGCGGTGTCCGGCGTGAAGCGCTCCCCGCGTACCAGCAGGTCACCGGGCACGGCCTGGGCGGCGGCGGTGTCCCGGCCGGTCTCGATGCCGGTCGCCACCACGCCGCAGAACGCGGCGGTGGCGACGGCCAGCACCACCACGACCAGCGGCCCGGTGCTCGCGGCCCGGCCCGCCCGGGCGGTGCCGAGGAACGCGACGCTGCCACGCGCCCGGGCTGCGACGCGGCTGGCCAGCCGCAACGGCCAGGGGTACGCGCGCAGCGCCAGCAGCGCCGCCGCGATCGCCAGCAGCACCGGTACGGAGACCAGCAGCGGGTCCACCGAACCGGCGGTGAGCCCGCGGCGGCGCAGCAGGAACGCGCCGAGCACGGCGAGCCCGAGCACGACCACCTCGACGGTGAGCCGGACGGCGGGTGACCGGCCGCCCAGGTCGGCGCGGCCACCGGCCCGGCGGCCGACGGCGAGCGCGGCGAGCGGCGGCAGCAGCGTGGCCAGGAGCCCGGCGATCACCACCCAGCGCCACGACGCACCGGTGCCGGGCAGCAGCCCGCCGAGCAGCCAGCCGATCCCGGCCGCGGCCGGCAGCACCAGCAGCGATTCGGCCAGGCCGCGGCGCAGCACCGCGCCGGTCGAGCCGCCGCGGGCCCGGATCAGGTGGAACTCGGCGCGGCGGCGGCGCGCGGCCAGCCGGGCGGCGAGCAGCGTCAGCCCGGCCAGCGTGGCGAGCAGCCCGGCGGCGATGACCGCGAGCAGGGTCTGCGCGGCCGCGAGGGAGTCGGCGAAGCGCCGCAGCGGGATGTCCACGCCCTGGCTGAGCGTCGCCACGGCGGGACGGGTGCGCTCCAGCCCGTCGACCCCGGCGATGAGCGCGTCGAGGCGGCCCGGTTCGAGCCGGTCCGGGGCGATCCGGTACCGCCAGCCGAAGCTCACCGGCCAGCCGGTCGCGACGGCCTCGTCGACGCCCCCGTCGGCGGTGTAGGCGACGCCCACGAACGGGTCGCCGTCGCCCTCGGGCGGGGTGAGCTTCAGCATCGACGGAAGCGTGTCCCAGACGCCGTCGGCCGGGTCGTTCGGCCGCCACACGCCGACCAGTGCGACCGGGAGGGACTTGAGCACGTTGTCGTCCTGGTCGAGGATCAGGAGCAGGAACCGGTCGCCGGTCTTCACGCCGAGCGTGCCGGCGATCGTCTCGGCGAGCGTCACCTCGACCGCGCCGGCCGGCGTGATCCCGCTTTCCGGCCACCGCCCGTCGACAAGGGTGGCGGCCTCCCGGATGCCGGTACCGGCCCGCAGGTGCAGGTCGATGAGCCCTTTCTCGGGGGCCAGCGCCGGGCCGCGCAGCCGTCCGGGCACGGTCTGGGCGACGTACCAGCGCTGGCCGACGGTGTCCCGGACCACGCCCGGCATCGTGTTCTCGATCCGCGCCAGCTCGGCCGCGTGACCGGTCACGGCGGTCCTGGTCGTCGGCGGGAACGCGGTCGGCCCGGTGCTGTACGTGAGGTCGCGGCGGGCCACCGGCTGCCCGGCCACGTACTCGGTGAGGCCCTGCCCGGTCAGCCGGTCGGCGACCCGGGGCACGCCGGTGATCAGCAGGGCGGTCACCAGGGTCAGGACGGCGAGCAGCAGGAACTGCCCCCCGTATGCGCGAACCCGGCGCGCGGCACCAGGAAGGCTCATCGTTCTCCTCCGATCCGGAGCTGCGCGGCGGCGACCCGCTGGCGGATGCCTGTGGTGATGAGGGCGGCGAAGGCGAGCGCGGCGAGCAGCAGCCCGGCGGCCGTCGCCCCGATCGGCACCCAGGGCACTGTGAAGACCGCCTCGGGCACCGGCCGGCCGGCGGCCGGGGTGAGGATCACCAGCGGCACCATGGTGGCCGCGACGAGGGCACCGACGAGCATGCCGACGCCGACGCCGATCGCGGCCAGGAACGTCTGTTCCGCGAGGTACGCGCGGGCCAGCAGCCGGGTGTTCGCGCCGAGCGTGTTGAACACCGCGAACTCGGTGAGCCGGCGGCGGGTGGTGGCCCAGACGTCGACCGCCAGCCCGACCAGGGCGAGCAGCACCGAGCCGAGCGCGGCGGCCAGCAGCCCGGTGCGCGCGCCCTGCCAGTACGGATCCTCGGCGGCCTCGGCGGCCACCGCCCGCCGGTCCAGCAGCACCGTGCCGCCGGTCGAGGCGAGCGCGTCGGCGGCGGCGGTGTGCCCGCCGGGCGTGGTGCGCAGCCACCACTCGGCCACCGGCCGGACGCCGCCGCTGCGCTCCAGGAGCTGCGTGGTGGCGGTGGGCAGGTCCACCAGCACCCCGTCGCCCCCGGTGCCGGGGATCGCGGCGACCTGGCCGACCACAGTGACCTCGAGCGTCACCTCGGCGACGGACAGCTTGACCGTGTCGCCGGTCTTGACGCTCATCGCGGCGGCCACGCCGGGGGTGACGAGCACCGGCACCGGACGGTCCGGCGCCTGCGGCACCAGCGCGAACCGGGACGAGGGGATCCGGGCGAACTGCAACAGTCCGGCGGGCACGTCGAAGCCCTGCGTACCGTCGATCCGGGTCGGGCTCGCCTTCGCGGTGTCGCGCGGCCCGGCGCCCGGGTCGATCACCCGCCACGCCCCCTCCACCGGCACCGGCAGGGCCGCCCCGGCGGCGTCGGTGAGCCGCAGCTCGTCCAGGAGCAGCCGATAGGAACTGCCGGTGGCGTCGCCGCCGTCGGCCTCGACGCCGGCCAGGCGCAGCGGGACGCCGCCGCTGTCGGGCAGCGGCACCGAGAAACGCACCGGCTTTCCGTCCCCGCCGGCCTCGGCCAGCCGGACCCGCCAGGTGGCCCCGGCGTCGGTGGTGAACAACGCGGTCACCGCCACCCGGGGCCGGTCGAACATGCTCTCCACCGGGGTGCGCACGGTGCCGGACAGCGTCTTCGCCCCCTCGGGCAGGACGCCGCCGGCCGGCGCGGTCCGGCCGTTCGCGAGCCGGTCCAGCAGGGCGCCGGTAGACGCGTCACCGCCGGCGTCGTCGAGCCGGATCATCCCCTTCGCGGCGGCGGCGTCGAACGCCACCACGGTCGCCGGGCGCGCCTCACGGCCCACGCGTACGTCGTCGCGCCAGGCGGGCAGCACCCGGTCCACGCCCGGCACGGCGGCCAGCTGGGCGGCCCGATCCGCGGGGGCGGTGCCGTCCCGTTCGGTCAGCCGCAGGTCCGCGCCGACCGTGTGCTGCGCCTGGTCGCGCTGCGAGCGTTCCCAGGAGGCCACCAGCGACCAGGCGAGCGTGCTGCCGCCGACGGCGAGCGCGAGCAGCAGCACCGGGCCGGCGTGCGGGCGGCGGCCCGCCTGCCACATGCCGAACATGGTGGCGTTCCACGTGCGCCGGTCGACGAAGCGTTCCGCGAGCCGGGTGGTCGGCGGCAGCAGCCGCAGCGCGATCACCGCGCCGGCCAGCACGCCGATGGTGGGTGCGGCGGCCAGCAGCGGGTCGATGCCGAGGCTGCCGTTCGCGCCTGCGAGCGGCGAGGAGTACTGCCGCAGTTGGGTCCAGGCGAGCACGGCGAGGGCCACCAACGCGATGTCCACGCTCGCCCGCTGCACCGCCGCGCCCCGGGAGGGGCGGGACCGGGCCGCCATGTCCGCGACGTACGTGCCGGCCCGGCGCATCGCCGGCAGCACCATGGCGAGCAGGCAGCCGACCGCCGCGCCGACCGCCACCACCCACACCCGGGCCAGGTCGCCGTCGGCCAGCCCCAGGTCCGCGCCCAGGTAGCGGATCGCCTGCCCGGTCAGCGCCGGGGCCAGCAGCAGCGCCGGCGCCACCACGAGCGTCGCCTCGCGTACGGCCAGGCCGGCGATCTGCCCCCGGGCGGCGCCCCGGGCCCGCAGCAGCGCGGTCTGCGCCCGCCGGTCCTCGTTGAGCAGCGCGGCCACCAGCACCAGCGCGTACCCGCCGAGCACCACGATCAGCAGCAGCGGGGTGAGCAGCGCGGACCGGCCCACCAGGTCGGCCCGGCTGAGCCGGTCGACGAGCCGGTCCAGGTGGCTGACCTGCTGTGTCGAGGAGCCCAGGCCGGTGGCCTCGGGCAGCTTCCCGGTGATCTCGTCCAGCGCTGTGGTCACGGCGGGCAGCCGGGCCGGCTCGACCGCCACCAGGTCGGGGTCGACGACCCAGGCCGCCGACGTGGAGCCCGGGAAGGTACGGGCGAAGTCGGCCGGGTCGAGCGCGAACGGCCCGTACGAGGTGATCTCCGCGTCGCCCTGGCTCTCCCCCACCCCGGGGGCGAGACGCCAGTAGGCCTCGGCGGCGTCCCGGGGGCGCCACGTGCCCACGACCACCACGGTGCCGGCGCGTTCGGCGCCCCTGTCGTACAGCGGCACCCGCTCCCCGACCTCCAGGCTCAGTTGCGCGGCCACCTTCTCCGGCAACGTCACCTGCAACGGGTTGCTGCCGGGCACCGGCCACGCCCCGGCGGCCAGCTCGGCGTGCGCGGGCAGGTCGTCGAGCGTGGCGAGGTTGGCGAACATCGGATCGTCGTCGGTACGGGCGGCACCCACGTCACCGGTCAGCTCCCGCCCGGTCCCGGAGCGGGTCCCGGCCACGGTGACCGGAGCGCCGCCGAGCCCGTTCGCGAACTGTTCCCGTACCGCCCGGTCCCGCTTGGCGAACGCGGCGGCGTCGGCGCCGCCGGAGCCGCTGATCAGCAGGCTGCGTTCCTCGGCCGGGGCGGCGTCGAGCACCGCGCGGGCGCCCGCCTCGACCGCTCGGCGGTTGTAGTCGGAGAGCCCGGTGACCAACGCGACCGCGACGAGTGCCGCGACAGCGGCGGCGAGCAGCAGCCCACGGGCCTCTACCGCCCGCCTCCACACCAGCTTCATCCGACGTCCTCTCCTGGCCCCGGCGGGCCGATGCCGAGAGAGAGCAGTGACACCCCGCAAAAGGTTCGCGCCCGTTACATGATCGTTATCGGTCCCCCCACCCCGCCGCCGCCCCCCGCCGCCCCCCGCCGCCGCCCCTCCCCGTCGATCTGTGAGTGGGGTTGTCAAGTGGTGCGGTGGTGGTTGGTGATGGTGCGGTAGATCTGTCGGGCGATGTAGCGCTTGAGGCAGCGGGTGATTT
>NZ_JAXCFU010000028.1:0-28286 GCF_055362685.1 Micromonospora sp. SYSU B005 | reverse complement strand
GGGTACGCGACCACATGCGCGCGCTGCCGCCCCGCTCGGCCGCACCACGCAAGCGCCGCCCCAGGTCCACGCCGGACACCCCGGCCCAGGCCGACTGACGCGCTCCGCCGTCAGCCCGCCCGGACGGCAGTCCCCGCCGCTTTCCTCGGCACTACGCCGACGTCGGCGACCCGGGCACCGCGACCCGGACCTCCGGGTCAGGTGGCGCTGGTGCGGGCGGGCTGCCGGTCGATGTCGAGTTCGAGGTAGATCGCGGTGGCGATGGGCAGCGCCCGCCGGATCCGCGCCTCGGCGTCGTCGATGGTGGCGGCGACGTCCGCCCGCTACAGTCCTCAAGAGGTCGAGCCCCGGCGGCTGGCGCCGAGAGATGCCGCGACGGTTTCCGCAGGCCAGCCACATTGGTGCAGGTAGACCGTGGTCAGCAACTTGATCATCTCGTAATTCGTAGGTCACTGCGGTTACGGTCAGGACTTCTCGGCTAGCTGTTGCAGCCCGTCCGCCGCCTGATCGATGCTGTCGAGCATGAGCACGGCCAGGAGGAAGAGCCCATCGTTGCGCGAGCGGGCAGACCGCCTCACGCTGATTGATCGCTGGCGCCACTTCGTACTGGACCAACCGGTCGTCGTGCATCCCGGCGAAACGATCTGGCGCGAAGGGCGACCACCTCTTGGTGGAGCGGCTCGATGGGCGAGTGGACGCGTACCGCGGCGTCATGAACCGCTGCGGGTGCCGGGACCGGGCGCAATGACTGACAGCAGCTGTTGACAGCAACAACTCGGACCACGGGGTACGGACGGAGCCACCCGGAGGGCTTTCTCGTATCCGTCCTCGGCGGGCTCGGTGTGGTTGTGGGAGCCATTGGCCCCCTCACAGAGGCGAGGGCGTCAGTGACCCTGCATACTGCGAGCCACCATGACTGAGCCGTTCGTTCTGCAGCCCTACGGCGGCGCGCGATGGGTCGTCCATCCGCCGCAGGATCCGTACGGTGACGGCTACGTCTTCACGATCGCGACTGCGTTGCACGAAGAGGGTATGACCGCTTCGACGGTCGCCAAGATCGACGGCCGCTATGCCGACCTGGCGACGACGCTGCCGGCGTTCGTTGAGCGGCTCGCAGCGGACTGGCGTGGTTGGAACGGGACTCGTACCTGGACGTCCGTGGAGCGCGAACTCGCTATCGATGCCCGGCACGACGGACGTGGCTACGTGTCGCTGGGCGTGACTCTCCGGGCTCCTGGTCTCGACGTGGAGGACAAAGCCTGGTCCGCCAGGGCGGTCTTCGTGCTCGAAGCGGGGGAGGAGATGACCCGCTTCGCCGCTGACCTCACGCACCTCCTCCGTACGTAGCCGCCACGGCGACGACATGTCTCTGCGTGCCACTGGTGAGGGCAGACCGGTGGGGCAGACCACGTAGGACCGGAGCGACCAGCCCGCCGAGCCCCGGAACGGGCGATCGAGTTGCCGAGTGCTTGAGGACCCGGACCAGGCGACCCCCGGACGGCCTGGACATGCACTTGGGGATCACGTGGCCTTCTGGTTCTCGCAGCATGTGCAGGGCGGTTCCTTGCCGCCGCTGTTCGCTGCGCTACCGGTTAGGTGAGACGGTGAATGGCCAGTTCATGGGCATTGTCCAGGGAATCCGGCACGTCACCCAGGCACGTACTTCCGGAAAAATTCCGGAAAATCATTGACGTGCTCGAAACGCCGCTGCAATACTCCGAGCGCCGGCAACATCAATCTCTTTCGATTGACGCCATGCGTCGTCAGGTATCACCCGTCCCAAGGAGGACCTGCGCATGTACGCCAGCATCCGCGGCTCCCGCCGCCCGTCCGCACCTCGAACATCGCGTCTCACCGTCCGGTTGGCAGTGCTCGCCTCCACTGTGGCGCTGAGTGCCGCCGGTCTCGCGGTCGCCGCCACTCCGTCCAGCGCCGCCACCTGCAACGGGTACGTCGGCATCACCTTCGACGACGGGCCGACCGGCAGCACCAGCGCCCTGTTGTCCGTGCTGCGCGCGAACAACGTACGGGCGACCATGTTCAACGTCGGGCAGAACGTGCAGAGCAACCAGTCCGCCGCGCGGGCCCAGGTCGACGCGGGCATGTGGGTGGCCAACCACAGTTGGAACCACGCGCACATGACCTCGATGAGTCAGAGTCAGATGCAGTCGGACCTCTCCCAGACCAACTCGGCGATCCAGGCGGCGACCGGCGTCCGGCCGCAGTTGTTCCGCCCGCCCTACGGGGAGACCAACTGGACCCTCCAGTCGGTCGCCTCGTCGCTCGGCCTGCGCCAGGTGATCTGGGACGTCGACTCCCAGGACTGGAACGGCGCCAGCGTCAGCCAGATCGTCTCCAACGCCAGCCGCCTCCAGGCCGGCCAGGTGATCCTGATGCACGACGGCATTCAGAACACCCGCGACGCGATTCCGCAGATCATGGCCAACCTGACCAGCCGCAACCTCTGCCCGGGCATGATCTCACCGAGCACCGGCCGAGCGGTGGCCCCGGACGGCACTCCGCCGCCGACCACTCCGGCGCCGACCGGCACGCCGACCACTCCGCCGCCGACCACTCCGCCTCCCAGCGGCGGCGGGTGCACAGCGACGGCGACGACCCCCAACGTCTGGGGTGACCGGTACAACACCTCGGTGACGGTTCAGGGGGCCGGCAACTGGACCGTGGTCGTGGCTCTGACCCCGCCGCAGCGGGTCTCCACCACCTGGAACGGCTCCCCCAGTTGGGACAGCACCGGTTACGTGATGACGATGCGGTCCAACGGCAGCGGCAACACCTTCGGCTTCACCACGATGATGAACGGCAACAGCAGCGCCAGGCCCCAGATCCGTTCCTGCACCGCGGGCTGACCCCGGTAACCTGCCCAGGCCACTGGAAACGGCTCAGGGCTGGGCTCGGTCGAAAGCGGCGGACTTGACGTTCGGGCATCGCCCCATCGCGGCGTTCACGATGGGGCGATGTCGCCGTCGTCACCGTCTGCCACCACACCCCGTGCCGGAGGCCCGGGGCGGGCCGGCTCAGCCCGGGAGCGTGGCCCGCCTGATCTGCACGCTGTTCGCGTCGCCGACGGAGGCGATCACCAGGTCACCGCCCGCCTCCGTCCCGGCAACCAGGTCGACGGCCTCGCCGTCGTGCCCGTCGTAGGCGTCGCCGACCGGCCGGAGTCCGTCGTCGAGCAGCACGACACCACCCTCGTGGCCTGAGACGACCCAGGTCCGTCCGGCGGCGGTGATCAGCTCCACCGTGCTGCAACGGCCGTTCCCGTGATCGTCGAACTCGCGGAGGAGTTCGCCGGTCACGGCGTCCCGCAACTGCAGATCGTCCATGCCCGCCGGGTCGAAGTCGAAGTCGTCGGCGCCGACGTCCAGGCCCTGGACGAGCACCGCCCGGCCGTTCAGCACGCCGAGCACGGCGACGTCGGCGCGGTCGCTGAGCTGTAGCGGCTGCCTGACCCGCTCTGCGGCCCATACGTCCCACAGCGCAGCCATGGAATCCGCCAGGCAATCCGCGTCGCCGACAATGTCGCCGTGCACCATCGCCAGGAGTCTCTCGCCGGCTGCGGCCATCGACAGGGATCGGACGGTTTGGCCCACCGGAACCTGGGCCAGCGGTTCGGCCGTCACGATGTCCCAGATTCGCAGCGTCTGGTCCGCTCCGCTGACGCCGAGCAGGCAGCGGCCGCCGATGTCGACAGTGACCGCCGCATACATCGGATGGTCGCCGTGATGCAGCGGGTCGCCCAGTTTCGCGCCCGAGTTGGCGTCCCAGCGCTGCACCACCCCTTGGTCGGTGACACCCACCACGATGTCCCGGTCGGGCCCGCCGAAGGCCACCGAGGTGACCGCGCCGCCGGCGTCCAGGGAGTCGATGATTCCGCCGGTGGCCGCGTCCCACAGCCGGATCGTCGCGTCCTCGGAGCCGGAGGCGAACACCGGCTGACCGTTGCGGGTACCGGCGGCCAATGCGGTTATGAAGCCGCTGTCTCCGGTGTCCACCGCCACCGAGGTCAATGCCTGCCTGTCGTCCAGTTCCCAGTCCTGCGACATCCCGCTCCCATCATCCATGAAGATCGACGGGCCAGCTTCCCAGACGACGCCACGTGACCGTGGGCCGGTGGGGCCGACGCTTCCGGCGCCGTACATCTACGCCAGGGGGTCGGTGCTGATGGAGAGCACCATCCCGACCAGAGCCAGCACGTCCACCGCCAAGAGAACGAGGTGCACATACCGGTACCGGCGCGCCATCGTGCCGGCTACGAGCGTCGCCGGCGTGTGGTTCAAGAGCGCCGCGAGCCTGTTCAAGCGCGTCTGGTAATCCTCGGGACGCAGTCGGTTGTGGCCGCCCAGGGCCGGGATCAGGGCGGCAATCGGAATGGGCGCGTGCCCCGAGACCCGCAGCTCGATGTCGAACCCGTCGAGCCGGACTCCGTCGACCAGTGACCGGGGGACGCGGTATCTGACGAGCGGGTTACCCACGACGACGTGCGTGTGGGTCACCGCCACGAAGGCAGCCGGCCCCGCGAGGTACATGAACAGTACGAGCGTGCCGAGCAGCGTGAGACCCATCAGCAGCGTCTGTGGGGTATGGGGGACGCGGGAGGGCGTCACGAGGACGAAGGCGCCGGCCGCCGTGCCCATGGCGATCGCCAACAGGGCGAGCGGGTCATTCCGCCGGATCATGGCCTCAACTTCCCATCAGGTCGGCTGACCGCCCCGCGCGGATCGGGTGACCTTGCAAGGCAGGATCATGATGTACGCGTGGCGTGGCGTGCGCGAGAGGCACCGGGCCGCCGACGTGGGCGGAGGCTCGGGAAGTCCGCACGGATCGGTTGGTCCCTCGCTCTCCTTGCCGGCTATGCGCTGTGGAGTTGGGCCGTGCACGGCTGGGCCGACGCCCACGGCTACCGCGGGTTGCTCGACGGATGGCGTCCCTGGTATCTCGCCATCGCCGCCGTGACCTACTGGCCACCCGCGCACGTCCTGTGGTGGTGGATCTACCCGAGGGCAGGGCTCGTTCCATGGATGCGCGAATGACGATGGATGTGATGTACGTCGAGCAGAAAGCTGCTCAGTGTGCGATCGCTGTCGCCTCCAACTCCACCAGCACGTCCGGCTCGAAGAGGTGATCGACGCCGATCAGCGACGCCGGCGGAAGCGGCTGCGGCAGTCCGAGTTCCTCGGCGACCGACTCGATCCCGGCCATGAACGGCCCGATCTTCTCGGGCGTCCAGTCGGTGACGTAGAAGGTCAGCCGGACCACGTCCTCGAACGAGGCGTCGGCGCCGGCGAGGGCGCGGCCGGTGTTGCGCAGCACCTGCGCGACCTGCCCGGCCAGGTCCCCGGTGGCGACGGGTGAGCCGTCGCCCAGTCGTGCGACCTGGCCGCTGACGTGGATGTGGCGCGATCCGGTGGCGACTGCCACGTGGTGGTACGGCGTGTTCGGCTGAAGACCGGCAGGGCTGAGACGGGTGACGGACATCGGTGCTCCTCCACTGGGCAACTGAGGTTTACCATTGATACCTAGTTGACGGAGGACACTTCAAGGAGACCTGGTTTCATGAGCGATACCGCCGCCGCCGGTGCCGCCGAGCTGCGCGTCGACGCACCGCACCGCGAACTGCTCGATCAGGTGCTGGACAAGTGGTCGCTGAGCGTCCTGAACGAGCTGTGCGAGCGTCCGTGCCGCTTCAACGAGCTGCGCCGCGCGATCCCGGCGGTGACGCAGAAGTCCCTGACGGCGACCCTGCGGCGACTCGAACGCAACGGCATCGTGGAACGGCACGTCGTGGCGACGCGCCCGGTCGCTGTCGAGTATCGGATCACCCCGCTGGGCAAGACGCTGCGTGCACCGGTCGACGTCCTGCTCGACTGGGCCGACGCCCACATGGCGCAGATCGAGCGCGCCCGCAGGGCATTCGACGACGAGCTGGAGTGACCACCGGGGCGGCACCGTCCGGTCCGCCCCGGTGCCGGACGTCACTCGCAGACCATGCCGTCGTTGTCCCGGTCGATGTACCAGTAGTACTCCGGATCCTTGCCCTGCCGGTACGGCCCGTACCCGTTGGCGTTCGCCTCCTTGCAGGTGCCGAAGCGCGGGTCGTTGCCGCCGCCACCCGAACTGCCGCCACCGCCCGTGCTGCCACCGCCGGACTCGCCGTTGCCGCCACTCGGCTCACACGCCTCGCCGTCGAGGTCGCGATCCAGCCCGGTCCGGTACCCCGGCTGGCCGCGCAGCAGCGGCGCCTTGCCGGCTGCGCGTACGGCATCGCAGTTCTTGTAGTAGACGGCGGGCTTCGTGGTCTTGCGCGGGCTCGGCTTCGACGCGGGCTTCGCGGTGGCCGGCGCGGCCGTGGTGGGTGACGGCGACGGCTCGGGCGACGCGGTGCTGAGCTCGGGCGCTGGGGCCGTGGTGGTGGGCGCCGCCACTGTCGGCACCCCCTGGGCCACCTTCTCCGGCGATCCGCTCGGCTCGGAAGTGGCGCATCCGGTCATGCCGATGCCCAGCAACGCGCCGCTGCAGGCGAGGCCGAGGAACACCTTGATCGCAGCCGGCCGGCGGCTCCACCACGACGGCCGTGGCGGTGCCGAGAGCGGGATGCCGGGCTTGTCGGGCAGCGGCGCCTGTTCGCGCCGCGGATTCTGGGGAGGGAGTTCGGTCACAGCGGGCAGTGTGGAGCGACGCCTGCGGCCCGCAGTGTCGCTGAGCCGACAGACCGGACCTTACCGGCGTAATAAGCGACGAAACGGTCGGCGTCGGCCGGAGCATCGGCATCGATGCGGCGGATGATCGGACTCGGCGCCTCGCCGAACGGCCGACGGCGAGAGGGGCGCGGATCAGGCGTACGGCCGGGCCGTGAGCCGTCCCGCTGCCGCCAGCCGCTCGACGGCGGCCCGGTGGGGAACCGCGTGACTGGTACGACCGCCCACGCCGGTGGTGGTGACCGCGGTGAACAGCGAGTTGAGCAGCGCCTCCTCGACCGCGTCCAGCACGCAGGCGAACACCGGATCGATCGCGCCGTCCGGGATCGGCTGCTGATCCGACGTGGTGAACGCGATCGCGTAGTCCCCGCTGGTGTTGCTGAAGGACGCGCCCACCCGGGCCATCGCGAACACGGCCCGGCGGGCGAGCCGGCGGAGCTGGCGCGCGTCCACTGGTACGTCGGTCGCCACCACGATCATGCACGAGTTGCCCGGTGGTTCGGTCCGGTCGGCGGCCGGGACCAGTTCGTCGACGGGTAGCGGCACGCCGAGCGCGGTGAGGACGCCACCGAAGTTGGACTGGACAAGCGCGCCGACCGTCCGTGTGTGGCGGGCGGCCCGGACCGTGCGGGACGAGGTGCCGATGCCCGCCTTGTAGCCCAGGGCGGTGGTGCCGGTACCGGCGCCGACGCAGCCTTCGGCGGGGAGTCCGCCGCTCGCCCCGGCGAGTGCCGCCAGGACGTGGGCCTCCGTGACGGGGCGGCGGCGGATGTCCGACAGGTGCCCGTCGTTCGTCTCACCGACCAGCGGGTTGAACGACAGCCCGTCCGGCCGGCGCTCCATCAGGTGACCGAGCAGCGCGTCCGCCGCCCGGAACACCGACAGCGTGGCGGTCAGGACCACCGGAGATTCGAGTACGCCGAGCTCGTCCACCTGCGTCGAGCCGACGAGCTTCCCGTGGCCGTTGCCGGTGTACACCGCGGCGGGCAGCGTCCACCGTCCGGGGCCGAGCCCGCTCGGCACGATCGCGGTGACGCCGGTGTGCAGGTCGGCGCCGTCGTCGACGGTGGTGTGACCGACCAGGACGCCGGGGACGTCGGTGATCGCGTTGTGCGGCCCGGTGGGCAGCGACCCGACGACGATCCCGAGGTCGCGGGGGCGCCGCCCGGGCCGGCTCAGGACGTCGCCGCCCGGATCGCCTGCACGATGCCGGTCGGGGAGTAGTCGTCGGGGACGCCCTCGACCAGGATGATGTCGCCCTCGATGTGCCGCGAGCGCAGCGGCGCGATCTCCTGGTAGGCGGGCGAGTCCCACCAGGCCCGCGCCTCCGCGATGCCCGGGAAGCCGAGCATCACGACGGCGCCGGGCCAGGCGCCCTCCTTCACCTCGTGCGGCGTGGCGTGCACGAGGAAACGGCCGCCGTGCGGAGCGAGGGTGCCGGGGAGACGCTCGATGTACTCGGCGATGTCCGGGTGCGGGGCGGCGTCCTGGAGGTGGGCGATGGCGTACGCGGGCATGGTGTCCTTCCGGCCGTCGAACTCCGAACGCCGATCCTGACACAACGGTCAGCACGCTTTCTCGCCCATTTCGGTGAACTCGTCCAGCGGGACCGTCCGCACCACCTCCCCGCTGTCGTCGAAGTCGGTCACCAGGACCGACCCCGGCCGTAGCTCAGCCAGTTCGGCGATCCGGAAGTCCACGCCCTCGGTCCGGAAGCTGTTGTCGTGGGTGGCGCCGGAGACCTGGAACGCCGCCTGTGCGTCGACCACCGGCCCGGGCGGAAAACCCTCAAGGGGTACGAGGGCGGGCGCGGCCGCCTCGCGTGGCACGTCGTACTTCCGTCTCGGCCGGTACGGTCGCTCCGACATCGGCGCACCGGCCGACTCCGTCACTGAGTTGAGCACCACGACGTCGGGCGGCCGGTCCGCGCACCAGGCGAGCACCGCGTGCGGCCGGCCACGGGCGTCCACTGTGAGGCCGGTGACGCCCTTCACCTCCGGTGTGCAGGCGGTCAGCCCGGCCAGCACGATCAGGGCGGCGGCCGGTGTCGCGACGGCCCGGCGTGTCCTCGTACCCGTTCGCGTGGCCATGCTCCGACGGTGACAGCGCCGTGCCACTCCGCGATCCGCGTTCGGTTGCGGCCTGGTGACGATGGTGGGCGCTCAGGCCCCGGACGCCACGGCCGCGACGGCGGCGTGCGGACGGTGGGCCTCGTCGTCGAGGCGCGTCAGGCGCTCGACCTCCGCGAACCCCGCCCGCCGCAGGCGCGCGGAGAACTCGTCCACCGGCCAGCGGTACGCGGTGGCGACCTTGTGGTCGAAGGCGCCCACCTCGTCGCCGACGAAGATGCCGGCCACGAGCCGCCCACCCGGCACGATCGCGCGGCGGAACTCCGCCAGCACGCCGTCGAGTTCCGGTGGCGGGAGGTGGATCAGCGAGTACCAGGCGAGGATGCCGGCGACGGAGTGGTCGGGCACGGCGAGGTGGTCCAGCGACCCGAGCCGGTACGCGCCGTCCGGATGCGTCGCCCGCGCGTGCGCGACGAACTCGGGAACCATGTCGATCCCGGTGGCGTCGACGCCGAGCGAACGGAGATGGTCGGTGAGGTGACCGGGCCCGCATCCGAGGTCGAGCACCGGACCGGTCCGGACGGTCAGGTGCCGGCCGATGAGCGCGAGGTCGTCCGCGTGCACCTTGCCGGTGGTGCCGAACAGTTCGATGTAGAGCGTCGCGACCGCCCCGTACGCCTGCCGTACCCGTGTGTGGTCCACCCGTCGACCATAGGGGTCGGACGCCTTCGCCGCATTTACCGGATGAATGAGATGAATGAATGGAAAAGTCGTCGTAAAGCCGCCGCCCGGTGAGGAATCGATAGCTTTCCGTCACTGAAGTTTCTATCCTTGAAGAATCCGATCGCCAGCAGCGGAAGGGGCGGCATGCCGCGCCGTTCGAGCCTCAGCTATCGAGATGCGTTACGACTGCTGGCCCCGGGCAGCACGCGCATCACCGAGACCGACAAGGTCGTCAGCGCGGGGATCCTGAGCGCCGGAGCCCTCTCCCACGGTACGGCGCTCGCGTTGCTCGGCCCGAAGAACGCACTCGTGCAGCTCGTCCGGGACGCCACCGGAAACCAGGCCGGCCGCATCCGGACGACCGGCGGGAAATCGTATTACGAGCTGCTGGAGGCCAGCCATACCGTGCTGGCGCTCTCCGCGTTCTTCGACGGTTTCCGGGACGAGGTCGGGCCGGGTTTCGACAGGCTGGAACTGACCGACGAGGAAAAGGTCGGCATGGTGCCGGCCGAGCGGCGGCACCACACGCTTCCGCAGGAGATCGACGGCGGCTACTTCCCGTTGCCCTCCTCGGTGTACGGCATGGACGACACCCGCCGGGACGTCAAGGCCGCCTACGTCAGGCTCTACGACGCCACGATCGCGTTCTGCGAGGGCCTGGCCGCGTGGCCGTCGGTGCGGCGCGGGCTCGACCTCACGTCGCTGGGCTCCCGAGTGGTGAGCCGTTCCATGTCGCACTACCAGGACCGCTTCGACCGGCTCGCCACGGACCTCCCCGAGTTCGGGTTCCGGATGATGCGGGAGGCGATCGAGCACAACCTGAGAGACAACCGCACGCTGACCACGGAGGTCTCGGCCCGGCTCGACGCGCTGGCGCAGCTCTACCGCAACCTCGCCGAGCTGTCCGGGCCGGTCGCCGCCGACCGGCCCGACCTGCTCCGTGAATCCCTCGACCGGCTCACCGGCTCGCTCTCGGCGGTGTTCCGGCAGCCGCTGCTGCGGATCAAGGACGTCGACTTCCACCTGCGACTGCCGAACGTGGACAGCGGCTTCATCAGCCCCGACTTCCGGGCCGCCGAGTACGGCAAGCACACCTCTCCGGAGCGGGAGGCATGGTGGGACGACCAGCCGCGCCGGGGTGACCTCGTCGGGTTCCTCTCCCGCTACCTGACCGACCCGGCGAGCCTGCACCGTCCGCTGCTGCTCCTCGGCCAGCCGGGCGCCGGCAAGACGCTGCTGACCCGGGTGATCGCGGCCCGGCTGCCGGCGACCCGCTTCACCGCGATAGTGGTGCCGCTGCGCCGGATGTCTGGGGACACGTCGCCGACCGAGCAGATCGAGGCCGCGATCGAGCAGGTGATGGACGAGCGCATCCGCTGGGCGGACCTGCGCCGGGCCACCCAGCACACCACAGTCGTGGTGATCTTCGACGGGTTCGACGAGCTGGTCCAGGTCACCGGCACCGCCCACTCGCAGTACATCGACCGGGTGGCCGAGTTCCAGGAGACCCAGTGGGACCTGGGCTACTCGGTCATTCCGATCATCACGTCCCGGATCCTGGTGATGGACCGCGCCAGCGTGCCGCAGGGCACCGTGCTGGTCCGGCTGGAAGACCTGACCGACGCCCAGGTGACCGCCTGGCTGGCCGCCGTCAACGCGGCGAACGAGGACCGGCCCGGCTACCGTCGGCTGTCCGCCGGGGAACTGCTGTCGCACGGCGAGCTGGCCCGCCAGCCGCTGCTGCTCACGCTGCTCGCGATCTACTACAACGAGCACTGGGCCGACCGCCGTCCCGCCGCCATCTCCCGGTCCGACCTGTTCACCGGGCTGCTCACCGCGTTCATCAGGCGGCAGGTCAGCGAGAAGGCGCCGACCGCGCTCGCGCACCACGAGCGGGAGGCCCGCGAGCACCAGCTCCGGCGCGACCTGGCGATCACCGCGTTCGCCATGTTCAACCGCAACCGGGAACTGGTGAACCGGGCCGCGCTCCGCCTCGACCTGGACTGCTTCGGCTCCCGCAGCGGTGACGGCTCCCGGTTCGAACTCGGCGACGTGCTCGGCCCGGAACAGCTGGTCACCGCCGCGTTCTTCGTGGTGTACGGCCCGGACGACGTGCAGGGCGAGGACGCCCGGCGCACGTACGAGTTCCTGCACACCACGATCGGGGACTTTCTGATCGCCGAGTACGTCGTCGGGGCGCTGCGGAGCCTGGCCGAGCTGCGCCGGCACACCCGCAGCCCGGCCGGCTTCGGCTATCAGCTGGACACCGGTCAGTTCCGGGCGCTGCTCTCCCACCAGCCGCTGGTCAAGCGGGAGGCGCTGGTCGAGTTCGCGCGGGATCTCAGCTCCCGCCATCCGCAGGAGCGGGACGCGATCGTGGAGACCATCGCCGGCCTGCTGGCCGAGGCCCGGCAGCGGACCGACCTGGCCGGCGTGGACGGCTACCGGCCCGCGCCGTACGACCCGGTGCGGCTGCTCGCCGCGTACACCGCGAACCTGGTCGCGCTCGCCGCGCTGGTGTCACCCGACGGCGTACGTCACACCGACCTGATGGACGAGGCGACCTGGGTGTCCACGGTCCGGCTGTGGCGGGCAGGGCTGGACGAGAAGGGCCAGCTCGCGATGATCAGTTGGCTCAACCGGGACGCCGACGGCCGGATCATCGCCGAGCGGCGGCGCGAACGCCGGGGGGAGACGGTGAACGTGGCCGCCGAGGAGGCGCGGCTGCTCGGCGACATCACCACCTACGGCCAGTTGCAGGCGGGCGCGCGGACGTGGCGCGGCCAGCAGCCGGACAGCTTCGAGGCCGGCCGGTTCCACGCCGACCTGGTGTCGCTCGCCACCCGCCGCTGGCCGGTGCCGTCCCTGCACCAGCTCATCCTGTACGACGAGCGCAGCTACCGGCGGCTGTGGGCGCGTGCCGTCGAGTCACCGGAGGCGGTGTCCAGCACGAGCGCCACGGTCCTGCTGGAATGCCTCGCCGAGGACGGCGCGCAGTTGCCCCGCGAGGTGGTGTGCGGACTGACCCGGGTGGCGCTGAGCCGGCTGCCCGACTCGCCCACCGCGCCACCCGAGCTGATCATCTCGTGTCCGTACCTGATCGACGAGTTCCCGGAGCTGGTCGACTCGCTCGGCACGACCGACGACCACGCGGTGCTGCACGCCCTCATCCTGCGGCACGGGCTGCACCGGCTGCCGCAGCGGTACGTGCCCCGGGTCCGGCGGGTGCTCGCCGACATCGAGGACCGGCTCGCGGAGCTGCCGCTGGAGGACGGCGTGGTGTCGGCCGAGATGGCCGAGCAGTTCGCCGCCGCGCGGGTCGACAACCGCACCGCGCTGTGGCTGCTGATGGCGTTGGACGAGTACGCCGACCTGGCCTGGCCGAAGATCCCGCCGAAGACGATGCACGCCCTGCTCGCGCACCGGCTGCCGGACGAGTTCCTCGACGAGGCGAGCCTGTGCCGCCTGCTCCTGGACTATCTGCGGGCCCACGACCGGGTGCCCGCCGAGGTCTCGCTGGCGTCAGCCCTCGACACGCTGCGCGCCGCGGTGTGACCCCGTACCGCCACCACCCGTCCGGAGGCCCCGATTGGCACACTCGCCCAGGCACCGAGAGCACATCGTCCGGACGGGAAGGAGGAACCTGGCGGTCGACATCGCCGGGGCGGAACGCGGCTGGCCCGTGTTCCTGATGCACGGCACACCCGGCAGCCGCAACGGTCCACGACCACGGTCCATCGTGCTGTACCGGCTCGGCGTACGGCTGATCTCGTACGACCGGCCGGGTTACGGCGGCTCCAGCCGGCTGCCCGGCCGCCGCGTCGCGGACGCCGCGGCGGACGTCGCGGCCATCGCCGACGACCTGGGCCTGGACGGGTTCTCGGTGGTGGGGCGCTCCGGCGGCGGTCCGCACGCCCTGGCCTGCGCCGCGCTGCTGCCGGACCGGGTACGGCGGACCGCGGTCCTGGTCGGCCTCGCCCCGGCCGGCGCGACCGGGCTGGACTGGTTCGGCGGCATGACCGACGCCAACGTGCGCGACTACGGCGCCGCCGAGCACGACGTGCCGATGCTCGCCGAGCAGTTGCGGCTGCGGGCCGAGCGCACGATGGACGACCCGGGCTCGCTGCTGGCGCTGCTGGTCGGGCAGATGACCGAGGCCGACCGCCGGGTGGTGGCCGGGGTGCCGATCCGCCGGCAGCTCACCGACGCCTATGCCGAGGCGCTGCGCCAGGGGCCGCACGGCTGGATCGACGACGTGCTGGCACTGCGCGCCGACTGGGGCGTCACGCTCCCGGACATCCGGATGCCGGTACGTCTCTGGCACGGCGCGGACGACAACTTCGCCCCGGCCAGCCACACCCGCTGGCTGGCCGAGCAGATCCCCGGCGCGCAGTTGCACGTGCAGCCGCGCAGCGCGCACTTCGGCGCGGTGGAGGTGCTGCCGGAGATCCTCGCCTGGCTGGCCGATCCGGTGGAGCGGGCCACCGTCAGATCGGATGCGGGTCGATGATGCGCCGCTGCAACCGGTTCTCCCGGAGGGTTTCGACCGCCGGGTGGCTCTCGCCCAGCCGGTAGGTCAGTTCGCGGGTGACCGCCTCCAGCTCCGCCCGCCGGCCGCCCTCCACCCGCTCCTGCATCACCAAGAGGTTCGCCCGGCAGCGCAGTGTGTTCGGGTGGTCGCGGCCGAGCATCCGGTCCAGGCCGTCGTGGGCACGTCGCAACAGCGCCAGCGCCTCCAGGTCCGCCGCCTCCCGGCCTTCCGGCGGGTCGGGCTGCTCGGCGATGCAGATGGCCTGGTTCATCCACCCCGAGAGGGGGTACGGGTGGTCGTCGCCCAGCACGTCGGCGAGCGCGTCGGCGGACTGGCCGGCGAGCTGCCGGGCCTCGGCGAAGTCCCGGGCGCGGCGGGCCACCATGGCGAGGTTGACCAAGCAGACGAGCGTCAGCGGGTGCCCCGGGCCGAGGTTGTTCTGGTAGACGCGGTGCACCTCGGTCAGTTCCCGGCTGGCCCGCTGGAACAGGTCGACGGTGAGCAGGTTGACGGACAGGCTCAGCCGGCAGGTCAGCGTCTCCGGGTTGTCCGGCCCGAACCGCTCGTTCAGCAGCTCGTACGCCGCTTCGAGGAGTTTGCCCGCCTCGACCGCGTGCCCCGCCGAGCGCAGCGACACCGCCAGGTTGGTCTGCGCGCGCAGGGTCATCAGGTGCTCGGCACCGGCCGTGCGCAGCAGGTCCCGGTGGACGCCGCGGAGCCGGGCGATGGACTGCTCGTAGTCGCCGGCGTCGCGCATGTCGATGCCCACGTACGCGGACGAGGCGAGCGTGTCCGGGTGGTCCTCGCCGAGGATCGCGCGGCGCCCGGCCAGCACCATCTCGTCGTTCTTGCGGGCCTCCCGGAAGTCGCCCATCAGGCGCTGGGTGGTGGCGAGGTTGTTCAGCGCGACGAGGGTGCGCGGGTGCTCCTCGGTGAAGTTCCGCTTCCACGCGTTGAACGTGATCTCGTCCAGGCGTAGCGCCTCGTTGTACTTGCCCATGCCGCGCAGGTCGCGGGCGAGCCCGCCGGCGGTCATCAGGGTGTGCGGGTGGTCCTCGCCGAGCAGTTCCCGCTGGGCCGCGAGGACCTCCTCGTCCAGCGCGCGGGACTCGGTGAACTGCCCGAGGAAGGCGAGGATGTTGGCGAGGTTGAACTGCAGGTGCAGCAACTGCCGGCGCAGGTCGTCGCGCGCCCGTGCGTCGGTCTCCTCGGCGAGCATCTGCTCCCAGGTCTGCGCGACCTCCTCACCGAGCCGCCGGCCGGTCTCCAGGTCGCCGCGCAACTGGAGGTAGCGGACCCGGTCGATCATCAGCGCCCGCACCTCCACCCGGCGGCTCAGCGGCGCCTTCGACGCCTCCAGGTGCGGCCAGATGACCCGGAACCGGGGCCAGCCGTCGGGGTCGTCCACCTCGCCCTCGGGACGGGCGGCGGCGAGCACGAGGTGGACCTGGCGGCGCGCCTCGTCGAGTTCCTCCTCGGTCATCCGGGACCGGACGGCGTGCTGCAGCAGGCGGTGCATGAGCACCAGGCCGCCCCGGCCCCGCTCGCCGCCGGACGGGCTCTCGGCCCGCAGGTCGACCCGGACCAGGGCGAGCCGGTTGGCCTGCTGCACCAGTTGCTGGCGGACCAGCCGTTCCTTGGCCTGCGGGTGGAACGGCACCAGCGCCTCGGCGAACTCGTCGCTGTAGACCAGGTCGGCGGAGATCTCCGGCGCGAACACCGAGCACAGTTGCAGCACCCGGTAGGCCGCCGGGTTCCGGGTCCGCAGGTGGTTGAGCGACAGCTCCCAGGTGGCCTCCACGGAGACGTTGCTGTTCGGTTCCATCACCGCGCCCGGCCCGAACTTGGCGATCTCGGTGAGGTAGCTGTCGACCGAGTGGCCGGTGTCGGCCAGCCACGCCGCGGCGGCGGTCACGGCGATCGGCAGGTCGCCCAGCAGGGCGGCGATCCGGTCGGCCTGGTCGACGCGCATTGTCGGCACCCGCTCGGTGAGGTGCTGGATGCTCTCCGCGCGCTTGAACACGTCGACCGGGATCGTGGTGGCCCGCTCGACCCACTGCAGGTTCCGGGACGTGATGACGACGTGGCCCTTGCCGTCCGGCACGTACGGCAGGACGCCGTCGACCTCGTCGGCGTTGTCCATGATCAGCAGCCACCGGAGGTCGGTGCGGCGCAGCGCCTGGAGCACCAGCCGGGCGTTCTCCCGGTTCGATTCCGACGACGGCACGCCCAGGTAGGGCGCGAGGTCACCGATGGCGGACTCGATGAACGGCACCTGGTCGGCGTCGATCCACCACACCATGTCGTACGCGGCGCGGTAGCGGTGGGCGTACTCCAGCGCGAGCTGGCTCTTGCCGATGCCGCCCATGCCCTGCAACGCCACCGGCCCGGTGCCGGAGAGCACCACCTTCGGGCTGCTGCGCAGCAGCGTCCGCAGCTCGCGCAGGTCCGCCTCACGGCCGGTGAAGCGCTTGTTGCGGCCCGGCACCTCGAACACCGTGTTGTCCCGGCCGGGGAACCGGGGACCGGTAGGCAGTTCCAGGTCGGCGGGCACACCCTCGCGGCCGACCAGGCGCAGGATCCGCGCGGCGGCGGTACGCGCCTCCAGCCCGGCGACCGAGACGGTGTGCGCGGCGGGCACGTTCGCCAGGCGCCGCACGTCGGCCACGTAGACGACGAGCGGCACCTGGTCGGGCGAGCGGTCCGGCGCGGCGAGCACCGCCTCCTCGTTGGCGTTCGCCTCGGAGACGATGATCAGCTCCCGGGCGGTCCGGGGCGCCTCGTCGTCGGTGAACCACGGGTCGGTCACCCGGACGTCCGCCGAGACCAGCAGGTGCCCGATCCACTCCGCCCACACCCGGTCGTACGGGGCGTGGCGGAGCATGATCTCGTTCTCCACCGAGTTGGAGGTACGGGTGAACCGGGCGTTGACCCGCTCGCGGATCGCGCTGCTCATCGGCGGCAGCGACTCCACCTCGCCCCGGGTGATCTCCCGGGCCAGCAACTCGTACGCGGACAGCAGCGACCCGTTGACGCCGGGCTGGTCGGCGAACGTGGCGAGCAGTTCCTCGTACGCGTAGAACGCCTGGTAGGGCACCTGCATCCGGGCCCAGTACCGGTCCCGTTCGGCCTCGCTCATGGCGCTGGGCAGACCACTGAAGCGCTGCCGCGCCACCGCCCGCCCGGTGTCCGCCTTGACCTTCTCCGCCGGGTCGATGCGCATCGGCACCGGCAGCACCCGGATCCGTCGCGACCCGTACCGGTGCTCGACCAGCCGCGCCACCTTCGCCGCGCCGGTGATGCCCTGCTCGCTGAGGGTGAAGCAGGTGACAAGCACGTCCGGCAGTTGGATGGTGCAGATGTCGGCGACGTCGGAGAACCCGGTGCGGCTGTCGATCAGCACGTAGTCGTAGTTGCGCTTCATGTCGGCGCGCAGCGCGTCGAAGAAGTAGCCGCCGCCCTGCCGCTCGTAGAACTCGTCCCAGTTCATCCCGGCGAGCGCGCCCGCGTAGTCGTTGTTCTGCTGGCCCGCGCCGAGGAAGTCCAGCGTCCCGTCACCGGGGAAGTTGGACCAGTTCAGCGAGAACGAGTACTTGTGCACCCGGGCGTACTGCTCGTGCCAGCGGTCGTCGCCCTTGTCCTGCTTGGTGGTGGTCGCCCACTCGTACTCCCGGATCAGGTCGATCACCCCGCCGGTGCTCTCCAGCGCGTCCCGGTCGATGAACGGCGCGAAGAAGCGCGACAGGCCGGGGGACTCCAGGTCCCAGTCGACGGCGAGCACCCGCTTGCCGTTGGCGGCGAGGATCCAGGCGACGTTCGCCAGCGCCATCGTCCGGCCGGTGCCGCCCTTGTAGGAGTAGAAGGTGACGACCTGTCCCTCACGTCGGGTCATGTGTCCACTCCCTCGTCGGACGGCGGGTTCTCCCAGAGCCGGGGCTTGTTGATGGGCGGTCCCGGTGGCGGGTAGGTCGGCCCCGCCTCCAGGTAGCGGCGTCGCATCCGGCGGACCAGATCGTGGATCTCGGTCCGCCAGTCGTCCCACGTGGTTATCTTCAGCGGGCGTGTGGTGGCGGAGAGCATGGTCACCGCCCGGTCGAGCAGCCCGGCCGCGTGTGAGCGGTGGGCGTGGTGGGCGTCCTCGCTGATCAGCACGACCCCCACCCAGCCGTGCAGGCAGTCGACGGCCGCCTGGACGGCCTCCGCGCCGTCCGGCGTCTCGACCACCAGAGGATCGATCATGAGTACGCCCGGACAGGACCGGAACAGTCCGGCGTCGGGGACGAAGTCGCGGACGTCGATCGGCATCCGCAGTCGCTGCACCGCGTCGGTCACGTCCTCGATCACCGGTGGCCGGCCGCGGAACGGGCGCCACCGGCCGGCGTGGGTGTCGGACCGGCCGTTGAGCCGCCCCGGGTCGACCGGCTGGTCGGGTGCGATCACCACCGCCCGGAACGGCACCTCGCTGGTCGGGGACGACGGCAGGTCGGTCGGGCCGGTCGGCGGTTCGGCCGGTTGCAGCGGCGTCTGCTCGGCGGTGTCGACGATGTGCTGCGCCAGGCGGCCCAGCACCTCCTTGTAGGCGTCCTGGAACTTCTGGAGCCGGCAGAGCGCGCTCATGCCGTTCGCGGCGTACACGTCCACGTCGGCGGCCATCGCCACGGCCCGGGCCTGGTCCGGCGCGTGGAGGGCGGCGGGCGACGGGATCCACAGGACCGGCAGGATGTTGTCGCCGTCCGGCGGGCGGCCGGCCCGGATGAGCCGTTGCCGGAACCACTCCCGTTCCCGGCGCGAGTCGTCCCGGTTGAGGTAGTCCGGCGAGTACAGCGGGACGAACACCTCGGCCTCGGCCAGCGCGGTGCGTTTTCGTTCCGTCCGGGCCTCCGGCGGCCGCACCATGAAGTCGGCGAAGCCCTGCCGGCGTACCCGGTCGCCGGGCCGGCCGTCGATCGCCAGGTTGAGATCGTGATAGAAGCGGCGGACCCAGTGGTCGCCCGGGGTGCGGTCGTTGTGTGTCGGCGGGGGGACATAGCTGAGGAAGAAATAGGGCGGGCCCGGCAGCGTGGGCCGCTCAGAGGTCACGACGACACGACCGTTCCACGGGACGAGTGTCTGACCCCCAACCGGTAACGATCACGCGCTGCTCCCCAGTCGACACGATGCGGCGTCTATCGATCAGGGTAGAGAGGTTGCGCTCGGGTTACCAGGCCCTCACCGTCCGATGTGGGCGTCCATCCAGGCGACGGCGGCGCCGACCGCGTCGGATATCGGCAGCAGCCGGGCCGGTGCGTCACCGACTGTCCCGTGCCGGGTGAACGCCGCCCGGTCGAGTTCCGCGCCGATCGCCGGGAAAGGGGCCGCATCCAGGTGCGGAGCCTCGAAGTCGAGCCGTTCCCGGCGGCCGTCGCGCAGCACGTAACAGCGGTACGGACGACGCGGCGCCGGACGGCGCAACCGGTACTCGGCGAGGTGCAGCGCGGTGCATGTCGCATAACCGACACCGAGCAGCAGCGTCCGGGCGCCGGCCGCCTCCAGGGCGGCGAGCGGGGACCGCTCCCCGAGATGGGAGTCGAGGTCGTGGACGCGCATCAGCTCCGCCGCCCGCGGCCCCCACGCGCTGAACGACGTCTGCGGGTGCCGGCTGCGGACCGCGCCGGGCAGCCGGCGTACGTGCTCGGCGAACGCGCCGACCCCGAACGACGGCGTCACGGCCGGGTCGAAGCCGGGCATCCGTTCCTCGTACGCCAGACGTTCCTCGTCGGTGAGCCCGGCGGTCGCGGCCTGGTACGCGGGGCTGCTCACCGAGTTGTCAGGGGTCTGCGCCGGGACCACGACGGTGCCGGACGGGCCGACGGCGGCCCGCAGGGCGTCGGCCAGCGTGGCCGGCCCGCCGTCGACCGGTCCGAGCGCGCGCAGGGAGCAGTGCACGAGCACCACGTCGCCGGGGCCGAGCCCGAGCGCGCGCAGGTCGGCGGTGAGCGTGTCGACCCGGTACGCGGGCGGAACGGCGGTGGTCACGACGGCCACCCGGACATCGAGCGGGCGACCTGCCGGACCAGCCGCGAACCGGCCGGGGTGAGCGCGTCCGCCCGTTGCAGCGCGCCGATCGCCTCGGCCGTCCAGTCGCGGTACCGGCGGTAGACCGCCTGCGCGCCGTCGACCTGACGGTCGGCCCGGATCCGCCAGATGTCGGCCACCGCCACGTGCGCGTAGATGCCGTGCAGGACGGCCTCGGCGGGCCGCGGGTCGGGCCGCCAGCCCACTGTGATGTCGATCGGGCGGGTGCCGTCGACCAGGTCGCAGACGTCCAGCAGCGCGTTCATCTTGCTGTGCTGGAACTCGTGCACGAGCAGCACCGCGAGCGAGCCCGCGTCGGTCTCCGTGGCCGCGACGCCGCCGAACGCCTGCCGCGCGGTCGACGCCTCGCTGACACCCGCGCCGCTGCGCCGCAACGGGACCACGGCCCGCAGCCCGGTACGCAGTTCCTCGGCGTGGCCGGGCACCTCGTCCCGGATCACCTGCCACGCCGCCGCGAACGTCTCGGCCCAGCGCGCGGCGCCCGCGTCGTCGAGCCGGTCGCCGGCGGGCAGCCGGTGGCAGTCGCGGTGCGGGTCGCCGTCCTCCAGCAGGACGCTCACGTCCGGCGTGGCGAGTACGCGGGTCGGCCACCACCGGGGCGCGTCCCCGGACGTCCCGGGGCGGATCGCCACGCTCACGTCCCCGGCGGTCACCCGCAGCGAGCCCGGGCCGGTCTCGACCCGTGCGGTGCCGTCGCCCACCTCGGGCAGCAGCACGGTGCCCACCGTCGGCAGGTGCAGGCGGCCGGACCGCACCGGCACGTCGAGGCGTACCGCGGTGCCGGCGTCGATCGCGGCGGCGGCCGCGAGCGCGCTCAGGTAGTCGGGCCCCTGCCGGGCGCCGGTGCCGGTGCCGGCGAGGCAGTCGACAGCCCACGCCCGCACGTAGGGATGGGCCGCTATCCGGGCCACGGAATCCGGCGCACTACGGTCGAGCGCGGTCAGCGCCTCCCAGCCGTCGGCTCCGGCCCCGCCGGCCGGCAGCCGGTCGGCCACCTCGGCGAGCAGCGCACGGACGATGGCGATCTGTGCCTCCACGAGCCGGCCGATGGCGACCCGGTCGCCGGTCGGCGCCGCGAGGCGGTCGAGGAAGTCGTCGGGCAGGCCGGCGTCGAGCCGGACGGGTGCCGGTCGGTTCTCGTTCACGTGCACGATCAGCTCTTTCAGATCAGCGCAGTAGACACTCGGATGGTCGAAGTGCCCGGCGCCGTACCGGTGGGCGAACAGTCCGCCGCCGCACTGGTCGACCACCGGACACCGCCGGCACTCGTCGCTGAGACCGGCCCGGCCGGAGCGGCGGCGGGCCAGGAGCGGGCTGGCCGCCACGTCGTCGGCCGCGTGCGAGAAGACGGTCATACCGGTGGCCGGCGCGCCGTCGTACGCGGTCTTGAGCGAGTCCGCCTGCTCCCACTCGCCGTCCGTCTCGATCACCGCCAGGTCGACCGGATCGAGACCGAGCCACTCGGTGCCGCTGGGTCCGCCCACGGCGGTGGACAGCAGCGAGTCGAAGAGGCGGACGGCGACCGGCCGGCCGTCCGCCCGCCAGCGGTCGTAGACGGCGCGCAGCCAGCCCGCGTACGCGGTGCCGCCGCCGACCGGCCGCCACGGGGGGTCGTCCCAGGTGGCGTGCGGGAGCAGGAAGTCGATTCGCGGTGGCTCCTGGGCGAGCAACGACTCGTAGACCGCTATCGGGTCGTTGCGCACGTCCACCGTGCAGAGCAGGCCGGCGTAGATCCCCCGGTACGCCGGGCGGCGCAGCAGGGCGAGCGCGCGCAGCACCTGGTCGTAGCTGCCGGCGCCGGACCGGAAGCGCCGGTGCCGGTCGTTGGCGGCCCGGTCGCCGTCGAGCGATACGCCCACCGCGACGTCGTGGTCGGCGAGCAGGTCGCAGAACCGTTCGGAGAGCAGCACGCCGTTGGTCTGCATGCCGATCCGCAGCCGGGTGACCGGGCCGATGACGCGCCGCAGGTCGGCGAGCACCTGACCCAGTCGTTCGGGGCCGAGGAGCAGCGGCTCACCGCCGTGCAGGACGACAGTGACGTCCGGCAGCCGGTGGGCGGCGGCATGCTCGGCGATCCGTCCGGCCGCGGCCCGGAGCACGTCCGGCGTCATCCGCACCGGGCGGCGGCGCCAGCTCTGGTCGGCGTGTTCGTAGACGTAGCAGTGGTCGCACGCCAGGTCACACCTGGCGTGCACCTTCAGGACGAACTCGGTGAGCGCCGCGCGGGCCGGCCCCGGGGACATCGCAGATCAGATGAACGAGCCGAACTTCGCCGCGGGGACCCGGGTCTTATCGAGGTGAGCCGCCATCACCCGGCGCACTATCGGGGATATGTCCGCTGCGGAGAGCCGGTCGAGGGGCTCCGCGCGGACCCTGCCCAGCGACACCGGGGGCTCTTCCTGGCGCATGGGGACGGTAGTCATGACTTTTCCTTAGGTTCGTGTATGCGCCCGTCGAGCACAGCAGCGACGGCACACTATTAGCTCCGGGGGATCCAGCACAATGGACTCATTGGCGCGAAGGTGAATCTCTGGACGGTTCGCCGGCCGGCGTCGTCGTCGCCCGGGGGAGCGACCGTAAGGGATCAATTATGCGTCTTTTTACCCATCTAGGCTACGAATCAAAAGTCCAGACTTTTGCAGAAATCGTCCACCCCGATCCCCTGGTCAGCCGAGGGGCCGGGGTGGACGAGCGGCTCAGACGGCCGGGCCGCTCCCGGACGGCGTGCCGAGGCGGATGTCGACGTCGGCCGGCTCGGTCATCTGGTCGTACGCCTTGGTCCGGAGCCGGTTGGTCTGCACCTCGCCGTCGAGCAGCGCCGCCCGCAGCGCCTCCGCGTCGCTGATCTCCTTCGCGGTCACCGCGTCGGCCGCGGTCGTGACGCCCTGCACCACCTCCAGGTGGGTGCCGTCGGTGGGCATCAGCTCGGTCCACTTCGCCAGGCAGTACACCCGCTCGGGCACGTCCTGGCACTCGGTGGTCAGCTCGGGCATCTCGTCGCCGGAGCCGAGGTGGCCGGTCCGGTAGGTCGTCAGCTCGTCCACGAACGCCTCCAGCTCCCGCTCCACCTCCGGTGCCAGGCGCGTCGCCACCACCTTGCCGAAGATCCACCGCAGCGCGGTCAGCTCCATCCCGGCCCGTACCGGCAGGTAGAGCTTCGCCCAGCTGGCGTTGACGAAGTCGCCGGGGTCGCGCTCCGGGGCGCGGGCGTCGCCGCCGGACCACCAGCCGGGGTACGCCACGAACGACGCCCGCTCCCAGTCGAAGACCCGGTGCCAGAAGTCGATCTCCCACGCCTCGTCCCGCACGCTGGCCGGGAAGTGCGTCTCCACGATCTGCGAGACCATCTCGTTCACCGGCGAGAAGCCGGCCCGCAGCCGCGCCTCGAACTCGTCCCCGGCCGCCTCCGCCGCGGCCAGCGCCTCGTCGCGCCGGTCCTGCCACTCCTGGAGATCGGTCAGGTAACCCGCGACGAGCGCGTTGTACGCCGCGTCGTCGGCGGTCTGGTCCACCACCGTCGGGGTACGCCGGAACCCGGCGGCGAGCTGCACGTCGGCACCCGGACCCGCCAGCCAGCTCCGGGCGCCGACGTGCACGCGTACGCGCAGCACCGGCCGCCCGTCCGCCTCGGTGACCACCGGCACGCCCACCACCCGGGCGGCGATCGCGTCCGGCGGACGGCGGGTGATCAGCGTGAGGTTCTGCCGGATCGTGTCGACGTCGCCGTCCCACTCCCAGCCGGCGTCGAACGCGACGTCGACGTCGTAGTCGGCGCTCATGTCGCCGGTGAATCCCCACTTGTCGAGCGTGACCACGGGGGAGTACACGACGCGCGTCTCCACCGCGGCGGGTGCGCCACGCGGCGGGCGCTCCGGCTTCACCGGCATCGGGGGCAGCGCGGCGACCGCGTTGTCGCGGATCCGCTGCCGTCCGCCGATGATCTTCTGGGCGAAGGCGAACGCCGGATCCTTGATCGTGGGGGCCCAGCAGACCCGTGCGCCGTACCGCTCGTGGGCCAGCTCCAGCCGTTGCAGCACCTTGAAGTAGTGCAGCGTGATCGGCGTGGCCCGGTTCGGGTTGCGGACGGTGCGCTTCGAGGACGACTCCGCGCCGGTCTCGGTGACCAGCTTGAAGTCGGTCTTGTGCTGGGTGCGGTAGCGCGCCGCGACCTTCGAGGTGGCGGTCCGGCTGTCCTTCACGGCACGGCGGCTCGTCTCCTGGCTCGCCGCGGTGACGCTGCTGGCGAAGCCGATCGTGTGGCTGGCGTTGAAGGTGCCCCAGATGCCGGTCGGGCTGGTGTACTGGCCGGTGTGGCTCGCGTTGAGCCCCCAGGTGTCGGTGAGCGACTTCTGCCGCTCGAAGCCCTCCTGGAGTTCGGTGGTGAGCGCGCTGGTCAGCTCGACGTCGGTCTGCTGTTCCGACTCGTTCTGCTCCTCCAGGGTCAGCTCGCGCTTGGTGTAGGTGCGCTGCTCCAGCACCGCCTCCTCACCGGGGGCGAGCGCCAGCGCGTAGACGTGCTCGCCGAGCGCGAAGCCCACCGGCCGGATCCGGGTGCGGTCGAGGAACGCGATGCCCACGTCGGACTGGAGCAGGCCGGCGAGGAACTCCGCCTGCTGGTCGCCGAGCAGCGTCTGGCGCCGTGCCGGCGGCTCCCGGTACGACATGCCCGAGTCGACGCCGGGCAGCGCCTCGGTGGCGGCGTCCATGTCGTTGGCCTTCCACATGTCGTAGAGGCCGAGTTCCTTGAGCAGGTGCGGCAGCCGGTCGCCGTCGAGCCCGCCGTAGCGGATCGCCTCGATCAGCGCCTGCTTGACGTAGAACGGCAGGATGGGCGTCTCGCCACCGCCGAAGGTGAGCCGGACCGGTACGAAGTAGTTGGAGTAGACGTACCGGTCGGAATGCGCGGTGCTGAAACCAAGCGTCGCCGGATCGGCGTCGGCGACGACGACTCTGCCCATCGGTGCTCCTCTACAGCGGCAGTGTGAACAGGGTTTGCAGGCCCCGGTACGCCATCTCGTGCGAGGTGACGAAGAACCCGGGGAACAACTGGCTGAGGGCGGCCTGTCGGACGACCGTCTCGCGTACGGCGTGCGCGGTCAGCTCGTCGAGGCCGGCGACGACCTCGGCCGGCACCCCGCCCTTGGCGGCTCGCTGGTACGCCTCCGCGATGGCCTCCCAGCGGCCGTCGAACGTCTCCCCGAGGTCGTCGGCGACGGTCCCCCAGGTCTTCTCGAAGCGCTCCAGCTTCGTCGAGGACGTCCAGTCGACGTTCGTGACGCGGGCCGCCTCGGGGTCGACGAGCAGCAGGTCGGAGCGGAGGTCACCGACAGTGGTGGACGCCTTCCACCGGAACCGTTCGGCGAGGTGGGTGGCGAGCGCCTTCTCCGCGCCGGTCGCGGCCGGGTTTCCGGTGAACCCGACGAGGCGCAGCAGCAGGTCCCGGTCCGGGTGGCCGAGCAGCATCTGGGCGACCGTCTGGCGCAGCACCGCCTCGGAGCCGCGCAGCGCGGGCGCCAGCTCCGGGTGGGCCGCGCGGACCGCCTCGACCACCGTCGCCAGCGACTTCTCCGCGAACGCCTCCAGGCCCGGTGACCGGCCGACGAGCTGCGCGACCTCGGCCGCCATCCGCCGGTGCACCTGCTGGCCGAGCCGCCACGGTTGCGCCTGCCCGGCCTTGCGCAACGCGCGGAACTCCTCGTACGCGACGGTCTGGAGCGCCCTGTTGAACGCGGTGGTCAGTCGCTGCTCCAGTTGCCGGGCGATGGCCGCGCGCACGACGGCGGCCTGGATGTCCCGGGGTGTCTTCGGCGGCTTCAACTCGCGCAGGTCCTCGACCCGTTTGATGATCTCGTCCAGCGCCTCGTTCAGCTCGGCCCGTGTCGCCGCCCGGCCGGCCGACGACACGGTCTCCGACATGCTCGCCATCAGCACGGGCCGGCCGTCGAGGCTCACCAGCGCGCCGAGCCGGGTGCCCGCCCCGGCGCCGGCGAACGCCTCGGCGTGCGCCGCCTGGTTGAACAGGGTCAGTGTGAGTTCGGCGTCGGCGAGCAGCACCCGGCCCTGCCGGAACAGCGCGTCGAGCACCTTCGGGGGGAAGAGCGTCCGCAGCATCGCGAGGCCCACCTGGGGCGCGGCGAGGATCGCCGCCCGGCCGATCGCCACCAGCAGCGCGGCCGTCCGGGCGGTCAGCAGGCGCGCCTCCCGGGCGCCCGCGAGCAGCAGCGGCACGTACCGGACGGCGGCGCGGACCGCGACGCCGCCGAGCAGCCGGGCGAGATGCACCAGACCGGTGAGCACCTGGTAGAGGTCGCCGGCGACGCGGCCGAGCAGGCGGCCGGCGGCGAACGGGTCGAGGTCGTCCAGGTGCCGGGCGAACTCGGCCGCCCAGCCGCGCCACAGGGCCAGCAGCCGTTCCGGAACCGTCGTCGGGTCCAGCGCGGCGACGATGCCGGCCAGCGCCTGGCGTACGACAGTGGCCTGGTCGGCGAGGCGCTGGACACCGGCGCGGGGGTCGACTGTGAGCACGATGAGCGTGGTGAACTGCTCCTGCTGGAGGCGGCCGATCAACTGCACGAGCTTGCCGAGGTCGACCACCACCGTCGCGACTGATTCCCCGACGCCGACGGCGAACCCGTCCAGGAACAGCTTCGGGTTGATCCCGTTCCAGGCCGCGTAGTGCCGCATCGCGTCGAGCAGTGCGGGATCGAGGCCGAGCAGGTAGCGACGGAACGTGCCGTCGGAGTCGACGTCGGAGGCGGCCAGGTCGAAGAACGCCTCGGCCAGTCGCAGTCGCGCGAGCATCGAGACCAGGTCCCACACGTTCTCCGGGGTGATACGGCCGGTCATCGCGGCCAGCACGCGCTCGCGGGTCATCGAGCGTGTGGCGTGCGCGTCCATCCAGTACTTGACGGTCAGCGCGACGAACTCCACCCGTGGGTCCTGGGTACGTGCGCCGAAGACCGCGGCCCGGTCCTCGGCGGACACCCGCGGCACGCTGAACCAGTCCCGGATCATGACGGATTCGTTCGTCGGCTGCCCCACTTCCCCCACCCCCTCCAGCCGTGTGCACTGTCGGGCCGCGGTGCGGGCAGCGGTAGTGCTGGGTCGAGAAGCTGACATGGTCCCCCGACGGCGCGCTCGCCGGTCCATCGACTGTTACGACTTGACGAACGACGTGTTATCGCTCACAGTCGATGGCACGGGGCGGCGGCATCGATGGCCCACCGGGCGGGCGCGGATAGCCGCGTGGCAGGCCGGGTGTGGGATCAGTGCGCTACGACGAATTGTTAGCGCTCACAACATGTGATCAGAGGGAGGAACATGTTTGCATTCGGTAGGTCCCCATCGACGGTGTCGCCGCCGCGACGGCGCGGATGGCTGCCGCGAGTCGTCGCGTCCGGCGCGACCGCGGTACTCGTCGGCGCCGCCGCGGTGGCTGCCGTGTCCGCGCCCGCCGCCGCCGCGAGCGTCGACACGAACGCCTGGTACGTCCTGGTCAACCGCAACAGCGGCAAGGCGCTCGACGTCTACAACCTGGCCACGAACGACGGCGCGCGGATCGTGCAGTGGTCCCGCAACAACGGCAACCAGCAGCAGTGGCAGTTCGTCGACTCCGGCGGCGGCTACTACCGGCTGAAGTCACGGCTGTCCGGCAAGGTGCTCGACGTCTACAACTGGTCGACCGCCAACGGCGGCAGCATCGTGCAGTACTCCGACCTCAACGGGACCAATCAGCAGTTCCGGCTGGCCGACTCCGACAGCGGCTACGTCCGGCTGATCAACCGCAACAGCAACAAGGTGGTGGAGGTGCAGGGCGCCTCGACCGCCGACGGCGGAAACATCGTCCAGTACGACGACTGGAACGGCGCCAACCAGCAGTGGCAGCTCGTCCGGGTGGACGGTGGCGGCGGTAACCCCACCACGCCGCCTCCGACGACGCCGCCTCCGGGTGGCACGTGCAACCTGCCGTCGTCGTACCGGTGGTCCTCGACGGGTGCGTTGGCGCAGCCGCGCTCGGGCTGGGTGTCGTTGAAGGACTTCACGGTGGTGCCGTACAACGGGCAGCACCTGGTCTACGCCACGACGCACGACACCGGGTCGTCGTGGGGGTCGATGAACTTCGGTCTGTTCTCGAACTGGTCGCAGATGGCTTCGGCGTCGCAGAACGCGATG
>NZ_JAXCFU010000027.1:0-30096 GCF_055362685.1 Micromonospora sp. SYSU B005 | reverse complement strand
TTCGTCCTGAGCCAGGATCAAACTCTCCAACAAAAATCTTTGTCGAACAGCATCCTGACAACAAAAGTGTTGCCAAAGGAATCCCAACCAGCCAGACAAAAGCCTGACCAGTCCGGGGTATAAAACAATTGGCACTGGCTTTACAAGCACCCTGTTGAGTTCTCAAAGAACAACCACACACCAACCAGAAGCCCCACACCGTGGAACCCCGACCGGGGCATTTCGTTCGCTCGCCCGCCGCTCGCGCGCCGGGCACTTCTACTACGTTACCCGGTGGTTTCTGCGGCGTCAAATCGGTGTCCACCGGTTTTTCGCGCATCACCCTTTTACCGGGCACCCCGATTCAACCGGCTTCCGCCGGTCGTTCCGAGGAATTCGGTAGGCCGGCCGCCCGCGGTTTCCCGCTGGCTCGTCCGTTTCCCTACCGGCCGACAACCTTACCCGGTCGGTTCCGCCTCGCCAAATCCGCCTCCCGGCGAATCCGGGGCACCACCCGGTTCTCAGGTCCTGCGCTCCGGCCTTCCAGGTCTTTCGCCCTGTTTCGTCCGTTCCGCGCTGGCAGAGAGAAAGTTACGCGCCCAGCGGAGTGATCGTCAAATCCGCTGGGCGCGTCCCGCGTCACACAGTCGACAGGCAGCTATCCGCGCAGCTCGACGCCCGCGAACGAGCGCTTGCCCCGGCGCAGTACGAGGTAGCGGCCGTGCAGCAGGTCGTCCGCCGACACGGTGGCGTCCACCTCGGAGATACGCGTGTTGTTGACGTACGCGCCGCCTTCGGCGATGACCCGCCGTGCCTCCTTCATGCTCGGCACCAGGCCCGACTCCTTGAGCAGGCCGGCCACGTCCGGCAGCTCGTCGAGGTGCACCAGGCCGGCCTCGGTCAGCGCGGCGCGCAGCGTCTCCGGGGCCAGCTCGTCGAGCGAGCCGCGCCCGAACAGCGCCTGGCTCGCGGCCACCGCCTGGGCCATCTCCCGCTCACCGTGCACCAGCGTGGTGAGCTCCTCGGCGAGCGCCCGCTGGGCCAGGCGCGCCTGCGGGCGTTCCGCTGTCGCCTTCTCCAGCTCCTCCAGCTCCTCACGGGAGCGGAAGCTGAAGTACCGCAGGTAGCGGCTGACGTCGCGGTCGTCGGCGTTGACCCAGAACTGGTAGAACGCGTACGGGCTGGTCATCTGCGGGTCGAGCCAGACCGTGCCGGTCTCGCTCTTGCCGAACTTGGTGCCGTCGGCCTTGGTCACCAGCGGCGTGGTGAACGCCTCCACCGGCCCGGCGCCGCGCCGCCGGATGTAGTCCACCCCGGCGGTGATGTTGCCCCACTGGTCGGAGCCGCCGTACTGGAGCCGGCAGCCGTGCCGGCGGTGCAGCTCGAAGTAGTCGTTCGCCTGGAGGAGCTGGTAGCTGAACTCGGTGTAGCTGATGCCCGTCTCCAGCCGCGCCTTGACCACCTCGCGGGCGAGCATCTTGTTCACCGGGAAGTGCTTGCCGACGTCCCGGAGGAACTCGACCACCGACATCTCGCCGGTCCAGTCCAGGTTGTTGACGAGTTGCGCCGCGTTCTCCCCGGTGTACGTGACGAACGGCGAGAGCTGCTCGCGGATGCGCTCGACCCAGCCGGCGATCACCTCGGGCGGGTTCAGCGTCCGCTCCGCGCTCTCCTTCGGGTCGCCGATCTGCCCGGTGGCGCCACCGACGAGCAGCAGCGGACGGTGCCCGGCCTGCTGGAGCCGGCGGGCCATGACAACCTGCATCAGGTTGCCGATGTGCAGGCTCGGCGCGGTGGGGTCGAAGCCCACGTAGAAGGTGGTGCTCCCGCCGTCGAGCAGCTCGCGCAGTTCGTCGAGGCCGGTCGAGTCCTGGATCAGGCCCCGCCACAGCAGGTCGTCGGTCAGGGAGTCCCGCCCCTGCGGGAGGTTGCTGTCGGTCACGGTCACCGATTCTCCCCCATCACCGGGCCCGGCCCGTACCGGGTTTGCCGAGGTACGGCCGACTAGGCTGGCGGCGCCGTCGAACGCGAGGAGGAACCGCGGTGGACATGCCGAACCTGACCGGTGGCTTCGTGGCCCTGCTGGGCCTGACGTTCGACGAGGTCAGCGGGGACCGGGTGGTGATCCGCTGGAAGGTGCGCCCGGAGCTGCACCAGCCGTACGGGATCCAGCACGGCGGCGTCTACTGCTCGGTGGTGGAGACGGCGGCGAGCATCGGCGGCGCGCTCTGGCTGGGCGACAAGGGCAACGTCGTCGGGGTGTCGAACCAGACCGACTTCCTGCGCGCGGTGCGCGACGGCGAGCTGACCGCTGTCGGCACGCCGGTGCACCGGGGCCGCAGCCAGCAGCTCTGGCTCGTGGAGATCACCGACGCCGACAGCCGGCTGGTGGCGCGCGGTCAGGTACGGCTACAGAACCTGACCGCCTCCTGACGCATTCGCCCAAAACCGGGCACTGACGCCGATATCGTCGCCTCGGTGAGATCGTCCGCTCCCGACCCGACGTGAGGAAGCTGTTCGCCGCCACACTCGGCGTGCTGTCGGCCGTCGGCGGCTTCGTCGACATCGGTGACCTGGTGGCGGCCAGTCAGGCCGGTGCGCTGTTCGGTATGGCCCACACCTGGGTGCTGCTGGTCGGCGTGGTCGGCATCTGCGCGTACGCGGAAATGGCCGGCCGGATCGCGGCGGTGAGCGGACGGGCGGTTTTCGACCTGGTCCGGGAGCGGCTCGGGCCGCGCGTGGCGCTGCTGAACCTGGTCGCGTCGTGGCTGGTCACTGTGGTCACGCTCGCCGCGGAGCTGGGCGGGGTGGCGCTGGCGCTGCAACTGGCGACCCGGCTGAGCCACCTGTTCTGGGTGCCGCTCGCCGCGCTGGCGGTCTGGCTGGTGCTGTGGCGGTTGCGGTTCGAGCTGATGGAACGGATCTTCGGCCTGGCCGGGCTGGCGCTGCTGGTGTTCGCGGTCGCGCTGGTGGCGCTGCCGACCGACTGGCCGCAACTCGGGCAGGGCGTGTGGCAGGTCAGCGCGTCCGGGCACGGCTGGCCGCTGTACTGGTTCGTGGCGGTGGCGTTGTTCGCCTCGACTGTGAGCCCGTACGAGGTGTTCTTCTTCTCCTCCGGCGGCGTCGAGGAGCGATGGGGCGCGGCGGACCTGGCGCGGGCCCGCTCGAACGTGCTGATCGGCTTCCCGGTGGGCGGGTTCCTGGCGTTGTCGCTGGTCGCCGTGGCGACGGTGGCCTACCACCCGTCGGAGGCGTCGCTCAGTACGCTCGACGAGGTGGCGCGGCCGGTGGCGACGGCGCTCGGCGGCGCCGGCCTGGCCGCCGCGGTGCTGGCGTTCTTCGCGGTGACGTTCGGGGCGGCGCTGGAGACGGGACTGTCGGCGGCGTACGCGGCGGCGCAGTACTTCGGGTGGCAGTGGGGCAAGCGGGTCCGCCCGCGGGAGGCGGCCCGGTTCCACAGCGTGCTGCTCGTCGGTCTGCTGCTCGGTGTGGTGATGCTGATGACGACGGTGGACCCGGTGCGGCTGACCGAGTACATGCTGGTGCTGAGCGCTGTGGTGCTGCCGCTGACGTACCTGCCGATCCTGGTGGTCGCCAACGACCGCGGGTACCTCGGCGACCGGGTCAACGGGCGGTGGATGAACCTGCTCGGCGCGGTGTTCCTGCTGCTCATCGTCGCGGCGTCGGTGGCGGCGATCCCACTGGCGATCATGACGGGGATGGGGCGATGAGGGTTCAGCTCGCCAAGCGGCTGCTCGACCGGCAGATCGTCGACGTGGACGGGCGGCTGGTCGGGCGGGTCGACGACATCGCGTTCGCCGTGGACGACGCGGGCTATCCGTACGTGGACTGCCTGCTCACCGGGCAGGGCGCGCTCGGGCAGCGGATCGGCGGGCGGGTCGGGCGGCTGCTGGTGGCGGTGGCGGACCGGTTCACCGACGACCCGCCGGTGCCGCCGTTGCGCGTACCGCTGTCGCAGGTCGCCCGGGTGGACAGCGCGGTGCGGTTGCGCTGCCCGGCGGTGGACCTGCCGCCGTCACCGGTGGAGGAGTGGCTGCGCCGGCACCTGATCGAGCGCATCCCGGGGTCCGGCCGTGCGAGCGGGTGAGCTGCTCGGCCGCACCGCGTACGACCTGCACGGACGGCGGCTGGGCCGGGTGGTGGACGTGGTGGTGCGCGGCGGGTGGCCGCCGGACCGGCTGCGGATCACCGACGTGATCGTCGCCGGGCACTGGTGGACCCGGGTGATCAGCCGGCTGATCGGCCCGGAGCTGCACCCGTCGGGGCCGTGGCTGCTGCGGGTGGTGGCCCGGCTGGTCGGGCGGAGCACCCGTCAGCTGCCCGCCGACGCGGTGCAGCTGCTTCCGCCGGTGCCGGGTTTCCCGTTCGGCCCGCCCGCCGGGCACCGCTGAGCCGGGCACCGGGAGACCCGGTGCCGGTCAGCGGCGGGCGTCGTCGAGTTCGGGGGCGTCGGCCGGGTCGGCCGCGTCGTCGTCCGGGCTGCCGGTCGCCGCGTCGTCGTCCGCCGAGTGCTCGCCGCGGCGGTGGCGGCGCACGTGCACCTCGGTGATGGCCCGCTGGTCGACGCCGGCCACGGACAGCTCCCAGCCGTCCACGGTGACCTGCTCCCCCGCCACCGTCGGGATGTGCCCGAGGCAGATCAGCACCAGCCCGGCGACTGTGGTGTAGTCGCCGGCCGGCCGGTTCGGCAGCTCCACGCCGAGGTCGGTCAGGTCGTGCACCGGGAACGTGCCGGGCAGCACCAGCGTGCCGTCGGCCTCGGTGCGCACGGCGCGCAGGTCCCGGTCGGTCTCGTCGTAGATCTCGCCGACGATCTCCTCAAGGATGTCCTCCAGCGTCACGATCCCGTCGACCGCGCCGCGCTCGTCGACAACGAGCGCGATGTGCTGGCGCTCGGCCTTGAACTGGCGCAGCGCGTCGACCACGGGCAGCGAGTCGGGCAGCAGCATCGGCGGGCGGGCGATCTCGTCGACCGGCCGGTCGTCGGAGACGCCGACCAGGTCCCGCAGGTGGATCACGCCCACCGCCTCGTCCAGGCCGCCGTGGCGGACCACCGGCGCCCGGGAGTGGCCGGTCGCCGCCAGGACGAGCCGCGCGGCCTCCGCGGTGGTGCCGCTGTCGAGCGTGAAGACCTGCAACCGGGGTACGAGCACCGCCCGCAACTGCCGGTCGGCGATCTCCACCGCGCCGGCGATGATCGTGCGCTGTTCCTTGGTGAAGCCGTGGTTGCCGGCCACGATGTCGCGCAGTTCGTCCGGGCCGATCTCGTCCGGCTCGGCCTTCGGGTCCAGACCGAACAGGCGTACCACCAGGTCGGTGGTGGCGCCCAGCAGCCAGACGGCGGGCCGGGTGATGCTGGACAGCACGTCCAGCGGGCGGGCCACCAGCAGCGCCCACCGCTCGGCCGACTGCATGGCGATCCGCTTCGGGGCCAGCTCACCGAAGACGAGCGTGACGAATGTGAGCACCAGCGTGACAGCGACGATGGCGACGGTCTCGGCGGCGTTGCCGAAGACGCCCAGCAGCGGGACGAGCGGCCGGGCCAGGGACACCGCGGCGGCGGCGGAGGCCAGGAACCCGGCGAGCGTGATGCCGATCTGGATCGTGGCCAGGAACCGGTTCGGGTCCTTCGCGAGACGGGCGAGGGTCCGTCCGCCGCGGCTGCTGCGCTCCAGCCGCTGCACCTGGCTGTCGCGCAGGGACACCAATGCCATCTCGCTGCCGGCGAACACCGCGTTGAGGATCACCAGCACACCGACCAGGGCAAGCTGGCTCCAGTAGCTCTGCACGACCGGTTATCTCCCTCGGCCCGATCCGGGTCGGCCGATGGCCGACTCGCCGGCCGGTAGATCCGGTCGGCGTGGCCCTCTGTTGCCCCGCGGGCCCGCGCCTGAATCCTGTGCGATCACTGAGCGTCGGGCGGCGGTGCCCGCTTTCACCCGTGCGTGGCGGGGACCGGCAGGTCGAGCACGTACGCGCCGCCCTCGGGGCGGAACCCGAGCCGGTGGTAGTAGGGGGCGATCATGCCGGGCGGGCTGACCACCCGGCGGAAACCCCGGTCGGTGAACAGCCGGCTGCGCCGGTAGACGAACTCCCCCGGGGTGAAGTCGCGGAACGGCGGGGTCACGTAGTCCAGGTCGACCTGGGCCACGCCGCCCGGTTCGGCGTGCGAGAGCATCACGCCGACCACCTCGTCGGCGCGTACCACCAGGAACGCCGAGCGGTCGGCGGCGGCCGGGTCCCAGTGGAAGCCGGGGTTGAACCGGGCGATGTCGGCGGCGTGCACCCGCAGCGTGTGCGCCAGGAAGGCGTCGCCGGTGCCCACCTCGACCACCTGGTAGGTCTGCTCGTCGTGCCGGGTGGCCAGCAGTTTGCGCAGGTACCACACGTTGATCACGGCGAGCACCACGTTCAGCCCGACCATCGGCCAGACCTGCACCGCGGTGTTGTAGCCGATCAGGATGAGGCAGCCGACCAGGTTGAGCGCGCGCAGCCGCAGGATCCGGGTCTGCAGCAGGGACCAGACCAGCAGCGCGGAGCCGGCCCAGCCGACGAGTTCCAGCCAGTTCACCCGGGGAGACTAGCGGTCTGCCTGGTCAGACCCCTCGGCGGGCAGCTCCAGCACGTACTCCTCGACCTCGGTGCCGCGCGACGGGGCGTACCCGGAGTCCTCGCCGACCACGACGAAGCCGCACTTGCGCAGCACCGCGAGCGAGGCGGCGTTGTCCTTCGCGGCGCGGGCGTGCAGTGGCCGGTGCGGCACCTCGCGCAGCAGCGCGCGCAGCGCGGCGGTGGCGTGGCCGCGCCCCCAGTGCGCCGCGTCGATCCAGTAGCTGACCTCGGTCTGCTCGCCGACCGGGAACGCGGCGACCCGCCCGACCAGCCGGCCGTCGACGGTGACGGCGCGGTTGACGATCCGCTCGTCGGCGCGGATGCGCGCCCAGTGCGCGTCGAACGCGGCCCGGTCGGACGGGTCCTTCGGGCCGAACGCGGCCATCCAGTTCGCCTGCGGGTCCTGCTCGTGGGCGAAGAAGGCGGGCAGGTCGTCGTCGCGCACCGGGCGGAGCAGCACCTCGTTCGTCACGGCCGGAACGATACGGGCACCCACCGACACTCTCGGGACCTCCGGCCCGGTGTGTGTCCCGTCCGGCCCTGCCGCGCCGCCGTCCGTCCCGGCTACCAAGGAGGTGGAACGACGCAGTCGAGGAGGCCGGACCATGTCGAAGTACGTCTACGACTTCATCGAGGGTGACCGCAGCCGGGCCGACCTGCTCGGCGGCAAGGGCGCGAACCTCGCCGAGATGACCCGGCTCGGGTTGCCGGTGCCGCCCGGGTTCACCGTGACCACCGACGCGTGCCGGGCGTACCTGGCCACCGGCGCGCCGCCGGACGGCCTGTACGAGGAGATCAACGCGCATCTGCGGGAGGTGGAGGCGCGGCTGGACCGGTGGCTGGGCGACCCGAGTGACCCGCTGCTGCTGGCGGTCCGCTCCGGCGGGCGGTACTCGATGCCGGGGATGATGGAGACGATCCTCGACATTGGGCTCAACGACACCACGGTGGCCGGGCTGGCCGCCCGCACCGGTGACGAGCGGTTCGCCTGGGACTCGTACCGGCGGCTGATCCAGATGTTCGGCCGGACCGTGCACGGCATCCCGGCCGACGAGTTCGAGCACGAGCTGGCCGCGCTGCGCGCCACCGCCGGGCCGGACGGGCCGGGCGCCGGGCAGTTGCGCGACCTGGTCGAGACGTACAAGAAGATCTTCGTCCGGCACGTCGGGCACGACTTCCCGCAGGCCCCGCACGAGCAGCTGTTCCTGGCCGTGCGCGCGGTGTTCGAGTCCTGGCACTCGGAGCGGGCCCGGATCTACCGGCGGCAGGAGCGCATCCCGGACGACCTGGGCACCGCCGTCAACGTGATGGCGATGGTGTTCGGCAACCTCGGCCCGGACTCCGGCACCGGTGTGGCGTTCACCCGCGACCCGGCCACCGGCGCCCCCGGCGTGTACGGCGACTACCTGACCGACGCGCAGGGTGAGGACGTGGTGGCGGGCATCCGCAACACGGTGCCGCTGACCGAGCTGGAGCGGCTGGACCCGGCGAGCTTCCACCGGCTGCGGGAGATCATGGCGACGCTGGAGCGGCACTACCGCGACCTGTGCGACGTCGAGTTCACCATCGAGCGCGGCCGGCTGTGGATGCTGCAGACCCGGGTCGGCAAGCGCACCGCGGCGGCGGCGTTCGTGATCGCCGCGCAGCTGGCCGAGGAGGGCCTGATCACCGCGGACGAGGCGCTCACCCGGGTCAGCGGGGCGCAGCTCGCCCAGCTGATGTTCCCGGCCTTCGACGCCGCCGGCGCGCCCGAGCCGCTCGCGGTCGGCGTCGGCGCCTCGCCCGGCGCCGCGGTCGGGCGGGTGGTGTTCGACTCGGCCGCCGCGGCGGCGGCCGACGGACCGGTGATCCTGGTCCGCCCGGAGACCAACCCGGACGACCTGCCCGGCATGATCGCCGCGACCGGGGTGCTCACCTCGCGCGGCGGGAAGACCTCACACGCGGCGGTGGTGGCCCGGGGCATGGGCCGGACCTGCGTGTGCGGGGCCGAGGCGCTGGGCATCGACGTCGAGCGCGGCGAGTTCACCGTCGGCGAGCAGGTGGTGCGCGCCGGCGACGTGATCTCGATCGACGGCACCAGCGGGCGGATCTGGCTCGGCGAGGTGCCGGTGCAGCCGTCGCCGGTGGCCCGCTACCTGACCGGTGAGCTGCGGCCGGAGGCGGACCCGCTGGTCGCCGCCGTGCACCGGCTGCTCGGGCACGCCGACGCGGTGCGCACGCTCGGCGTCCGCGCCAACGCGGACACGCCCGACGACGCCCGCCGGGCCCGTGAACTCGGCGCCGCCGGGATCGGGCTGTGCCGCACCGAGCACATGTTCCTCGGCGAGCGCCGGGAACTGGTCGAGCGGCTGATCCTGGCCGAGGGCCCGGCCGAGGTCGGCGCGGCGCTGGACGAGCTGCTGCCGTTGCAGCGGGCCGACTTCCTCGGGCTGCTCACCGCGATGGACGGGCTGCCGGTCACCGTCCGGCTCCTCGACCCGCCGCTGCACGAGTTCCTGCCTCCGCTCGCCGAGCTGACCGCCCGGGTGGCGGGCGCGCAGGCACGCGGCGAGGAACCGGGCCACGACGGCGTGCTGCTGGCGGCGGTGCGCCGGATGCACGAGACGAACCCGATGCTGGGGCTGCGCGGCGTACGGCTCGGACTGGTGGTGCCGGGCCTGTTCGCGATGCAGGTGCGGGCGCTGGCCGAGGCGGCCGCGCAGCGGGTCCGGGCCGGCGGTGACCCACGCCCGGAGATCATGGTGCCGCTTGTCGGTGACGTGCGGGAACTCGTCGCGGTGGCGGACGAGGCTCGGCGGGTGCTGGCCGAGGTGCCTGATGCACCGGCCATCCCGGTCGGCACCATGATCGAGACGCCCCGGGCGGCGCTGACCGCCGGGGACATCGCCGCCGAGGCGCACTTCTTCTCCTTCGGCACCAACGACCTGACGCAGATGACCTGGGCGTTCTCCCGGGACGACGTGGAGGGGGCGTTCTTCTCCACGTACCTGGAGCGGGGGATCTTCCCGGTGTCGCCGTTCGAGAGCATCGACGCCACCGGCGTGGGCCGGCTGGTCCGCCTCGCCGTCGCCGAGGGGCGGGCGGCCCGGCCGGACCTGACCGTCGGCGTCTGCGGTGAGCACGGTGGCGACCCGGAGTCGATCGGGTTCTTCGCCGACGCCGGGCTCGACTACGTCTCCTGCTCGCCGTACCGGGTGCCGGTGGCGCGGCTGGCCGCCGGCCGGGCCGCTGTCGAGGCCCGCACCGAGAAGTCCGACTCCCGCTAGGAGGGCAGCACCATGACCGCCATCTTCAACCCGACCGGACCGGCTGTCACGCCGCTCCCCCGGCCCGCGCCGCCACCGGCCGCGACGCCGGTCCCCACCCCGGCCGCGACGCCGACTGGGCCGGTCGGCCCGGTGCTGGAACTGCCCGGGGACGCCGCGCTGGTGCCGGTGAACCGCGACGGCCGCCCGGTCGGCGTGTTCGTCGCGGCCGGCGGCCGGGTCCGCTACCGGCGTGTGGTCGAACCCGACCAGTTGGTCGCCGCCGCCACCGGCGCGTTCGCGGTCGCCGCGCTCACCGCCGCCGTGGCGGTCTGGTCGCGGCGCCGCCCGCCGTCGGTCGGCGCCGTCACCATGGGGCCGGGCGGATGGGTCAGCCTGCGCGGCGTGCCGGCGCCGCGGCTGCGCCCGGACCACAGGCCCTGGTGGGCGCGCCTGCTGCGGGCCCGCCGCCTGGTCGTCGACCGCTGAGCACCCCAGGGGTACGGCCGCCGGTACGTCACCGGCGGCCGTACCGCCGTTCCCCGGGCCGCACGGGAGGGGCCGTTGGTCCCGGGTCACCGCGGTCCTGCGCCCCTGCCGGGACGCTCCCGGACGGACGACGCTGAGGGGGAGAACGAGAGAAGGAGGCCCCCGATGCGCGCCAGTGTCGTCACCGCGTTCGACCGTCCGATGGAGATCACCGAGCGTCCCGTGCCGGAGGTCGGCCCGGGCGAGATCCTGGTCCGCATCGAAGCCAGCGGACTCTGCCACACCGACATCCACGCCGCCCGCGGCGAGTGGCCGGTGAAGCCCACCCCGCCGTTCGTCCCCGGACACGAGGGCGTCGGCCTGGTCGAGCGGGTCGGCCCCGGCGTCACCGAGCACGCCGTCGGCGACCGCGTCGCGCTGCCCTGGCTCGGCTGGGCCTGCGGCACCTGCGCGTACTGCGTGACCGGCTGGGAGACGCTGTGCGAGTCGCAGCGCAACACCGGCTACAGCATCGACGGCGCGCACGCCGAGTACGCGGTGGCCTCGGCCCGCTACGCGGTACGCGTGCCCGACGCCGTGGACCCGTTCGAGGCCGCGCCGCTGACCTGCGCGGGCGTCACCACGTACAAGGCCGTCAAGGTCGCCGGGGTGCGGCCGGGCGAGCGGGTCGCGATCTTCGGCATCGGCGGCCTGGGTCACCTCGCCCAGCAGTACGCGCAGATCTTCGGCGCCGAGACGGTGGCGGTGGACGTGACCGCCGAGAAGCTGGAACTGGCCACCTCGCTGGGGGTCGCGCACACCGTCGACGCCGCCACCACCGACCCGGTCGAGCGGATCACCGCGCTGGGCGGCGTGGACGTGGCGATCGTGCTCGCGGCCAGCCCTCGGGTGATCGAGCAGGCCCACCGCTCGCTGCGGCGCGGCGGCCGGCTGGTGCTGGTGTCCCTGCCCGCCGACAACGCGATCACCCTGCCCGTCTTCGAGACGGTGCTCAAGGGCATCACGGTGCTCGGCTCGATCGTCGGCACCCGCGCCGACCTGGCCGAGGTCTTCGCGCTGCACGCCGCCGGCCGTACCCGGGTCGTCTACGAGACCCGCAAGCTGGACGACATCAACGACGCGGTGGACGACGTCCTCGCCGGCCGGGTCGCCGCCCGGCTCGTGCTCCAGCCCTGACCCCCGCCCCGGTCCCCGCACCCCACGGGGACCGGGCCACCGCCGACGCCCGGAGAGGGACCGACATGACCGCCACCGAACCCCTGGCCCCCTGGCGCGGATTCCACGCCGGAGCGTGGCAGGAGACGATCGACGTGGCCGACTTCGTCCGCCACAACCACGAGCCGTACACCGGGGACGCGTCGTTCCTCGCCGGGCCGACGCCGCGCACGCTCGCCGTGTGGGACCGGCTGCGGGAGATGTTCGGCGAGGAGCGGCGGCGCGGCGTGTACGACGTCGACGCGGCCACCCCGTCGACGATCACCTCGCACGCACCCGGGTACATCGACCGGGAGCGGGAGCTGATCGTCGGGTTGCAGACCGACGCGCCGCTGCGGCGGGCGATCATGCCGGCCGGCGGGCTGCGGATGGTGGAGACGGCGCTGCGGGCGTACGGGCGCGAACCGGACCCGCGCGTGCACGAGATCTTCACCCGGTACCGCCGCACGCACAACGACGCGGTCTTCGACGCGTACCCGGAGAACGTGCTGGCCGCGCGGCGCTCGCACGTCATCACCGGGCTGCCCGACGCGTACGGGCGCGGGCGGATCATCGGCGACTACCGCCGGGTGGCGCTGTACGGCGTGGACCGGCTGGTCGAGGAGCGCCGCGCGCTCAAGGCGGCGCTGGACGAGCGGCGCAGCACCGACGACGTGATCCGCGACCGGGAGGAACTGGCCGAGCAGATCCGCGCGCTCGGTGAGCTGCGGGAGATGGCCGCCTCGTACGGCTTCGACATCTCCCGCCCGGCCGCCACCGGCGCGCAGGCGATCCAGTGGCTCTACTTCGCCTACCTGGCGGCCACGAAGGAGCAGAACGGCGCCGCGATGTCGCTCGGGCGCACCGCCGGGTTCGTCGACGCGTACCTGCGGCGGGACATCGCCGAGGGGCGGCTGGACGAGAGCGGCGCGCAGGAGCTGATCGACGATTTCGTGATCAAGCTGCGGATCATCCGCTTCCTGCGCACCCCCGAGTACGACCAGCTGTTCTCCGGCGACCCGACCTGGGTCACCGAGTCGCTCGGCGGGATGGGGGCGGACGGACGGCCGCTGGTCACCCGCACCGCGTTCCGCTACCTCCAGACGCTCTACAACCTCGGCCCGGCGCCGGAGCCGAACCTGACGGTGCTCTGGTCGCCGCGGCTGCCCGAGGGGTTCAAGCGGTTCTGCGCCCAGGTGTCGCTGGACACCAGCGCCATCCAGTACGAGAACGACGAGCTGATCCGCCCGGCGTTCGACGACGACACCGCTATCGCCTGCTGCGTGTCGGCCATGCGGGTCGGCCGGGACATGCAGTTCTTCGGCGCCCGGGCGAACCTGGCGAAGGCGCTGCTGTACGCGATCAACGGCGGCCGGGACGAGCTGACCGGCACGCAGGTGGCCCCGCCGGCCGCGCCGGTGGGCGGCGAGACGCTCGACTACGACGAGGTGCTGGCCGCGTACGACCGGACGCTGGACTGGCTCGCCGAGACGTACGTGGACGCGCTGAACGTGATCCACCACCAGCACGACAGGTACGCGTACGAGCGGCTGGAGATGGCGCTGCACGACCACCCGGTGCGCCGGTTCATGGCCACCGGCATCGCCGGCCTGTCGGTCGCCGTGGACAGCCTGGCGGCCATCCGGTACGGCCGGGTGAAGGTGCTGCGCGACGCCACCGGCCTGGCCGTCGACTTCGCCGTCGAGGGCGAGTTCCCGACCTACGGCAACGACGACGACCGGGCCGACGAGATCGCGGTGTGGCTGGTCGAGACGTTCGCGGAGAAGCTGCGCCGGCAGCGCACGTACCGTGACGCGGAGCTGACCATGTCGGTGCTCACCATCACCTCGAACGTGGTGTACGGCAAGCACACCGGCAACACGCCGGACGGCCGGCGCGCCGGTGAGCCGTTCGCGCCCGGGGCGAACCCGATGAACGGGCGGGACACGCACGGCCTGGTCGCCTCGGCGCTGTCGGTGGCGAAGCTGCCGTACGACGCGGCCCGCGACGGCATCTCGCTGACCGGCACCGTCACGCCGGACGGCCTGGGCCACACCCGCGACGAGCGGATCACGAACCTGGCCGGGGTGCTCGACGGCTACGCCGACGCCGGCGGGTTCCACCTCAACGTCAACGTGCTGGACCGGGCCACGCTGCTGGACGCGATGGCGCACCCGGAGCGGTACCCGCAGCTCACCGTCCGGGTCTCCGGGTACGCGGTGAACTTCGTCCGGCTCACGCCGGAACAGCAGCGCGACGTGGTGTCGCGGACCTTCCACGGGTCGCTGTGACCGGCCGCCCGCCCGCGCCGCCGGAGGTGACTCCGGCGGCGCCGGGTGCCGTCACCGGCGCGGTGCACTCGTGGGACACCTCGGTCGGGGTGGACGGGCCGGGCACCCGGTTCGTCGTGTTCCTGGCGGGCTGCCCGCTGCGCTGCCGCTACTGCCACAGCCCCGACACCTGGTACGGCCGCAGCGGCCGCCGCCGCACGGTGGACGAGATGGTCACGCTCGCCACCCGCTACCGCCGGTTCATCCAGGTGGCGGGCGGCGGCGTCACTGTGAGCGGCGGGGAGCCGCTGCTGCAACCGGCGTTCACTCGGGAACTGCTGCGCCGCTGCCACGACGACCTCGGCCTGCACACCGCGCTGGACACGTCCGGCTTCCTCGGCGTCCGCGCCGACGACGCGCTGCTGGACGCCACCGACCTGGTGCTGCTCGACGTCAAGGCGGGTAACCCGCAGACGTACCGCCGGGTCACCGGCACCGGCCGGCTCGCGCCGACGCTGCGCTTCGCGCAACGGCTGGCCGACCGGGGTACGCCGATCTGGATCCGGTACGTGCTGGTGCCCGGCCTGACCGACGCGGTCGACGAGGTGGAGCGGGTGGCCGACGTGGCCGCCGGGCTGGCCACCGTGCAGCGCGTCGAGGTGCTGCCGTTCCACCGGCTCGGCGCCCACAAGTACGCCGAGCTGGGCCTGACGTTCCCGCTGGCGGACACCGAGCCGCCGGATGCCGACCTGCTGACCCGGGTACGGGGCCAGTTCGCCGCCCGCGGTCTCACCGTCACCTGACCGGCCCGCCGTCACGCCACTAGGATCGGGGCATGTCTCGTCTGCTCCCGATCGTCCGTGTCCGCCCGGTGGCCGCGACCGGGGCGCAGGCCACCGGTGCCGGTGCGACGGGCGCGCGGGCGCTGGGCGCGACCGCGATCGGCGCACTGGCCTTCGGCGCGATCGCGCTCGGCGCCGTGGCGGTGGGCTCACTCGTGGTCGGCCGGCTGGCAGTGCGCCGCGCGGTGATCCGCGAGCTGCGCATCGGCCGGCTCGAGGTGGACGAGCTGGTCGTCCGCGACCGCTGAGCCCTAGCTGGCCGCCGCCGTCGGGTAGCCGTACAGGTCGAGCAGCCGGACCCGGGACGCCTGGAGCCGGTCCACCACCACGCTCATGAACCGGGTGGTGAGCTGACGGCCGAGCGTGTCGTCGGACTCCATCAGCCGGCGTACCCCGTCGGCGTCGAGTTCCACGGCGGTGCTGCGCTGGGTGGCGACCGCGCCGAACTGCCAGCGGTACGGCGGGAACAGCCAGGACCAGCCGAGCACCCCGCCCGGCCCGATCGTCTCGATGCCCACGTCACCGCGGCCCGGCACCGGGAAGTCCAGCGCCACCTGGCCGCCGCGGACCAGCCAGAACCGGTCGGCCGGCTGGCCGGCGCGGAACAGCCGGTGCCCGGGATGCCAGACCACCGGACGGGCGTAACCGGTGAGCCGGGGCAGCCACTCGTCGGGCAGCCCGGCCAGGAAAGGGTGGACGCGGAGCATCTCCAGCGGGGTCATCGCGCCTCCAGGGTCGACAGGAGGGGAGCACTGGCTTCCATTCCACCCCGCCACCGCCCCGGCCGGTAGGGGCCGATGGTCCCGGCCGTGCCGGGCGGATCGACTCTGCCCAGGTGGGAGCTGTCGGCGCAGGCTGAGGGGGAACCGAAGGAGGACGTGATGACCGACAGAACCGGTGCCCCCGTCGTGGTGGGCGTGGACGGCTCCCCGTCCGCGCTGGACGCGGTACGGCTGGCCGCACGCGAGGCGGTGCTGCGGCACCGGCCGCTGCGGGTGGTGAACGCCTTCCTGTGGCCGCTGGTCGGCACGCCGCTGGGCATGGTCGCCCCGGTGCTGCCCGACATCGAGCTGCGCCAGGAGGCCGAGAAGCTGGTCGAGGAGGCGGTGGACGAGGCCCGCAAGGTCGACGCGGAGCTGGCGGTGACCGGTGCGGTCGTCGACGGCGGGCCGGTGGCGGTGCTGCTGCGGGAGAGCCGCGACGCCGCGCTGCTCGTGCTGGGTCACCGGGGACTGGGGGGCTTCGCCGAACTGCTCGTCGGCTCCGCCGCGGTGCAGCTCTCCGCCCGCGCCGACTGCCCGGTGCTCGTGGCCCGGGGTGAGGCCCGCGCCGACGGCCCGGTGGTGGTCGGCGTGGACGGCTCCGCGCTGTCGGACGAGGCGGTCGGGTTCGCGTTCGCCGAGGCCGCTGCGCGCGGCGCCGAACTGGTCGTGGTGCACACCTGGCTGTACCCGCAGCCGGTGACCTACCGGGAGGCGTTCGGCGACGTCGTGCCACTGGCGTACGACCCGCAGGAGCTGCGCGCCGACGAGCAGCGGGTGCTGGCCGAGGCGATCGCCGGCTGGTCCGAGCGCTACCCGGAGGTCACGGTACGGCCGAAGCTGGTCGCCGCCGCCACCCCGTCCCGGGTGCTCGTCGAGGAGTCCGTCGGCGCGCAGCTGACGGTGGTCGGCGCGCACGGGCGCGGTAGCCTCGGTGCGCTGCTGCTCGGCTCGGTCAGCCACGCCGTGCTGCACCACTGCCACAGCCCGCTCGCCGTCGTCCGGCACCGGGGCGACCGGACCCACTGAGCCGGTTCCCCGGCCCGGGCGGGGCCGGTACCGCCACAATGGCCTGAGCCGACCGGAGGGAAAGCACCAGATGAACCGACCCGTCGTGGCGGGAGTGGACGGATCGCCGTCCAGCCTGGCCGCCGCCGACCTGGCCGCCGCGACCGCCGTCGCCCGTTCCCGGCCGCTGCTGCTCGTGCACGGCTACCTGCACCCGATGGGCTACGGCGTGCCGCTCAACCCGTACGACCTGGGGGTGCCGGCGCCCACCGCGGAGTCGGAAAAGATGCTGGAGTCGGTCGCCGCCGACCTGGCCGAGCGGCACCCGGGCCTGCGGGTGCAGGTGCGCCAGGTCGCCGGCGGCCCCGGCGCCACGATGGTCGAGGAGTCCCGCCGCGCCGAGCTGGTCGTGGTGGGCAGCCGGGGCGTGGGCGGCTTCGCCGGCCTGCTGCTCGGCTCGGTCAGCGGGCAGCTCGCGCAGCACGGGCACTGCCCGGTGCTGATCGTCCGCCCGGAGGAGCAGCCGATCCCGGTGGACGGTCCGGTGCTGGTCGGCGTGGACGGTTCCGACTCGGCCGCGTACGCGATCGAGCTGGCCGCGGACGAGGCCGCCCGGCGCGACGCGGAGCTGGTGCTGATGCACGTGCGGTCGCCGGAACGGGGCGCGGTGGCGCCGGAGGTCGCGGCGGAGGCGTCCACCGCCGAGCGGGCCGAGGCGGCGGGGCTGCTGGTGGAGGCCGCGGACCGGGTCCGGGCCGCGCACCCGGGCCTGCGTGTGACGGAGCGGGCTGTGACCGCCGCCTCGCCGGAGACCGCGCTCGTGGAGGCCAGCGGCGAGGCGTCGCTCGTGGTGGTCGGTTCCCGGGGCCGGGGCGGCTTCGCCGGGCTGCTGCTCGGCTCGGTCAGCCAGGCGCTGGTCCAGCACTCCCACTGCCCGGTGCTCGTCGCTCACCGGCCCGAGCCGGCCGACGACTGACGCGCCGCGGGGCTAGCCGGTCCGCTCCGGTCCGGTGAGCCGCTCGGTCAGAGGGATGTCCTGCAAGCGTTATGGCTGAGAGGCATGTTCATGCCTCTCAGCCATAACGAGTTCTCCGGTGTGGTTCGCGGGCGACGGCCACGCCCGGCGGCGGTCGCCTCCGCGCCGAACCTCCCCGGCGTCAGGACGGGTCGCGGCCGGCGAGCAGGTCGGCGAAGTCGGTGGTGAGCGCGAACGGGTCGGCCGGGCCGTTCGCGGGCGGGCGTCGGTCCACCTGCTCGGCCAGCTCGGCTCCGGCCCGGCGGATCCGGGACCGCAGCGCGCTGTCGCCGTCGTCGCCGGCCCAGTCCTCCGGCGCGGCGAACACCGCCGTGGGCAGTGTCGCCGCCCGCAGGTACGTGAACATCGGCCGGACGGCGTGCTCCAGCGCCAGCGAGTGCCGGGCGGTGCCGCCGGTCGCCCCGAGCAGCACCGGCTTGCCAGCCAGCGCGTCCCGGTCGACCACGTCGAAGAACGACTTGAACAGCCCGTTGTAGGACGCGTTGAAGATCGGCGTCACCGCGATCAGCCCGTCGGCGGCGGCCACCTCGTCGAGCGTCCGCCGCAGTGCGGCCGGCGCGAAGCCGGTGAGCAGGTGGTTCACCACGTCGTGGGCGTGCTCGCGCAGCTCGACCACGCGCAGTTCCACAGTGGCGCCGCGGCCGGCCAGCTCGTCGCGGGCGGCCGCGGCGAGCTGGTCGGCGAGCAGGCGGGTCGACGACGGCTGACCGAGACCGGCCGAGACCACCGCCAGGGTACGGCTGGTCATCGCTGCTCCCCGGCGGCCGGGGCGGCGTCGCGGGCGGCGAGCAGGCTGGCGTGGGTGGGCGCCTCGGGCACGTGTGCCGGACGCAGCGAGTCGAACTCCTTGCGCAGCACCGGTACCACCTCCTCGCCCAGCAGGTCGAGCTGCTCCAGCACCGTCTTCAGCGGCAGTCCGGCGTGGTCGATCAGGAACAGCTGCCGCTGGTAGTCGCCGACGTACTCGCGGAAGCCCAGCGTGCGGTCGATGACCTGCTGCGGGCTGCCGACGGTCAGCGGCGTCTCCCGGGTGAACTCCTCCAGCGACGGGCCGTGCCCGTAGACCGGGGCGTTGTCGAAGTAGGGGCGGAACTCGCGTACCGCGTCCTGGGAGTTGCGGCGCATGAAGACCTGCCCGCCGAGGCCGACGATGGCCTGATCCGGCGAGCCGTGGCCGTAGTGCGCGAACCGTTCCCGGTAGAGGCCGACCATCCGCTGGGTGTGCTCCTTGGGCCAGAAGATGTGGTTGGCGAAGAAGCCGTCGCCGTAGTACGCGGCCTGCTCGGCGATCTCCGGGCTGCGGATCGAGCCGTGCCAGACGAACGGCGGTACGCCGTCGAGCGGGCGCGGGGTCGAGGTGAACGACTGCAGCGGCGTACGGAACCGGCCCTTCCAGTCGACCACGTCCTCGCGCCACAGCCGGTGCAGCAGGTCGTAGTTCTCGATCGCCAGCGGGATGCCGTTGCGGATGTCCTGCCCGAACCACGGGTAGACCGGACCGGTGTTGCCGCGGCCCATCATCAGGTCCACCCGGCCGTCGGCCAGGTGCTGGAGCATCGCGTAGTCCTCGGCGATCTTCACCGGGTCGTTCGTGGTGATCAGCGTGGTCGATGTCGACAGCAGCAGCCGTTCGGTGCGCGCGGCGATCCAGCCGAGCATGGTGGTCGGCGACGACGGCACGAACGGCGGGTTGTGGTGCTCGCCGGTGGCGAAGACGTCGAGGCCGACCTCCTCGGCCTTGAGCGCGATGGCGGTCATGGCCTTGATCCGCTCACGCTCGGACGGCAGCCGCCCGTTCGTGGGGTCGACGGTGACGTCACCGACGGTGAAGACTCCGAACTGCATGACCAGCTCCTCGCGTGGGGTCCGGACCGGTCGACCCGGGATCGCTCCTCACAACATATTTGACGGGTCAACTATTCCGGTGGCCGCCCGCCCCGGCGTGGCCCGGATCACGCGCCACCCGCCGACTACCCTTGCCGCGATGACGTACCCCTGGCTCTCCGCGCCCGCCGCGCAGGTCGCGCAGACCGCGCGGACGCTGCTCGGCTGGACCGTGTCGGCCGGCGGCGTCACCGTCCGGCTCACCGAGGTCGAGGCGTACGCGGGCACCGGCGAGGACCCGGCGTCGCACGCCCACCGCGGGCCGACGCCACGCAACAGAGTCATGTTCGGGCCCGCCGGGCACGTATACGTGTACTTCGTGTTCGGCATGCACTGGTGCGCGAACATCGTCTGCGGTCGCGACGGCGAGGCGGCGGCGGTACTGCTGCGCGCGGGCGAGGTGGTCGACGGCGTCGAGATCGCCCGCGAGCGCCGGCCGCGCGCCGCCGACCGGGAGCTGGCCCGCGGGCCGGCCCGGCTGGTCACCACGCTCGGGCTCGGGCGGGACGCGAACGGCACCTCGGCGATCGACGGCAGCGGCCCGCTGCTGCTGACGCCGCCGGCGAGCCCGGTCGACCCGGCGCGGATCGTCGCCGGGCCGCGGGTCGGGGTCGCCGCCGCGCACGACCTGCCGTGGCGGTTCTGGCTGGCGGACGAGCCGAGCGTGAGCGTCTACCGGCGGCACACCCCGCGCCGCCGGCCCGCCCCGGCCGCCTCGGTGCGGAACTCACCGGCCTGAATCGGCCGTCCCGGGCAACCCGGGACACCCCGCGGCGCGTCTGTGGTGGCATGACGCGCCGACTCTTCACCACGTGTTGAGGTCACGGTGTTTTACACGAAGGGCTTTCAACGGGGTGTTGACAACGGGCCATTCTTGGGTGTGGGATGGACGACATGGTCACCGTGGACAACGACCCGTTCACCGCTCCGGATGCTGCCCAGGCCCGGGCGCACCGCAACTACGCGGCGCTGCTGCGGATCGCCGAGCGGCACGCCGGCACCAACTCCCGCCGCCGGCGCTACGCCCACCCCGACGTGCCCGACGCCTACGAGGCGGCCACGCTGGTGATGGCGCTCGCCGGTGGCGCCGAGCTGGACGAGGGTGAGGAGCCCGTCGACCAGGCCGACCTGATGGCCGCGCTGACGCTGATCCCGCACGTACGGGCCGAGGTGGACGCACTGGAGGCCGGGCTGCTGCAGGTGGCCCGCGGCCGGGGCATGACCTGGCAGGCGATCGCCTTCGGGCTGGGGCTGGGCAGCGCCCAGGCGGCCCGGCAGCGCTACGAGCGGCTCACCGTCCGCACCGGCACCGGCGACTGACCGGCGGCCGCACGACGCGGGCTGTCACAGTGGCGGGCGAGACTGTGCCGGACGACGGCACGGGAGGACGCGATGACGCGCGAGGAGATGCTGGCCTACTGCCTGGCCAAGCCGGGAGCCTGGCTCGACCGGCCGTGGGAGGGCGACGAGGTGGTGAAGGTGGGCAGCCGGATCTTCGCGTTCCTCGGCTCCCCCGACGGCGAGGCCCGGCTCGGGGTGAAGTGCGGGGCGTCCCGGGAGGTGGCCGACGAGTGGCTGCACCGGTTCCCGGCCGACGCGCGCCCCTCCCCCTACATCGGCCGGTCGGGCTGGAACACGCTGCGGCTCTCCGGCGGCATCCCGGACGACGAGCTGATCGAGGCGGTCGACGGGTCGTACGACGCGGTCGTGGCGAAGCTGCCGAAACGCGAGCGCCCCACCGGCTGACCGGAAACGCGGACGGAGCACCGACCGCCCGGCTCGCCGAAACGACCCTGCGCAAACGGACCAGCGCCGCTGATGGTGCGGCAGATCCGGGCAACAGCGGAAGCCGCTCCGTGCGGCTGAGCCCGAAGTCCGAGGCCGCAGCCCGGGTCCCGCAATCCGGGATCCGCGTTCCACAAAGCAGGACCCTTGTAGATCTTGGAAGCTAAGCGCCCCTATGGGGGCCATTTCGTACCAAGATCTCGCGCGGGGCGCGGGGCGCGGGGCGCGGGGCTCGGGGCGCGGGGGCTGGTCCGGGCGGGCGGGCGCCTGGCCCGGACCAGCCGCGCAGGTCAGCGGGGGACGACCCGCTCGGCGGCCCACTCCCGCCAGCCGGTCAGCTTGTCCGCCGCGGCGGCGAGCTGGTCGGCGACCGGGCCCGGGCCGGTGGAGCCGGGCGTGATGCGGGCGGCCAGCGCCGAGCGCACCGAGAGCACGTCGCGCACCGACGGGTCCAGGTGCTCGCTCACCGCTGCCAGGTCGGCGTCGGACACCTCGTCCAGCGCGCAGTCGCGGGCGGCGCAGAGCGCCACCAGCTTGCCGGTGATCTCGTGCGCGTCGCGGAACGGCACGTTGCGCCGGACCAGCCAGTCGGCGACCTCGGTGGCCAGCGAGAAGCCCGACGGCGCGCTGGCCACCAGGCGGTCCACCCGGACCGTCATCGTGGAGATCATCCCGGCCAGCGCGGGCAGCAGCAGTTCCAGCGTGTCGACCGCGTCGAACGCCGGCTCCTTGTCCTCCTGCATGTCCCGGTCGTACGTCATGGGCAGGCCCTTGAGCATGGTGAGCACGCTCATCAGGCCGCCGACCAGCCGGCCGGACTTGCCCCGGGCCAGCTCGGCGATGTCCGCGTTCTTCTTCTGCGGCATGATCGACGAGCCGGTGGCGAACGCGTCGTCCAGCTCGACCCAGCCGAACTCCTGCGACGTCCAGAGCACCACCTCCTCGCCGAGGCGGGACAGGTGCACGCCGATCATCGCGGTGACGAACAGGAACTCGGCCACGAAGTCGCGGTCCGCGACCGCGTCCATCGAGTTGGCGAACGAGGTGCGGAAACCCAGCTCCTTGGCGACCGCCACCGGGTCCAGCGGCAGCCCCGAGCCGGCCAGCGCGCCCGCGCCGAGCGGGCTGATCGCGGTCCGCTCGTCCCAGTCGCGCATCCGCTCCAGGTCGCGCAGCAGCGGCTGCACGTGGGCCAGCAGCCAGTGCCCGAACGTCACCGGCTGGGCGTGCTGCAGGTGCGTCATGCCCGGCGCGGCGGTGTCCACGTGCCGCTCCGCCTGCTCGACGAGGGCCTCGGCCAGCTCGACCAGCCGGGCCGCCACGCCGCGGGCGTGGTCGCGCAGGTAGAGCCGCAGGTCGGTGGCGACCTGGTCGTTGCGGGACCGGCCGGCGCGCAGCTTGCCGCCGAGGCTGCCGAGCCGCTCCAGCAGGCCGCGTTCCAGCGCGGTGTGCACGTCCTCGTCGTCAACGGTCGGGCGGAACGCGCCGGAGGCGCAGGCCGCCTCCAGGTCGTCCAGCGCGGCCAGCATCCGGCCCAGTTCGTCCGGGTCGAGCAGGCCGGCGCCGGCGAGGACCCGGGCGTGCGCGCGGGAACCGGCGATGTCGTACGGGGCGAGGCGCCAGTCGAACTGGACGCTCACCGACAGCCGCGCGAGCGCCTCGGCGGGACCGCCGGCGAACCGGCCGCCCCAGAGGCTCGTCCGGTTGGCGGGGGCGCTGTTCTCGGTCAGGCTCTTGTCGTCCACCCCACCCATTGTGGTGCCCCCCATCAGGCCCCTCCCATCCGGGCGTCCCGTTGTGCGGCCATCGTGCTGGGCAGTCCCCACAGTCGTACGAATCCCTTCGCCAGCGACTGGTCGAACGTGTCGCCGGTGTCGTAGGTGGCAAGGCCGAAGTCGTAGAGGCTCGCCTCGGAGCGCCGGCCGGTGACGACCGCCCGGCCGCCGTGCAGGCGCAGCCGTACCTCGCCGGTGACGTGCCGCTGGGCGTCCTCGATGAACGCGTCCAGCGCGCGCTTCAGCGGCGAGAACCAGAGCCCGTCGTAGACCAGCTCACCCCACCGCTGGTCGACGCCGCGCTTGAACCGGGCGAGATCCCGCTCGACTGTCACCGCCTCCAGTTCCTGGTGGGCGGTGATCAGGGCGAGCGCGCCGGGCGCCTCGTACACCTCGCGGCTCTTGATGCCGACGAGCCGGTCCTCGACCATGTCCAGCCGGCCCACGCCGTGCGCCCCGGCCCGCCGGTTCAGCTCCCGGATCGCCTGGTACGGGGTGACCGTCTCGCCGTCGATGGCGACCGGTACGCCGCCGTCGAACGTGATCACCAGGTCGTCCGGGTCGCGTTCCGACGCCGGGTCCTCGGTGTACGCGTAGAGGTCCTCGACCGGGGCGTTCCAGATGTCCTCCAGGAACCCCGTCTCGACGGCCCGGCCCCACAGGTTCTGGTCGATCGAGTACGGCGACTTCGCCGACACGTCGATCGGCAGCCCCTTCTCCTCGGCGTACGCGATCGCCTTGTCCCGGGTCCAGGCGAAGTCCCGGGCCGGCGCGACGACCTTCAGGTCCGGCGCGAGGGCGGCCAGGCCGACCTCGAACCGGACCTGGTCGTTGCCCTTGCCGGTGCAGCCGTGCGACACGATCGTGCCGCCGTGGGCACGCGCCGCCGCGACCAGGTGCTTGACGATCAGCGGCCGGGACAGCGCGGACACCAGCGGGTAGCGGTCCATGTAGAGGGCGTTGGCCCGGATCGCCGGCAGGCAGTAGTCGGCGGCGAACTCGTCGCGGGCGTCGATCACCTCGGACTCGACGGCGCCGCAGTCGAGCGCGCGCTGCCGGATCACGGCCATGTCCTCGCCGCCCTGGCCGACGTCCACGGCTACCGCGATCACCTCCGCGCCGGTCCGCTCGGCCAGGTACGGGATCGCGACCGAGGTGTCCAGGCCCCCGGAGTACGCGAGCACGACCCGCTCGGTCACGAGGTGCCCCCTTCGACTGTGTCGTCGCGGCGGGCCCACGCGGCGAGCCGCTCGCCCAGCGCGGCGCCGCCGTCGGCCTCGCGGGCCACGACGAGGATGGTGTCGTCGCCGGCGATGGTGCCGACGATCTCGGTCAGGCCGGCCCGGTCCAGCGCGCTGGCGAGGTACTGGGCGGCGCCCGGCGGGGTGCGCAGGACCGCGATGTTGCCGCTGGAGTCGACGCCGTTCAGCAGCTCACGCAGCAGCCGGACCAGCCGGGCCGGTGCGCCCTCGGCGTCGCGCAGCGGCCGGTGCCCGTCCTCCGGGATCAGGTAGACGCCGCGCCCGTCGCCGCCCCGCGCGGTCACCGCTCCCAGTTCCTTCAGGTCGCGCGACAGCGTGGCCTGGGTGACCTGGATGCCGTCCCCGGCGAGCCGGTCGGCCAGCTCGGTCTGCGAGTGGATGGGGGTGTCGCGGATCAGCTCGACGATGCGGGCGTGCCGCGCGGCGCGGGTCAGCGGAGCGGTCATGCGGATTCCTCCAGGAGAAACGTCAGCAGCGCCTTCTGGGCGTGCAGCCGATTCTCCGCCTGGTCGAACACCGCGCTGTGCGGGCCGTCGAGCGCCTCGTCGGTGATCTCCTCGCCCCGGTGGGCGGGCAGGCAGTGCAGCACGATCACGCCGGCGTCGGCGTGGCCGAGCAGCGCGGCGTTTACCTGGTACGGCAGGAACGGGGTGATCCGGTCCAGCCCGTCGTCCTCCTGCCCCATCGACGTCCAGGTGTCGGTGGCGACGACGTGCGCGCCGCGTACCGCCTCGACCGGGTCGGTGAACAGCTGCACCGACCCGCCGGTGGCGGCGGCGATCTTCTCGGCGCGGGCCACGATCTCCGGGTCCGGCTGGAACCCCTCCGGACCGGCGATCCGCACGTGCATCCCGGCGGTCGCCCCGGCCAGCAGGTACGAGTGGGCCATGTTGTTCGCCGCGTCGCCCACGTACGTCACGATCCGCCCGGCGGTGCCGCCGAAGCGCTCCCGCACGGTGAGTAGGTCGGCCAGCAGCTGGCAGGGGTGGTACGTGTCGGTGAGCGCGTTCACGACGGGCACCGTGGCGTGCTCGGCGACCTCGGCGATCCGGTCGTCGCCGTGGGTGCGCAGCACGATCGCGGCGACGTAGCGGGACAGCACCCGGCCGGCGTCGCCGAGCGTCTCGCCCCGGCCGAAGTGGGTGACCTGGGTGTCCACCACGAGCGGGTGCCCGCCCAGCTCGGCGATGCCCACGTCGAACGAGATCCGGGTACGCAGGCTCTGCTTGTCGAACAGCACCGCCACCGACTTCGGCCCGGTCAGGGGCTGGTGCGCGTACCGGTCGGCCTTCATCCGGGCGGCGAGGTCGAGCACGGCGGCCTGCTCGGCGGGCGTGAGGTCGTCGTCGCGCAGGAAGTGGCGGATCATGCGGGAGCCTCCGTCGGGGTCGTGGCGTCGGGCGCGGCGGCCTCGGCGGTCGTGGCGATGCCGGCCGGCGCGGCGGCGTCGGTGGAAGGGGTCGGCGCGGCGGCGGACAGCGCGGCCGGCAGCGCGGCGAGGAACGCGTCCGCCTGCGCGGCGGTGAGGATCAGCGGCGGGGCGAGCCGGACCACGTCCGGCTGCACCGGGTTGACCAGGAAACCCGCCTCGCGCAGCGCTGCCGCGGCGGCGGCGGAGACCGGCTCGTCGAGCACGATGCCGAGCAGCAGCCCGGCGCCGCGCACCTCGCGGACCAGCGGGTGCCCGAGCGCCTCGACGCCGCGCCGCAGCCGCTCACCGACCCGTTTGACGTGGTCGAGCAGACCCTCGTGCGCGATCGTGGAGACGACAGCGAGCGCGGCGGCGCAGCTGATCGGGTTGCCGCCGAACGTGGTGCCGTGCGAGCCGGGGGTGAGCAGGTCGGCGGCCCGGCCGAAGGCCAGGCAGGCGCCCAGCGGCAGCCCGCCGCCGAGGCCCTTGGCGAGCGTGACGACGTCCGGCTCGACGCCCTCGGCCTGGTGGGCGAACCAGTGGCCGGTCCGGCCGACGCCGGTCTGCACCTCGTCCAGCACCAGCAGCGCGCCGTGCGCGGCGGTGATCCGCCGGGCCGCGGCCAGGTAGCCGGGAGGCGGGACGACCACGCCGTTCTCGCCCTGGATCGGCTCGATGATCAGCATGGCGGTGTCGCCGGTGACGGCCTCGGCCAGCGCGGCGGCGTCGCCGAACGGCACGTGGGTGACGTCGCCGGGCAGCGGGCGGAACGGGTCGGCCTTCGCGGGCTGCCCGGTCAGCGCCAGCGCGCCCATGGTCCGGCCGTGGAAGCCGCCGTGGGTGGCGACCACGTGCCGGCGGCCGGTCAGCCGGGACAGCTTGAACGCGGCCTCGTTGGCCTCCGCGCCGGAGTTGGCGAAGAAGACCCGGCCCGGGCGTCCGGCCAGCGCGAGCAGCAGTTCGGCCAGCGCCACCGGCGGCTCGGCGACGAACAGGTTCGACACGTGCCCGAGCGTCGCGACCTGCTTGCTGACGGCGGCCACCACCGCCGGGTGGGCGTGGCCGAGCGCGTTGACGGCGATGCCGCCGAGCAGGTCGACGTACTCCCGGCCGGTCTCGTCGGTCACGACGGCGCCGGAGCCGGAGACGAGCGCCAGCGGCGGCGTGCCGTAGTTGTCCATCATGGTGGCGTTCCACCGCTGCACGAGCGTGCTCATGAGTCGATCACCATCGTTCCGAAGCCCTCCGACGTGAACACTTCCAGCAGCGTGGAGTGGGCGACCCGGCCGTCGACGACGTGCGCGGCCGGCACTCCCCCGCGCACCGCCCGCAGGCAGGCCTCCATCTTCGGGACCATGCCCGACTCCAGGGACGGCAGCAGCTTCGCCAGGTCGTCCGCGGTGATCTCGCTGATCAGGCTGGACGTGTCGGGCCAGTCGGCGTACAGGCCGGGCACGTCGGTCAGCACGACCAGCTTGCGGGCGTCCAGCGCCACCGCCAGCGCGGCGGCGGCGGTGTCCGCGTTGAGGTTGTGCAGCACCCCGTCGGCGTCCGGCGCGACTGTCGAGATGACCGGGATCCGGCCGGCCGCGATCAGGTCGGTCACAGCCGAGACGTTCACCGACTCCACGTCGCCCACCTGGCCGACGTCGACCGCTTCCCCGTCCACGTACGCGGGGCGGCGCACGGCGGTGAACAGCCCGGCGTCCTCGCCGGAGAGGCCGACCGCGTACGGGCCGTGCGCGTTGATCAGCCCGACCAGTTCCCGGCCGACCTGACCGACCAGGACCATCCGGACCACGTCCATCGCCTCCGGGGTGGTGACCCGCAGGCCGCCCCGGAACTCGCTGGCGATGCCCAGCCGGCCGAGCATGGCGGAGATCTGCGGACCGCCGCCGTGCACCACTACCGGCTTCAGGCCGGCGTAGCGCAGGAACACCATGTCGGCGGCGAACGCCCGCTGGAGTTCGGGGTCGACCATGGCGTTGCCGCCGTACTTGACCACGACCGTGGCGCCGGAGAAACGGGCCAGCCAGGGCAGCGCCTCGATCAGCGTGGCGGCCTTGGCCTGGGCCCGGGTGAGGTCAGCGGAGAGGTTCATGTGGAATAGGCCGAGTTCTCGTGGACGTACGCGTGGGACAGGTCGTTGGTCCAGATGGTGGCGGCGTCGGCACCGGCGTGCAGGTCGATCCGGACCGTGACGCCGCGGCCGGCGAGGTCCACCTTGGCGCGGTCCTCGGCGGCGGCGCCGCCCCGGCACACCCAGATGCCGTTGACCGCGACGTCCACGCCGTCCGGCTCGAACACGGCGGCGGTGGTGCCGACCGCGGCGAGGATGCGGCCCCAGTTCGGGTCGTTGCCGAACAGTGCGGTCTTCACCAGGTTGTTGCGGGCCACCGTGCGGCCCACCTCGACCGCGTCGTCCTCGCTCGCCGCGCCGACCACCTCGATCGCCACCTCCTTCGTCGCGCCCTCCGCGTCGGCCAGGAGCTGCTGGGCCAGGTCGTGGCAGGCGGCGGTGACCGCGGCGGTCAGCTCGGCCTCGGTCGGCTCGATGCCGGAGGCGCCGCTTGCGAGCAGCAGCACCGTGTCGTTCGTGGACATGCAGCCGTCGGAGTCGATCCGGTCGAACGTGATCCGGGTGGCGGCGCGCAGCGCGGCGTCGAGGGCGTCAGGCCCGGCTACCGCGTCGGTGGTGAGCACGCAGAGCATGGTGGCCATGGCCGGGGCGAGCATGCCCGCGCCCTTGGCCATCCCGCCGACGGTCCAGCCCGTACCCTGGGCCACCGTCGTCTTGGGCCGGGTGTCGGTGGTCATGATGGCCTCGGCGGCCGCCGGGCCGCCGTCGCGGGACAGGCCGCGCACCGCGTCGCGTACGCCGGGAAGCAGTTTGTCCATCGGCAGCCGCTCGCCGATCAGGCCGGTCGAGCACACAGCGACCTCGCCCGCGCCGACGATCAGCCGGGCGTTCGCCGCGGTGATCGCGGCGGCGGTGTGCTCGGCGGTGGCGTGGGTGTCCTGGAAGCCGGCCGGGCCGGTGCAGGCGTTCGCGCCGCCGGAGTTGAGCACCACGGCGCGCACGACGCCGCCGTGCACGACCTGCTGGCTCCACAGCACCGGCGCGGCCTTGACCCGGTTGGCGGTGAAGACACCGGCCACACCGGCGTCCGGGCCGTCGTTGATCACGAGGGCGACGTCGGCGGCGCCGGAGGACTTCAGTCCGGCCGCGACACCTGCGGCGCGGAACCCACGGGGGACGGTGACGCTCACGGGGCCACTCCAAACACGGACAGACCGGTGGTCTCGGGGAGACCCACCATCAGGTTGGCGTTCTGCACGGCCTGGCCGGCCGCGCCCTTGCCCAGGTTGTCGATAGCGCTGACCACGATCACCCGGCCCGAGTCGACGTCCACAGTCGCCTGGAGGTGGCAGGAGTTCGACCCGGCGGTGGCGGCGGTGTGCGGCCACGATCCCTCGGGCAGCAGGTGCACGAACGGCGCGTCGGCGTACGCGGCGGCCAGCACCGCGCGCGGGTCGGCGTCGCCGGTGGGCACCGCGGTGACTGTGGACAGGATGCCCCGGGGCATCGGCGCGAGCACCGGGGTGAAGGACAGGCCGGTCGCGCCGGTGGCCTGCTTGATCTCCGGCACGTGCTGGTGCGCGCCCACCTTGTAGGGGGTCAGGTCGCCCATCACCTCGCTGCCGAGCAGGTGGGCCTTGGCGGCCCGGCCCGCCCCGGAGGTGCCGGAGGCGGCGACCACCACCACGTCGTCGGGGCGTACCGCGCCTGCGGCGATCAGCGGCGCCAGCGCCAGCGTGGTCGCCACCGCGTAGCAGCCGGTGCTGGCGACCCGTGTCGCGGCGGCGATCTCGGCCCGCTGCCCGGGCAGTTCGGGCAGCCCGTAGGTCCAGGCGCCGGCGTGTTCGCCGCCGTAGTAGCGGGACCAGGCGCCGGCGTCGCGCAGCCGGTGGTCAGCGCCGAGGTCGACCACCTTGACCGAATCGGGCAGCGCCGCGGCGAGCGCCGCGGACTGCCCGTGCGGCAGGGCCAGGAAGACCAGGTCCGCGTCGGCGAGGGTCGCCGGTTCGGTCGCGGCGAACACCAGGTCGAGGCCGGCGAGGTGCGGGTGTACGGCGCTGACGGGCTGACCGGCCTGGCTGTGTGCGGTGGCGGCGATCAGCTCGAACTCGGGGTGACCGGCGAGCAGGCGCAGCAGTTCGCCCCCGGCGTATCCACTCGCCCCGGCCACGGCAACCCGAATGCCCATACCCACCTCCGCATGACTATGCAGGAAAGAGTACCGGTCGAGGCAGCGCCACCGCAAGGTCATACGGCGCGTTGCATAGCCATGAGACGACGTTCACCAGCGGCTCGCGTGGGCCGGCGTGTTAATAGGGGCCCCCTCCTCTACCGGAGGCGTTAAGTGAGTGTTTGAGATTCCGGCTCAGGTGTGGGTTGCCTGGGCCGGTTTCGTGTGTCGGGCCAGGCGGGTGACCATGACGTGGATCATGGCCCAGGTAA
>NZ_JAXCFU010000026.1:0-31438 GCF_055362685.1 Micromonospora sp. SYSU B005 | reverse complement strand
AGCTGCGTTGCTGTCCCCGCCGCGCCACGGCGATCGTGCAGGCCATCCTCGTCCTGCACCGCGTCGAGACCAGCCGCTACTCAGGATGAAAACGGCTCACTCATGTCGCGACGCGAACGCCGGGCCAGCGTTTGCCGGGGCGGTGGAGGGCGACGCATGCCGGGAGATCTTCCGGCCGGCTCCGGACGCGCAGGCGTGCCAGGCGGCCTGAGAGCGTGCTTGAGCGGGCGTTGATTAGGTCCAGGTGAACACAGGCGACCAGACCGGACGACGTACCGGATCGCGTGCACGATCTCTCGCCCGGGGTGCCATTGGAGCCGCCCGTCGGCACTCAGCTTCGGCAGCAGCGGCTCGCCCAAGCCCAGCGGGCGCCGCTCAGGCCCGACGGGTAGCCACGACGCGCCATTTGCCCGCCGGCCACACGTGGTCGAGCAGCCAGCAGGTCTACCTCAAACCGGCGACAACGTGCTCTGACAGTCCATGAGGCAAACGCCTACGGCTTGTTCCGAACCGAGGTCAGCACGAGTGACATGACCGAGTAGGGTCACGCCGCCTCCTATGCCCCCGTGGATCGGCAGACTGAACAGCGCACAGGCTTCGCACGCCCCAGGTTTGCCGGCCTGAAAGCTACCCGACCACAAGGGATGGTCGCAAGCGCCACCCAGGTTCGTGACACCTTATCTCCGCATGCTCCTCACGGCGCCCGAGGAGCGGGTGGCCGAGAGGGCAACGCGGGTTGTCAACCCCACAACCTGTCGCTATGTTGTCTGCGAAATTGCGTAGGCCAGGCTCGGCACGACGGGGAGGTTCTGGTGAACGAGCGCGGCCACGACTGTTCTCATCGCAGCGCGGAATTCCTTGCGGAGAGGTCCGTTCGGCCCCCTGTACCGCTGCCGACAATTCTCCACGCTATCAGCCTTCTGACTCACACATTTCCATCCACGGGAGACGCCTGACATGTCCGTCAAGAAACTTGTACTTCTGGATGAGGGCAGCTGGGCCCTGATGATAGAAGAGAGCAACGTCAGAGCGCTACAAAGGTACAACGGCTCGATGGCGAACCTCGACATCGAGCATTACCTTTCGACAGGAACCAGCAGGTATTACAAGGGCTATTTCGATGAAGCGCAACTGGCTCACGTCAGAGCGGGCATCGTCAAATTCTTGTTGAACCAGGCCCAATATGATCGATGCGTCTCGGAAATCCACAACGTCATGGCGAGGCTGCGACACTCGGACGAGGCGTTCGCCGGTTTGAATCTGTCCGAGCAGTTCGATCTGTACTGCGACCTGCTGTGCGAGTACATCGCGTATTACAACTCCGTCATCACCGACACCTTCTACCAGAACGTCTTCGACCTGGTGGATGCGGAACTCCCACCGGACACGCGTTTCGCGGCCAAAGCGATCAAGGATTCGCTGTTCGCAACGAACAACAATGAACTGCTGACCCACCTGCAGACGGTGGACATGCTGGCCATGTCTCAGAAGTATCTGGGCGGCCACAGCGTGGACGAGGAAGTCGAGCGGTTCGTTGAGAACTACCGATCGACGACCATCTCGTCCGCGAGCCCGAACGGCATCACGTCGAACGAGGTCAGAGAGCATCTTCTGCGGCAGACTCCGGACAGCGTACGGCTGGAGCAGGCGTTTCTGGACAACCTGCACCTTAGATACGCCAATGCTGAGACGTGGAGTGAGCGGACCGCCTCCGCGTTGCACCTGAGTGACTCGACAAGAATGCTCATCCGACACACCTGCGAACTGTCTTATCTGAAGATCTTGATGCGGGAGGAGTTCCAGAAGTTCAAGGTCACCGTACGGCGTCGCTTCCTGCGAGAACTCATACAAGAAGTCGGAAAGCACCAGTTCGACTACATGCGGATAGACGAGATCGCCGACTTCATCCGCAGCGGTCGAAGAGTTCCCGATGCCGAAATTGCGATACGGCGAGGGCTGTCAGTGTTCGAACTCAACGGCGATGACATCTCCTTCTCGAACTCGCTGCCGCCGCACGTCGAGGTGGCGGGCGGCCGAGGCTCCTCACACGAGCTGTCCGGAGACGTCCTCATCGGGGCTGGGTCGAAGCGATACCGTGTCAAGAAGGTCGAACAGCACGAAGAAGGCCTGAGCAGCTTCGACGAGTTCATAGAGGCAAACGAGGCCAGAGGGGATGTCGCCGTCATCACCAACGTCCTGCGACCGTACCTCGTGCCGAAACTGCGGGGCTTCGGAGCGCTGATCACCCAGTACGGTGGGTACACCTCGCACGCCTCAGTGCTTTGCCGCGAACTGGGCATCAACAGCATGATCAGCGTCAACGGCCTCTTGGACGCCTTGGAAACGGGTGACCACATCGAGGTCGACTTCGATCGCGGTGTCATAAGGCTGGTCAATGCCGAACAGTTGCAGGCGGCAATGACTGAACTGGTGGTCGAGTTGGACAGCGACCGGTCCTACGCCACCGACGAGGTGGGCGCCAAGGCGGCGAACCTGATGAGGATCAACAAGACGGCCAGAATTGCGGAAGGCTTCGTGATACCCAGTCATGCGATGCGACGCATCGATGAGGAGGAGGTTCAGGGAGTCGTACTGAACAGGCTTGCCTCCTTGAAATGCGATCAAGTTGTGGTTCGGTCGTCCCACGCGAGCGAGGACAGCAGCACCGGCTCATATGCCGGCCTGTTCGAGAGCTACGTGAACGTGGACGCCGGCGATCCCCACAAGGTCATCGAACTGGCCAAGGCTGTATACGCTTCGCAGCGAGCTGATTCGGTGGACCGCTACGGGGGAGCGGAAGGAGACATGTCCGTAGTGGTGCAGGAGATGATCTCCGCAGACATCTCCGGCGTGGTCCTGACCTCCAACGCCTTCGACGGCTACGATTACCTGCTGCTCGAGTACGTAGTCGGGGATCTGTACCACCTGATGCAGGGCGACGTCACTCCGCTGATCTCCTACATCAAGAAGGTCGACGTCATCGACGGCAAGGACAACTATGGCGCGTATCCGGCGATCATCACCGAGCCTCTTGCGAGGCTGTTCAAGTCGTTGGCGAAGACTGCGGTAGACCTCGAACGTCAGTTCTCCCGCAAGGTGCAGATCGAATGGGGGATCAAGGACGAGAGATTGTACATCTTCCAAGTTCGGCCCTACTAGCAGGATCCACGACGTAGCGTGCGATCGTGTCGGCCAGACAGACACCCCCGTCAGGTTCCTGCCGCATTAGGAGAGGTCACCCTTCGAGCGTCGGACGAGCCAGCGGCTCCGGCCGAGGGATCAATCTGGAGAACGCGATCGCCGCTAAGCGGGCCTCAGAGGTCCGTTGCCCTGTCAGTGATTGCCGTTGATTCGTGATGGCGCATGTGGCCGCGCCCACTGCGGAAGGGCTTCAAGCGAGTGAAGAAGTACGTTCTCTTCGATAACGATGGCGTCCTGGTGGATACCGAGTCCTGGTACTACGCAGCCGGGGCTCGCGCCTTGGCGGACATTGGCCTCACCCTGGACAGAGATCAATACCTTCGAGACATGGCGCTGGGCTCGGCGACCTGGCGTCCGGCCAGGGCGGCGGGCCTCGACGGTCCGGCCCTCAAGAGGCTGCGTACGGCTCGGAACGAGTACTATCAGGAGTATCTGCGCACCGAACCCATCGACATCGAGGGCGTTGTCGAGACGCTCGGCGAACTCTCGAAACACGTCCGGATGGCCATCGTGACGACGTCGAAGCGGGCGGACCTCGAAGTCATCCACGAGAAGCGCCAGATATGTCGATTCATGGACTTCGTGCTGGCCCGAGAGGACTACACGCTGGCGAAGCCGCACCCGGAGCCGTACCTGACCGGCTTGAAACGCTTCGGCGCCACCCGAGAAGAGACACTGGTGGTCGAGGATTCGTCCAGAGGGCTCGCCTCAGCCGCCGCTGCCGGCATCGACTGCGTCATCGTCCACAACGACTTCACGAAGATGCAGGACTTTTCGCAGGCAATCCATCGGATCGAGACCCTCAGCGAGCTGAAGGACATCGTCCTCGGCGCAAGCTGATGGCTTACACTCCAGGCCGACGCCGTCGCGTCGGCCTGGAGTGTCCACAGGCAGTGCCGTCAGAAATACTCGGGGAGTTCTTTGGCCAGCGCTTCGCGGATGCGGGCGCGCACTGAGACGGCAGGGTCGGCCTTCTGGAACGTCAGACCGGTCAGCCGCTCGTACAGGGCGATGTATTTGTTGCTGAACTCGATCAAGGTCTCGGCGGGGATCTCCGGAATGGGATCCTTGTAGGGATCGCACTGACGGGCGACCCACAGACGCAGGAACTCTTTGTCCAGGCTGTCCGGTTCCTGACCGTTCTCGAGCCACTGCTGGTAGGTCTCGGCGATCCAGTAGCGGCTCGAATCCGGCGTATGAATCTCATCCGCGACGACTACGGCGCCGTCTTCGTCAAGACCGAACTCATACTTGCTGTCCACCAGGATGAGCCCCCTCTTGGCCGCGAGCTCTTGCCCGCGGGCGAACAGCGCCAGGCTCTTCTGCGTCAGCTCGTGCCAGTGTTCGGCCGTCAACAGCTTGGACTCCAGGATCTCAGCAGCCGTGATCGGCACATCATGCCCGCCCTGAGCGGGCTTCGTGGTCGGCGTGACGATCGGTTCGGGCAGCCGCTGGTTCTTCTTCAGGCCGTCGGGGAACTCGATGCCGTACAACACCCTTTCACCTCGGGCGTACATCGGCCAGATGCTGGTGTTCGTAGAACCCGTGAGGTAGGCCCGGACCACGATCTCGATCGGCAGCATGTCGAGGTCTTTGACCATGACGACGTTCGGGTCCGGGTAGGAGATCACATGATTGGGACATACGTCCGCGGTCGCATCGAAGGAGTACCGGGCCGTCTGGGTCAGCACCTGTCCCTTGTACGGCACTGCGGCCAGAACCTGATCGAACGCGGATTGGCGGTCGGTCGAGATCAGCAGCCGTCGCCGATCCGGCAATTGGTAGGAGTCACGCACCTTGTTACGGGTGAAGCCCGGCAGTTCAGGGTACTGCGCATCGGTCAGGCAATTATCCAAGATTGGCGACTCGCTGGCCGGTCGAGCAATCAAGGCGGCACCTCTTACTCAGGGGACGGGATGAGCACTGTTCTGGAGAGCGGCCTCATTGTAGCGGTTGCGACGGCTCCTGCCCGACGCGGTCGTGGCCAACGCGAGGTCCATGGCGGACAGGAGTGTCCCCATGCCGCCGGGAGCGAATATGTCGAGGTTCATGAAATAGACGTCGCGGCTTTCGCAGAAGTCGTCCAGCATCTTGTCCACCCGATTCATGTGCTCGCCGAACGCGAACGGATCTGCACCGAAGTAGTCCGCGATGTCCTCCTTCAACTCCCAGTTCCTGACCGCCTCGGAAAAGAACTGCAGATTCGCTCGGGCGTGGCTGGCCGGCATGGCCTCTACCAATGTCTCCCCGTCCGTTCGGTACTTGACCCAGAACACTCCTCCGATGGGCAGCCATCCCTCGTGCACGTCGAAGTCCTGCCGATTTAGGGGGACGTAGAGTTCTCGGCCTCCCTCTCGCACCCGGATATTTGACTTCACGCCGCAGACCGAGTCACCGTCGACGATCAGGTGGGTGTTCGCGACGAATGCGGCTCCACCTCGGCACAGGGCCTTCACCAGCTCGGTCTTCCCACTTCCGCCTCGCCCCAGAAGCATGAATGCTCGTCCTTCATAGGCGACCGCCGCCCCCTTGAGGTGAAGCATCTCCGACTTCAGGGCGCACACCGTGAGCACGTACTTGATGATGTAACTCCAGATGATCTTTCCGGGATCATGGTGGGAGAACGCGATGTTCCTGTCATCTATGATTTTGAGCCTCGCGGGCCGTCCGAAGGTGTGGCCTCGGTAGGACCCTTGGCGCATGATCTTTTCCCGGTAGGTCGTGGGATCATCGAAGATGACGTCGTCCTCGCAGCAGATGAAGATGTTGACCGTCGGTTTCGTCGGATCCGGCACCTCCCGGATGCTGACCATCTTCGTGTCCCACGGCGAGCGGGAATGAATTTTCAGCTGGACCGTCTCCAGATCGCACCAGGCGATGTGGTCGAATTTGCTTGTTTCCATTGCTCGTCACCTTGAAAGGTAGATTGGTTTCTTGAAGTTGTGACGATCTGCCTCGGCAGCGAGGCAGATCCGGCTTGGGCGTTCGAGGGCGCACCGAACCGGTGATGTTAGGTGAGTTCCACGAGCTGTCGCAACGACCCGGGCGTATGCGATGCCACCAGGGCCAGTACTTAAACCGCGACTGCTGGATCGCAGTTTGGCTGGTAGTCGGCCGTCGCACCGCCACGCCGGCGCCGGTGGTCCAATCGCCCCCGTCGATCGACCGACGATGATGCGCTAGGCCGAGCGGCATGTTCATGGGGGCAGCGCTTGGAACCTTGCAATGGTAGGCTCCGCCGATTGGACGGCGCAGTAACTTGGCGACGGGACAAAGCGGGGCGGATCCCGCCGACACCCTGAGGAACCGCGCCGTCACAGAACCATAATCCAGATACCAGGATAAAGCACGCCGGGTCTCATTGAACGGAGTCGGCAGCGCATCGGGCGAGGCAACGGGGAGCCGATAATTCGATGAACAAGCCGATATGGATTGTATTTGAGGGCATTGACGGCAGCGGCAAGACGACCCAGGCGAAGCTTCTGAATGCCCATCTGAATGGCTGCGGCGTCAAGAGCGTGTACAAGCACGTCTTCGACAGCGACGGAGGCAGGCTGCTCCGCGAGATTTTCATCAACAACACCTTCAGCAACACGGTGGAGATCCTGCTGCTGTGCGCGGCGAGGCAGGCGTTTCTGGATGGCCTTGCGGCATGGGAGGAAGAAGAATACGAGGTGATAATCGTCGACAGGTTCTTCCTGTCGATCCTCTCGATGCAGGGAAACGATGACGAGGACGTGGAGCTCATCAATTACATACAACGCAGCATCTGGAAAGGAAGAGATCGTCCCATCATTTTCCACGTCCACACGTCGCCCGAGGAGTGCAAGAAGAGGCTGAGCGGCAGAGACGTCCCCGATCGCATCGAGAAGAAGGGAGTCGAGTTCCATCGGATGGTGTCGGAGAGATACCTGGCGCTGTTGCGCAACGACGAGGACGTCTATCACTTCGACGGTGACGGTGCCGTCGAAGACGTACACAGGACCATCGTGGACACTGCCTCTCTCCTGTTGGGGAGCACCGAGCCAGGACACGAGTGAGCCCTCAGCCGGACCGGTTCGCGACCGAGCCGGCCAGGCCGGCGGAGGAGGCCGACCGCAGCGGGCCAGCGGCGGCCTCCCAGCAGCACTCGAACCGGCAGGTCTCTGCCCTCCTTCGTGGCGATCGCGGGCTGCGCCCGACGGATCGACCCGAGAGAACGTCTCACGGCCACCAGGAAGACCAGGGCCTGTCCAGTCCGCCGCCGGTACGGAGCAGCCAGCCCCGCAAGCAGCCGCCCTGCTGGCAGCGCCCATGGCCGGCGCCGTACAACGCCGCGGCCTCGGCAGGCAGATCACATGCTCGACCGGCTGAACTCGCCGGCGTACTGTGCGAGCACCTCGGTCAAGGTCTTCAGCAAGTCGCGCAGAGCGGTCCCACCGATGCCGTCGGCCCGGCAGGACGCCACCAGTTCCCAGCCGCCCTCTCCCTGCGGGATCGCATGGATCAAAAGCTCCATGGCGGTCGAAGGCGGGCTAACCCGGAGCGGCCGGTACCGTACGTTTGGTCTCAGCTCGCCCGAGGGCGGCTCATGCTGCACGACCGCCCAGGTCTGGAACCAGGGGTGCCTACCCCGGGCCGGAGCCAGCACGCGAACCAGGTCGTCGAAAGGAACCAGCGGTCGCTGCATGGCGCCCCGGAACTGTTCAGCCGACTCGGTCAGCACCTGGCGGCCCGCTGACTCCCCTGCTGTACGCAGCGCCAAGGGCAGCGGCTCGACGAAGTAGCCGATGACACCGTCGAAGTGCGGATCAGGTCTTGCGGGTGCGACGGTGCCGACGCAGACCTGCCCGACACCAAATGTCCGAGCCACTGCCCGAGCTACCGCCGCTGACAGCACCGAGGCGGTCGGCGACCCCGACCGGGACGCGATCGCCCGTAGCCCGCTCACCAGTGGATCCGGCAGCACACGGCTCAGCTCGATGCGCGGGCCGTCAGGCGAGGGCGAGAGCGGTGGCGCGAAGGCTGGGGCGATCGGCGGCTCCAGGACAGCCCGCCACTGGCGCAGCGCCGTGGCGGTGCCGGTCTCACCGCCTGTGCGCTCCCTCCGGCTGTAGGCGGCGTAGGGCGGGAGATCCGGAAATATCGGCTGCACATCGGTCGCTCGGGCCCGATAAGCGACCGCGAGATCGGCCATCAGGATCCGTTCCGACCAGCCGTCAAAGGCGATGTGGTGGAGGTGCAGACCCAGCAGGTACCGGTCCTCACCGAGCCGACTCACCCTCACTCGGAAAGGTGGTTCGACCTCAAGATCGAACGGTGTCTGCCACCAGTCCGCCGTCAATCGCCGGAGCGCGGCCTCGACGTCCTCCCCAGCACGAGCTGGAACCATTTCGAAGTCGAACGGCGTCGGTGCGACGAGCCGCGCGACTGCCGTCCGACCCGCCGAGGGGTAGACCGTTCGGAGTACGGCATGGCGCTCGATGACATCCTCGAAGGCCATCCGCAGTATCCGTGGTTCCCAATCGCCGGTGACCAGGTAGGCGAGAACCACCATGTTGTCGGCAGCGCCGGGGTGGAACTGCTCCGCCAGCCAGAACCGCGTCTGCGCGTGCGACAAGGGCGCGTCGGCCGCCGAGGAGCTTTCCTGCCGACCGACGTCCGCTCCGGCCCGCTCGACCGCCGTGTTCAGCAGCCCTTGAACCGTCGGCGTTCGATAGACATCCGTCAGACCGATCGGGGATGGCAACATCACGGCAGCCCGCGACGCGAGTCTGACCACGTCCAGCGAAGTGGCGCCGGCGATGAACAGATCGTCGTCGAGCCGCAGGTCCGGGACGCCGAGCAGGGAACGCGCGGCCGAGAGGAACGCTATGTCCGGATCAGAGGACGAAGCCGCGCCGGCGCCGATCTCCGGGTCCGTCTCCCGGACAATGAGCTCCGCCATCGCCTGCACCTGGGAAACGTCCACTTTGCCCGTCGGCCCGAGCGGGAGATGGTCGACCCGGCGCATGATCGCGGGAATCATGGCCGGGACAAGCTGCCCGGCAACGAACGTCCGAAGCACCTCCGCCGTGGGAGCCACCGGATCTGCGCTCTCGAACAGGGCCACCAGGCGGGGTCGATCATCTCTCCCCGCTCTCACGACCGAGCAGGACCGGACCCCCGGATGCCGTTCCAGGCTGGCTTCGACCTCGCCGGGCTCGATCCGGACGCCGTTTACCTTCACCTGGCGGTCCAGCCGTCCGCGGTAGCGGAACATCCCGTCCTCGAGGACCGCCAGATCACCCGTTCGGTAGTGCCGGACACCGTCGAGCTCGACGAAAGCCCGCCCGGTGGCCTCCGGGTCCCCCAGATAACCCAGGGCGAGACCGTCGCCGGAGACAAGAAGCTCACCCGGTCGGCCCGCCGGCAAGGGCTGCAATGCCTCGTCCACGACGACCACACCGGTGCCCGGCACCGGTCGTCCGATGGGGACATCGGTGGCAGGCGCCCGGACGTACCGAGGGCTGACGAGCTGCGTCGTGGCGAAAATGGTGCTCTCCGCCGGTCCGTAACCGTGCACCACCGCAAGCTCCGGGATCCGGTCGAGCAGCCGCCGCAGGTGCTCCACGGAGACGCGCTCGCCGCCGACGAGGACCAGCCGGAGGGCGCCAAACAGGTCCATCGCCTCATCGACGAACACGTTGAACAACGAACTCGTGAGCCAGAGACTGTTCACGCCCTGCTCAACGGCGTTCTGCAGAGCCGCCACGTCGAGCGCCGGAGCGTCCACATCGAGCAGTACGCAACACCCGCCGTTCAACAGTGGGGCCCACAGCTCCAGCGACAGTCCGTCCCAGGGCAACGGCGCGGCCTGGAGGAAGACCGTGTCGGCATCGAGGGGCACGTCATCGTTACCAACCAGCACCCGGACCGAGCCGCGGTGCGGTGATACGACCCCTTTGGGCTGTCCGGTCGAGCCCGAGGTATAGAAGACGCACGCGGCCTGCGCGCCGCTCAGCCCAGGCGGCGGTACCGCCATGCCGTCCACCAGCAGGTCCGGAACGCCCAGCCGCACGACACCGACCGGAGGGGGAGCGCCGTCCTCCGGGGCGACCAGGAAATCGGCACCGCTACCGGCCAGTACGTACTCGCGCCGGCCACCCGGCCAACGGGGATCCATTGCCAGGTAGGCCGCGCCGGTGGTCAGCACGCCCAGCAACACGCCGACGAATTCTGGCGAGCGCGGCAGACACACCGGGACGAACATGCCCGGTCCGACCCCCCGCTTCATCAGGCCACAGGCCACCCGGTCCGCCATGGCGACCAGGTCACGGTAGGAGAGCACCTGGTCGGCCTGTCGTATCGCGGCAGCATCGGGGGTGAGTCGTGCGTGATGACGGACGACCTCTTCGATCCGGTCACCATTCGCATACGCCGCGGGCCCGAGGCTGCGCGACAACCGGCTCAGAGGCCCGTTCACGCCAGCATCCCGGGCGCGGTCCGGTCACGGTCCGACGGGTGCGGAACCGCCATGGCGGTGCTCCTTCCTCGGTAAGTGGGACGCCCCCTGGGCGCCTACCGACGGAACGCCTGTCACGATCGGCGCACGGTGGATGTCACCCATTCCGGCACAGGTAGCGCGCGCCGATCGACCTTGCCGTTCCTCGTGACGGGCAGATCGTCCAGCACCACGTACCGGGCCGGTATCAGGTGAGCCGGCAGCTTGGCGGACAGAGCTCGCCGCAGTTGAGGCACGTGCAGTTCGGCGCCGGGCGACAGGACGAGGTAGGCGACCAGACGTTTGTCACCGGCCCTGAACTCCTGGGCGGTGACCGCCGCCCGGCAGATCGTTGGCTGCTCGATCAAAGCGGCTTCCACCTCCGCGGGCTCGATGCGGTGCCCGCGAACCTTCATCTGGTCATCGATCCGACCGAGGAACTCCAGCGCCCCGTCGTCGCGCGCCCGGACCAGGTCGCCGGTCCGGTAGGCGCGGGAGTGCGGACTGCCCGGCTCGGGAACGAACTTGCGACTGTTCTCGGCGGGGTCCTGCCAGTAGCCGAGTGACACTCCATCGCCGGCGATCCACAGCTCGCCCGCCTCACCGGCAGCGGCGGGCCGGCCCTCTCGCGTCATGATCCACAACCGGACCCCGGGGATCGCCTGGCCGATCGGCACTGGATGACCGGCATCTTCGGGCGTCGACATACGATGACAGGAAGCGAATGTCGTGGTCTCGGTCGGGCCGTAGCCGTTCACCACGACTCGACCCGGCACCGCCTCCAGCGCCCGCCGCACGTGATCTGGGGAGAGCACGTCACCACCCGCGAGCAGCTGGGTCACCGGTTCAAGCGCCGAGAGGTCCGTGTCGACGATCCGGTGGAACAGCGCGGCGGTCAGCCACATCGTGTCGACCGTATGGTGCGCGAGTACTTCACCCATCCGGTCGTTCTCGAGCAGATCCTCGGGTGCGATCACCAATCGAGCCCCGTTGAGGAGGGCGCCCCAGATCTCGAACGTCGAGGCGTCGAACGAGAGCGGAGCGAATTGCAGCACCGTTCGGACCGGGCTCAGATCCACATAGTTGACGCCGGTCGCCAGATTGACCACGTTGTGGTGTGAGACCACGATTGCCTTCGGCCGGCCGGTGGTGCCCGACGTGAACATGACATACGCCGGGTCCGAAGGCCGACGCTCAGGCTCGACGAACACGTCGATCATCGCCTCGTGCTCCACCTGATCCAGCCAGAGCATGTCCGCGGCAATCTCACCGACCTTGTCCTGAACGGCGGCAGTCGTCAGCACCAGCGCGGACCCGCACTGCTCGATCATCTCGGCGATCCGGGCCCGGGGGTACGCCGGATCGAGCGGCACGTACGCGCCGCCGGCCTTCAAGACGGCCAGCAGCGCGACGATCGTCTGCGCCGAACGGCCGAGCAGGACACCCACGAACCGGCCCTGGCCGCCACGACTGCCGATGACTCCGGCCAGGGCCGTCGCTCGGCGATCCAACTCGGCGTAGGTCAGGCGCTCCCGGTCGTCCTCGACGGCGAGCGCCCCGGGCCTGGAGTGCACAAGGTCGGCGAACACACCGTGCACGGTTCGTGATGATGTGTGTGTCGACGCTCGGGTCACGCGTCGCCCCTGCGCACCGCATCCGCGAGTGCCGACACCGTGGAATGACGTAGGACCGCTCCCGCCCGCATGGATATTCCCGCCGCCCGGGCCTGCCGGGCCACCGCGAGCGCCAGCAACGAGTCACCGCCGAGATCGAAGAAGTCGTCCTGGGGGGTGACAACGACACCCAGCTCGGCCTCCCAGATCGCGGTGAGTTTCAGCACGATCTCATCCTCTACCAGGTTCGACATTGTCGATATCCTTTCTTCTCCTCGGTGGGCGAAGGGGCCGCGAGAATGGTGATCCCGCGATCTCAGCCGGTGTTCAGACGAGCGGCGTGAAGAAATAGGTGTCGCGCCGGAAGAATTTTCCGTCCTCGCCGAGAACGAAGAAGTCGGCGAATCGCAAGGTCACGTCCTGGCCGCTGTGCAGCGTCCCTGCGAAGGAACCGGTCACCGCCACCCGAGAGTGTGAGCTCATCACACTCTCCACCGCGTGGTGTCCGCTCTTGATGACTCTTTCTTCACGGTAGAACCGCTCGAGCTCGCCCCTGCCTCGAATCGGCGGGTAGCCGGGGCGCTGATAGACCGCGTCCTCAGCGAAGAGTTGCACCAGTTCAGTGATGTCGCCGCTGTCCACCAAGTCGTAGTAGCTACGCACTCGCGCTTCCGTCATCGAGAGCGCCCCATCAGCAGCTTCCTGGTCCACGTTCGCCGCCCTCCTCGTCGATACATCCCGATACGGCGCGTCGGGAATTCAGCTTGGGCTTGCCGAACTGCTGAGAACGGTGCGTGAACTCGCCCAATGCTTCTCGATCAGCGCACAGACCCATCCGGCCACGGCAACCACCACCGCCAGCGCGATCCACCCGGCCGTACCCCCGTTGAGGCAGACCGGGATGACGATGGCCGGCGCAACCGCGGCGGCGAACCCTTGCCCCAGGCCCATGAGACCCTGGTACTGCCCTTGTGCCTCCGGCTGGGCCAGAGCGAAGGACAACTCGAAGGTCCCGCCCACCTGCCATACCTCAGCCAGCGAGTGCACCAGCACAGCGACCAGCAGCAGCACGACGGCGATCCACGCCGCGCGGTCCGCAGAGAACGCCATCATGATCCACGCCAGGATAAAAAGGGGTCCGGACAGCGTGATCAAACGCGCCGCGGACCGAGGACCATCGATGGAGCGCGTCGCGGGAAGCTGAATCAATGCGACCGTGATCGACCCGACGAACAGCACCAACGCCGCCATCGAACGCGGCGCGTCCGTCTTCAGCACGATCCACACCGGAAGTGCCTGGACCAGCACCCAGCCCTGCAGGCTCGCTATCGAGGCAGCGAGCGTCAGACCCAGATAATGACGGTCGCGTAGAGCAACCCACCTACGTTGTTTCTCAGCGGAGTCCGGGTTCTGGGCCACTCGCGTCGGTGGAAGGTGAGCTATCCGCGACAGGATGGCCGCAGCGAGCAGGAAGGTGAGTGTGTCGCTGACGATGAGGAAGACATAGGCCGGACGGGTGTCGATGGCGAGAGCAATGGCTGCCGTGAGGGTGCCGATCGCAAGCCCGACGTTCGTCACTGCACGCAGGTAAGAGCGCAACCGTGCGCCCTTGCCCTTTTCGGCCAGTACCCCGATCATCGCGCCGCGGGCGCTCCCCGCGCCCGCCCTTCCGATAGCGGCAACGGCGGCCACGGCGATCAACGACCACAGATTTCCCACCAGCAGAAGGCTCGCGCTCGCCAGTGCCTCCAACAACATGGCGGCGATGACGACCTCCCGGGAGCCGCGGCGATCGGCAAAGTCACCGATCAGCAACCCCGCCCCGAAGCCGGCCAAGGATCCGACCGTCAGCCCGGTCCCGACCGCTGCCGGGCTCAGTCCGGTGAACTTGATGAGAAAGATGGTTCCCGCCGAGAGGAACATCCCCGTGCCGATGGTGTTCACGACAGTCGCTCGCGCCAGGAGTTTCTGCCGGCGATCTTCTGGAGCCCGCAGCGCACCGCTCAACCGGGACAGCATGCCCACACCGCTCATCGGCCGGCCCCGCCCGGAATCACAGCCGTGCCAGTCAGACTGTCCGCAGTGGCCCCAGCGGCGCCGGCGACTTCAAGGCCACGACCACGCCTCCGCGCGTCGACCTTCGTGACAGCTCCGACATGATTCAACGCGTTCTCCTCATCGTTGTTCGCCAACTCGCGGTTCGGTGTCGCCGGGTCAGGGTCGGGTCAGCAGCTGGCGACGAGTTCGCCGTCGAGCCGAGGGATGCGCCCTTACGCCCAGCGTGTGGAGGGCCGCCTGCACATAAGCGGATCCTTGGTGGTGGAGTGCGGTGTTGGCAGACATCGCCACGGTCCACGGACCCGACGTGCCGATCACCGTGCTCCACGGCCTTCGACCTACTCATCGTCGAGAAAGGCCGCCAGATTCCTGACCGTCGGGTGGGAGAAGACGTCCACGACCCTCAGGTGGGGCCAGCGCTCACGCAGCACCAGAACCACGCTGAGGATTGCGGCCGACGTCGCACCGAGGTCGAAGAATCCGGCATCGGGGTCGACTTCCTCGACGCTCAGGGCCTCCTTCCACACCTCTTGGAGAACCTCGACCGGATCGCCTTCAAGGTCGAGACCGGCCTCTGGAGCATGTACGCGATCAATCATTCATTGCCTCCCGCAAGGTCGTACCGACGGTGGGCGAACCTGGTGCCGCAGCGACTCGTGCAGCTCCCACCCGGAGCCGGCGATGACCACGCAGCCTGACGACGTCTTCGTGATCTCACTGCCCCGGCCGCCACTGACGATGTCGATGGTGGTGGTGACCATCTCGACCAGCACCGCCGGATTCTGAAATCTGCAGGCGGAGACCAGCACTCCGGGACGGGCTACCGAGGTCACCGCCGCGAGGTCGGCCAGAGTGTCGTACGCCTCCGGGACGGATTCGTCTGGGCCCCCTGCCGTGGCGATCTGGCGGAGATGATCCATCGTCCACGAGCTGTCGAAGCCGGCGGCCTCGGCCTCCCTGGCTACCCCCGCGGCCTGCTGGAAGAGCTCGTCGTCCGCGGCGCCGGCGAATGAGTGGCCGCTGAGCGGAAGTCCGACGCGGGTGAGCGACTGGCGGGCCATCCGGAACCTAACTACCGATCAGGGCGTCGATGTCGGCGGGGATGGCCACTGTCACCAGACCGAGTTCGAGCAGCTGCCGGCACAGGTCGTACGTCGGTCGGCGAATCTCCTCGAGTGGCAGTCCCGACTGCTCGGCGACACCGTCGAGCAGTCGACGAACGTTGCGCCGACCGTCGATCAGCAGCCAGGGCACCGTTGCGTCGCTGGCGATGACGTAGCGACCGATCAGCGTCTCCAGCAGTATGCCGCCCGTGGCACGTTCGCTGAGGTGCGCTGCGGCCTCACCCCGGCGGGCCGTCACATCCAACCCTCGGATGAGAACCGTGTCATCGTTGACGGCAGTCATGAGCCTGTATTCCGCTTGGCCAAACTGTTCTCGATGAACGCCGCTGAGTCGACGACGGTTGGTGCGACGAACGGCAGGTCGACCGGCAGTTTGAGCCCGAGCCCCTCGCTGAGCCGGGCGCCCACCTCCACCGCATAGATGGAGTCGCCGCCGAGTTCGGAGAAATTCACGTCGAGCGGGATGTGCTCGACCCCGAGAACCTCGCGCCAGACCTGCTCGATGAAGCTGGCGATGCTCCCGCCGCCCTCCGGCGCTGATCCGCCCGAGATACCTTCGGCCGGCGCGAAGGAACGGACCGGGCGATTGAGCCAGAATCGGTGGCGGGTGAACGGGTAGGCCGGAAGCGAAACACGCTGGCGCGCTTCTCCGGCATAGTAGGTGGCCCAGTTGATCGCGCCGCCCGCTCGCCATACCGCGTCCAGCACCTCAGCCAGGTCGAACGACGGACCGACCACCACTTGACCAGGGTCATGACGGGCAACCCAGTCCTCGTTCTCGCCACCGCTCGTGCAGGAGTCCAACGCGTCCGCCAGCGCCGCCGGGTCTGCCCCGCTGACCAGCCAGTGTGCGACCGGCCGAGCCCACACCGGCGCGTCCACCCGGGAGAAGGTAATTCCGAGCCGCTGCAGTATCCGGCCGAGGACCGCTGCCATCAGTGCACCGGCTCGCTGCGTCGGAAGGCCGTGCAACTCCGCTGATCCGGTGAACTCGGCGAGACCCGAACGCACCAGCGGTTCAGCGGCGAGAAGCCGCTTCCCGAGCTCGACCAGATCCGCAGGAGTGCCGGAGAAGGCCAGCGACATCCGGGCGGTGGACCGGCGGCTCTCCTCGGATGCCCGCAGCTTCGCGACCGCCTCAGCGATGCTGCTGACCACCGTCGACCAGCGTTTGACGAAACGCCCGCGCCCAACAGCGAGGGTGAAGGCGATGTCGGCCAGGTCAGCAGGGCCGGTCGACGTCATGGTCTCGAGCCGATCGGCCAACCGCTCGCGCATCCGCTGCAATTCGTCGCTGGTTCGGGCCGAGAGCACCAGCACGGAGCGTGGCCTCGTGCTCGGTGACGAAGGCACACGGGCCGCCTGGCCGAGAACGACGTGGGCATTGGATCCACCGAGGCCGAAAGAACTCACTCCGGCGACGCGGGGACCGTCCCCGGGCCAGGCAGCGGTCTGGGCGCTCATGACGAAGGGTGTCGACGCCATGTCGAGGTCGGGATTCGGAGTGTCGAACCCGGCCGTCCCCGGCAGCAGGCCTCTTTCCACCGCCAAAGTGGCCTTGAACAGTCCGGCCAGGCCTGACGCTGCGTCGGCATGGCCGATGTTTGCCTTCGCCGCGCCCAGGGTCATCGAGCCGGGCGGGCGGCCATCACCGGCGAAGACCCCTCGCAGTGCTTCGAATTCGACGGCATCGCCGATGGCGGTGCCGGTGCCGTGAGTCTCGATGTATCCGACCTGGCCGGGTAGAAAACCGGCGCGAGCAAGGGCAGCCCGGATCACCGCTTTCTGGCCGTCGACATTCGGCGCCGCGAATCCCGCACGTGATCCGCCGTCGTTGTTTACCGCCCAGCCATGGATCACCGCCCGGCGGTTGTCACCCTCAGCTTGTGCATCGTCGTCACGTCGGAGCACGACGATGCCGGCACCCGACCCGGGTACCGCCCCTGAGGCCCCGACATCGAAGGGGCGACAGCAGCCGTCCGCCGACAGGATTCCACCCTCACGATAGGTGTAGCCCTCGACATCTGGCGGCAGAAGACTGACGCCTCCGGCCAGAGCGATGTCGCAATCCCCAGCAGCCAACGACGAGCAGGCGAGCGCCACCGCGCTGAGCGATGTGGCACAACCGGTCTGCACGGTGATGGTGGGCCCGGTGAAGCCCAACTTGAACGCGAGTCGGGGCGCGAGGAAGTCCTTCTCGTTCGCCAGCGTGACGCGGACATCACCGAGGCGCCCACCGCCGGCCTCCTCAGGAGCCACGAAATCGCGGTAGTACAGGTTTTCACCACACCCGACGAACACCCCTACCACGGCGTCACGCTCGCCCGCATACCCGGCGTCGTCGAGGGCCTCGGCTGCCACCTCCAGAAGGACCCGCTGCTGCGGATCCATGATGACTGCCTCTGCCGGCGTCAACCGGAAGTGGTCCGCGTCGAACTGATCGACGTTGCTGACCTTGCCGACCGCGCCGACGAACTGGCCGTCACGCGTACCGCCGGGTACTGAACCCTCAGTCGTCCGGCTCACCGATACGACGCCGTCAAGGAGGTTCTGCCAGTATCGCGCGACATCATCCGCTCCGGGGAAGCGGCCAGCCATACCGATCACGGCGATCGGGCATCCACGAGGTGCTCTACTCCTCATCGGACTGGTCCCGCCAGGCACCGGAGGATGCTAGTGATGGCGTCGTAGTGCGCGCCGTACCGAACGAGGAAGAAAATTGCCGGGTCACCCGTAGACGGACGACATCTGTCGGAACTGTCCATAACGTACCCCCTCGCACCGAGGTGCGGTCGTGCTCGACGCTGGAGTCCATCACGCAGCAGTGTCCACTGCCTACGGATTCGGATCTGACCGAACACCTCTGCCGCGTGCCGGAGGACGATGGTTGGGTCGCATCAGGTGTCCGCTGAGGGAGAGGTCGTGTGGTCATGGCTCGGGACTTGCTCCAGCCTCTGCAGGAGCGAGCCCTCCTGCCTCCAGCGGCACCGGCCGCCTTCGTGGTGGGGTCCACGGCGCGGACGGAGTCGGAATGATTCTTCCCGATCTGTCTGATCCGAGGACGTTCGACGGCCAGGACCTCGGTGACCTCTGGCGCGAGCTGCGGCAAACGGCCCCGGTCGTCTGGCACGAGCCGGTCGACGACCGGCCGGGCTTCTGGGTGGTGTCCAGGTACTCGGACGTCGTCGACGTCTACCGAGACAGCGGCAACTACTCCTCGCAGGGAGGCAATGTCCTCACCACTCTGCTGGCCGGCGGCGACTCTGCGGCGGGCGTGATGCTGCCGGTCACTGACGGGCCCCGGCACCGGCAGCTGCGCAACATCATTCTCCGGGCGCTCTCTCCGCGGACCCTGGAGCGGATTTCGGCCAGCCTCCGGAATCGCACCGAGCGACTGCTGGAGGAGGCCATCGAGCGGGGCACCTGCGATTTCGCAGCGGACATAGCCAGCCGGATCCCCATGGGGACGATCGCCGAGTTGCTCGGCGTCCCGGCCGAGGACGAGGCCTTCTTATTGGCCCAGACGCGCTCAGCGCTCAGCTCCGACGAGCGGGACAGCAAGCCGGAGGAGGCCGTCGAGGCCCGCCACGAGATCCTTCTGTATTTCGGTGAGTTGCTGGATCTACGCCGGAAGTCGCCGGATCACGGGGTGATCAGCGAGTTGGCGGAGGCTGTGATCGATGGCGCCAAGCTTTCCGATGACGAAATCGTCCTCAACTGTTACAGCCTCATTGTGGGTGGCGATGAGACCAGTCGGCTAACAATGATCGACGCCGTAAACGCCCTGGCCGGTCACCCGGGACAGTGGCACCTACTGCGCACCGGTGCGGCCGATCTGGCGACGGCCGTTGAGGAGGTGCTCCGCTGGGCGTCACCCACCATGCACTTCGGGCGCACCTGCCGGGCCGACTCCCAGATCTCGGGGGTTCGCATCGCCAAGGGCGACATCGTGACCCTCTGGCACAGCTCCGCCAACCATGACGAGACGGTCTTCCCGTCGCCCGACGAGCTGGCGCTCGACCGCACCCCGAATCGGCACCTTGCCTTCGGATACGGACCGCACTTCTGTCTCGGCGCAACCTTGGCGCGAATGGAGCTGACCGAGTTGCTGCGGGCGCTTCGCGGGAAGGTTGAGGAGCTGGGAGTGACCGGCGCACCCCAGCGCATTCACTCCAACTTCCTGACCGGATTCAGCAGCCTGCCGGTCAGATTCAGCCGGCGCCGCACCGATGCGACGGTGAAGTGAAATCGCACCGAATCAGCTGATGCGCGACTACCACCCGGCCCTCAACCCCGGTGACCTTGAGGTGGCTCCGTCCTGCTTCGCGCCGACCTCGTCCACCGCGGAGCCGGGGCCCGCGGGCCACCTGTCCCACCCGCCGTAGGGTAATATCCATTACCGTGGAATTACCGGGCGCAGCACCGTTCAAAAACAATTCGCTCATTCGTTGGAATGTGCCGGCCAGCGCCGAACTGGCTCTCGTGTGCATTCCATGGGCCGGTGCCGGAGCGGCTCCTTTTCGCGCGTGGAGTGCGGTGCTCGCCGACGTGGCCACGGTTTACGGCCTACGACTCGCCGGGCGCGAGAACCGTCGGACGGAACCGCCGGCAGACAGGATTTCCGACGTTGTCGCCGACGTCATAACCGAATTGGCCGATCTGGGCGTGCCGCGGGTGGCCCTGTTCGGTCATTGCTCCGGAGCCGTGCTCGCCTTCGAACTGGCGAAGGCTCTCACTGATGCCGGCCGAGCAATCGAAGTCACGCATCTCCTTGTCGCGTCGCAATTGCCACCGCCCGAGTTCACCACGGCCGACGTCGAAGCGGATCAGGATTTCATCCGGTACGTGCCAGAGGAATTCCGGGGCGAGCCGGACTTCGTCGAGATGCTACTTCCCGTCATCGCCGCGGACGTCACACTGATGTCGCGTTACGTCTACGAGCCCGGCACCAGCCTGACGGTGCCGATCACCGTGCTCTACGGTGCCGAAGACAAGGATGTGAGCAGAGCCCAACTCGAATCCTGGCGCCGGGAGACGAGCGGCCCGACGAACTTCTCCGAGATCGCCGGAGGTGGTCATCTGCTCGGGGGTGATGCATGGCCGAGGCTCGCACAGGCGGTGCGTGCCGCGTTGACCTGACACATCAGGTCCGGCTTGCGGCCTGGTCATCGTCGAGAAGGGCCGCGAGACGCGGGTGAGGGAACATGTCCGCGATCCTGAGGTGGGCCCCGGCGTCGACGCAGAACGCGGACCACGCCGAGTATCATGACCGAGGTCGCACCGAGGTGTGGTCGTGCTCGACACTGGAGCCCATCACGCAGCAGTGACCACTGCCTACGGATTCGGATTTGACCGAACACCTCTGCTGGGTGCCGGAGGACGATGGTTGAGTCGCATCAGGTGTCCGCTGAGGGAGAGGTTCGCGTGGTCATGGCTCGGGACTTGCTCCAGCCTCTGCAGGAGCGAGGCCTCCTGCCTCCAGCGGCACTGGCCGCCTTCGTGGTGGGGTCCACGGCGCGGGGCTGGGACAACGCGCGCAGCGACTACGACGTCTACGTCATCACCTCGAGGGAGCACGCACGGGCGTCCGGCGACATGGCACCCGTAGCGCTTGAGCCACCCTGGATACGCACCGAGCGGTTCTACGCCCGCAACCGCCTGTGGCAGGTCACCTACTGGCTGGATACCCAGGTCGACGAAATCTTCGACAAGATGTCCTGGAAGGCGTTCGAGAGTGGCCTCGTCACCGACGACACCTTGAGTTCCCGTGAGGAGCTTCTGCTCTCGCGCCTCGGCAACTGCCTGCCCCTGTTCGGGCAGGATTGGCTGACCCGCAGCGTTGCCCGCCTGAACAGCTCGGCGTTCCGGTCATTCGTCGTGGTCCGTTCACTGGGCGCGCTCGAGGATGCCCTTGAGGACGCGCTGGGGCAACTTGAGGCCGGAGACCTGGAGAGTGCGACGATCTCGACCCGGCTCGCTTTTGGACACGTCATCGATGCTCTCCTGGAGAGCCACGGTGAGTACGGCAGCCAGCTGGTCAAATGGCGGCCGAACCGCTTCCGGTCCGCAGACCCGAAAGCCATTGAGTTCGCCAAGTACTGGCGGATAGAGACCATGCAGGACTACGACCCTGCGACCCCGGACGTGTGGATCAAGGATGTCCTGGCGCTCTGCCAAGACATCGTTATGCGGGTGGAGACCGCATGAACCCTGTCCAACCGTGGCGGGCTGTTACGCCGTGATCAATCTGCAGGTCGATGGCGAGAGCCTGAAGGCGATTCGACTCTCCTTCAGCCCTCTCTGGGAAACGATCGGCAGCCTGGTCATCCTGACGCGCTACCGAGGCACCGCACCGTCTCCGTACACCACGTGGGCTCGTAAGGTCCGGGACCGCATGCCGGCGGCATTCGCCCAGCAGCTCATCGAGTTGGTCCGCGGCTTGGACGTGAACCAGTTCGCAGCGCGTTCCGTGCCGATCCCGGACCCGGCCCGGAACACGATCGAGTCGGAGTTGTGGCATTTCCAGGAACAGCAGGGCGAGGCCAAACTGGCACGCCAATTCGCGAAACTGCTGCAACAGTACTGGGATCTGGCCATCGCCCCGTACTGGACGGCCATCCGGTCCTCCCTGGAGGAGGAGATCCTGTTTCGTGGTCGCACCCTCGCCGTCGAGGGGAGCGAGTCGATGCTGACGGAGCTGGGTGGACGCGTCACCTGGGCGCCTCCTCGTCTGACCGCCCCGTACCATCGCGATCTGGACATCGCTCTGAACGGCTCGAAACTTGTCCTGGTTCCCACCGTATTTGCCTCTGCCATAAGGATTTTCGTGCAAGACGGGCAATCGACGGCGATGTCCTACCAGGCCCGCGGGACAGGGCAGTTCCAGGTACTGACGGCCCACTCGCGGGAGTCGTCGATCCGGGAGGATCGGCTGGCGCTTCTGCTCGGCAGAGGTCGCGCCCAGGTGATTCGTGAGCTGCAGGTTCCAACGACTACGACAGCGGTGGCTCAATCACTGGGGATGGCCAAGAGCACCGTGTCGCAACACCTGGCGGTACTGGCCGCCACCGGAGTGGTGTGGAAGCAGCGCTTGGGAGGCCAGGTCTTTTATCAACTGGATGCGTCGGGGGTGGCGTTGCTGAGGCAGCTTGATCTTTGAACCGGCCGTCTCGGCGTGAGCTGACGGCTCACCCGCCCGTTGGTGACGTCCGCGACGGCCAGTCAGACCGCGGATCGAGCTACCCGTCGTAGCGCTTCGCGCAACGCCTGACCGGTAACGGCATCCTGCCGTCGACGGGGTCGGTCCGTGACACGTTCGACAGGCCGCCAGGCTGCCGAACTCAATTGGCGGCAGGTCAGGGATCTACCGCGTGCGCCAGCCCGGAGCAGTCCGGGAAGGGAGAACGGCTACGGCCGTGGTGGTGCGCTCGCCGCGCAATGTCATGCGCCGTGGACAACCACCACCAGGCCGAGGCCGCGATCCGCGCTCCTCGCCAGTCCGGCAGAACAGGTCAGGAGGCCGTCAGGAACTCGTCCTCGAGCCGGACGAGGTGCCCTTGCGCCCAACGAGCCACGCGCAGGGCGTAGTCACCGTCGGACTCCCCCGGACGGGCCCCATCCAGCACCACCGACCGATACTCGTCGACGCTGATCCCGCACGCTGGCGTGGACTCGAGGCGACGCATGAGCCACTTTTCGCCGAGGCAGTATTCGCCGTGCAGGATCAAACATGCATCGGTGGCCTTAGCCGCCGCCATTGCGGCAGAGAGACGAGCCGAAATCTCGTCGCCGGCGTCGAGCTGACCCGCCACGTCGGTCAGGGCGTTCTCCGCCCGGGCCTTCGTCATACGCGCCAGCGATCTGCGGAACGAAGATTTCTCGATCAGTTGTCGCATCTGCTGGAAGTATTCTTCGTTCTTGAGCGGGACCGCGACGGCCATGCGGTAGACAAACCTCCGCATCGAGTCACTCATGCCGCAGAACTCGGCCTCCTTGCTCAGGTAGGGGGCCAGCAGGTTGGCGAGGGTGTCGGTCTGCCAGAGCATGATGTCGACGCGGCTCTGCTCGTATTCCCCCATCCAGTTGTCCCAGCGGATCCCGCTCTTGTCGACGCCCGGCCACCTCTCCATGGTTTCGTCTATCGGGAGCTCGATCTCATGGTCAGCGAAAACATAGAGGTCGATGTCGCTGTACACGTTGCCCCACCCGACCGCGGTCGACCCGGTCCAGCAGACGGCTTCGGCCTCGGCCAGCCCCGGGAAGCGCTTGAGAATGCTCTCAAAGTCGAGGTGCGCGGCTTGGCGGACTCTCGGCTGGGCCACGAGAACTTCGATGCTGGGGCTGAACATCAGGGTCCTTCCTAGACTGCGGGCTCGACGCCGTCGCGGCGACCATACAGGACACAAAGCGCCGACGCGTGCCTGCATGCTGCGAGGGGTCACCCCCTGCCATGCACCCGGGCCGGTGAGGCCGCGGAGGTACGCGAGGCGGTGCATACCGGTCGAGCCGTACGCCGGACGCACCCGCCCCTCACCCTCGGCGGCTAGGAAATGGCCTGCGGGGCGCTGATGGTTGACACCTACTGACCACCTTGACATAGTCAGCGGTCGCGACTCGCAAAAGGACGCGTCCATCTGAACGGGGCAAAGTGAGCGCGAGATCTCCCGCTGAAACCCGTTACTTCCCGAGCCATGTGGACGTGGGAGAAGAGCTGGTCCCGTGTCGAGGCACACGTGCCGTACCACGGATCGGTTTCCTCCATCATTTACCCCCTCGATGGTGGTCTACGTGCGGCCATGGGCTACTGTGGCACGCCCACCGTCGCGCCTCCGAAAGCGCGGCCGGTTCGCACGGATCTCGGATGCGGGGCAGCGTGACAGCCACCCCCACGACGTGACGATGGCAGTGGCCGCGCCCGACTACTCCGGCTGACGTCCCGATGGACCGGTTCCACGAACCGGCCCCCGACCCCCAGGAATCACATGCCCGCCGAGACTGAGTACAAGTTCCTCGTCGCCAACGACGGCTGGCGCCAAGAGGTGACCTCATCGAGCAGGCTGCGGCAGGGGTACCTGTCCGCTGAGTTCGAGCGTGTGGTCCGGGTTCGGCAGGTTGATGGCAGGGCCGGTTACTTGACGATCAAGGGCAGACGGGTGGGCGCGACACGTCTCGAGTTCGAGTACGAAATCGATCCCGACCACGCGGCCATCATGCTCGATCATCTGTGCCTCCGCCCGCTCATCGAGAAGGAGCGGCACGTCCTCGGCCGCACGCCGGGCCAGTGGACCGTGGACGTGTTCACCGGTGACAACGATGGCTTGGTGCTGGCTGAGGTGGAGTTGCCGGAGGGCGTGGAGCGGCCGGACCTGCCCGCCTGGGCGGGGCACGACGTTACCGCGGATGATCGATACGCGAACTCGTCATTGCAGACAAACCCGTATCGGTCCTGGCGCTGACGCCGTCTCGTCGAGCCCGCCGCCTTGAGGGACACCCCGGTCGATCGCCTCGACGCCGAGAGCCTTCGCTCTTGCCGCCTACACGATCTCGGTCGAGATGCCGTCCAGATGGGGGCGGCTCACCGGGACGCCCCTCCGGTCACTCGTCCAAAGCCTTCCGCAAAGTCGTGCCAACGGCGTGCAGGTGCGCGAGATCGGTGGGGTCGAGGACGGTCAGAATGAATCCCTCCACCCCGACCGACCGGTACTCCATCACCTGGCGCCGCACCTCGTCTCTGGTCCCACAGAGCGCGAAACCACGAGCGGCGTTCGGTGTCAGATCCAGGAGCGCCGCCAGCCTATCCAACTGCTCGTGGAGTTCCCATTCGGAGTCGGTGAGGATCACATGCCCCAGCCAGGTCTTCGTGATCTCACTGCTGTCGCGACCCACGGCCGCGCAGGCCCTTTCCAGCACCTCAATCTTGTGCCGCACGGTCGCCGGCCCGCCGAAGAAATTGCATGCGTCGCCGAGCCTGGCAATCAGCGGAATTAGCACCCGCTCACCGCCGCCGCCGATGAGAATGGGCGGGCCGCCGACATTGAGCGGACGAGGCATGTTAAGCGGCTCGTCAATGCTGTGGTAGGTTCCGGAAAACCGCGGTGCATATTCCGTGAACATTGCCCGGCAGATCTGCACCGCCTCGGCCAGCTCCGCCAACCGCTTTCCCGGGGGCGGGAAGTCCAGGCCGTACGCGCGGTATTCCTCTTCGTACCAACCGGCACCGATCCCCAGAATGGCCCGGCCACCGCTGATGACATCGATCGTGGTGACCATTTTGGCCAGTAGCGCCGGGTTACGGAACCCGCAGGCGGTGACGAGCACTCCGAGGCGTGCGACCGAGGTGACGGCCGCCAGAGCGGCAGTGGTCGTGTACGCCTCGAGGATGGGTTCGTCCCGGCTCCCCACCGTTGAGATCTGGTGCAAATGATCCATCGTCCAGAGACTGTCGAAGCCGGCGGCCTCGGCCGCCCGTGCAGCGTCCGCGATGTGTGTGAACAGCTTGTCGTCGGGGACGCCTGCGAGCGAGTAGCCGCCGAACTGCAGGCCGACACGAGTGATCGGTTGGCGGGTCATCCGATGCCTAACGGCTGCTCAGGGCAGCCATGTCGGCGGGCCTGGCGACTTCGACAAGGCCCAGCTCGAGTAGGCGCTCGCACAGGCCGTACGTCGGCTGCTGAATCTGTTCGAGCGGCAGGCCCGATGCCTCGGCGACGCCTTCGAGCAACTCGGCAAAGGTCCGGCGGCCATTGATGAGCAGCCATAGCGTCCGTGCGTCGCTGTCGAGAACGTAGCGGCCGATGAGTGTTTCCAGCAGGACCCCGCCGACGGCACGGTCGGTGAGTTCCGCGACTGCACTGCCCAGGCGGGCGGTGACATCCAGCGCGCGAATGAGGACGGTGTCGTCGTTGATGGTGGTCATGAACCTGTTTCCTCCTTGGCCGACGTCTTCTCGACATGAGCGGCTGTCGCAGCGATCCTGGGTGTCACGAACGGCAGGTCAACACCGGGTTCGAGCCCGAGTCCCGTGCTGAGGCGAGCACCGACCTCGACCGCCTAGGTGGGGCCGCCGCCCGCCCCGACGACACAGTCGCGGTCGCCCGCGTACCCGGCGTCCTTCAGGGCTTCGGCGTCGACCTTCAGGGAGACTTGCTGCTGCGGATCCATGGTGACGGCCTCCGCGGGCGGCACCCGGAGGTGGTCCCCGTACATGTCCATCCCCTCAATCAGGAACCAGCCGTGGCAACCATATAGGACGGCCGGTTCGCGCGATGTGCCGTCAGACTGTGATCTTCGAGGGCGGAGCGAATGCCTCCCCAACTGCTCGCGAGGTCGTGGAGCGGCCGCCAGCGCCGGCGGTCCCCGCACGCGACCACAGCGATGCCGCGATGCGACCGGCGCGTACACGCAGAAAACGAAAGGGCCGCAGGTCATCAGCCTGCGGGAACGGGCGGAGCATCGGGTTAGGAAACCGATGCTCTATCCCCTGAGCTACGGGGGCGCGAGGGCCCAGTCTAGCGACCTGGGGGTTCACCTGGGGTGGCAGGGAGTCGCCCACGTTCACCCACGTTCCCCGCACCGCCGTTCTCGCAGCCCAGGAGCACACCCCGAGTCTCCATGTGACTCGGATGATCTTGGTAGGCAGGGTGGTACGGCCGACGGGACCGGGGTCGCGTCGGCGGGGAGCGGGCTGGTTCAGGCTGCGGCGCGAACCGCTGGTGCCGGTTGGGTGAAGGTTTTGTTGTCGCGGATGAGGGCCCAGAGGACGTCGACGCGTCGTCGGGCGAGGGCGAGTATGGCTTGGCGGTGGTTTTTGCCTTCGGCGCGTTTCTTCTCGTAGTAGGCGCGGGAGGTGGGGCATTCTCGGGCGGCGGTGAAGGCGGCCATCCACAGAATGTGCCGCAGCCGCCGGTGATAGCGGCGAGGCTGCCGATGGTTGCCGGAAACCGTTCCGGAGTCGCGGGAAACAGGTGCCAAGCCGGCGTGAGCAGCGAGTTTCGCGGGGCTGTCGTACTCGGTCATGCCGGCGGTGTGGACGAGCAGTTCGGCGGTAAGCAAGGGGCCCATGCCCGGCAGACTGCCCACGATCGGCGCCAAGGGGTGCTGGTTGAGGTGTTCGGCGATGAGGTCGTCGACGGCGGCGATGCGTTGTTCGAGGGCGAGGATCTCGGTGGCCATCTGCCCCACCACCACGGCCGCGGCACGTTGGCCGGGGAGCGTGACGGTCTGCTGCCGCGCAGCGGCCACCATCGCCTCGGCCACCTGGACGGCGTTCTTGACTTGGCCGCGTCGGAGTAGGGCGGTGATCCGGTCGACGCCGGCGTGCCGGATCGCGGCCGGAGTCTGCCAGCAGGCCAGCACCATCATCGGGCCCTTGCGGTTGAGTTCCACAGCTCGCTCCAACGCCGGGCTGATCCCGGTGAGCAGTTCCTGCAATCGGAACAGGGTCGCGACGCGCTGGCCGACGAGGTCGGCGCGGTACCCGGTCAGCACGGTCAGCTCGGCAATGAGCCGGTCGGAGGGATCCAGGATTGGGATGTCCGGGCGCATGCGAATCGTCTGGGCGATGACCACCGCGTCGCGCGCGTCGGTCTTGTTCTCCCCGGCGAACGCAGCGGCCATGTGGAACGCGACGGCGCCGGAGACGTAGCGGACCTGGACCTGGCGCCGCCAGAGCAGGGTCAGCAGCAGCGCCGACAGGCCGGTGGTGACGTCGACCGCCCAGCAGACCGGACGGCCGTGCGTCGACACCTCGGCCATGACCGTCAGGAGGGCGGTCTCGTCGTTGGCGACCCGGCGGGAGTAGACCAGCCGACCGTCGCCATCAACGGCGGCGACGTGGTGGTGTGCCTTGCCGATGTCCACGCCGATCCACAGCTTCGCCACCCTCGCGCTCCTTCACATGATCGGTTTTCTTCGTTGGGCCCTCGTCTGTGGGTTCGGGTTTGCCGGCACCTTCTAACGATGCGAACGCAGGTCGCGGATCTCCATCAGCGGTCTACCGAATTTCGCAGACGATGAAGCGGCGGGTGGCATCTCCTACCGTCAGCCAAGCAATCTCGGCGAAACACACGCAGCCATACCCACCGCCCCAGGCATCGGTTCTACGGCCACCGGGGCCGTGCCCGTTCAACCAACGCGTCCGCGAGGCGGGAGCGGGTGGCACCTCGAAGCTCAGCCACGATCACGGCGGAACACACACAGCCATCCCCACCCCGGCCCCGCGGGCACGGCGACCCAGCCTCCCGCCGTCGCTGGCCGGCGCCTCGGACAGGATGTGCGAGAGCCGGGGATCGATCGAGCGCGGGGAAGGCGTACGGCGTGACTGCCCATAACGGGCGGGCCGCCGTTCCTTGACTGGCCTGATTCCTACGCCAACCGTCGCTGCAGCGGCTTGAATGGCGGTGTGCAGGTCAGCAAGGACGGGCGGAGTTGGCGCATCGGCGCCGCCGCCGACGTGGGCTGGATCGCCGGGCACACCACTGCCGGCGTTTCGATCACCACCGCCATCCCGCCGGTCTTTGACGCCTACGCCACCACGTACCAGGCCGATGACGTCACCGCCGCCGCCTACGAGCAGGCCCTGGTCGAGGACCTCACCATGCACACCGCCGACCAGCCGTGGTGGCTGGCCTACCTCGACACCGGCGCCCACGACGTCGTCTTCCCCGACGCCCCGAGGGTGTTCCTCTACTGGAGCTGGCCGTACGTGCTGGTCGAGGCCGGCCTCGAGCAAGCCCTCACCTGGCGCACTGGTGGTCATATCCGCCACGCTCACGGCGTTCTACCCGATCTGTTCTTCCCCGCCGACCGGTCATGGCTGGTCTCCGCGCTGTGGGACGACACCTGGACCTGCGTCGGCGGCCCGGCACCACTGATTCACACCCTGGACCGTGACCCGGTGGCCAATTCCCGCCAGGTCCGACCCGGCGAGGACGCGCTGCCGGCGGGGCTGACCCGTGAGTGACGACCCACGCCCCGGGCAGCGGTCAGCCTCCAATCATGGCTAACGCCCCCACGTCTCGGCGGGACGGCAGTCGCTGGTCGGTTTGCCGTAGATCGGCTTCCCGTCCGGGCCCGTGTAGCAGTGCTCGAGTTGGTCCTCGGCCTGGAACAGCGGGCGCCTGTCGATCTCGATCCCTCCGGAGTCGTAGCTGACCAGTTCAGGGTCGTTGCCGGCCTTGAGTCTTGCGTCGCTGGTCATGAGGCCGAACGTGCCATCGGAAAGTCGTGCTGTGGTGGTGTGGCCGTCGCCGTGATCGAGGACGAGCCGGTGGACGCGGCTGCTGACCCGGCCGCTGACGCTGACGTCCCCGCCGTCGAACTCGGTGGAGGTCAGCAGCAGCCGCTGCACCGGCCCGGGCAGCAGGTCACCGTGCGGCCACGGCTCAGTGGCGCCCCCGCCGGACTCCCGGGGCGTTCCCGCCCACTCCACGTCACACGTGGTGTAGCCGACGTCGTTCATGAACAACACCAGCGCGCGGTCACCTCGCTCGGTAGCCACCGCGAGGTCGGCCAGGGACACCGGGACGGGTTGCTCACCCGGACTTTGCCGGGTCTGTCGTTGCGGGGAACTCCACTGCAGGCACCGCTCGGCCGCTTTCTGCAGCGTTGGCGACAGCTCCCCGGGCCCCATCGCCAGCACCTGTGCGGTCGAGCGGTCCGGCCGGTCCCACGCCACCGCCGCGGCCCCGGACGCCACGGTCAGCAGCGCCGCCACAGCCACGGCGATCCTCAGTCGTGGCGTACGTGCGGGAGGCGGGCTCGCGACGCCGAGGAGCCGGGCCCGCATCGCGAGCGCCGCTCCCGGAGGCAGGTCCCGCTCCGCGGGCAGGTCGAGAATGTCGTTCACCGTTTCCCCTCCTGGATCTCCTGCGGCATCAAACGGGCCAGGCGGCTGCGCGCACGACTGACCCTCGACCGCACCGCCACCTCGCTGATGCCCAAGACGGCCGCCGCGTCCGGGTACGACACACCGGACCACAGGCACAACGCCACCGCCTCCCGCTCGGCCGGCGGCAACCGGCGGACCACCGCGAGGACCTCGGTCATCCGCCGTTCGTCGTCGAGCCGCGCAGAGACGTCCTCGGCGAGGTCACCATCGGCGTACCGCTCTCCCGGTAGACGCCGAATCAGCGCAAGCCACCGGCGCGCCGACCGCCACTCCGAGCGGACCGCGTTCGTGGCGACGACCAGCAACCACGGCAGCGCCGATCCGTCCACGAGTCGCGCGTCGTGCCGGCGGCGCCACGCGACGAGGAACGTCGCCTGCGTGACGTCCTCGGCCGTCGACCACGACCCGGTCAGCCGGAACGCGTGGTTGTAGACCGGACGGGAATACCGGTCGAAGAGCCGACCGAACGCCACCTCGTCACCGGCGGCGATCGAGGACCACAACTCCTCGTCCGACGGTCGCATTTGTTGCCTCACAACACACTATGGCCGCCCACGACGGCTCTGTTGCAGGTCGCCCACCAGTGGCCGCAGGCGGAAACCACACCCGGCGATGAGCGGGGCAGGATCGCCGCTTCGTGAGGGCCAGGCCCTTGCATCTGACGGTGTTCGGGCGAGCGTGTCAACCCCGCCCGCTGGGCGCGTGCATCCCGTCCACCCCGAGTGGCTTGCGACGACGTTCGACGGCGGGGACAGCCCGTCCCGCTCGCCGCACCTGCCACCACCTGTCGAACGGCGATCCAAGAGCTGGAACGCCGCCGCCCGCTGCAAGCGGCGTGGCGCTCCACGACAGGGTGGCTTCCATGCGACACCTGGGCCCACGCGCGGGAGGCTGAGGCGCATGGTCACGAGGTGCGCCGTGCACACGCAAAACGCATGCTGCAACCAGCCGATCACAAAGGGTTGCATCGATGGCCGTGATCTGTGAGACTCATTGAGCCGTTTTCATCCTGAGTAGCGGCTGGTCTCGACGCGGTGCAGGACGAGGATGGCCTGCACGATCGCCGTGGCGCGGCGGGGACAGCAACGCAGCT
>NZ_JAXCFU010000025.1:0-34156 GCF_055362685.1 Micromonospora sp. SYSU B005 | reverse complement strand
ATCGAAGAAAATCAAAGCCCTGACCAGTGTTCCCGCTGGTCAGGGCTTTTTCTTTGTCGGGACGGCCGGATTCGAACCGACGACCCCTTGACCCCCAGTCAAGTGCGCTACCAAGCTGCGCCACGTCCCGATGCCCCCGCCAGGTCTCCCCCGCGGCAGCCGGTACAGCTTAGCGCAGGATCTTCGCACCGTGCGCAGAGGCCCCTCCCGCGCCGCGCGCCACACCCCCTAGAGCATCCTAGGAGGGTGGCGTGCAACAGAGAGCGGACGTCAGCCGTGGGCCTTGCCCCGGCCGCCGGGGCCAAGCTTCTTGCGCGGGCGTACCGAGATCTCGATCGGGCTGCCCTCGTAGCCGAACTCCTCGCGGAGCTTGCGCTCGACGAAGCGCTGGTAGCCGGCGTCCAGCGGCCCGGTGGTGAACAGCACGAACCGCGGCGGCGCCGCCCCGGCCTGGGTGGCGAACAGGATGCGTGGCGCGCGTCCGCCTCGTACCGGGTGCGGGGTGGCCTGGACCAGCGCGGTGAGCCACTGGTTGAGCTGCGCGGTGGGGATGCGCGTCTCCCAGCTTGCGAGCGCCTTGCGCAGCGCGGGCGCGAGCTTGTCGACGGCGCGGCCGGTCTTCGCGGACAGGTTCAGCCGGATCGCCCAGGGGATGCGCCGCAGCTCCCGGTCGATCTCCTTGTCCAGGTAGTAGCGGCGGTCACCGTCGACCAGGTCCCACTTGTTGAAGGCGATGACCAGCGCCCGGCCGGACTCGACGACCATGGTGAGGATCCGCTGGTCCTGCTCGCTGATCACCTCGCTGGAGTCGATCAGCACCACGGCGACCTCGGCCGCCTCGATCGCCGAGGCGGTGCGCAGGCTGGCGTAGTACTCGGTGCCGCTGGCCTTGCCGACCCGCTTGCGCAGGCCTGCGGTGTCGACAAGCTGCCACGTCTCGCCGCCGATCTCGACCAGGCTGTCGACCGGGTCGACTGTGGTGCCAGCCACCGAGTCGACCACCGCCCGCTCCTCGCCGGAGAAGCGGTTGAGCAGGCTGGACTTGCCGACGTTGGGACGGCCGACCAGTGCGACCCGGCGCGGGCCGCGCGGCCGGTTCTCCACGATCTTCGGCGCCTCCGGCAGCGCGTCCAGGATGGCGTCGAGCAGGTCGCCGGAGCCGCGGCCGTGCAGCGCCGAGACCGGGAACGGCTCACCGAGGCCGAGCGACCACAGCGCGGTCGCCTCCATCTCGATGGTGGTGTTGTCGGCCTTGTTCGCGACCAGGATGACCGGCTTCGCGCTGCGGCGCAGCATCTTCACCGCGGCCTCGTCCACGTCGGTCGAGCCGACCATGGCGTCCACCACGAACAGCACCACGTCGGCGGTGACCACCGCGATCTCGGCCTGCGCGGCGATGGCCGCGGCGCGGTCCTTGGCGTCGGGCTCCCAGCCGCCGGTGTCCACCACCGTGAACGCCCGGCCGTTCCACTGCGCGTCGTAGGGCACCCGGTCCCGGGTCACGCCGGGGATGTCCTCCACGACCGCCTGCCGGCGGCCGATGATGCGGTTGACCAGCGTGGACTTGCCGACGTTGGGCCGGCCGACCACTGCCACCACGGGCTGCGGGCCGGTAGGCTCACCGGAGTCGGCCTCCGGCTCGCGCAACTCCACCCAGCCACCGAAATCGTCGTCACTCATGCCACGCCTCGCTCGGTGAGCATGTCCCGCAGGCGCGCCACTACCTCGTCGATGCCCAGCTCGGTGGTGTCCAGCACCACCGCGTCGGGGGCCTGCTGCAGCGGGTTGACCTTGCGGGTCGAGTCGAGCCGGTCCCGGCGGGCCAGGTCGGCGGCGGTCGCCGCGACGTCGGCGGCGTCCTCGGCGCTGCGCCGCTTCGCGCGCGCCGCCTCGGAGGCGGTCAGGTACACCTTCAGGTCCGCGTCCGGCGCGACCACCGAGCCGATGTCCCGGCCTTCGACCACGATCCGGCCCGCGTCGGCGATCACCCGCCGCTGCCGGTCCACCAGCAGCTCGCGTACGGCGGGGACGGCGGCCACCGCGGAGACGGCTCCGGTCACCTCGGCGCCGCGGATCGCGGTGGACACGTCGGTGCCGTCGACTGTCACGGCGTACCCCTGGGGGTCGGTGCCGATGCGGAGGTCGGCCTCGGCGGCGACCTTCGCCACCGACTCGGTGTCGGTGAGTTCCACGCCGGAGCGCAGGACCGCCCAGGTCAACGCCCGGTACATGGCGCCGGTGTCGAGGTAGCGGGCGCCGAGGCCCGTCGCCAGTCGCCGCGACACGGTGGACTTCCCCGAACCGGACGGCCCGTCCACAGCGACCACGCATCGCCCGGCCGGTACGTTTTCCTCCACCGTTGTCCTCCTCAGCCCGTACCTCGCAGGTCGCCCGATATGTCCGGCGCCGTTGAGCGGATGGTTCTGTCGTCAATTCTGCCCGCGCCGCGCGGGCGTCCCGCCGGGCCGGCGTGTGCCGGCCCGCGGACCGCGTCGAAGCCTACCGGGAGCCGTACCCCGATCGTCGGGGTCAGTCACCCACCGCCTTGAACAGGGCGGCGACCTCCGCGTTTGTGAGCCGCCGCATCCGCCCGGTGCGCAGGTCGCCGAGCTTGATCGGCCCGATCGAGGTACGGATCAGACGGGACACCGGGTGTCCCACCTCGGCCATCAGGCGCCGGACGATGTGCTTGCGCCCCTCGTGCAGGGTCAGCTCCACCTGGGCGGATTTACCGAGCGTGTCGACCAGCTTGAACCCGTCGACCTTCACCGGCCCGTCCTCCAGCTCGATGCCGGCGGTCAGCCGCTTGCCCAGGTTGCGCGGGATCGGCCCGGCCACCTCGGCGAGGTAGGTCTTGAGCACCTCGTACGACGGGTGCATGAGCTTGTGGGCGAGGGTGCCGTCGTTGGTGAGCAGGAGCAGGCCCTCGCTGTCGGCGTCCAGTCGCCCGACGTGGTAGACCCGCTGCTCCAGCCGCGCGCCGATGAAGTCGGCGAGCTCGGTGCGGCCCTTCTCGTCGGCCATCGTGGTGACCACCCCGCGCGGCTTGTTCATCGCCACGTAGACCAAGCGGACGTCGGCCTGCAGCCGCTCCCCGTCGACGACGATCACGTCGCGGGTCGGGTCGGCCTTGTCGCCGAGCTGCGCCACCCGCCCGTTCACGGTGACCCGGCGCCGGAAGATCAGGTCTTCACAGGCGCGCCGGGAACCCACCCCCGCGGCGGCGAGCACCTTCTGGAGGCGCTCGGCGCCCTCGTACACGGGGGCGTCGGGCTTCGGGGCACGGTCATCGCGTCGCATCGGCAAGCTCTTCTACGTCGTCGGGAAGGAACGGGGCGAGCGGCGGCAGGTCGTCCACCGAGTTCAGCCCCAGCTTCTCCAGGAACATGGTGGTGGTCCGGTAGAGGTAGGCCCCGCTGTCCGCTTCGGTGCCGCACTCCTCGACCAGGCCGCGACCCACCAGGGTACGGAGCACCCCGTCGCAGTTGACACCCCGGATGGCCGAGATGCGGGAACGGGTCACCGGCTGCCGGTAGGCGACCACGGCGAGGGTCTCCAGCGCGGCCTGGGTCAGCCGCACGGACTGCCCGTCCAGTACGAACCGTTCCACGTACGTCGCGTATTCCGGCCGGGTGTAGAGACGCCAGCCACCCGCCGCCCGGCGCAGGTCGAACCCGTGGCCGGCCGCGGTGTACCCGGCGGCGATCTCGTCGAGCATCGCGCCGACCCGCTCCGGGGCCTGTTCGAGGACCTCGGCCAGGACCAGCTCGCTGACCGGCTGGTCCACCACGAGCAGGATCGCCTCCAGGGCGCCGCGCAGCTCCGCGTCGTCCAGGACCGGCGCGGGCGGCGGTTCCGGCGCCGTCCGCCGCCGTCCGCGCTTCGGGGGTACGCCCCCAGCACCCGCTCCCCCGCTCGCCCGCTGCTCCGCGTCCTGCGCGGCCGCGTCGCCGTCCCGCTCAGCGTGGTGGTCGACGTCCCGCCGGCCGTCGTCGCCGTAGCCGGCGTCGGCCGTCGAGCTTCCACCCGAGATCTTGGTACGGTCCCGCCCCTCAAGGGGCGCCTCCGTACCAAGATCCGTCGTCGCTTCGGCGATCTTGGAAGGATCCGGCCCCTCCCGGGGCCCTTGGCTTCCAAGATCTGTGGGCGGTTCGGGCGCCGAGTCGGCGGTTTCTGCCGAATCAACGCTGTCCGGATCGGGTTTCGGCGCGGACGGGCGCTCCCACGGGGGCACCCAGGCGGCGGCCTGGTCGGCCAGGGAGTCGCGGCGTTCCTCGTCGCTCATCCGTTCACTCCTGCGTTGGTGCGGGTTCGTCCGCCGCGTCGGCGGGCACGGCGGCGTCGGATGCGGCGGCTGCGGCGACGCCGCCCGGCACGGCGGCGCCGGCGGCATCCCCGGCCACCGCGGCATCCGGTGCAGAGGCGACCGGTGCAGCGGCATCCGGTGCACCGGCGACCGGTGCACCGGGGGCATCGGCCGGCGCAGCGTCGGCGGCGCCGGCCGGCGCGGCGGGGGTGGACATGGTCGTGGGTTCGGGGCTGCCGGCGTACTCGTCGACTGTCAGCTCGGCCTCGCCGTCGACCGGGCCGGTCCAGCGGACTGTCAGTTCCTCCAGCGCCTGCTCCTGCACGAACGCCACCAGGCCCTGCCGGTACAGCTCCAGCAGCGCCAGGAACCGGGCCACCACCTCGAGCGTCATCTCGCAGTCGGCGCAGAGCAGCGAGAACGTGGCGATCCCGGCGCGGCGCAGCCGGTCGGCGATGATGCCGGCGTGTTCCCGGACGCTGACCCGGACCATGTGCACGTGCGCGATGGAGACCTCGGGCACCGGCTTCGGGCTCATCGCCCTGACCGCGAGCGTGCGCAGCCGCTCCGGACCGATGCCGAGCACCAGGTCGGGCAGCGCCTCGGCGTACCGCGGTTCGAGGGTGACCGCCCGCGGGTAGCGCCGGCCGCCGACCGCCTCCAGCTCGGCGATGTGCGCGGCGGCCTCCTTGTACGCCTTGTACTGCAGCAGCCGGGCGAACAGCAGGTCCCGCGCCTCCAGCAGCGCCAGGTCCTCCTCGTCCTCGACCTCGGCCGAGGGCAGCAGCCGGGCCGCCTTCAGGTCCAGCAGCGTGGCGGCGACGAGCAGGAACTCGCTCGTCTCGTCCAGGTCCCACTGGTCGCCCATGGCGCGCAGGTACGCGATGAACTCGTCGGTGACCTTGTGCAGCGCGACCTCGGTGACGTCCAGCTTGTGCTTGCTGATCAGCTGGAGCAGCAGGTCGAACGGGCCGGTGAAGTTGTCCAGCCGGACCGTGAAGCCACTCGTCTGCTCGCCGGTGCCCGGGTCGGCGGGCACCACACCGTCGACCTCGGCGGCCAGCTCCGCGGCGACGGCGGGGTCGCCGGGGCCGTGCGGCGGGTCGAGGGGCGGTGCGGTCACCGGGAAACCGTAGACGACGCGGCGGGCGGCCGGCGTGCGCCCTACCGGTCCGCCTGGGCGGCGATGACCTCCCGGGCGAGCTGCCGGTAGTTGCGCGCGCCGGAGGAGGCCGGGTCGAGGGTGGTGATCGGGGCACCGGCCACCGTGGACTCGGGGAACTTCACCGTCTTGGTGATGACGGTCTGGTAGACCTTGTCGCCGAACGCCTCGACCACCCGCTGCAGCACCTGGCGGCAGTGGGTGGTGCGGCTGTCGTACATGGTGGCGAGGATGCCTTCGAGTTCCAGGTCGAAGTTGAGCCGCTCGCGCACCTTGTCGATGGTGTCCAGCAGCAGCGCGACACCGCGCAGGCTGAAGAACTCGCACTCCAGCGGGATGAGCACGCCGTGCGCGACGGTGAGCGCGTTGATCGCCAGCAGGCCCAGCGAGGGCTGGCAGTCGATCAGGATGAAGTCGTACTCCTTGCGGATGGTCCGCAGCACCCGCGCCAGGGCCATCTCGCGGGCGACCTCGTTCACCAGCTGGATCTCGGCGGCGGAGAGGTCGATGTTCGCGGGCAGCAGGTGCAGGCCGGCCACGTCGGTCTTGATGAGGACGTCCTCGGCGGTGACGTCGTCCTGCATCAGCAGGTTGTAGACCGACAGGTCCAGGTTGTGCGGGTTGACGCCCAGCCCGACGGAGAGGGCGCCCTGCGGGTCGAAGTCGACGAGCAGCACCTTGCGGCCGTACTCGGCCAGGGCCGCGCCCAGGTTGATGGTCGTCGTGGTCTTGCCGACGCCACCCTTCTGGTTGGCCATCGCGATGATCCGCGCGGGGCCGTGCCGGTCGGTCGGCATGGGTTCGGGGATCGGCTTGCGCATGGTGTACGCGGCCGGGTCGGCGGGGCCGAGATCGGCACCGAGCGTCGCCTGCTGCTCACGGAGCTCCGACGTCCAGGTCTCGGCACGGTCACCGTTTCCTGCCATGTCCTCGTTGCCCCCTCCCGACGACCACCCGGCGTCGGAGCCGTCCGACGTCCCTCGCGGCGCCGCTGCGCACCCCCGGTCCGTCGCACCTGGAGGCCCGCGCCGATGCCGACTGTACGCCACCGGCCAGCAGCGCGTTCGGTAGCGGGTCGGCGTGTCGGCCGCCCGTCAGCCGGGGCTCGCCACGTCGGCGCTCAGCGGGCGCGCGGATGCGCCGTCGCGTACACCTCGCGCAGCCGCTCCACCGTCACCAGCGTGTAGACCTGGGTGGTGGTCACCGAGGCGTGGCCGAGGAGTTCCTGCACCACGCGTACGTCCGCGCCGCCGTCGAGCAGGTGGGTGGCGTACGAGTGGCGCAGCGTGTGCGGCGAGACCGCGTCGGGACCGTCGACCGGCAGGCCGGCACGTGCGGCGGCGGTACGCAGCACCGCCCAGGCGCCCTGCCGGGTGAGCGGGCCGCCACGCGCGTTCACGAACACCGCGTGGGTGCCGCGCCCGGCGGCGAGCAGCGCCGGGCGGCCCCGGACCAGCCAGGCGCGCAGCGCGTCGGCCGCGTACCCGCCGACCGGGACCAGCCGGGTCCGGCCGCCCTTGCCGCGCAGCAGCGCGGCACCGGCGTCCAGGTCCAGATCGTCGACGGCGGCGCCGACCGCCTCGGAGATGCGCGCGCCGGTGCCGTACAGGAATTCCAGCAGCGCCCGGTCGCGCAGCGCGCGGGCGGCGGCGTCGCCGGTGGCGCCGGGCAGGTCGGCGGCCTCCAGCAGCCGCAGGACCGCGTCGACGGGCAGCGCGCGGGGCAGCCGGCGCGGCGGCGCGGCCGGGCGGACGTCGCGGCTGGGGTCGGCGCCGGCGAGGCCCTCACGCAACGCGAAGCGGTGCAGGCCGCGTACCGCGCTGGCCGCGCGGGCGGCGGAGGAGACGGCGAGCGGCGGGTGGTCGTCGTCGCCGGCGCGCAGCCGGGCCAGGTGGGCCTCGACCTGCGCGGGCCCGGCTGCGGCCAGGTCGTCCACCCCGGCGGCGGCCAGTGTGGCGAGGTAGCGGTCCAGATCGCGGCGGTACGAGGCGAGCGTGTTCGCGGACAGCCCGCGTTCGACGGTGAGGTGGTCCAGATAGGTCCGGACCGCACGGCGCAGGGCCGGCGCGGGTTCCGCGCCGGCCGCGCGCACGGCGGCGTCGGTCAGCTCAGCACCTCGTCCAGCGGCAGCACGTCCATGCCGTGCGCCTCGGCGACCGGGCCGTAGACGACCTTGCCGGCGTGGGTGTTCAGACCGAGGGCCAGCGCCGGGTCGTTGCGCAGCGCCTGCTGCCAGCCCTGGTTCGCCAGTTCGAGGGCGTACGGCAGGGTCACGTTCGTCAGCGCGTAGGTGCTGGTGTTCGGCACCGCGCCGGGCATGTTCGCCACGCAGTAGAAGATCGAGTCGTGGACCTTGTAGACCGGGTCGGCGTGCGTGGTCGGGCGCGAGTCCTCGAAGCAGCCGCCCTGGTCGATGGCGATGTCGACGAGCACGCTGCCCGGCTTCATCCGGGAGACCAGCTCGTTGGAGATGAGCTTCGGGGCCTTCGCGCCGGGCACCAGCACCGCGCCGATGACCAGGTCCGCGTCGAGCACGGCCCGCTCGATCTCGTACGCGTTGGAGGCGACGGTCTGCAGGTGGCCCCGGTAGATGGCGTCGGCGGAGCGCAGCCGGGCCACGTTCTTGTCGAGCAGCAGCACCTCGGACTGCAGGCCGAGCGCGATGGCGGCGGCGTTCAGGCCGGACACGCCCGCGCCGATGACCACGGTCTTCGCGGCGTACACACCGGAGACGCCGCCGGGCAGCACGCCCCGACCGCCACCGGTACGCATCATGTAGAAGGCGCCCACCTGCGGGGCGAGGCGGCCGGCCACCTCGGACATCGGGGCCAGCAGCGGCAGCGAGCGGTCGGGCAGCTCGACCGTCTCGTACGCGATGCCGGTGACCTTCCGGTCGACCAGCGCGTCGGTGCACTCGCGGGACGCGGCCAGGTGCAGGTAGGTGAACAGCACCTGCCCCTCGCGCATCCGGTGGTACTCCTCGGCGATCGGCTCCTTGACCTTCAGCACCAGATCGGCGGTGTCCCACACCTCGTCGGCGGTGGCCAGGATCTTCGCGCCGGCGGCGGCGAACTCGTCGTCGGTGATGCTGGAGCCGACTCCGGCGCCTGCCTCCACGAAGACCTCGTGGCCGTGGCGGGTGAACTCGTTGACGCCGGCGGGCGTGATCGCCACCCGGTACTCGTGGTTCTTGACCTCGCGGGGGATTCCGACCTTCACGATGCAGACACCTTCCTCCGGGGCGGCTCACCCCCGACTGCGCGGCCGCGCCGGCTCCGTTGCCGGCGTGGTCCTCCTGTCCCGCCGGCGGCAGTCTAGGCCCGTGGGAAGCCCACGGACGGCGACACTGTGACATCCGGTGCCCGCTGGTGCTGACGGTGTGTCAGGCATGCCTCGGACTGCCCGGTGGAGACGCCATCCGCCGAGAGGACAAAGTTCGATGACATCTTCCCACCGGCTGGGTGGCGAGGCCGACAGGACGTGGACCGATCACTATTGTGTCCGCTCATGACCACTCCTTATCAGCAGTACCCGCAGGGCGTCTCGGACAAGAGCAAGGTCGTCGCGGGTGTACTCGGCATCGTGCTCGGCTTCTTCGGCGCCGGGCGGTTCTACATGGGCGACACCAAGACCGGCGTCCTCCAGCTCGTGGTGAGCGTCGTGACCTGTGGCTTCGGCGCGCTCTGGGGCACCATCGACGGCATCCTGATCCTGGTCAACGGTGGCGTCGACGGGCAGGGCCGCCCGCTGCGCGACTGAGCGCCGGCACACGAAAGGGGCCGCGCGGTGCGTCGCACCGCGCGGCCCCTTCGTCGTCCGTCCCGGATCAGCGCGGTAGCGGCGTCTCCGGGCGGCGCAGCTCGGTGAAGCCGGTGTCGCGGGCGCGGGCGGCGGCGAGCAGACCGGCCACGCAGGACGCGTTGGTGATCTCGCCGGCCAGCACCATCCGTACCGCCTCGTCCAGGTCCACGCGGACCACCTGGAGGTCGGCCTCCTCGTCGTGCCGGTCGTGCCGCTGGTCGGCCGGCACGTCGGCCAGGTCACGGGCCAGGAAGACCCGGACCACCTCGTCGGCGAAGCCGGGCGAGCTGTGCAGGTCGACGAGCACGTCGACGCGCCCGGCGGTCAGGTCCGCCTCCTCGGCCAGCTCCCGCAGCGCGGCGGCGGCCAGGTCCTCGCCGCCGACGTCCATCAGCCCGGCGGGCAGCTCCCACAGGTGCCGGCCGACCGGGTGCCGGTACTGGCGGATCAGCACCACCTGACCGGCGTCGTCGAGCGCCACCACGGCGACCGCGCCGACGTGCCGCACGTAGTCGCGGGTCGCGCTGCCGCCGCCGGGCATGGTGACGTCGTCGCTGACCACGGAGAAGATCCGGCCGGACCAGATGTCCCGGCGGCCGGTCACCTCGTACCGGTGCTCGACGCCGCTCACGCCGCCGCCCCGCCCGCTCGCGCGGACCGGCCGCTCACTTCGCCGAGGCCTTCGCGCCACCGCTGCGGCCGGCCTTCTTCGACGCGCCGTCCAGGTCCACCGGCAGCTGGTCGGCCTGCGAGTACGCCACGGCGGCGCCGACGAACGCGGCGAACAGCGGGTGCGGCCGGGTGGGCCGGCTCTTGAGCTCCGGGTGCGCCTGGGTGGCCACGAAGAAGGGGTGCAGGTTGCGGTCCAGCTCGACGAACTCGACCAGCCGCCCGTCCGGCGACGTGCCGGAGATGGTCAGGCCGGCCTTGGTGAGCTGGTCGCGGTAGGCGTTGTTCACCTCGTACCGGTGCCGGTGCCGCTCGCTGACCTCGGTGCTGCCGTACGCCTCGGCGACGATCGAACCCTCGGCCAGCTTCGCCGGGTACGCGCCGAGCCGCATGGTGCCGCCCAGGTCGCCGCGCCCGGCGACGATGTCCTCCTGGTCGGCCATGGTGGCGATGACCGGGTGCACGGCCTCCTCGTCGAACTCCAGGGAGTTCGCCCCGTCGAGGTTGGCCAGGTGCCGGGCCACCTCGATGGTCATGCACTGCAGGCCGAGGCAGAGGCCCAGCAGCGGGATGCCGTTCTCCCGCGCGTACCGGGCGGTGCCGACCTTGCCCTCGATGCCGCGGACGCCGAAGCCGCCGGGGATCACGATGCCGTCGACGCCGGACAGCGCGGCGGCGGCACCCGCCGGGGTCACGCAGTCGTCGCTGGGCACCCACTTGAGCTGCACCCGGGCGCGGTGGCCGAACCCGGCCGCCCGGATCGCCTCGCTGACCGACAGGTACGCGTCGGGCAGGTCGACGTACTTGCCGACGAGCGCGACGGTGATCGTGTGCCGGGGCTGGTGCACCCGCTCCAGCAGGTCGTCCCAGCGGGTCCAGTCCACGTCGCGGAACGACAGGCCGAGCCGGCGCACCACGTACGCGTCGAGGCCCTCGCGGTGCAGCACCTTGGGGATGTCGTAGATGCTCGGCGCGTCCGGCGCGGCGGTGACCGCCTCCCGGTCGACGTCGCAGTACAGCGACAGCTTCTCCTTGACCTTCTCCGGGATCTCCCGGTCGCAGCGCAGCACCAGTGCGTCGGGCTGGATGCCGATGCTGCGCAGCTGCGCCACCGAGTGCTGGGTCGGCTTGGTCTTCAGCTCGCCCGACGGCGCCAGGTACGGCACCAGCGACACGTGCAGGTAGAAGCAGTTGTCCCGGCCCAGGTCGTGGCGGATCTGCCGGATCGACTCCAGGAACGGCAGCGACTCGATGTCGCCGACCGTGCCGCCGACCTCGGTGATCACCACGTCGGGCACCTGGCCGTCGGCGTCCGGGTCGGCCATGCCGCGGATGCGGGCCTTGATCTCGTTGGTGATGTGCGGGATGACCTGCACCGTGTCGCCGAGGTATTCCCCGCGCCGCTCCTTGGCGATCACCGCCGAGTAGATCTGGCCGGTGGTGACGTTCGCCTTGCCGGAGAGGTCCCGGTCGAGGAACCGCTCGTAGTGCCCGACGTCGAGGTCGGTCTCGGCGCCGTCCTCGGTGACGAAGACCTCGCCGTGCTGGAACGGGTTCATCGTCCCGGGGTCGACGTTCAGGTACGGGTCGAGCTTCTGCATCACCACGCGCAGTCCGCGCGCGGTCAGCAGACTCCCGAGGCTGGAGGCGGTGAGGCCCTTACCCAGCGAGGAGGCGACGCCCCCGGTGACGAAAATGTGCCTGGTCGTCCGTGCTGTAGGGGCCAAGGCCTGCTCCCGTGTCGTCCGTAGCGGTCGTGCGAACCGCCGTGCCGATCAGCAGAGTGATCACGCGATCCACGGGATTCCACGGTAACACCATCCGGACCGTGAGCCGGCGTCGCACCCGCTGTCGGCGCACGTGAGGCCGGATCCGGGCCGGATCCGGCCCGGGTCCGGGCCTTGATCGACACCAGCTCGCCGATGTGGTGCCTTCCACCGGGCCTCGACCCCGCCACCTCCCCGACCTGGCGGGCGGCAGACCTGGCGGGCCGCGCGGGCGGGTCAGCCGGCGGGGATCTCCGAGGACGCCGGGGTCGGCTGTGCGGGCACCCGCACGACGGCGTCGGCGCGTGGCCCGTCCGGCGCCTCCGTGCCTGCGGGGCCCTGCCCGTCCGGTCCGGCCGGCTCCACGGCCTTCCCCGGGTCGCCGGCACCGTCACCGGCCGCACCGTCGCCCGCCGGCCGACCACCGTCCGCACCGTCGCCGGCGGGGGCGTCGCCGGCCGCGCCGCCCCTGGAGGAGTCGTCCGGGCCGCCCGGTGGGACCGCGCCCGTCTCGCCGCCGCCACGGCCGCTGTCGGGCACCGTACGGTCGGTGGAGTGGTCGAGCACCCGTAGCGCCGCCAGGGCCGCCATGGGCACCACGAGAGCCGCCGCCGCGCCGGCCACGTCCAGCGCCGACCCGCCGAGGATTCCGCCCAGCCCGACGGCCACGGCGGTGCCGGCCATCGCCGCCCGGATCGCCGGGTAGATGCCGAACAGCCGCATCAGCCCGCCCCACGGCTGGAGCAGCGCGAGCCAGACCAGCGCCGCCCCGGCCAGGGCCAGCACGGTGAGCGGGCTGTTCACCAGCGTCTGGATGTTGGAGCTGCTGGACCGGTGCACGGTGAGCCCGCCGGTGCCGTCGCCCACAGCGGCCAGGAACCGGCCCAGGCTGCCCCGCTCGTCCGCCGGACGGCCCAGGTCGACCAGGGCGAAGCCGACGGTGACCGCCAGCGCGGCCATGGTGGCCCAGGCCAGCCGGCTCACGGTGAGCCATCCGCCGCTGCAGATCGCTGCCGCGACGCTGACGCCGGCGGTGAGCGCGATCGCGCCGATCGAGTCGGCGCCCAGGTACGGGCTGCCCACTATCACCACTGCGAGCCCGCCGACAGTCACCATCACCATCGGCCGCCAGCCCTTGCGGAACCGCTGGGCGAGCCAGCCGCCGCACAGCAGCGCCCCGGCGATGAACACGCCCAGCCCGACGGTGCCGAGCCCGGCGTACCGGCCGCCCTCCAGCGCCGAGTAGCCGACCACGCCGTTGAGCTGCAGGCGGGAGCCGGTGAGCACGTCGACGCCGACGACGAGCGTGGCCAGCCCGGCCACCGCCCCGAGCGGGCCGAGGGTGCGCTCGTGTCCAGGGGTGAACCGGACCGCCGCGGTGCCGCCGACGATGAGCAGCGCGGTCACCGAGGCGTACCAGAGGCCGGCGTGGTCGCCGCGCCACCAGGGCACGGCGTCGGCGAGCAACGCCGCGGGCACGGCGAGCGCGGCGGCGATCAGCATCAGTTCCACCACGGCGACGATGCGCGGGGACACCGGTTCCGGCCCGTGCGGGCCGGCGAGCCGGCGGGCCCGGCGCAGCAGCGGCAGCACCGCCACGGCGAGGGCGAGCTGCGCGGCGGCCAGCAGCGTGAAGAACCAGCCGGCGACGCGGCGCTGGGCGGCGGCCTCCCGGTCCGCGTCGGCCGGCGCCTCGATCGCGGCCCGCAGGTCGTCCGGCCGGTCGTCGACAGTCACCGCGGGGCGGCCGAGGAACGCCCGTTCCGGCATCGGCTTGTCGAGCACGGCGAGCACGGTCGGGGCCAGGTCGATCAGTTGCAGGTAGCCGGACCGGGCGGTGCTGGGCGAGGTCAGCCAGCCGCCCTCCCAGCCGGGGCCGTCGGCGACAGCGACGTGCAGCCGCGCCGGGGAGTCGGTGTCGGACACACCGGCGACCAGCACCAGCGAGCGCGGCGGCCGGGCGGCGAGCACCCGGGCCAGCCGGGCGTCGGCCTGCCGCGCCTGCGCGGCCCGTACGGCCGGATCCTCGTCGTCGACGGTGCCGACGTCGACGATGCTCAGCACGCAGGAGCCGAGCAGTTCGGCCGGGTCCTCGGGGAGCGTGGGCGCGTACCTGTCGACCCGGCCGAACGGGCGGGCGGCGGCCACCGCGGCACCCGGCCCGACCGCCACCGAGCAGCGCACCGACTCGGCCAGCGCACCGGGCGTGGCGCCCCAGGAGAGCTGCTCCTGGTTGTGCACGACCGCGCTGGCCTGGTCGGGCAGGTTCGCGCCGATGCCGTCGGGCCGTTCGACTGTGACGGCGGTGGCCGGGCAGCCGCCGCTCGGGCGGGCGCCGGGCCAGGCGGCGAAGTTCCCCGCGCCAAGCGTGAGCCAGCCGTCGACCGGGCAGGTGGGGCGGTGCGCGGAGCGCACCGAGAGCGACCCGATCGCGCCCTGCTCGGCCATCCGCCACAGCGTCGGCGTGTTCTCCGGGTCGACGTCGTCCCACCGCAGGCCCGCCGCGCCGACGAGCACCACGTAGTCGGCGTTCGGCCGGGTCGCGCCGTCGTCCGGGCGGGCGGACAGCGCGGTGATACCAAGCACCACCACGACCAGGGTCAGCAGCACCGGGGTCAGTCTGCGCAGCATCAGCGGTTCCCGGTGGAGAGCTGCGGCGTCAGCTCGGCGTAGAGGCCGGCGAGCGCGGCCACGGTGTCCGCCTCGGTGGGCCAGGTCGCGGCCCGGGCCAGGCCGCGCCGGCCCAGGTCGGCCCGGCGGGCGGGATCGTCGAGCAGGTCGCGCACCGCCGCGTCGACGGCGTCCACGTCGCCCGGCGGCAGCAGCACCGCCGCGTCGCCGACCAGGTCCGGCAGACCGCCGACGGCGGTCGCGACCAGCGGTACGCCGGCCCGCAGCGCCTCCTGCGCGAACAACTGGCGGGCCTCCCAGTCGCTCGTCACCACCGCCAGGTCGGCGGCGCCCAGCAGGTCCGCCACGTCGGTGCGGTGCCCGAGCAGCGTCACCGGCGCGCGGGCGGCCGAGATCCGGGCGGCCAGCGGCAGGTACGCCGGACCGCTGCCCGCGATCACCACGAGCGGGGCGGAGGTACGGGTCCGCCAGCGGGCGGCGGCGTCGATCAGCACGTCGTACCGCTTCTGCGGGTGCAGCCGGCCCACCGACAGGATCAGCGGGCGGTCGGCGGCGACGCCGAACTCGGCGCGTACCGCGGTGCGGCGGCGGCGCGGCGCGGGCAGCGCCGGCGCGGCGACCGGGGCCAGGCGGGCGTCGGCGGCACCGAGCGCGGCGGCACGGTCGACCAGGTCGGCGGAGGCGCCCAGGGCGACCCGCACGGACCGGGCCACGACCCGCTCGACCAGCCGGGACACCGCACCGCGCAGGCCACCGGCGAGGACCGCGTTGTGCCAGGTGACCACCAGCGGCGCGGCGGGACGGGCGAGCGCGGCGACCAGGCCGGCGCGCAGCCCGTGCGCGTGCACCACGTCGACAGGTGTGCCGGCGAGCGCCCGGCGCAGCGCGGTGACCGCGCGCGCGTCACCCGGCGTGGGGCTGGCCGGGATCTCCACCGGCGTGAACCGGGCTCCGGCGCCGGTGAAGCCGAACTGTTCCTCGGTGGCGGCCGGGCCGCAGACCAGCACGGACGCGCCGGCCTCGGTGAGCCCTCGGCTGATCGAGCGCACGTGCTGCCCGACCCCGCCGGTGCTGGAGGCGAGCACCAGGGCCACCGACCCGGGCCAGCGCGGTGCCGGCGAGGCGTCCGTCATGAGGAAACGGTCTCCCTTCCGTCACCCCGCTCGCCGGGGTGCTGCTGCGCCGGCGGGCCGTCGTCCCCACCGGCCGGGCGTCGCCGGCGCAGCCGGCGGGTCACGGTCGCGAGCAGCGGCCGCAGGTCGCGGGCGTCGGTCAGCCAGGCGACGGCGAGGAACAGGACACCGACCACGACCCCGGACAGCATGCCCTGCGCGAGGGCCCACGGTGTCGTCGGGGTGCCGTCACCGAGCCCGGCGAGTCCCGCCGCGACGGCCGCCCCGCCGGCGCCGGCGACCACGGCGGCGAGCAGTCCGGCGGTGCCGGCCCGGCCGATCCCGGCCAGCGCCTCGCCGCCTGCGGCCCGCCGGACCGCGGCGATCAGCAGCGCGCCGAGCAGCAGCATGCCGGCCGACGTCGCCAGCGTCACCGCGAGCACCCGGTCGGCCAGCGGCGCCACCTGGGCGGACACCACGGCGAGCGCGGGCACGCTGAGCCAGCCGAGCGCGGTGGCGACGGTGGCCGCGCGGGTCTCGCCGCGGGCGTACAGCGCACGGGTGAGGACCGCGAACAGGCCGTAGCCGACCAGGCCGGGCGCGAACCCGGCGATGCCGGCCGCCGCGGTACGCGCGTCGAGCGGGTCGGCGAAGAAGAAGTGCCCGACCGGGATCGCGGTGCCGACGAGAGCGGCGGCGCCGAGCAGACTGAGCAGCACGACGCCGCGTACCGCCGGGGCCAGCGTCTCCCGGTAGGCGCGCTCGTCACCGGTGGCCCGGGCCGCGACGAGCGTCGGGTACGCGGCCACCGCGAGCGGCACGGCCAGCACCGCCCAGGGCAGGAAGTAGACGGTCTGCGCGAGGTTGTAGACGCTGACGTCGGCGGTCCGGCCGTAGGTGACCTGGTTGAGCGCGACCACCAGCGCGATCTGCTGGGCGGCCACGGTGACCGCACCGGCGACCACCAGCCCGCCGACCCGGGCCCGGGCGTCGGCCGGGAACCGGTAGCCCGGCCGGATCCGCAGCCGCAGCCGGCGCACCGGGATCAGCAGCGACAGCGAGAGCACCACCACGCCGAGCGTGGTGCCGGCGGACAGCAGCAACTCGCCGCCGCGCCCGGCCTCCCCGATCGTGGCCAGCCGCCCCTCGGCGGCGGTGAACCCGAGGTACACGCCGATGACCGTGACGCTGGACAGCAGCGGCGCGATCACCGGCCAGGCGAAGCGCCGGTGCGCCTGAAGCACGCCGGTCAGCACGATGCCCACGCCGTACAGCGGCAACTGCGGCGCGAAGACCCGCAGCATCCGCGCCCCGGAGGCCTGCTGCGTCTCGCTGAGACCGTTCCCGATCAGGCCGGGCAGCGGGTCGGCGAACACCGCCAGCAGCACCGCCAGCGGTACCAGCAGGCTCAGCGTCCAGGTCAGCAGCGCGCCGGTGGTCGCGGCCACCGCGCGCCGGTCACCCGCCTCGACGGCGCCTGCGAGCAGCGGTACGACGAGACTGGCGAGCGCCCCACCGGCGACGATCTCGAAGATGAAGTTCGGTACGTAGTTCGCCACCAGGTAGGCGCCGCCGAGGTCGGTGGGGCCCAGCATCCAGGTGAACACGGCGGTACGGCCGAAGCCGGCGAGCCGGCTGAGGACGGTGAGGACGGCGATGAGGGCGGCCGCCCCGGCGACCCGGCCGGCGGCGGCGAGAGGAGCCGGTTTCGTCACGTCAGTCCGGGAGCCGGCCCAGCTCGTCGAGGTGCCGCAGCCCCGGCGTGGACGCGATGACCTGGGTGAAGCTGACCTTCTCGCTGGCGGCGGTGAGCGCGGCGAGCACGGCCAGCACGCCGGCCCGGCCCAGCGGCCCGGTACGCGCGGCGAGGCTCACCCCGAGCAGCGCGCCGAGCGCGTTGGCGCCGCTGTCGCCCACCATCACGCGCTCGCCGAGATCGTCGCCGACCAGTGCGGCCGAGGCGCCCACGGCGCCCGCGGCGACGCCGCCGTACGGGCCGGTGGTCAGCGGCGCGCCGAGCAGCATGCCGGACTTCAGCGCCCGGCCGGGCCGCAGGTCGAGCAGGTTGACCAGGTTCGCGGTGCCGGCCACCACGCCGGCGCCGAGCAGCACGTCGAGCCCGCGGCCGAACGCCCCGGCCCGCCGGCGGCGCGGATGCGCGGCGACCCGCCGGTCGGCGGCGAGCAGCGCGGCCGCACCCAGCCCGGCCACGCCCACCCCGGCGACCTTGACCATCCCGGCGGTGACCTGACCCTCGCGCAGCGCGGCGAGATGCCCGGCGAACCCCTTGGCGGCCTTCTGTTCGGGGCGCGCGCCGACCACGTCGTCGTAGAGGCCGACAGCGCCCGCGCCGAGCCCGGCGACGAGTGCGGCGGCGCCGGCCGGCGCGCTACCGGCGCCGAGCGCGGCCCCGGTGGCCGCGCCGACGGCCAGGGCCGGACCGGCGGCCAGGGTCACGGTGCGGCCCCGGTAGTTGGTGCGCTCCAGCGCCGGGCCGCCGGGCGACGTGCGCGTCTGACGCAGCACGTAGCGGGCGGCCAGCGCGCCCGCGCCCACGGCCAGCAGCCGACCCAGTCTCACGGGACCTCCTCGATCCGGACTTCGAACGCGACGCGGCACGGACCGGGCGGCCCGCAGCGGTCACCGGGGCAGTGTAGGCACCCGGGAGGTGGCGTTGTCGCCCACGCCGTACTGGCCGGTCTTCTTCTCGGTGAGCTGCTGCGCCAGGGCGAGGCTGGTGCCCAGCTGGCCCTGCACGGTGTTGGCGTTGTCGACGGTGGAGATGGTCTGCGACAGCACCGGGTCGCCGCGGACCACGGAGACGAGGTTGCCGCCGGTCGAGCCCATGCCGGCGACCACGAGCGCGCCGGACCGGTCGAACTGCTCGGCGATCTTCACCACCGACTCGTCCTTCTTCGCCGAGTCCTTGTCCACGTACGGCTGGCCGGTGACCATCACCACCGCCTCGGCGGCGGCGGAGATCTTGTCCGCCGGGGTGAGGTACCCGGCGGTGGCGTACTGCTCCAGCACGGCGCGCCGGTCGGCCTCGCTGACCGGCGGGCTCCCGGCCGGGCGGTCGACCAGCACGTTTGCCAGCAGCGCGCTGGAGGTCTCCACGCCGTGGCCGTTGCCGGGCAGGTTGCCGGTGGGGGCGCTGTTCGGCCGGGCCGCGGTGACCGCCAGTTCCAGCAGGTTGTTGTTGCTGTCCGGGTTGACGAACTTGTCCTGCACGGCGATGCGGCCGGTGACGTCGGCGCCGGCGGTCTGGAGCATCTTCACCACGCCCTCGGCCTGGTCGCGGCCGCTGGGCAGGGTGAGCACCAGCACGCGGCGGCCGGTCAGCTTGCCGGGCAGCACGAGCTGGGCCATCTCGGCGGCGAAGTCCTCCTCGGTCTCCAGCTGCTTCTGCATGCTGTTGACCGACTGGCGCATCAGCGAGTTGTCCTTGCGCAGGCCGTTGACGTTCTCCCGGAGCGAGTCGGCGACCGGCCCGTTGAGGGCGGCTGTGCCGACCACCAGGCCGATCGCCAGTGCCAGGAACACCGCGGTCAGGGACACCACGTGGTAGCGAAAGTTGATCACGCTTGCAGCCTCTTGATCGTCGGGGAGCTAGAAGAGCTGGCCGAGCTGGAACACGAAATTGTCCCACCATTCGGAGACCACGCCCAGATACGCCTTCCCGACGGTGGAGACCGCCACCGCGGAGGCCATCGCGGCCACCGCCGACAGGACCAGCAGCAGCAGCGACGACCCGGAGATGCTCTGCCGGTAGAGCCGGCTGACGCCCTTGGCGTCGACCAGCTTGCCACCGACCTTCAGCCGGGTCAGGAACGTCGACGCCATGCCGCCGCGCCCCTTGTCGAGGAACTCCACCAGGGTGGCGTGCGTGCCGACCGCCACCAGCAGCGAGGCGCCCTTCTCGTCGGCCAGCAGCATGGCCAGGTCCTCGCTGGTGGCCGCCGCCGGGAAGGTGATCGCCGGTACGCCGAGCCCGTTGACCCGGGCCAGGCCCGGCGCGCGCCCGTCCGGGTAGGCGTGCACGATCACCTCGGCGCCGCAGCGCAGCACGTCGTCGGTGACCGAGTCCATGTCCCCGATGATCATGTCCGGCGTGTAGCCGGCCTCGACCAGCGCGTCGGCGCCGCCGTCCACGCCGATCAGCACCGGCTTGAACTCCCGGATGTACGGGCGCAGCACGTCCAGGTCGGCCTTGTAGTCGTAGCCGCGGACCACGATCAGGCAGTGCCGGCCCTGGATCCGGGTCTGGATCTCCGGTACGCCGACGCCGTCGAGCAGCAGGTCGCGTTCCTGGCGCAGGTAGTCCATCGTGTTGGCGGCGAACGCCTCCAACTGCACCGACAGGCCCTCGCGGGCGTCTGCCATCGCCTTGGCGACCGTTTCGGCGTCCTGCAGCGAGCCGTGCGCGACCGGCTCGTCGCCGACGAAGACGGTGTTGCCCTCGATGCGGACCCGGTCGCCCTCGCGGACCTGCTCGAAGACGCTCTCGCCGAGGTCGTCCAGCAGCGGGATGCCGGCCGAGATCAGCACCTCCGGCCCGAGGTTGGGATAGCGGCCGGAGACCGACGGCTTGGCGTTCAGGACCGCCGCCACACCCACCGCGACGAGCGAGTCGGCCGCCACCCGGTCCAGGTCGACGTGGTCGATGACCGCGATGTCGCCGGGTCGCAGCCGCCCGACCAGCCGTTTCGTCCGCCGGTCGAGGCGCGCGGTGCCGACGATGGAGCCCGGCTCCGGGTTCCGGCTCCGGCGCAGTGTGGGTAGACGCATCGTGACCATCCTGGCATGTGAGGCAGGTTTTGCTGTCGCGACATGCCTGAGCAGGGCCGCCTACCCAGGGAAGCACACCGGAACCCGCGCCGGTGTGCTTGCGCTCACAATCGGGGTATCACGGACGCCTTTCCTTGGCCGCCACGGCCAGGAGCTCCTCGGCATGGGCGATACCCAGATCCGAGTCCGGCAAACCGGCGAGCATCCGGGCCAGTTCCCGGGCACGCTCGGTGTCCTCCACCACGCGCACCCCGCTCGTGGTGACCGCTCCCCCGGTGTCCTTGGCCACCACCAGGTGCCGGTCGGCGAACGCGGCGACCTGCGGCAGGTGCGTGACCACGAGCACCTGGTGGCTACGGGCCAGCCGGGCCAGCCGGCGGCCGATCTCCACCGCGGCCTGACCGCCGACACCGGCGTCGACCTCGTCGAACACCAGCGTGGGCGGGCCGCCGGAACCGGCGAAGACCACCTCGATGGCGAGCATCACCCGGGACAGCTCACCGCCGGACGCGCCCTTCTGCAACGGCAGCGCCGGCGCGCCCGGGTGCGCCAGCAGCCGCAGCTCCACCTCGTCGGCGCCGTCCGCGCCGACGCCGGTCTCGACGCCGTTGACCGGCAGGCTCGGCTCGGACCGGCCCGCCGGGCGCGGCAGCACCGCCACCTCGATCCGGGCGTGCGGCATCGCCAGCCCGGCCAGCTCGACCGTCACCTCCTCGGCGAAGCGCACCGCCGCCTCCCGCCGGGACGCCGACACCCGCCCGGCCAGGTCGGCCACCTCACCGGCGAGCCGGGTCGCCTCGCGGTCCAGCTCGTCCAGCAGCTCGTCGGACGTGTCCAGATCGGACAGCCGCGTGCGGGCCCGCTCGGCCCACGCCACCACACCGTCGACGTCGTCGGCGTACTTGCGGGTGAGCGCGCGCAGCGCGGCCCGCCGCTCGTACACGGTCTGCAGGCGGGCCGGGTCGGCGTCCAGCGCGGCCAGGTAGGCCGACAGCTCCGCGGCCACGTCGGTGACGAGCGTGGCCGCCTCCTCCAGCCGGGCGGCCAGCTCACCCAGCGCCGGGTCGGTGCCGGCCTGCGCCTCCAGCGTGCGCCGCGCGGTGCCGAGCAACACCGTCGCGTCCGGCGTCTCGTCGGTCGCCTCGACGCCGCCGGCCACGCACTGCTGCGCCACCTGCGCGGCGGTACGCAACCCCTCGGCGTGCTCCAGCCGCTGCGCCTCGGCCTTCAGCTCGTCGTCCTCCCCCGGCTGCGGATCGACCCGGGTGATCTCGTCCAGGCCCAGCCGCAGCAGGTCGGCCTCCTGGTTGCGCTCGCGGGCGTTACGCCGCCGGTCGGCCAGGTCGTCGACGACGGTGCGCCACCGGGCGTACGTCTCGCGCAGCGCGTCGAGCAGCTTCTCGTGCTCCGGCCCGGCGAACCGGTCGAGCGAGGCGCGCTGCTCGGCCGGGCGCAGCAGCCGCAGCTGGTCGGACTGGCCGTGCACGGCCAGCACCTGCTCGCCGACCTCGCCGAGCGTGGACACCGGCATGGCCCGCCCGCCCAGGTGCGCGCGGGAGCGGCCCTCGATGGTCACGGTGCGGCTGAGCAGCAGCGAGCCGTCCTCGTCGGGCTCGCCACCGGCGTCGAGGATGCGGGCGTGCACCGCCTCGGCCACCCGTCCGCTCAGGCGAAGCCGGCCCTCCACCGCCGCGCGGCCCGGCTGGGCGCGCACCCGGCCGGCGTCGGCACGGCCGCCGAAGAGCAGGCCGAGGCCGGTCACCACCATGGTCTTGCCGGCGCCGGTCTCGCCGGTGATGACGTTCATCCCCGCGGCCAGCGGCAGCGTGGTGTCCTCGATGACGCCCAGTCCGGTGATGCGCAGCTCTTCCAGCACAGCACCCGACAGTAGCCCCGCCGTGTGACAGTTGACCAGCCGGCAGGGCGAGCCGCGGGCACCCGTACAGTTCAGCCCCGTGCTGGAGGAGATCGGCCTGACCCCGGACGAGGAGGAGCTCTACCGCAGCCTGGTACGGGCGAACACGGCCCGGGCCGGTGAGCTCGCGCAGCGGCTGGGACGACCCCGCGCGGAGGTCGTCGCCCGGCTGGACGCCTTGCGGGACAAGGGTCTCGTGCTGCCGACCGGCCCGGAACCGGACGCGCCGCTGCGGCCGCTCGCGCCGGACGTGCCGCTCGGCGAGGCGCTGCTGCGCCGCCAGTCGGCGCTGGAGGAGGCCCGTGCCGCCGTCAGCCGGCTCGCCGAGGACTACCGGGCCGGGATGCGCCGCCACGACGCCGCGCACCTGGTCGAGGTGGTCACCGGCGCGCGGGCACTACGGGAACGGCTGCGCGAACTGCAGAACGGCGCGCGCGAGGAGGTGCTCTGGTTCTGCCGGGCGAACCCGCTGGCGATGCCCGGCCCGGAGAACGTCGAGGAGTTCGACGCGCTGGCCCGTGGGGTGCGGTACCGGGCCATCTACGAACGGGCGATGCTGCTGGAGCCGGGCGCGCTCGCCGACGTGGAGCGGGGCGTACACGCCGGGGAGCAGGCTCGGGTGCTGGACCGGCTGCCGGTGCGACTGGCCGTGGTGGACGGTCGTACCGCGGTCTGCCCGCTGGTGCCCGACCGTGACGGCGGGGAGCCGACCGCCGCGGTGATCGGCCGCAGCCAGCTGCTGGACGCGCTGCTGGCGCTGTTCGAGAGCCACTGGCTGATGGCGACGCCGCTCGGCACGCCCGCCGACCGGGCCGGCACCGGCTACCAGCCCGACGGCGACGAGGCGCGGCTGCTGTCGCTGTTCGTCGCCGGGGTGCCGGACAAGTCGATCGCGTCACAGCTCGGGGTGAGCCGGCGTACCGTGCAGCGGCGGCTGGCCGACCTGATGGCCGCCGCCGGTGTGGACACCCGGCCCGGGCTGGCGTTCCAGGCCGCGCGGCGCGGCTGGATCTGACCGGGGCCGGGGCAGGACGGCCCCAGGACCGCCCCGCCCCGGCGTCTCACCGCAGCCCGTACGCGTCGATCACGGTCTGCGTCACGGTGCTGCCGGCACGGTCCCGCGCCGAGACGCGCAGCGACACCGTGCCGCGCCCGGCCGGCACCTCGGCGGTGAACCGGGTGCCGGAGCCGCGTACCGGCGCCGTGCGCCAGGTGCGTCCGCCGTCGAACGACACCTCGGCGCGTACCGTCGTGCCGGCCGGCGCGGGCAGCCCGGCCGGGTGGCGCAGCGTCAGCCCGACGGTGTGCTTCCGCCTGCCGGGCACCTCGCCGCGCAGGTCAGCCGGCACCCGGTAGTCGACCTGGAGCAGCGGCAGCGGCCGGGCCGCGTCACCGGACGGGCGGGCCGAGGTGAACTCCCACGCCGTCTCGGTACGGGTCGCCCACCGCCACTGGGCCGAGGACCGGGCCGTGGTCACGTCGAGGCGGTAGCGGGCCGGACCGGCAGTGGCCGGCACCGGCGCCCAGCCGGCGGACAGGTCGGCGATCTGCCGGCCGTCCCGGCTGACCCGGCGGGTCACCGTGTCCTGCTCCTCCGACCGGTTGTCCACGCCGGCGTGACCGTCGGCGTCGACGAACTCGGCCACGCGCAGGTCGAGCGTGTCAGCGGTCCGGCTCGGCGCGGCCGCACCGGCCGCCACCGCGGGGCGCACCAGCGGCGTGTGCCACGACTCGGTGGTCCGGTCGGTGGCCGCGTAGCGCCGGGGCCGGTCGGACAGGCCGCCGGTCAGCGTCCCCATGCTGGAGAACATCAGCCGGTGCAGCACCCGGTGCTGCCACCACGAGTCACCGGAGCTGACGTACTCCCGCCGGGTCGTCCCGGTACGCACCATCCGCTGGTCGTCGTTCCAGGAGAACTCCTGCCAGGGCCGCCACCCGAACCGCTGCTCGGTGGCCCAGTCCAGGCCGCCGGTGTCGCCGTAGCGCGCGGTCACCTCGGCCGTGTTGGCGGCGGTGACCCGGTGGAGGATCCGCTCCGGCACCCGGCCCTTCGACACCTGGAACACGTCGTAGAGGTATGGGCTGTCCACGGTGAGCGTCAGGTCGATGCGGGCCCGGCCGGTACGCGCCGCCGCGAGCAGCCGCTGCCCGTCGTCGTACGCCACCGCCAGCGCCGGTGCCGGGAGCCGCTCCCCGGTCGGGCGCCACACCGTCCACGCGCTCTGGTCCGCCGGCCGCACGATCAGCACCGCCTTCGCACCGGCCGCCGCCGCGGCGGCCACCTGCTCCTCCTCGGACCGGTCGGCGGACGCGGTGAGCAGCGCCGCCGCGCCCCGCACCCCGGCCAGCTCACCTGGTGCGCCGGTGCCGGCGGCGACCAGACGCAGCCGCTGCCGCCCGGCCGGGGCCGGCGACTGGCCCATCAGGTTGACGTCCAGCGCGCCGGACACGCCGCTGACGTCGATGTCGACCATCGGCGCGACGAGCTGCCAGCGCGAGGAGAACTCGAACTCGCCGTGGCGTACCTGCCGGGTCGGGGTGACGTTGAGCTGCTGCACGGTGCTGAACGTCATCACGCCGTGGGCGACCTGCCGGCCGTTGCCGAACACCCGGTGCTGGTAGAAGCTCAGCACGGCCCGCTGCTCGGACGGTTTCGGCGTCTCGATCCGTACCGGCGTGCCGCGCCGCGGGTCGAGCACCACCGTGAGGTCCCGGTCCACTGTCAGTTCCGGGTCGGTGACCAGGGTGAGCTGCTCGTCCAGCGGCGCGCCGTGCTCGATCAGCGCGTGCAGCAGGTACGGGCCCTCCTCCACCTGGACCTGCCACTCGTCGCCGCCGCCGAGCCAGCCCATCGCGTCCGACTCCGGGTGCTCACCGAACAGCGTCACCACCGGCGACGATCCGGGCCGCCCGGCCGGGTCCAGCGCGCGCAGCGTCACGGTGTGCTGCGGGCCGCTGAGCGTGAGCCCGACCGCGGTACGCACCGTCACACCGTCCGCGCCGGTGGCCACCAGCCAGCCGCCGTGCGGACCCCGGTCCAGCCGGGCCGGGTCGGCGCGCAGCGGCACGTCCACGCCGCCGCCGGCCGGCACGGTCACCGTGGCGGCGTCGAGCGTCAGGCCGTCGGTCTCGGCCGCGCCGCTGTCCAGGTTGCGCAGCTCCAGCGCCAGCCGCAGCGTCTGCGCGGCGGCGGTGCCGTTGACGTAGCGCACCGTCCGGGTCGCGGCCGGCCCGCCCGTGGTCAGCCGGCCGAAGTCGGCGGTGGCCGTGCCGTACACCCGCTGGCGCAGCGCGCGGGCCACGTCGACCCGCCCGGCGCCCTGCTCGAACACCGTCGCGCCGGCGCTCGGCCGGGTGGTGCTGACCAGCGCGTCCTTGAGCTGCGCAGCGGTCCATCCGGGATGCTCCTGCGCCAGGACGGCCGCCGCGCCCGCGACGTGCGGCGTGGCCATCGAGGTGCCCGAGGCGCGGGTGTAGGCGTCGTCCACAGGCGTACCCATTGTGGTGCCGGCGGCGCGGGCCGCGACGATGCCGACGCCCGGCGCGGTGATCTCCGGCTTCAGGCCGTTGTCGCCCAGGCGCGGGCCGCGGCTGGAGAAGTCGGCGAGCACGTCGTCGCGGTCGACCGCGCCGACGGTGAGCGCGGCGGTGGCCGCGCCGGGCGAGCCGACGCTGCGCGGCTCACCGTCGTTGCCGGCGGCGATCACGAACAGCGCGCCGGTTTCGGCGGTCAGGTCGTTCACGGCCTGGCTCATCGGGTCGGTGCCGTCGGTGGGCGCGCCGCCGAGGCTCATGCTGACCACCTTCGCGCCGGAGCGCGCGGCCCACTCCATCCCGGCGATGATGCCGGAGTCGTAGCCGGAGCCGGAGTCGTCGAGCACCTTGCCGACCAGCAGCCGCGCGCCCGGCGCGACGCCCTTGCGCAGCCCCGCGGAGCCCGCGCCGCTGCCGGCGACGGTGGCCGCCACGTGGGTGCCGTGGCCGTGGCCGTCCCGGGCGCTGCCGCCGCCGGTGAAGTCACGCGCCTCGGCGATCCGGCCGGCCAGGTCGGGATGCTCGACGTCGACGCCGGTGTCGAGCACCGCGACCCGCACCCCGGCGCCGTCGCGTCCGGCCGCCCACGCGGCGGGCGCGCCGATCTGCGGGACGCTGTGCTCCAGCGCCACCCGGGCCCGGCCGTCGAGCCAGACGCGCTCCACGCCCGCGCCGAGCCGGACCGGTCCGGCGCCCGCGGCGCGGGCCTGCGGCGCCTGTCGCAGCGACGTCCACAGCGCGCCCAGGTCGTCCTTGTCGACGCGCAGCGCGGCGCCGTTGATGCTGGACAGCGGACGGGACTCGGCGGCGACGGCGAGGGGACGCACCCGCCCGGCGGCGGGTTCCCGGTAGCGCACGATCAGCGGCAGCGCCGTGAGGCCCGCGTCGCCGTAGCCCTGCTCGGCCAGTTCCTGCACGTCGAACAGGTCCGGGTCGAGCACGCCCGCCGACACGTACGGCACGACGTCGGCGGGGAGCACCCGCAGCCCGCCGTCGGCCTGCGTGGTCTGGAAGACGATCCGGTCACGGCCCGGCCCGGGGTGGACGGTGGCGGCGATCCGGCCCGGCGCGGCCTGGACCAGCTCGACCTGGTCGCCGGTGATCAGCGTGACGCGGGCGGGCGGCGCGCCCAGGGCGGATGTGCCCGGGGGCGGGCCGGCGGGCCGGGCGGGCGGTACGGCGGACGCCGGTACGGCGAGCCCGACCACCAACGCCCCGGCCGCGCCGGCGGCGAGCCAGCGGGGGAACCGGTGCATGTGACGCTCCTCTACTCCGAGGCCGGCCTCGTGAGGCCCGGCGATCGGAGTCTGCGACGGCGTCCGCCGCCGGGTCACCGGGTACGGGCCGCCGCACCGGCGACATGTCGCCAGGTGGACACGCGCACGACGGAGTGGAGGCCGGGACGCCGGAGACCGCGTCGCCCAGCTCGCGTGCCGCCGCTTCCTCCGGCGGCGGCCCTGCGACCTGTCGGCCCGGCCGGGGTCGACACCCGACCGGACACGGCGTGCCGGTCCGCCCGCCGCGGCCGGCTACGACGCTCCGGCGTCCCGACCGTCGCGGCCCCGACCACCCCCTGGCCGAGCCCCGCGACGCTGGGCCGCATCCGGGAAGCGGCGGGCCTCACCGCCGCGCCCGGACTCACCTCTTCGCGGCCCGTACGCCCACCGTAACGCGCGCGGGGGCCGGGACCGGTGGGCCGAACGGAGAATTCCGCTGAGCCGCTGGTCAGCGACGGTTGCCCCGCCAGCCCTGGACGGGAAGGTCGAACTTGGCCACCAGCCGGTCGGTGAACGGTCGGGCCCGCAGCCGCACGATGCGCACCGGCAGCGTGCCCCGGCGCACCGTCACCCGGGCACCGGGCGGCAGGTCGTAGACGCGCCGCCCGTCGCAGCACAGCACGGCCAGTGTGGTGAACGGGTCGACGGTGATGACGAACGTCGACGTCGGCGCGGTCACCAGCGGGCGGCTGAACAACGCGTGCGCGCTGATCGGCACCAGCAGCAGCGCCTCCACCTCGGGCCAGACCACCGGCCCGCCGCCGGAGAACGCGTACGCCGTCGAGCCGGTCGGGGTCGCGCAGATCACGCCGTCGCAGCCGTACCGGGACAGCGGCCGGCCGTCCACGTCGACGAGCAACTCCAGCATCTGGGCGCGTTCGCCCTTCTCCACGCTGATCTCGTTGAGCGCCCACGACTCGATGGTCGGCCCGCCCTCGAACTCGGCGGTGACGTCGAGGGTGAGCCGTTCGTCCACCGTGTAGTTGCGGTCGACGACGTCACGCACGGCGGTGTCCAGGTCGTCGATCTCCGCCTCGGCGAGGAAGCCGACCTTGCCCAGGTTGATGCCGAGCAACGGCACCTTGGCCGGGCGGGCCAGCTCGGCGGCGCGCAGGAACGTGCCGTCCCCGCCGAGCGCGAACACGATCTCGGCGCCCTCGGCGGCCTCCGGGCCGGTCACCGGCACCACGCCCGGCAGGTCCAGGTCGTCGGCCTCCTCGGCCACCACCCGCACCTCGAACCCGGCGGCGATCAGGTCGGCGGCCACCGCCCGGGCGTGCTCGGTGCTGCGTCGACGGCCGGTGTGCGTGACCAGCAGCGCGGTACGGCTCACCCGGACACCTCCTCGGTCGTGGCCGCCGTCGCGGCGGCGCCCTGCGGACCGGCGGCCACCACCGCGCGGACCCGCTCCGGATCCGCGGCGGGCGCGTCCCCGCGCAACCATACGAAGAACTCGACGTTGCCGCTCGGCCCGGGCAGCGGGCTGGCCGCCACGTCGGCCAGGCCGAGGCCGAGCCCGGCGGCCGCCGCGGCCACGTCCAGCACCGCCTCGGCGCGCAGCGCCGGGTCGCGGACCACACCGCCGGCGCCGACGCGCTCCTTGCCGACCTCGAACTGCGGCTTGACCATCAGCGCCAGGTCACCGCCGGGCCCGGTGCACGCCGCAAGCGCCGGCAGCACCAGCCGCAGCGAGATGAACGACAGGTCGGCCACCGTCAGGTCGACCGGGCCGCCGATCGCCTCCGGCGTGAGGGTACGCACGTTCGTGCGCTCGAACACCCGCACCCGCTCGTCGGTACGAAGCGACCAGGCGAGCTGCCCGTAGCCGACGTCCACGGCGACCACCTCGGCGGCGCCGGCGCGCAGCAGCACGTCGGTGAAACCGCCAGTCGACGCGCCCGCGTCCAGGCAGCGCCGGCCGGTGACGGTCAGCCCGCCGGGGGCGAACGCGGCGAGCGCGCCGGCCAGCTTGTGGCCGCCCCGGGAGACGTACTCGTCGGCCGGATCCTCGCCGGTGACCAGCAGCGGATCGGCCGGGTCGACCATCGCCGCGGGCTTGCGCGCCCGCACTCCGCGCAGCTGGACGCGACCGGCCTCCACCAGCGCGGCGGCCTGTTCCCGGGAGCGGGCCAGCCCGCGCCGGACCAGTTCGGCGTCCAGCCGGGTACGACGAGCCATCAGGTGTGTCTCCGCCTCTGCTCAGGCCTGGTCGATGGTGGCGAGGGTCTCGCGCAGCGTCTCGTACGCCGCCTCGTACTGGGCGATCTGGTCGGCCGGGGCGAGCGCCTCGGCGTTGGCCATGCCGAGCACCGCGGCGTCCACCGCCGGGTGGCTCGCCTCGCCGACCTCCTCGACCGGCGCGGGGCGTATCCCCGGGGGCGGTCCGGGCCGCGGACCCGGCGGCGGGCCGGGCCGGGGCGCGGTCACGAGCCGGCCGCCCGGCGCCCGGTGGCCTTCTTCGCCGGTGCGGCTTCCGGGGTACGGGAGACAGTGGCCGGAGGCTTCTTCGCGATCGTCTTCTTGGCCACCGCCTTCTTCGCCACCGTCTTCTTCGCCACCGCCTTCGTCGGCGTCGTCGCGGGGGCCTTTGCCGGCGTCGTCGCCGGGGCCTTGGCCGGGGTCTCGGCGGCGGGCGACGCGGTGTTCGGCTGCCCGGCCTCCGACGGCCCGGTCTTCGGTGCGGTCGCACCGGACGGCGCGGCGGCTGTCCCGGCCGGTGTTGCGGCGGCGGGCTCGGACGCTCCGGCGGGCGGGGTGTCGCCCGGGCCGAGGTGGCCGCGCGCCTCGCGCAGCTGCCGCTCCAGGTCGTGCACCCGGCGGGTCAGCTCGGCGACCTCGTCGGCGGTGGCCAGGCCGACCGCGCCAAGTGCCCGGTCCACCTCGAAGCGGACCAGCTTGGTCAGCGACTCCCTGTTCGCCAGGCCGGTCGCGACCAGTTCCTCGGCGAGCGTCTGGATCTGGGCGGCGGTCGCGCCGCCCTGGCCGACGACGCGCATGACCGCGTCCTGTGCCTTCTTCCGGGGCGCCTCCGTCAGGCCCATGGCCAGCTCTAGGTAGGCGCGCCACGCGTCCTGCATGCCTGAGTCCTTCCGCGGGGCGAGGTGTGCAGGTGCCACGCTACCGGGCACCCCGGACCCCCCATTGCGGTACGGTGCCGGGAAACGGCGTGGTTCGTGGTGAGGAGACGATGTGGCCAGCGTGGACGAGTGCCGGCAGGCGTTGCAGGACCTGGCCGCGCGGCTGGACCGCAACGCCGAGGCACAGGGACGCATCGACCTCGACCGCACGCTGGCCTGCCGGATCACCGACCTCGGCACCGCGTTCCACGGGCGGCTGGAGGGCGGCCGGCTGGTCGACCTGGCCGACGGCGACGACCCGAAGGCGAAGATCGCGCTGAGCACCGGCAGCGACGACCTCGTCGCGCTGGTGCACGGCCGGCTCGACGTCATGGCGGCGGTGGCCTCCCGCCGGGTGTCGATCAAGGCGAACCCGTTCGACCTGATGAAGCTCCGCAAGCTGCTCTGAGCGGCCCGGCTCCTCAGCCGTCGAGACCGAACGCGGCGAGGGCCTCCTCCGCCGCCGGGGACTGCGCCCGCACGCGCGGCCCGGCCCCCGTCGACCAGGCCACCGCGCAGAGCGCCGCGAGGGCCTCCAGTGGCGGTCCCGAACCGTCGAGCACGAGGTCCGCGCCGGCTTCCGTCACCGACCAGCCGCCGTCTGCAGTCCGGCCCGGCACCGCCACCACGGCGGCCGGGTCGAACAGGCCCGCCAGGTCGAACGAGACGTACGCGGGGCGGCGCTCCTCGGGTGCGGCCAGCAGCTCGGCGGCGTCGCTGACCCCGGTGAGCACCAGCAGGCTGTCCAGCCCGGCCCGGCGGGCGCCTTCGATGTCGGTGTCCAGCCGGTCGCCCACCACGAGCGTGCGTCCGGTCCCGGCCCGCCGCGCGGCGGTGGTGAACAGCGCCGGCTCCGGCTTGCCCACCACCACGTCGGGGTCGCGGCCGAGCGCGGTCCGCAGCACCGCGACGAGCGAGCCGTTGCCCGGCAGCGGACCGCGCGGGCTGGGCAGCGTGCGGTCGGTGTTGGTGGCGTACCAGGGCGCGCCCGCCCGTACCGCCAGGGACGCCTCGGCCAGGTCGGACCAGCCGACCTGCGGGCCGTAGCCCTGCGCAACAGCGGCGGGCTCCTCGTCGGCGGTGGCGACAGGCCGCAGGCCCACCGCGCGCAGCTCGGCGCGCAGCGCCTCCGCGCCGACCACGAGCACCGGCGCGCCCTCGGGCAGCCGGTCGCGGAGCAGTTCGGCGGTGGCCGCCGCCGAGGTGAGCACCTCCGCCGGCCGGGCCGCGACGCCCATGCCGGTGAGCAGGTCGGCCACCTCGCTGGAGCGGCGGGAGGCGTTGTTCGTCGCGTACGCGACCGCGCGCCCCTCGGCGTGCAGCCGGCCTACCGCCTCGACCGCGCCGGGAATGGGCCGGTCGATCAGGTAGATCACGCCGTCCAGGTCGAAGACGACGAGCGAGTACGCCTCGACGAGCCGCCCCGCCCCGGCGCGGTCGGGTTCTCCCCGATCCGCGCCGGAGGCGGTGTCACCGGCGTACCCGGTCATCGGCGGTCCGCCGCCTCGCCCTCGCCGGCCGCCCGCGCCTGGGTGACCTCGTCGGCCGGGCTGCCGGCGGCCGGCTCCTCGGTCGTCTCGGCGGCGGCCGGGGTGCCGGCGGCGAGCGAGCCGGCCTCGGTGTCGGTCAGCTCGTCGTCGGCCAGGTCGCCTGCGTCCCGGTCCTGGTAGCCGGCCCGGGCCGCGTCACCGCCGTCGCCGCTCAGCCGAGCGTCGTCGTCCCGGTCGTCATCGTCGTCGTCGTCATCGTCGTCGTCGTCATCGTCGTCGTCATCGTCGTCGTCGTCATCGTCGTCGTCGTCATCGTCGTCGTCATCGTCGTCGTCGTCATCGTCGTCGTCGCCCTCGGCCGACGCCTCGGACGTGTCCGCGTCGTCCTCCGGCTCGTCGTCGCCCTCGATGACCACGCCGTCCAGCTCCAGCAGCCGCTCCGCGGCGTCCGTCTCCCCCTCGGAGTCGACGTCGGCGGCCCGGGAGAACCACTCTCGTGCCTCCTCGCGCCGGTCGACCGCCAGCAGGGCGTCCGCGTACGCGTAGCGCAGCCGCGCCGCCCACGGCTCGGTCGAGTCGCCGGTCAGCTCGCGGACCTGGAGCATCGCCACCGCGGCATCCTTCTGCCCGAGGTCACCGCGCGCCCCGGCGGCCACGATCAGCAGCTCGATCGCGACAGCCTGGTCGAGCTTGTCCCGGTCCGCGCCGCGGAACAGGTCGATGGCCCGCTCCGGCCGGCCCAGCGCCCGCTCGCAGTCGGCGAGCACCGCCAGGTGGCTCTGCAGGCCGGTCATCCGGTGATACGTCCGCAGCTCGGCGATGGCGGTCTGCCACTCACCCGCGTGGTACGCGGCCAGCCCGACGGCCTCCCGCACGGCGGCGATCCGCGAGGCGAGCCGGCGGGCCGCCATGGCGTGCGCCAGCGCCAGCGTCGGGTCCTCGTCGATCAGCAGACCGGTCGCGACCAGGTGCCGGGCGACCGTCTCCGCGACCGGCTTGGCGAGGGAGAGCAGCTCCGCCCGGACGGCCGAGTCGAGGTCGCTCGCGACCACGTCGTCGGGCAGCTCCGGCGCCTCACCGGTACGCCCCTCGCCGCGCTCGTCCTGACGCTCCCGCTGCGGACCGTAGCTGCCACGGCGGTCGTCGCCGCCCGGCCGGTCGCCGTAGCCACGGCGCTCACCGTCCCGCTCGCCCCGGAAGCCACCCGGCCGCCGGTCGTCACGTCGGTCGTCGCGCCGGAAGCCACGGTCGCGGTCGCCACCGCGGAACCCCCCGTCGCGGCGCTCGCCACCGGCATAGCTCTCCCGGCGGTCGCCGCCCTGGTAGCCACCCTCACGGCGGTCACCGCTACGGAAGCCACCCTCGCGGGTGCCGCCCTCACGGGCGCCGCCCTCGCGATGATCGCCGCCGCGGAAGCCACCCTCACGGTCGCCACCACGGAAACCGCCCTCGCGACGGTCACCGCCACGGAAACCACCCTCACGGGCGCCGCCTTCACGGCGGTCACCGCCACGGAAACCACCCTCACGGGCGCCGCCCTCACGACGATCCCCGCCACGGAAACCACCCTCACGGTCGCCACCACGGAAACCGCCCTCGCGACGGTCACCGCCACGGAAACCACCGTCACGGGCGCCGCCCTCGCGACGATCGCCGCCGCGGAAACCACCCTCACGGGCGCCACCACGGAAACCGCCCTCGCGACGGTCACCGCCACGGAAACCACCCTCGCGGGCGCCGCCTTCACGACGATCGCCGCCGCGGAAACCACCCTCACGGTCGCCACCACGGAAGCCACCCTCGCGACGGTCACCGCCACGGAAACCACCCTCGCGGGCGCCGCCTTCACGACGATCGCCGCCGCGGAAACCACCCTCACGGGCGCCGCCTTCACGACGATCGCCGCCGCGGAAACCACCCTCACGGGCGCCACCACGGAAGCCACCCTCGCGACGGTCACCGCCACGGAAACCACCCTCGCGGGCGCCGCCTTCACGACGATCCCCACCACGGAAGCCGCCCTCACGGCGTTCGCCGCCCTGGTAGCCACCCTCACGGCGGTCACCACCACGGAAACCACCCTCGCGACGCTCACCACCGCGGAAACCGCCGTCACGGTCGCCGCCACGGAACCCGCCTTCGCGACGGTCGCCGCCCGGACGGCTTCCACTCCGGAAGCCACCCTCACGGTCGCCGCCACGGAAACCGCCTTCGCGGCGGTCGCCGCCACGGGTGCCACTGTCACGGTCGCCACCACGGAAGCCGCCCGGGCGGTCGTCGCGGCCGCCCCGGTACGAGGGACGGTCATCGCGACGGCCGTCGCGGCCGGCGTCACCACGCCCCTGGCCGCGGTCGGCGCGATCCTCGTAACGACGGGGGCGGTCCCCGCCCTGGGGTCCTGAGCTCACAGGTACATCCTTCCTGATGGCGTTTCCGCCGAGAACGCTAACGCAGTCGAGGGCCGCCCCTGCTGGGGCGGCCCTCGACTGGAAGATTGTCCGGCGGTGTCCTACTCTCCCACACCCTCCCGAGTGCAGTACCATCGGCGCTGGAGGGCTTAGCTTCCGGGTTCGGAATGTGACCGGGCGT
>NZ_JAXCFU010000024.1:0-37296 GCF_055362685.1 Micromonospora sp. SYSU B005 | reverse complement strand
CTCGGCACTGCCATGTCCCGGCCGGTCGTCCCCGAAGGCGTCTTCGTGCTCGCGGCGAGCCTGCGCCTGATCACCGTGGCGGTGCTCTGCGGGTTCGTGATCCGGGACATCATGCGGCCCGACCTGGACGTGGTCCGGCACACCTACGCCTCCGCCCCGGACGGCGGGGTGAGCGACGGCGCCCCCGACGCGCCCTGGCATCCGCGCTGGCGGGCGCGCGCCGCCGAACGGCCCGCCGAACCCGTTCCGGTGTGACCGAGGCGGTCGTGTTCCGGCCTACAGCCGGAACACGACCGCCTCGCCGACCTGCTCCCGGGTCACGCCCGGCGTGTCGACCGGCCGGTCGAGCATCCCCTCCCACGGGGTGCCCTCCAGCTCGTCGCGCAACACGACCACGTTCTTCACGCCGATCTGCCGCAGATAGTCGACGCTCGCGTAGTCCGGGAAGCTGACAGTCGCCTCGCGGATCTGAGCCTGCGAGCGCGGCGTGAAACCGCTGCCGCCGTTGACCATCGGCTGGAACCGGTCGGTGGACCAGAGCATCACCGGCTGATCCAGGTTCTGGCTGCTCGGCAGCACCAGCATCGGGCCGTCCACCGTTCGCATCGCCGCCGGCTGCCGCGGCACCACCGGCTGCGGCGTCGCGTTCAGCCCCTCCACGATCACCAGCGCCAACGGCAGCAGCGTGGCCAGCCGCAGCCACGGACCCGGCCACGGCGGCACCCGCTCGGCGGCCAGTTCGCGTACCCGCATGCAGAACGCGGTGACCGCGCCTGCCGCGAGCAGACCCAGCAGCAGCGTGGCCCAGAGCATCATCCGGCCCGGCGTGCGCAGCCCGCTCCAGCCCGGCAGGTAGTCGAACAACGGCACGTAGGTGAACCGGCCGCCGAAGAACCGGGTGCCCATCGCCAGCGCCATCGTCACGAGCACCCCCGCCAGCAGGAAGATCCGGTGCCGGACCCGCCAGACCGAGAAGAACAGGCCACCGGCGGCGAGCGCGTAGAGCACGAAACCCGGCAGCAGCGTCATCTCCGGATGCCAGGGCAGCACGGCCCGGGCACCCTCGTGCAGCCCGCCCCAGACCCGCGACTCGGCCGGCGCGGTGAAGAACCCGCTCGCCGGCGGCGAGTAGAGCGCGATGTCACCGAGCGTCCGCTCCGCGTTCGGGTGCAGCTCGGCGACCTTGAAGTACGGCACCGCCAGCGCCGCGCCCACCGCGGCGAAGACCAGCCCGCCGAACACGTCGGCCAGGAACAGCCGCCGGCCGAACGGACGCTTCACCCGGCGCCGCCGCACGAACCACAGCACCACCGCCACCAGAACGATCCCGGCCAGCATGTACGCGAACGGCAGCCCGATGCCGAACCCCAGGCTGAGCTGCCACGCGGCCACCAGCCACCCGGCGAACGCCCAGCCCGCGTGCCGGCGACGCGGCCGGTAGCCGTACCGCAGCGACCAGCCGTGCCCCCGGGCCAGCATCGCCAGCGCCAGCGGGATGCCGCCGTTGGAGAGGATGTGCAGGTGCCCCGCCTGGGCCAGCAGCCACGGCGCGTAGGCGAAGCTCGCCCCGGCCACCGCGCCGCCGATGCGGCCCGCGCCGAGCTGCCGGGCCAGCACGTACGCGCCGAACGCGGCGAGCGCGTGCGCCAGCACGAACATGATGTTGTAGCGCAGCACGGCGTGCTCCGGGCCGACGCCGATCAGGCCGGCCGGGGCGTACCCGAGGAGCGTGTCGGAGAACGCGAAGCTCCAGTTCTCCGGATAGAACGTGTTCGCGTGCCACAGCATCGCCGGGTCGGTCCGGAGGATGTGGCCGGACCACGCCATCTGCCACGCCTGCAGGCTCGGATCCCAGTAGTCCTGCGGCAGCGTGTGCCGCGGATAGCGCAACGTGGGCCAGGTCATCGCCGCGGCCAGCGCCAGCGCGGCGACGGCGGCGAGCGTCCACTCGTGCACCAGGAACCGGCCGACCGCGCGGATCGCCCGGCGGGGCCGGCCGAGCACCGGCTCCGGTGCGGGTCCGAACGCGGACCACGGATCGGCGGGCTCGTCGCTGGCCGTACCCGTGGTGCCCTTGTCGCCGCTCTCGGCCTTCTCGGCGGCGGCGGCATCTCCGGCGGCGGCGTCGCTGTCCTTGGCGTCGCCCGTGTCGGCGGCGCCCTGGTCCCGGGCCTTGGTCTTCTCCCCGCCGGTGGCCTCGTCCGCGGTGCCGTCGCCGGGCCCGGCGTCCGCTGCCTCGGCGCCGCCGCCTGCCTTGCCGGACTGCTCGGTCGTCACGCCGCCGCGCCCAACTGCCCGCGCAGGAACGCGATGTCGGCGGCCTGGCCCTCGACGCCGCCGGGGGTCTCCACGATCACCGGCGCGCCGGCCGCGCGGATCAGCGCCACCAGCAGTTCCGGGTCGATGGTGCCGCCGGTGAGGTTGTCGTGCCGGTCCTGGCCGGAGTTGAACGCGCCCTTGGAGTTGTTCGCGTGGATCAGGTCGATCCGGCCGGTGATCGCCTTCACCCGGTCGACCAGGCCCAGCAGTTCCTCGCCGCCCGCGTACGCGTGGCAGGTGTCCAGGCAGAAACCGACCTCGTGGTCGCCGAGCGCGTCCCAGAGCCGGGCCAGCGAGTCGAGGTGCCGGGCACAGGCGTTGTCACCGCCGGCGGTGTTCTCGATCAGCACCGGCAGCGGGAAGCCGCCCGAGTCCGCCGCGTACGCGAAGGTCTTGCGCCAGTTGTCGAAGCCGACGGCGACGTCGTGGCCCGCGTTGACGTGGCCGCCGTGCACGATCAGGCCCTTGGCCCCGACGTCCGCCGCGGCGGTGGCGTGGGCGAGCAGCAGCTTGCGGCTGGGGATGCGGATCCGGTTGTTGAGCGTGGCCACGTTGATCACGTACGGCGCGTGCACGTAGAGGTCGACGTCGGCGGAGCGCAGGCGTTCGGCGTCCTCGCGCGGCTTCGGGGCCTTCCAGCCCTGCGGGTCGGCCAGGAAGAACTGGACCGCCTCGGCCTGCCGGGCGGCCGCCTCGGCCAGCGGGTCGGTCGGGTCGACGTGGGCTCCGATTCGCATGCAGGGCAGCCTACGTCGCGCCTGCGACGGCCGGCGCGCTCGCGGGAGGCACCCGGCGGGTCGGACGCGTCACCACCCGGCCCGGCGGTCGTTGTGCGAGGTGGGATCGATGGTCGACGCTCCGCCCGCACGTGGTCCACAGCACGGACGGGCGAGGGTGGACCCCCGGCAACGGGACGCCCCGCCGTGCGGCCCGGCACGACGGGGCGGGATCCGCTCGTCATCCAGGCACGGGAGCCGGCAGTCGGACCAATTCCTCCATTTGCCCCAAGTGGTGACGATAGCCATTGTATGGTCAGACCAGGTGACAACACGATAAAGCTCCGCGGGGCGTCTTCGATCCAACCTCATCGGTGTGGTCGTTCCTCCCCAGGTCCCACCCAAGGAATGCGGACGGGACGCCCCGCGGTCCCGTGGACAGGGGTCCACCCGCCGGTTCGCCGGGGGTGGACCCCTGTCGCCGCACCCGGCACCTGGACCACCGGCCCGGCCATGATCGTCCGGACCGGCTATCCTGGTCCGGTTGTCCGTGTGTCCGGCCGGGTTCCCCCGGTATCGGCGCGGGCAACGACGCACGACCTCCTGCCACGGAAGGACCGTGGCCGCTTAGCCCACAGGAGGTGAGCACGTCTTGCGTCATTACGAAGTCATGGTGATCCTCGACCCCAGCCTCGAGGAGCGCACCGTCGCCCCGTCGCTCGACACGTACCTGAACGTGATCCGGACCGCGGGTGGCTCGGTGGAGAAGACCGACGTGTGGGGCCGCCGGCGCCTCGCGTACGAGATCAACAAGAAGGCCGAGGGCATCTACGCCGTCATCGACCTCCAGGCGACGCCGGAGGCCGTTGGCGAGCTGGACCGTCAGCTCCGACTCAACGAGTCGGTGCTGCGCACCAAGGTCATCCGCCCGGAGATGCGCTGAGCATCTAGACCCGGCACGTCCGGATCACAAGCCTCATCCACGCTGTCGTACGGCTCTGAGAGCCTGTACGACACAAAGATGAGTGCGCGAGGAGATGGTCATGGCAGGAGACACCACCATCACGGTCATCGGCAACCTGACCGATGACCCCGAGTTGCGATTCACCCCCTCCGGTGCGGCGGTCGCCAAGTTCCGGGTCGCTTCGACGCCCCGTTTCATGGACAAGGCCTCCGGCGAGTGGAAGGACGGCGAGCCGCTGTTCCTCTCGTGCACGGTCTGGCGCCAGGCCGCCGAGAACGTCGCCGAGTCGCTGCAGCGCGGCGCTCGCGTGATCGTGTCCGGCCGGCTGCGCCAGCGGTCGTACGAGACCCGCGAGGGTGAGAAGCGCACCGTCATCGAGCTGGAGGTCGACGAGATCGGCCCGTCGCTGCGCTACGCCACGGCGAAGGTGCAGAAGATGTCCCGCTCCGGTGGCGGTGGCGGCGGCTTCGGTGGTGGTGGCGGCCAGGGCGGCGGCGGAGGCAACTTCGACGACCCCTGGGCCTCTGCTGCCCCCGCCCCCTCCCGCGGTGGTTCGGGCGGCAACTTCGACGAGGAGCCTCCGTTCTAATGGCGCCGAGCGCCCGCGATCGCAAACCAGGAGCACGAGCAATGGCTAAGGCTGCGGCCCTTCGCAAGCCGAAGAAGAAGGTGAACCCGCTCGACAAGGACGGGATCACCTACATCGATTACAAGGACACCGCGCTGCTGCGCAAGTTCATCTCCGACCGCGGCAAGATCCGCGCTCGGCGGGTGACCGGCGTCACCTCGCAGCAGCAGCGGCAGATCGCCCGTGCGGTCAAGAACGCCCGCGAGATGGCGCTCCTGCCGTACACGGCCACGACCCGCTGAGAGGAGGCACGGACATGAAGATCATCCTGACTCAGGAGGTGTCCGGCCTCGGCTCTCCGGGCGACATCGTCGAGGTCAAGGACGGCTACGGCCGTAACTACCTGCTGCCGCAGGGCTTCGCGATCGCCTGGACCAAGGGCGCGGAGAAGCAGGTCACGGTCATCAAGCGGGCCCGCTCGGCCCGCGAGATCCGCGACCTCGGCCACGCCACCGAGGTCAAGACCCAGGTCGAGGGTCTCAAGGTCAACCTGAAGGCCCGCGCCGGCGACGGCGGGCGGCTCTTCGGCTCGGTCACCCCGGCCGAGATCGTCGACGCCGTCAAGGCCGCCGGCGGCCCGACCTTGGACCGCCGCCGGCTGGAGCTGCCCGGCCACATCAAGGCGCTCGGCTCCTACCCGGTCAGCATCCGGCTGCACCCCGAGGTGACCGCCAAGTTCGACCTGAACGTGGTCAAGGGCTGACACCCGAAGCACGACGCGAAAGGCCCGCACCGGCTGCCGGTGCGGGCCTTTCCGCATCCCCGCCGCCGGCCGAAGCCGCTCAACCGAGCGGCCGGCCCGTCACCGCGCTGATCACCACCGTGGACAGGCCACCACCCACCACAGCGGCCGCCAGCGCCACAGTCGCCGACCGCCACGTCGTGCCGACCTGCCGCAGCAGCACCGCCACCACCAGACTGCTCACCATCGCCAACCCGAACCGCGGCGCCGCCGACACCAACGACTCCAGGGCGTGCGCACGCGGCGAGTCACACCCCCCACCGGTGATGTCCGTGACGCACCCCGCCGGCGGCTGACCACTGAGGAACAGCAGACCGATCACGAGCAGCACCGCCGGCACCAGATAACAGGCCGCCGTGTAGACCAGCGGCCGCAACGGACCACCCGGATCCGGGTCCAGCAGGTCGTCCTCCAGCCGACGACTCCACGAACCGCCACCGATCGAATCCACCCGCCGCCGCAACGTCGACGGCGCCGGCTCCACCGGGCGACGGCGAGGCACGGTACGCGGACGCGGCGCCGAGTACGCCACCGCCGGCGAACGCGGAGCCGTCGACGGCGTCTCCATCCACCGCGGATCGTCACCCGAGAGCCGGGTACCCGACCAGAACGCCTCGGCCCGCGCCGCCGACGCCCAGCCCTCCCGCACCGGCGGCGTCGAACGATCCCACGGATCCGCCCCCGCATACCGGTCGTCCGTGTCCCGCACCGGCTCCAGGAAACCGGTGTCGGTGAACCGGTCCCACTCACCCGTGTGCTCCGTACGGTCCCACCCGCTCTCCGCCCGCTCCCAGCGGCTCGCGGGCACCGGCCGGTCCCAGGCGTGCACCCCCGACGCGTCCCACGGGTCGACAGCGGGCGGATCCACATGCTCACGCTCGGCGCTCCGACGGCGCTGCCACGGATCCGCCGCCGGACGCGCCGGCTCCGGCGGCGCCGCCCGCGACCAGGTCGGCTCCGGCTCGGACGTCGTCGCCCGCCCCCACGCCGGCTCCGGCTCCGCCGTCGATGCTGACCGGCCCGCATCCGACGCCGCAGGCCACTCGGCATCCGTCGCCGAGCGCGACCACGCGCCGTCCGGGGCCGCCGGACGCGACCAGGTGGAGTCCGACCCCGCCGGCGGCGGCCAGGACGAACCCGACGCCGACCGACGCCGCCGACCCGCCGGCCGTCCACCGTCCGGCCCGGCCGGCTCCTCGCCCGAACCCGCCGACTCCGGCAGCCCTGACCAGATCACCTGCGGCCGGCGCGTCGCCGCCCGGCGCGGACGACTCCGGGGCGCCGCACCCGACACCGGCTCGTCGTCCTCGTCCGCCCGCCGGTTACCCACGTACCCCCGCTCCTGCGGGGCGTCCATCGTCCACTCGGCGGTGTGGTCCGACAACGGACCCGCGCCGATCGCGCGCAGATCCCGCCGACCGGTCTCCGCCCGCCGACCACCACCGGAGGACGGCGTCTCCACCTCGTCGTCGTCGGGCGCGGCATGCCGGCCACCGCCGTCCGCCCGGCTCACCCCGGACTCCAGCGCCCACCGCGGAAGGTACGTCTCCACCGGCTCGTCCTGGCCACGCTCGATCGCCCGCCGCCGGCTCGCCGTGCGGTAGCCCTCCGGCGCGTACGAGTCGACCCGGCGCGGCCCGGCGGGCTCATCCCAGGAACCGCTCGGCCGTCGCTCGCGCGGGCTGTCCTCCCCGCTTCCCCAGTCCCGGTGTCTCACGGCCGGAGCGTGACCTCTCTCAACCCGAAAATAAACCCGCTGTCCCAGGTGTCGCCGTTCGCAGCGATAGTACGGGACGAACGACGACAAAGCTTGGCCGGAAATCTTCCGTCCACAGGGTGGGGATAGGAAAAGCCCAGGTCAGAGGCGATACGCCCGGAATTCCCCATCACTTTTCCACACCTCTGTGCACACCCTGCGCACATGCCTGTCCCCAGGCGTCCACAGGTTGTCCCGAGGCTCATCCACCGGCCTTGTTGAGCGGCTGACCTCGGGTTCCGTATCGTGGTCCCCCGACCGCCGGCGATGACCCCCGATCGACCGGAGGGTCGGCGGAGAGTTGTCATACCCCGGCGATAGAGCTGGGTTCGATCCGACGCAGCGAGGGGGGAACCCGTGTCGGTCACCGACGAGACGCGTGCGGAACGGACCGGGGGACAATCGCCCGAGCCGCCGCGCGAATCTGCGTTCGAGAAGACACCACCCCAGGACGTCGCCGCTGAGCAGTGCGTACTCGGCGGGATGCTGCTGTCCAAGGACGCCATCGCGGACGTCGTGGAGATCCTGAAGACAAACGACTTCTACCGCCCGGTCCACGCCACCATCTTCGACGCGATCCTGGACATCTACGGTCGCGGCGAACCCGCCGACCCGATCACCGTGGCGGCCGCGCTCGCCGACTCCGGCGACCTCGCCCGGATCGGCGGCGCCCCCTACCTGCACACGCTGATCGCCAGCGTGCCCACCGCCGCGAACGCCGCCTACTACGCCCGCATCGTCGGCGAACGAGCAGTGCTCCGCCGGCTGGTCGAGGCCGGCACCCGGATCGTGCAGCTCGGCTACGGCACCGGCCCGAGCGGCAGCCGCGACGTCGACGACATCGTCGACCTCGCCCAGCAGGCCGTCTACGAGATCACCGAGAAGCGCGTCAGCGAGGACTTCGCCGTCCTGGCCGACATGCTCCAGCCGACGCTCGACGAGATCGAGGCGGTCGGCGCCCAGGGCGGGGTGATGACGGGTGTGCCGACCGGGTTCACCGACCTCGACCGCCTGCTCAACGGCCTGCACGCCGGCCAACTTATTATCGTGGCCGGCCGGCCCGGTCTCGGTAAGGCGCTCGCACTCGACACCCCACTGCCCACCCCGCAGGGCTGGACAACCATGGGTGAGGTGCGCGTCGGCGAGCAGCTCCTCGCCGCGGACGGCACCCCGACGACGATCACCAACGTCTTCGACGTGATGTACGACCGCCCCTGCTACGAGGTCGAGTTCTCCGACGGAAGCGTCATCGTGGCGGACGCCGAGCACCTGTGGAAGACCACCACCCGGGCCAGCCGACGCCAGCCGGAGGCACGCCGGCGGCACCACTGGGCCGAGCCGGCGTTGGCGAAGGTACGGGCGGCCGAGGCGGCCGCATCCGCCGAACCGCACCGCCTGGTCACTCTCGCCGAAACGCTGGAACAGGTCGGCCCGGAATTCCGCAACGTGCTTCACACGGTGGCGCAGACGGTGGGTTCCAACGGCAAGGTCGCCCGCCCGGTGACCCGGGCCGGCAAGACACGCAACTGGACGGCTCCGGGCTACCCCGTGGGCGCGTTGATCTCCGGCCTCCGTGCACGCGCGGAACGACCGATGAACGCCGCCAGCCGCGCCGAGCATGACGGGATCGTCACGACGGCGCAGATCGCGGCCACGCTACGTACCGAGACGGCCGACCGCCGTCTCAACCACGCCGTGCGCAACTGCGCGCCGCTCCGACTTCCGGAACGCGACCTGGCCGTCCCGCCGTACACCCTCGGGGTGTGGCTCGGCGACGGGCACACCGGGGCCAGCCGCTTCACCACCGCGGACGCGGAGATGCTCGACCTCGTGGCCCAGGACGGCTTCCTGGTGCGCCCGAGCGGGCCCATGGTCTACAGCGTGCATCTGCCCACGCCGGCCAGGACGGCGGACCGCACCTGCGTCGACTGCGGCGGCTCCACCCGCGCCCTGCGGGAGAACCCCGGAACCCGCCGCTGCGCCGAGTGCCACGAGCGGAACGGCTCCTTCCTGGCCCTGCTCCGCCGAGTCGGGGTGGCCTACGACAAGCACATCCCGGACGACTACCTACGGTCCTCCGAGACCCAGCGCCGGGCTTTGCTCGCCGGTCTCATGGACACCGACGGCACGGTGGCGCCGACCGGGAACCTGCAGTACACGTCCACCTCGCGGCGCCTGATCGACGGCGTACGGGAACTCGTCGTCAGCCTGGGCTATCGGTGCACCATGACCGAGCGCAAGGTGCGCGGCCGTACCGAGGAATCGTCGATCGCGTACACGCTGAACTTCTCCACCCCGGACACGGTCTTCCGGCTGGACCGGAAGCGGACCGCCCATGCGGCCCGGCGCCGGACCTCCTCGGACGTCCGCTCCCACTCGCGGTTCATCGTGGACGTCCGTCCGGTGCCGAGCGTCCCGGTGCGTTGTGTGACTGTCGACAATCCCGATCATCTGTACCTGGCGGGGCGCTCGATGATCCCGACGCACAACAGCACGGCGAGTATGGACTTCGCCCGGAATGCAGCTATCCGCGCCAACCAGGCGTCGGCGATCTTCTCGCTGGAGATGAGCAAGGTCGAGATCGTCATGCGACTCCTCTCGGCCGAGGCGCGCGTACCGCTGCACGTCCTGCGGAGCGGGCAGCTCTCCGACGACGACTGGACCAAGCTGGCCCGCTGCATGGGTGAGATCAGCGAGGCGCCGCTCTTCGTCGACGACACGCCGAGCATGAACCTCATGGAGATCCGGGCGAAGGCGCGGCGGCTCAAGCAGAAGCACGATCTGAAGCTGATCGTCGTCGACTATCTCCAGCTGATGACCTCGCCGAAGCGCACCGAGAGCCGGCAGCAGGAGGTCGCGGACCTGTCGCGTGGCCTGAAGCTGCTGGCCAAGGAGGTCGAGTGCCCGGTGATCGCGGTGAGCCAGCTGAACCGTGGCCCCGAGCAGCGCACCGACAAGCGGCCACAATTGTCTGACTTGCGTGAATCGGGCTCTATTGAGCAGGATGCAGACGTTGTCATCCTTTTGCACCGCGACGACTACTACGACAAGGAGTCGCCGCGAGCGGGCGAGGCGGACTTTATTGTTGCAAAGCACAGAAATGGTCCTACCGACACGGTCACTGTAGCGGCCCAGCTGCACCTGTCGCGCTTCGTCGACATGGCGATCGTCTGAGCGGCGTCAGCCGAGCAGCGGGAACCAGCCGGCGGCCTCGCCCAGCTCCAGCCGGTCCCGGTCGGTGAGCGGCACCCGCCCGGCGGCCTTCAGCAGGTAGTCGTGGTCGTCCCAGCCGGCCGGCCGTACCGCGTCGTCGCTGAGCAGGCCGTCCATCGTGGTCACCGCGACCCGCGTCGGGTCCGCCGCCGGCCGCGGCGCGTCCGGCAGATCCACCACCAGGTCCAGGTGATGGATGACCGCCTCGGTGGTCAGGGTGGCGAGCAGATGGGGTACGCGCAGCACATGACCCTGCGTGGTCACGTACCCGTCGGGGTCGGCTGCGGTGGCCGCGCGGACGGCGGCGGGCGCGGTGTCGGCCCAGAGCCGGACCACGCCGGTGGGCCGGTCGAAGGCGGCGGCGGAGCGGCGCGCCCACCAGGCGTGCCCGGCGCTCGCGTCGTCGTCGCCGGGAGTGAACGCGCGCCAGTAGCTGACGTCGTCCACGTCGGCCGGTCCGGGTGCGGGGCTGGCCAGGGCGACGAGTGCGCGCTGGGCGTCGCAGAGGACGTGGAAGAGCAGGTCGGCGACGAGCCAGCCGCGGCACCGGGTGGGCCGTTGCAGGCCGGCGTCGTCGAGCGGGGTGACCACCGCAGTGATGCCGTCGTACGCCTGGGCCAGCGCCTCGTGCTGCCGCATCGGGCTCATGCCGAGCAGCCTGCCACGGTGTGGCGAGCACGGCACGGCGACGAGCGCGCCGGGTCGATGCGGTGCACCGGCCCGGCGTGCGCGTGCTCGGCGGTCAGTCGAACAGTTCGCCGAGGAAGCCGTGCTTCTTCTTGCGCCGGTAGTGGCCGTGGTAGCCGTAGTGCTGCTGCTGGCTGTGGCCGTACGCGGGCTGCGCGTAGCCGTGGCCGGGCGGCGGCGGAGGAGGGGGCGGGGGGACGGCGCCGTAGCCGGGCTGGTGCGGCGCGGCGGGCGGGGGCGGCGGGGGTGGCGGGTAGCCGGCACCGGCCGGCGCGGCCTGCTGCGGGGCGCCGCCGTGCTGCCGGTTCCAGCTGGCCTCTGCCTCGAACAGCTTCTCGAGCTCACCGCGGTCGAGGAAGATGCCCCGGCATTCGCCGCACTGGTCGATGACTACTCCGCTGCGCTCGTACTGGCGCATTTCTCCGCGGCACTTGGGACAGGTCATCTGCATGACAACGACGGTACCGGGTGTTTTCACGCAGTGGCGGTCAGCGCCTGCGTGACCTCGTCGTCGGAGACCTCGTGGAAGTCCTCGTAGTACGCGCCAACGGCGGCGAAGTCGTGCGGGAGTTGGCAGGTCACGACCGTGTCGGCGTCGGCGGCGAGCATGTCGTACGCCTGCTCGGAGCCGACCGGGACGGCGACGAGGACGCGGGCGGCGCCGAGGTGGCGGGCGACCTGGGCGGCGGCGCGGGCGGTGGCGCCGGTGGCGAGTCCGTCGTCCACGATGACGGCGGTGCGGCCGGTGAGGTCGAGCGGTGGGCGGCCGCCCCGGTAGCGCTGTTCGCGGCGTTCCAGTTCGGCCTGTTCGCGGCGGCGGACCTGGGCCCTGTCGTTCTCGCTGATCCGGCCGGCGACCATCTCGTTGAGGACCTCGACGCCGCCGGGGCCGAGTGCGCCGTACGCGACCTCGGGTGCCCAGGGCACGCCGAGCTTGCGGACGACGAGGACGTCCAGTGGCGCGCCGAGCCGGTCGGCGACCACCCGGGCGACGGGTACGCCGCCGCGTACCAGGCCGAGGACGATGACGTCGGGGCGGCCGGCGAGGTCGGTGAGGCGTTCGGCGAGTTCACGTCCCGCTTCGGCCCGGTCGCGGTAGGTGGTCATTCCTCAGGTGTACGCCTTCCGGCCGGGCCGCGCGGGGCGGTTGCCGGGAATGTCGCCCTGTCGTCCGGTCGGGTGAGTGCCAGTGCGGGGGCGAGGACGAGCAGGGCGGCCGGGTAGAGCAGGTACCCGAAGCGGGTGGAGGGCATCAGCAGGATCGCGGCGAGCAGCCCGTATCCGCAGATGAGGGCCGTGGCGGCGGCGGTGCGGGGCGGGCGGCGCAGCAGCCGGACGGCGATGGCCAGGCCGGCGGCGACGAGCAGCGCGGCGGCGACGGCGCGGCCGGCCGGGAGTGTCTCGGCGATGAGGTGCCCGGGGAACGGTGACTGGGCGGGGCTGGTGACGAGGCCGTGGCCGAGCGGGAACCGCAGCACGTTCTCGACGAGGGCGTCGCGGTCGACGAGCAGCACCGGGATCAGGGCGAGTACGGGGAGGCCGACGGCGCCGAGGGCGGTGCGGAGCGCGGCCCGGCGGGTGGCGGCCCAGAGGATCAGCACGACGGCGACCGGCCAGGCGAAGAGCTTCAGGGCGCCGGCGGCGCCGACCGCGAGGCCGGCCCGGCCGGGTCGGCCGGCGGCGGCGAGCGCGAGGGCGAGGAGGCAGAGCGCGAGTACGGGGAGGTCGTCGCCGCCGGTGGCGAGGGTGAGCGCGCAGACGGGCAGGACGGTGGCGGCCTGGACGGCGCGCAGGACGGCGGCGTCGCGGCGGGGTGCGGCCGGGCCGCCGCCGGTGCGCAGCGTGGCGACGAGGGCGACGAGGGTGAGTGCGGTGACCACGGCGAACCAGACGCGCGAGTCGGTCCACCAGGCGTCCACGGCGGCGCGGGGCAGCCCGAACAGTGCCATGCCGGGCTGGTAGGGGGTGTAGCCGAGGAGTTGTTCGCCGGGGGGCAGGGCGGCGATGGCGTCGGGTCCGAGGTAGGGGGTGCCGTGTTCGGCGAGGCGGGCGCCGGCGTGTTCGACGACGATCACCTCCTCCTGGGCGCGGTCGGTGCGTCCGCCGGCGCGTTCGACGCTCTGCGTGACGATCGGCAGGAGCGCGGTGGCGGCCCAGGTGAGGCCGGCGACGGTCCAGCGTGCGGGCAGGCCGGCCAGGGGCGTGCCGGGGTCGCGGCGGCGGGCGAGCAGTTGGGTGGTCGCGGCGAGCGTGGCGAGGGCGTACCCGATGGTGGCGACGGCGCCCCAGGCGCGGTGCGGCGGCAGCGTGGAGGTGGCGGCGGTGATCGCGGCGAAGACGGTGGCGGCGGCGTAGAGGCCCAGGTCGAGGGCGAGGCCGCCGGCGGCGGTGTCGAGTGCCGACCAGCGGCGGGAGACGGGGGTTGCCGGGTCGGCGTGGGCGGTCACGCGGGCCAGTGTGGCAGACCGGCGGGGTGCCCCGGCCGGGTCAGGGTTGCCGGGCGTCGCTGGCGGCGGGGGGTGCCGGGCGGGTGCGGCCGGTGCGGCGGCCGGGGAGGCGGATGACGGCGCCGGTGTCGTGCAGTGCGGGTGCGAGTGCGCCGGTCCGGCCGCCGTGGCCGCGTTGGAGGGCGGCGAGGAGCGCGGCGGCGGGCAGTGGCCGGGCGAACAGGTGGCCCTGCCCGGCGGCGCAGCCGAGTTCCCAGAGTGCGCGGCGTTGCGGTTCGCTCTCCACGCCTTCGGCGACGACGGTGAGGTCGAGGCTGCGGCCGAGGTCGAGGGTGGAGCGGATGACGGCGGCGGCTTCGGGCGCGGTCTCCATGGCGCCGACGAAGCTGCGGTCGATCTTCAGTTCGTGTACGGGGATGCGGGAGAGCAGGGAGAGCGACGAGTATCCGGTGCCGAAGTCGTCGAGCGCGAGCCGGACGCCGGAGTCCCGCAGCCGGCTGAGGACGCGGTCGACGACGTCGAGTTGGCTGAGGGTGAGCGTCTCGGTCAGTTCCAGGACGAGCCGGTCCGGCGGGAGGTCGTGGGCGCGGAGCCGGGCCAGTACGGCGCCGGGGAAGCGGGCGTCGAGCAGGCTGCGCGGGGACACGTTCACCGAGACGGGCAGGTCGAAGCCGGCGGCGCGCCAGGAGCCGGCGGCGATGAGGGCCTGGTCGAGGATGGCCTCGGCGAACGCGGGGAGCAGCCCGGAGCGTTCCACCGCTTCGAGGAAGCGCAGCGGGTCGATGAGCCCGTGGGTGGGGTGGTGCCAGCGGGCGAGTGCCTCGGCGCCGATCACCTCGCCGCTGCCGAGGTCGACGATGGGCTGGAAGTTGACGGTGAACTCGTGGTCGGCGACGGCTCGGGGCAGTTCGCCGCCGAGGGTGAGCCGGCTCAGGTCGGCGGTGTCGCGGGCCGGCGCGTAGGTGGCGACGCGTTGGCCGGCGCGTTTGGCCTGGTACATGGCCACGTCGGCGCGGCGTAGCAGTTCGGCCATGCCGCCGGTGGCGGGGGCGACGGCGATGCCGCCGCTGGCTTCCACGCTGATCCGCATGCCGTCGAGGTCGAGCGGGTCGTGCAGCGCCGCGAGCAGGGCCTCGGCGCGGTGGGCGGCGACGGCGGGGGCGGGCAGGCCGCGCAGGAGCACGGCGAACTCGTCGCCGCCGAGCCGGGCGACCAGGTCGTCGGGGCGGGCCGCGCCGCGGAGGCGGTCGGCGACCTGGATCAGCACCTGGTCGCCGGCGCCGTGCCCGAGGGTGTCGTTGACTTCCTTGAAGTGGTTGAGGTCGATCAGCACCAGGGCGGTGACGCCGTCGGCGTGCCGGCTGGTGAGCTGGGCGCTGCCCTCGTCGAGCAGGTGCCGCCGGTTGGACAGGCCGGTGAGGGCGTCGTGGGTGGCGGCGTAGGCGTGGTCCTCGGCGATGCGGGCGAGTTCGGCGTACGCCTGGGCGTTGCGGACCGCGGTGCAGAGGGCGGAGGCGAAGGTACGCAGGGTGTACTGCTCGCGTTCGGAGAGCTCGACCGGGCCGGCGAACCGCAGCCGCAGCACGCCGACGTCGTCGGTGCGGTCGTGGCCCTCCAGCACGATCGGCATGATCTGACCGTCGACGGCGCTGGGCCGGGGGGCTGTTCCGTCGTAGGCGATGTCCGTGCCGTTGCCCCGGATGGTGCGTCCGCCGTCGCGCAGTTCGATCTCGACCTCGTCGGCGGAGAAGAGTTCGCTGGCCTCGGTGACCGCTGTGGTGAGCACCTCATCGAGGTCGACCACGTTGAGGGCGTCGGTGGCGCGGGCCAGGCGCTGCCATGCCTGCTGCTCGGTGCGGGTGCGGATCCGGCTGGAGTAGGCCAGGTGCAGGCTGAGCACCAGCGCGGGTACGGCGGGCAACAGGCGGGGGTCGACCCGCAGGATGAGTACGGTGCTGGCGGCCACCAGGAAGCGCAGGCCGAATCCGGCGATCCGCAGGTCGAGGTCGTCGCGGAACTGCTGGAGGATCGGCGTGCGGGAGGCGAGCGCGATGACCGGGATCGCGAGGACGTCGTCGAGGACTGCGGCCACCAGGTAGACGAACCCCAGCAGCAGGACGATGCCGAGTGGCTCCCGAGGCGGCCAGGCGCTTCCCAGCAACAGGGTGGCGACAGTGGCTCCGCCGGCCACCAGGGTGTGCTTCGCGATGGCGAATGCCACCTTGATGGGTGCCAGGCGGGTGACTGATCCGCACGCCACGCCGATCCCGGTGGCCAGGACGACCCACGAGGGTGGAGCGACGGCGAGGCCGATGACGATCGCGGTCTCGACCCAGGCGAAGTAGAAGGTGGTGGAGCGGATCCGCAGACGGGTCTTGATGACGGTGGCCAGCGTCACCGTGAGGACGAGTGCGATGACGGTGACGAAGTCACGTGCGGAGTCGGGGTGTTGCGTACGGGCGGAGTAGATCGCGGTGAGGGCGACGATCGTCGCCCCCGCGACCAACGTGTAGACGATCCCGAGCAGGTGCGGGTCGACAGCCGTTCGGCTTTCCGTGGTTCGGCTCAACCCGCGTCACCCGCCGCTCACCGTCGGTATGCGATGAGCGGCAGCCTACCGCTTCACCCGGGTCCGGGAAACTCATCCCCATTCGGTGCTGCGCATTGTGCTGCCCTCCTCGAATATCGCTCCGGGGCGGAATGGTCACGGACTGAAGTCGTTACTTCGATCCGCTGCCGCGCATTGCCGCCGGCTGCCCTGTGCCTTCTCGGTGCGTTTCCGCGCCTTGCTGACTGAGGGAAGATTAGGGGATATTCGAGTGGGTCTGAAAGAATTAATGTCGGTATGCGCAATATAAGTAACTATTGCAGCTTAAATGACGTTCTGTCCATGGCGTGCTTGCAGAGCGAAGCCAGGCTGTCTCCTTTGGGTACCCGCGCCGTCGCTGAATGCATCGAATAGCGCGGGACCGCTCAGTCCGTCAGTAGCGTCGCGTCGGCGGCGAAACATTACAACCGTGCTTCGGGCCACTTCGGCAGCCGTGTCGGACGAGGGCGCCGACCGGCTGTCCGCCCGGCGTCTGAGCCGGGGCGACGCCTTTGTGACGAATCGATTACGCTGTCGCTCCGGTGGGCAGGTTGCCGGCCGAGGCTGGAACAGCAGCGTGGAAATCCGGGTACTCGGGGGTCTGGCGGTACGGCTCGGCGCCGTGGACCTTCCGCTTGGAACCCCCAAGCAGCAGTTGGTGTTCGCGCTACTCGCCGTACGGGCCAACCAGTTGGTCACGCTGCACGACCTGGTGGACGAGCTGTGGCCGGACGCGCCACCTCGGTCGGCTGTCGCGAACGTCCGGACCTACGCCGCCAATCTGCGTCGGAGCCTCGACTCGGGTGCGGGCGACGCGCCGAGGATCGTCCGGGAACCAGGCGGTTACCGACTCCTCATCGACGCAAGCCTGATCGATCTTCATCGAGTTAACTTCCACTTGCGCCGTGCCCGGGATCTGATGCGCGACGGGGAGGCCGCGCATGCGGCCTCCGTGCTCGTCGAGGTGGTCGACGCGGCGGCCCCGCTGCTCGCCGGCTTGGCGCTGGGGCCGGCGCTCGCCGTTCAGCGCGAGGCCGTCAGTGAGGAACGCCAGGCGGCGCTGGAACTGTTGACCGAGGCGTATCTCAGCCTCGGACGCCCCGAATCAGCGGTGTCGTTACTGCGTGACCACGTCTCGCATCAGCCGCTGCGCGAGCGGGCGCAGTGTCTCCTGATGCGCGCGCTCATCCAGGCGGGTGACCCGGGAGGCGCCCTCGCCGTCTACCGCGCCACTCGCGAGGCGTTGTCCGACCAGCTCGGCGTGCCGCCGAGCGCGGAGATGGAGCGACTTCGTATGGTCGCGGCCCGGGCCCGACGCCGGATTCCGGAATCGGCGCACGAGGTGGAAGCGATCCGGAGTGCTGCGCATAAGCGCAATTGGTTGCCCCGGACAGTGATGGATTTCGTCGGCCGGGAGGAAATGGTCGATCGATTGTTGCGCGAAGTGCGCGAGGCACCCGGCTCCGGCCCGACGATTCGGGTGATCGACGGCATGGCGGGCTGCGGCAAGACAACTCTCGCCCTGCACGTGGCCGCCCGGTCGACCGAGCGCTTCCCCGATGGGCAGCTCTTCGTCGACCTTCGGGGACACAGCGTGCGAACCCGGATGCGGCCCGCGGCGGCCCTGGACACGCTGCTTCGCCAACTGGGTGTGCCGACCGGCCGGATACCGCTGGAACTGCCCGACCGGCAGGAGATGTGGCGGCGTGAACTGGCCGCGCGCTCGGTGCTGGTGGTGCTCGACAACGCCGCCGACAGCCGGCAGGTCGAGCCGCTGCTACCCGTCTCCGGATCGGCCGTCGTCCTCGTCACCAGCCGGCGGCGCCTGCTGGCACTCACCGAACGACCGCCGGTGTCCCTCGCCGTCCTCACCGAGGCCGAGGCGCTCGAACTGCTCGCCACCCTCATCGGGAGCGGCCGGGTGGCGGCCGAGCCGGAGGCCGCGCGACAACTGGTCGACATCTGCGGCTGCCTCCCGCTCGCCGTCAGACTGGCCGGCACCCGGCTGGCACATCGGCCCGACTGGCGGATCTCCGACCTTGTCGACAGGTTGAGCCACAGGTCGATCTTCCTCCCCGGTCTCCGTGCCGAGGCGCGAAGCGTGATGGAGGCGTTCGCCGAGTCGTACGAGCCGCTCGACGAGGCGTGCCGGAAAGCCTTCCGATCGTTCGGGATGGCGGCCGGGAACCACCTCGACACCGCCATGGTCGCCGCCCTCACCGACCTGCCCCTGCGAGACGCGGCGGACGTCCTCGACGAACTGGTGGACCGCCACCTCGTGCAGGAGACCTCGGCCGGCCGGTACCGCCTGCACGACCTGATGAGGCGTTACGCCGCCGAACTGGCCCGGCAGGAGGACGAGCCGACGACCGGGCGACCGGCGATCCGGAACCTGCTGGATCACGTGTTGCACTCGGTGGTGCGGGCGTCCGCGTCGATCGAGGACGGCCGGGTGCTCGCGCAGCACCTGCGGCTCGGAGAACCGCTTCGACCGGATCTGCTCGCCGGACGCGTCGACCGTGACCTGGACTGGCTGGAGGAACAGCGGTCGAACCTGGACGCCTTCGTCCGTCAGGCGGCTGACCAGGGTCATGAACCGATGGCGTGGCGCCTGGCTCGCGCCGGTTGGCGGTTCTTCTACATCCGCGGTTACTTCGACGACATATCGGCCACGCACGCGGTGGGTCTCGCCGCCGCCCAGCGGTGCGGGGACCGGCACGCCGTGGCCCTCATGCACAACTATCTCGCCTCTGCGTGCGTACGCACCGGCGCCTACCAGGACGCCTCGGCGCACCTGCACGAGGTCGTGTCGATCCTCACCGGGCTCGGTGACGAATCGGGCGCGCAGCGGGCACGGTTCAACCTCGGCGCCGTGCACTGGCTGACCGGGCGACTCCACCAGTCGCTCGAAGCCAATCGCACGACGTTGCGCAGCTACGCGCTGGACACCCTTCCGGTCCTGCCGAACCTCGGCCTCACGTTGCGCCACCTCGGTCGTTACGACGAGTCGATGGCGGTTCATCGGCTGCACCTCTTCGCCGCCCGGATCAAGCAGGATCCGTTCCACATGTCGAACGCACTGGGGCATCTCGGTGGCCTCAGATACCGCCTGGGACAGAACGCCGCGGCGGAGCGCCTGCTCCGAGCCTCGCTCGCGCTGCGGGATCGCACCGGCAACGGCTTCGGCCGTGCCGAGACGCTCAGCGACCTCGCCGGCACCTACCGGCAACTCGGCCGCTACGACGACGCGCTGCGGCACCACGAGGCCGCCATCGAGGCCGCCGCCGCGTCCGGCGAGCGGGACGTCCAGGCTCGGGCACGCAACGAGCTGGCCGTCACCCTGGGAGCCACGGGGCGAGCCGCCGAGGCGGTGGCCGTCTTCGAGGAGGCACTCGTCATCGCCACTCGGATCGGCCATCCGTACGAGCAGGCCCGCGCCCTCGACGGCCTGGCCGGACACCTGGCGGAGAAGCAGCCGGCGCAGGCACGACGGTACCGGCAGCGCGCGCTGGCGATCTTCGAGCGGATGGGTGCCCCCGAGCGCCACGACCTGCGCCGACAGCTCGCCGAGACCCCTGCCTGAACCGGCTTATCGATTTCTTATCGCGGCGTTCGTTAGCGTCCCGGGCATCGGCCACGGGGAGGGTCCACCGCCAGAGCGGACCCGGCCGAACGAGGCCCCCACCGTCAGTTCCCCCCAGCGAATCGGCGGTGGGCAGGTGAGGGAGGGGCGTCGTGCACGCGCACCCGACACGACGCTCCTCCCCGCCGCCGGCCGGAGCACCCGCGGCGTCGTACCCGGCGGATAGGGTCGGGCCGTGACCGAACCCGCGCAGCTCACCCACGTCGACCCGGCCGGTGCGGCCCGGATGGTCGACGTCTCCGCCAAGCCGGTCTCGGGCCGGCTCGCGGTCGCCGCCGGCCGCCTCCGCACCACCGCCGAGGTGGTGGAGTTGCTGCGCCGCGACGGCCTGCCCAAGGGCGACGCGCTCGCCGTCGGCCGGCTCGCCGGCATCATGGGCGCCAAGCGCACCCCTGACCTGATCCCGCTCTGCCACCCGATCGCGCTGCACGGCGTCACAGTCGACCTCGACCTCACCGCCGACACGGTGGAGATCACCGCCACTGCGAAGACCGCCGACCGCACGGGCGTCGAGATGGAGGCGCTGACCGCGGTGGCGGTCGCCGGGCTGGCGCTGGTCGACATGGTGAAGGCGGTCGACCCGGCCGCGTCGGTGGACGCCGTCCGGGTGCTCCGCAAGGAGGGCGGCAAGACCGGCGAGTGGGTCCGGCCGGAGGACCGGCCGTGATCCGGGCCCGGGTGATCGTGGCCTCCAACCGGGCCGCCGCCGGGGTCTACGAGGACACCAGCGGCCCGCTGCTCGTGACCGGGCTGCGCGAGCTGGGGTGCGAGGTCGACGCGCCGGTGGTGGTGCCGGACGGCGAACCGGTCGGCGACGCCCTGCGCGCGGCCCGCGCCGACGGCGTCGACGTGGTGCTGACCAGCGGCGGCACCGGCATCACCCCGACCGACCGCACACCCGACGTGACCCGTGCGCTGCTCGACTACGAGATCCCCGGCATCGCCGAGGCGATCCGCGCGCACAGTCGCGACACAGTGCCGACGGCGGCGCTGTCCCGGGGCCTGGCCGGGGTGGCCGGCCGGACGCTCGTGGTCAACCTGCCCGGTTCACGCGGCGGCGCCCGGGACGGACTGGCGGTGCTCGGGCCGATCCTGCGGCACGCCGTCGACCAGCTTCGCGGCGGCGACCACTGAACCCGCGAGGCACGTGCCCCGGCGTTAGGCTCGCCGGATGAGCACGGAAACCGAAGCCGCCGCGGCCGAGGCGGGCACGCCACCACCGGCCGGGTGGGAGGAGGCCCGCTCCCGGGTGTACGCGGTGGGCCTGTCCGCCGCGCTCCCCGCGGTCGCCCGGCCGCTGGCCGAGGCCGACGGGCACACCCTGGCCGAGCCGCTGACCACGCGTACCGACCTGCCAGCGTTCCCCACCTCCAGCGTGGACGGCTGGGCGGTGCGCGGCGCGGGGCCGTGGCGCGTCGCCGGGCGGGTGCTCGCCGGGCAGACCGCACCCCCGTTGGAGGCCGACGGCAGCACCGTCGAGATCGCCACCGGCGCGATGGTCCCCGCGGGCACGACGGCGATCCTGCGGATCGAGGAGTCGACGCGGACGGCGGACGGCCTGGTGGCCGGCACGCCTCGCCCGGCGCCGGAGTGGCGGGAGCCGGGCGAGGAGGCGTCCCTCGGGGAGGAGTTGCTGCCGGCCGGCACGCCGGTGGACCCGGCGGTGATCGGCCTGGCCGCCTCCTGCGGGCACGACACGCTGCGGGTCCGCCGCCCACCCCGGGCCGCGCTGCTGGTCTTCGGCGACGAGCTGCTCACCTCGGGTCCGCCCGGCGCGGGCCGGGTCCGCGACGCGCTCGGCCCGTCGGTGCCGGCCTGGCTGCGCCGCTACGGCTGCCAGGTGCGCGCCGCCGACGTGGTCGGCCCGGTCGCCGACACGCTGCCCGCGCACGTGGCGGCGCTGCGGGGCGCGCTCGCCAACGCCGACCTGGTCTGCACGACCGGTGGCACCATGCACGGCCCGGTCGACCACCTGCACCCGACGCTGGAGGCGCTCGGCGCCGACTACGTGGTGAACACCGTGGCGGTGCGTCCGGGCTTCCCGATGCTGCTGGCCCGGCTGGTGGACGGCGACGGGCGGGTGCGGTTCGTGGCCGGTCTGCCCGGCAACCCGCAGTCGGCGGTGGTGGCGCTGGTGTCGCTCGTCGCGCCCCTGCTCGCCGGTCTCACCGGCCGGCAGATGCCGGTGCTCCCGCACGTGACGCTGGCCGAGCCGATTCCCGGGCGCGGCGACTACACCCATCTGGCGCTGGCCCGCTGGGACCGCGTCGCCGGCACCGCGTACCCGGTGCGGCACGTCGGCTCGGCGATGCTGCGCGGGCTGGCCGGCGCGGACGGGTTCGCGGTGATCCGGCCCGGCACCAGCGGCGCGGCCGGCGACCGGGTGCCGCTCGTGCCGCTGCCGCTGACCCCCGGGGAGCGGTTCGGGTGAGCGCGACGAACGAACCGACGGGAGACGTCGTGACAGTGGAAGCAGGCGTGGTGCTCGGCGCGGTGACCGACCGGCCGCTCGACCTGGCCGAACACGAGGCGGCGGTCGCCGACCGCCGGGCCGGCGCGGTGGTGTCCTTCCAGGGCGTGGTCCGCGACCACGACCACGGGCGGGCGGTCACCCGGCTGGAGTACGAGGGCCACCCCACCGCCGAGGCGGTGCTGCGCGAGGTGGCGGCCGAGATCGCGGCCGACCCGCAGGTGTACGCGGTGGCGGTGTCGCACCGGATCGGCCCGCTGGAGATCGGGGACGTGGCGCTGGTGGCGGCGGTCAGCACGGCGCACCGCGCGGCCGCGTTCGCCGCCTGCGCCCGGCTGGTCGACGAGGTGAAGGCGCGGCTGCCGATCTGGAAGCGGCAGGTCTTCGACGACGGCACCGAGGAGTGGGTGAACTGCCCCTGAACCGGCCGGCTCAGCGTCGGCCGGCGAGCGCGGCGGTGCGGCCCAGCCGCTCGTGGTAGAACGCCGGCTCGGCGCCGGGACGCCACGGCAGCGCCGCGACGAGCACGATCAGCGCGATGGCCAGGGAATTCTCCATCAGCGCGCCGAACAGGCCGTCCTGGTAGTGGGACACCTCGGGGAGCTGGTGCTCGTACGGCCAGATCGGTGAGATCAGGAACAGCAGGTAGAGCCCGAGCGCCCCGACGCCGTGGCGCAGGCCGGTCAACGTCGGGTACCAGATCGGTGGGCGCAGTGCCGGCACACCGTTTGCCGAGGGGCCGCCGGTGCCGCGCAGCGGCAGGCCGCGGCTGGCTTCGCGGCGGCGTACCGCGGCGTCGGCCAGCACGATGATCGCCGGGATGACCCAGATCAGGTGGTGCGACCAGGAGATCGGGCTGATCACGTTGGCGGTGAGCCCGACCAGCGTGAACGCGGTCAGCTCGTCGCCGTCGGCGCGGGCGCTCATCGCCCGGGACAGGCCCAGCGCCAGGATCAGCACCGAGAACGCCAGCCAGAGCAGCCCGGGCGTCTCGATCGAGTCGTAGAGCCGCGCCAGCAGACCGGCGAGGGACTGGTTGGCGGTCATGTCCGCCGCGCCGACCCGCTCGGTCTGCCAGAGCACGCCGGTGAAGTACGCGCGGGACTCCTCACCGAGCACACCGAACGTCGCGATGGTCACGCCGATCGTGGTGCCCACAGCGGTGAGCGCGGCCCGCCACTGCCGGGTGAGCATCAGGTACGCCACGAACAGCGCCGGGGTGAGCTTGACCGCTGTGGCGAGCCCGATGCCGACACCGGCCCAGGCGCCGCTGTAGACGAACCGGGCCAGCGGCGAGTCGGCCGTCTCGTAGTGGGTGCCGCGCTTGGCCCGCCAGCGCAGGCCCACCATGTCCGCCATGATCAGCGCGAACAGCAGCAGGTTTACCTGCCCGTAGCCGAGCGTCTCCCGGGACGGCTCGATGGCCACGGCGAGCGGGGTGGCGATGCCGACGGTGAACCAGAGCGGCCAGCCGAGGCGGTCCACGATGGGGCGTAGCAGCGCGGCGAGGACGACGGCGAGCGCGCCGATGCTGGCGAGCGCGTTGACGAAACCGGCGCCGTCCACCGGCAGCCACGTCATCGGCAGCATGACCAGCGCGGCGAACGGCGGGTAGGTGAAGCCCAGCGTGGTCGACGGTGCGACGAAGTCGTACAGCTCGTTGCCGCCGGCCCACCACAGCACCGCGCCGTGGTAGATCTTCATGTCGAAGAAGTTGTACGGCCGTCCGAAGGCGCCGATGGCGAGCCACGCGGCGTACGACACGGCGGCCACGACGCCGAGACGCATGATGATCCGGCGGTCGACGCGGGAGATCGGGGCGAGGCGGTTGGTCCGTCTACCGACTGTCGCCGGCATGGCGTGGCCACCCCCGTACCAAGATCGTCGTACCCGTCCAGGTCCAGAACGGAGCCTAGAACGGCGCCTCACGTTGCTGCCTCCCGCGTTACGCGACCGTGTCCGATCCCACACGTGTTTTTGACATTTCCACCGCGTTAACGGGTCTCGGACGGTTCAGGTGATTGGTGGCCTTGCGGGGGGTGGTGGCCGTACGAAAACGCTTGTCAGCCGGGCATGCGGCGGGCGGTCGCCGCGGAGCGTACGGCGATCTTCGCCTCGCGACGAGCGGTGCGGACCGCGCGCTCGACCGACCGGCGTGAGTGGTCGATGCGGTGGCCGGCGCGCCAGCGCAGGCCCGGCTTGCCCTCGGTGTCGGCGGCGGCGAGGAGGAGGCCACCGAGCAGGCCGAGGTTCTTCAGGAAGTGGACCTGGTTGTTGTTGCGCGCGGCCGGGTCCTCGTTGTTCCAGAAGGCGTGGCCGGCGGCGGTGGTCGGGATCAGGGAGCCGGCGAGCACCAGCGCGGCCGGGCGGGTGAACCGGCCGGTGGCGAGCATCAGACCGCCGACGAGCTGGGTGGCGGCGTTGGCCCGGATCAGCGAGACCGTGTCGGTGGGGATGCGGGGGTGCACGTTCCGGATCAGCGGGGCGACCTTCCCGGTGACCGGTTCCGCAGCCTGCACCAGGCGTTCCGGATTGCGCAGGTTACGGGCGCCGCTGACCACGAAGATGCCGCTCAACATGACTCGGGCGAGGGAGCGCACGGGCTTCATGGCTCAGTCTTACCCCGTCGGAGGCGTCGTCATCCCCGCAACACACGAAAGGTATCGGCCGACGTGGACGTCCGAACGGTATCGATTTCAGCGACCGTCGCGGATGGACCGGTCGCGTTCGGTAAGGTCGCGCGGGTGACGACGCTGCGACTGCGCCCGGAGGGCCCCGCCGACGAGGCGCCGGTGGCCCGGGTGCTGGCCGCCGCCTTCGCCCGCCCCGACGTGGCCACCCCACCGGAGGTCGGCCTGGTCGAGGAGCTGCGGCACAGCCCGGCGTGGATTCCGGAGCTGGCCATGGTCGCCGAGTACGGCGGCGAGGTGGTGGCGTACGCGCTGCTCACACGCGTCGGCGTACGCACCGAGCGCGGCACCTGGCCGGCGCTGGCCCTGGGTCCGGTGGCGGTGGCGCGGCACCGGCAACGGCTGGGGCACGGCACGGCGGCGGTGCAGGCGGCGCTGGACGCCGCGACGGAACTGGGCGAGCGGCTGGTGGTGGTGCTGGGCGACCCGGCCTACTACCGGCGGTTCGGGTTCGGCCCGGCGGACCGGCTGGGCCTGACCAGTCCCTGGTCCGGGCTGGGGGAGCCGTGGCAGGCGCTGGTGCTGCCGCCGTCGGCGAGCGGCGAGCCGTCACCGCCGGCCGGCGAGGTGGTCTTCCCGCCACCGTGGTCGCGGGTCTGAGGCCGTTTCACGAGCAGCGGTCAGGCGGGCTGGGTACGCAGGTAGCGGCCGAAGTGCGGCACTGTGAACGCCACCGTCCCCCGCTCGCCGGAGTAGATCAGCCCCTTCTTGATCAGCGCGTCGCGCGCCGGGGAGAGGCTGGCCGGCTTGCGGCCGAGCGCGCGGGCGATCTCGGCGGTCGGCACCGCCGCGTCCATGTCGTCCCGGCCGCCCTCCTCGCCGTCCACCAGCGCGAGCGTGGCCATCGCGCGCATGTACTCGCGTTCGGCGGGCGTGGCCCGCTCGAACCGGGAGCCGAAGAACCCCACCGCCAGTTCGGCCTCCGCCTCGGGCGCGGCGACCCGGACGTCCGCCGCGGTGATCGGGGAGCGGGGCGCGTGGTCCCAGGTGGCCTTGCCGTACGCCTGGACGAAGTAGGGATAGCCACCGGACTTCTCGTAGAGCAGGTCGAGCGCCTTCTGCTCGTACTCGACCTCCTCGCGCTCGGCCGGCGCGCAGAGCGCCTGGTCGGCGGCGATCCGGTCGAGCCGGTCGATGCGCTGGTAGCGGTAGAGCCGCTCGGAGTACGACTTGGCGGCGCTGAGCACGGCCGGCAGGTGCGGCAGGCCCGCACCCACGACGATGAGCGGCGCGCCGAGCTGGGAAAGCTCGTGGCAGGCGGCGCAGAGCGCGGAGACGTCCTCGGCGCCGACGTCCTGCATCTCGTCGATGAAGATCGCGATGCCGGTGCCGACGTCGGTGGCGACCGCCGCCGCGTCGCTGAGCAGCTCGACCAGGTCGATCTCGATGTCGCCGGAGTCGGCTCGCCCGCTGCTCGCCGGTACGTCGATGCCGGGCTGCCAGCGGTCGCGCAGCTTGGGCGCCGCGCCGCCTCGACCGGTGGGCGCGGAGCGTTGCGCGAACGCCTTGAGGACGCCGAGGAACGCGTCGATCCGGTCCGGGGCGCGGTGCCGGGGCGCGAGTTCGCGGACCGCCATGTGCAGCGCGGCGGCGATCGGGCGGCGCAGCGACTGGTCCGGCCGGGCCTCGATCTTGCCGGTGCCCCAGAGGTGGTTGATCGCCTCGGAACGCAGCGTGTTGAGCAGGACCGTCTTGCCGACTCCCCGCAGGCCGGTGAGCATCAGGCTGCGTTCGGGGCGACCGCGGGCGATCCGTTCCAGCACCACGTCGAAGACGTCCAGTTCCCGCCCCCGCCCGGCGAGTTCGGGCGGGCGCTGGCCGGCGCCCGGTGCGTACGGGTTGCGGACCGGATCCACGAATCGCACAGTATCGGGTTCTCTAGCGACCAGGCTAGATGCGCGTAGAGGCGGCTACCGCGTGTCGGCCTCGATACAAAACTAGGGCTGTCTAGCATCCACGCTAGACAGCCCTAGTTTTGGTTACCGACAGGCGGACAGGGTCAGCGGCGCTTCAGGCAGAGCACGAAGTCGAGCGTGTCCAGCTCGCTGTCGAAGAAGTACCAGTCGGTGTAACCGGCCACCTTCCCGCACTTCGCCTCCGCGTCCTTCTTGCCGCTCGTCGCACCGTCGATGCGGCGCAGCACCTCGTACGTCTTCGGGGCGCAGTCGGCGATCACCAGCTTCGGCTGGCCGCCGCCACCCTCGTTGGCGACGCACTGGCCCGCCTTGACGAAACGCGGATCGGTCGAGGAGGCCGGGGCCGCCGTCGTGGGCGTCGTGTCGGCCGGCTCGCTCGGCGGCGCGGCCTCGCCGGTCGGATCCGCGGCCGGCGGGGTGGCGGCCGTCGTGCCGCCGGTCGGCGTCTGCTCGTCCCGGCCCAGCATCCAGTACGCCCCGGCGCCGCCCAGCAGCAGTACGGCCAGCACGATCACCACCACCAGCAGCGGACCCTTCCCGCGCTTCGGCGGCGTCGGCTCGGCGTACTGCGGCTGACCGGCCCCGTACTGCGACCCGGAATAGGGGTCACCCGGATGGCCCTGCTGCGGGGACCAGGCCGGGCCCGGCTCGAAGCGCTGCGACGGTGGCCCGTACTGATCGGCCGGCGGGCCGTACTGCTGGGTGGGCGGGCCGTACTGGTCGGGCGGGCCGTACTGGTCGGCGGGCGGGCCGTACGGCTGCGCGCCCGGAGGGCCGTACCGCGGATCCGGCTGCGCGGCGTAACGCGGGTCGCCCTGCGGGGCGTAGCGGGGATCGGGCTGCGGGGCGTAGCCGTCGTCGGGCCGTCCCCAGGGGTCGGGAGAGCCGCCACCCGGTGGACCGAAGTTCGACATGAACGCCTCCTGCGTACGCCAGTGCTGAGAGGCCGGCCACCAACTGGGGACGCCGACGCCGTGGCCACCGTAGCGTGGACAGACGATGAGCTCACGCCCCACGAGTGCGACGAACGTCGTCGATTCCGCGACGCCGCCGGCCCGCACCGCGCTGATCTGGACCGCACTCGTGCTGGTCTACCTGCTGTGGGGCTCGACCTACCTGGGCATCCGGGTAGCCGTCGAGTCCCTGCCGCCCCTGATCTCCGCGGCTATGCGGTTCTCCGGCGCCGCCGTGGTGCTCGCCGTGGTGTTGCGCCTGCGGCGCGGGCCCGGCGCGTTGCGGGTGCCTCCGCGCCGGCTCGGTTCCGCCGCGCTGATCGGCGTGCTGCTGCTCGCCGGCGGAAACGGGCTGGTGGTCCTCGCCGAGTCGGGTCCGGCCGGCGCCGCGGTTCCCTCGGGCGTGGCCGCGCTGCTGGTGGCCACCGTGCCGCTGCTGGTGGTGGTGCTGCGGACCGTGGGCGGGGACCGGCCGCGACCGTGGACGTTCCTCGGGGTGGCGCTCGGGTTCGCCGGCCTCGTCGTGCTGGTGCTGCCCCGCGACGGGGTGGACGGCGTGCCGGTGGCCGGCGCGCTGACGGTGGTCGGGGCCGCCACGAGCTGGTCGGTCGGCTCGTACCTGTCCGGGAAGATCCTGATGCCCGCCGACCCGTTCGTGGCCACCGTCTACGAGATGGTCGCCGGCGCGGCGGTGCTCGCGCTCGTCGGCGTGGCCCGGGGTGAGCTGCGCGGCTTCTCCTTCGCGGACGTGACCGGACGGTCCTGGGCGGCGATGGCCTACCTGATGGTGGCCGGTTCGCTGATCGCCTTCACCGCGTACGTCTGGCTGCTCGCCCACGCGCCGATCTCCCTGGTCTCCACGTACGCGTACGTGAACCCGGTGGTCGCGGTGGCACTCGGCGCGTTGTTCGTCGCCGAACCGATCACCTCGCAGGTGCTGATGGGCGGCGCGGTCATCGTGGTCGGCGTCGCGGTGGTGGTGAGCACCGAGCGTCCCCGCCGGTCCCCGCCACCAGCCGTCGACGGGACGGCCGGGGAGCCCGCCGGGCGGTAGCGTCCCGGCCCGTGTCGGCGCTGCTGGTGACGGGGATCGCCCTGCTCGGTGCGGCGGCCGGGTGGGCGGCGGTGCCGGTCGGCCGGTCGCTCGTCACGGTGCCACCTGGCGGCGCTCCGCGCCGGAGCACGCTCGCCCGGGTCGGCGTCGTGGTGTTCGGCGGGCTCGCCGCCACCAGGGGCACCGACCCGGCACTGCCCGCGCTGCTGCTGGTCGCCGCCGCCGGGCTGGTCCTCACGGTCACCGACCTGACCGCGCTGCGGCTGCCCGACCCGCTCGTCGGCCTGGTCGCGCTCGGCGGCGGGCTCGGCCTCACCGCGGCCACGGCGGCGACCGGCGAACCGCGCCGCCTGGCCGTCGCGGTGGCCGGGGCCGCGTTCTCCTTCATCGGGTACGCGCTGCTGTCCCTGCTGCCCCGCGCCCGGCTCGGCTTCGGCGACGTGAAACTCGCCGCCGCGCTCGGACTGCCGCTGGGCTGGCTCGGCTGGCCGGCGCTGCGCCTCGGGCTGCTCCTGCCGCACGTGCTCGCCGGAGTCGCGGCGCTCGTCCTGCTCGCCGCCGGGCGGGTACGCCGGGACACGCCGGTGCCGTTCGGCCCGGCGCTGCTCGGCGGCGCGTGGCTCGCCGCCGTCCTCACCTGAGAGGTGCCGTCAGATCAACCGGAGCTGGTGGTCCTTCGGGCGGCGGGGCTCGGTCGCGTCCAGGCGCTCGAACAACGCCGGGTCGATCACGTCGAGGAACGGCGACGGGCGGGTGTCCCGTTCCGCGCCGTGCCGGGCGCGCCGGCCCGCGTGGCTGACGTAGAGCCGGTCCTGTGCCCGGGTCAGCCCGACGAAGAACAGCCGCCGCTCCTCGGCCACCGCGTCGTCGTCCGGCTCGGCGCCGGGCCAGCGCAGCGGCAGGAGGCCGTCCTCCGCGCCGACCAGGAACACCACCGGGAACTCCAGGCCCTTCGCCGCGTGCAGCGTGAGCAGCGTGACCGCCTCGGCGCGCGGGTCCAGCGCGTCCACCTCCGCGCCGGTGGCGAGCTGGTTGAGGAACAGGTCGAGGTCGTCGCCGCAGCGCCGGGCCAGCGGGGTGAGCAGGTCCACCGCCGTGCGGACGTCTTCGGGGCGTACCGCGCCGGACCCGTCGAGCGTGGGCACGGCGAAGCGCTCGGCCAGGATCTGCCCGGCCTGGCGTACCCGGGCCGCGAGCGAACCGTCCAGACCGGCGTGGCGCAGCTCGCGGGCGATCGCCGGCACGCCCGGACGGTCGCGCAGCCGGTCGTGCGAGCGCTTCTGCACCGGAATGTTCGCCCGGGCCAGCGCGTCCACGATCGGTGCGGCCTGCGCGTCGGTGCGGTACAGCACCGCGATGTCGGAGAAGGACAGCGAGGTCGCCCGCCCGTCGATCCGCCCCGAGTCGAGAGAGCGGTGGGACAGGCCGCCGACCAGCTCGTCCACGGTACGGGCCACGAAGTCGGCCTCGTCGTAGGCGGAACTCGCCGCGTACCGGCCGACGAGCGGCGCCTCCGGGTCGAGCCGGGCCGGGTCGAGACGACGGCCGCGTACCAGCGACGACGGCGCGATGGCCTGCACGGCGGCGGCCAGGATCGGCGCGGAGGAGCGGTAGTTGCGGTTCAGCCGGACCAGCCGGGCGTCCGTGAAGTCCTGCGAGAAACGCAGGAAGTAGCCCACGTCGGCGCCCCGGAACGAGTAGATCGCCTGGTCCGGGTCACCGATCGCGCACAGGTTCCCGTCCGGCGGGCTGAGCAGCCGCAGCAGCTCGTACTGCACCGCGTCGACGTCCTGGTACTCGTCGACGAAGATCCACTTCCACCGCTCGCGGTACTCCCGCACCAGCTTCCGGTCCCCCTTGAACAGGGCCACCGGCAGCGTCAGCAGCTCGTCCAGGTCGACCAGGTCCCGCTTGCGCAGCAGCGCCACGTACCGCTCGTCGTCGTCACCGGCCTCGGCGCGCGCCGCCGACCGGTCCGCGTCGTCGGCGATCCGGAAGTCCGCCGGCAGCCCGGCCGCTGCCGCGTTCTCCCGCAGCACGGTCAGGCCGAGCGAGTGGAACGTGCCGACTGTGACGTCCTCGGCGACCGGGCCGAGCAGCCCGTCCAGCCGGTGCCGCAGCTCCTCGGCCGCCCGCCGGGTGAACGTGATCGCCAGGCACTGGTCGGGGAAGACGTTCAGCTCCGCGCACAGGTACGCGATCCGGTGGGTGAGCGTCCGCGTCTTGCCGGTGCCCGGACCGGCCACGATCAGCAGCGGGCCACCCGGCGCCGACGCGGCCACCCGCTGCATCGCGTCCAGCCGATCCAGCAGGCCGGTGCCGACCTCCTCCATCCCGGCGAGCATCGGCTCGAACGGCTCGTGCGGAGACGGCGGCGGTGCGATCGGGGGCGCCGGCGGCGGCGTCCGCTTCGGCTCCGGCCGGGCCGCCGCCGGGCGCTTGGCCTTCGGCTTCGGCGCCGACTCCGCCGGCCGCCGCTGCGCGGGCACCGGTACGTCGAACAGCGTCTCCTGCCCGCCCCGGCCACCCGCAGCGCCCAGTTCCGCCGGGTCGAACAGCGTGATCACGCCGTACTCCCCGTCGTAGCCCGGCACCCGGCGCACGTCGCCGCGGCGCAGCCGGCCGATGCCCTCCGCGAGCAGCTCGCCGCCGACCCGGCCGATCTCCTCGATCGGGGTACGCGTCAGGATCTCCAGCTCCGGGCCGAGCGCGGCGATCAGCTCGTTGAGCTTGCCCTCTACCTTCTTCGACCGCGCGCCGACCCGGTTCAGCTCGCCCAGGATCTCGGCCAGCGGCACCAGATGCGTCACCTCGCGGGCGTGCGCCGGACGGTGCCCCGCCGGCCGGTCCGCCAGCTCCTCGACCCGGCTGAGTACGCCCACCGTCAGCGGCTTGCCGCACTCCGGGCAGCGCCCGCCCGCCTCGCGGGTCCGCTCCGGCGACCAGTTCACGCCGCACAGGCGGTGCCCGTCGGCGTGGTACTTGCCCTCCTCCGGGAAGAACTCCACGGTGCCCGCGAGACCGTCGCCGGTCCGCAGCGCCTCGCGGATCGCGAAGTAGTCGCGCGCGGCGGTCAGGACCGTGGCCTCCCGGGCCAGCGCGGGCGGCGAGTGCGCGTCCGAGTTCGACACCAACTGGTAGCGGTCCAGGCTACCGACCCGCCAGTTCATCTCCGGGTCGGACGACAGGCCGGTCTCCACCGCGAAGATGTGCTCGGCCAGGTCTGCGTAGCAGTCGGCGATCGCGTCGAAGCCGGACTTCGAGCCGAGCGCGGAGAACCAGGGCGTCCAGATGTGCGCCGGCACCAGGTAGCCGTCCGGGCTCGCCTCCAGCGTGATCTCCAGCAGGTCGCGGGAGTCCAGCCCGAGGATCGGCCGGCCGTCCGAGCCGAGGTTGCCGATCCGGCCCAGCGCGGTGTTGAACCGTGCCACCGCGTCCAGGTCCGGCAGGTAGATCAGGTGGTGCACCTTGCGCGTCCGGTCGTCGCGCTTGTAGATCGTGGAGATCTCCACGCTCAGCATGTACCGGACCGGGTCGGCCTCCGCCTCGCTTGCGAGCCGGGGCGGCAGCCGCCGGGCGACGTCCCGCTCCGCCTCGGGCGAGAGCCGGTACAGGCCCGGCTCGGCCGGATGCAGCGTCTCCCGCAGGTGGTCGTACCAGGCGGGATGGGTGAAGTCGCCGGTGCCGAGCACGCCGATGCCCTTGCGCCGGGCCCACCAGGCCAGGTTCGGCAGGGTCAGGTCGCGGCTGCACGCGCGGGAGTACTTCGAGTGGATGTGCAGATCCGCGACGTACGGCGGGAGGCCACCGGGGGGTGCGGCGCTGAACGGAGGCACGCCGCATCCTGTCACGTCCGGTCCCCCGCCCGCCCGTCGCCACGCGTACGGGTGACCTGAGCAATGCGGTGCTGGACTCGGCGGCCCATGCACGCTATTGAGCGCGCAGCTCGACGAGCGTCACCTGGGGAGGCGCGCCCACCCGCACCGGCGGGCCCCAGAAGCCGGCGCCGTTCGTGACGTAGACCTTCGTGCCGTCGACCTCGCCGAGGCCGGAGACGACCGGCTGTTCGAGCTTCACCGCCAGGTTGAACGGCACCATCTGGCCGCCGTGCGTGTGCCCGGAGAGTTGCAGGTCGACGCCGAACTTCGCCGCCTCCTGCGCGGCCACCGGCTGGTGCGCCAGCAGCACGACCGGCCGGCTCGGGTCGCGGTCGCCGAGGGCGGCGGCGTAGTCGGCGGGCGCGGCCACCCCGGTGCCGGCGGCGCTCACGTCGTTCACCCCGGCGAGGTCCAGCACGCCGCCCCGGGCCTGGATCTCCTGCCGCTCGTTCTGGAGCACGCGCAGGCCGAGCCGGTCCACCTCGCGGACCCACTCCTCGACGCCCGAGTAGTACTCGTGGTTGCCGGTGACGAAGAAGCTGCCGTACCGGGACCGCAGGTCGCGCAGCGGTTCGGCGGCCTCGCCCAGCTCGGCCACCGTGCCGTCGACCAGGTCACCTACCACCGCGACCAGGTCGGCATCCATCCGGTTGATCATCGCGACGATCCGCTCGGTGTGCGCCCTGCCGCGCAGCGGCCCGAGGTGGATGTCCGAGACGGTGGCGATACGCAGGCCGTCCATGCTGCGGGGCAGCGTGGCCAGCGGGATCTGCACCCGGTCCAGCTGCGGCGGACCCATCGCGGTGCGTACGCCGTACCCGGTGACGCCGGCGGCGGTGAGCCCGGCGAAGATCGCTGCCCCGCGCGCGAGCAGCAGCCGCCGCGAGGGGTCGTGGTCCGGCGCGTGGGTGCCGGGCGGCGGCGCGTCGGTGCTGTCGACAGGCGGCGGCGTCGCACCCTCCGCGGTCGCCGCGCCCACGAGCACGGGCTCGGGCTCCGGGCCGGCGGCGACCGCCGCGCGGGCCCGGCGGCGCAGCACGAGCCGGACCACAGCGGTCGGCACCTCCAGCACCAGCAGCAGCACCAGCAGGTAGAACATCAGCGCGACCCAGAGGTAGCCGGGCCAGGCCAGCCAGTACCAGCCGTTGCGGGTGCCGGCCATGGTCACCGGTACGAGCACCGCCAGCGCCGCGATCGCCACTCCACCGGCCCGGCGCCACCGCCCGGGACGCGTGGTGTCCCGGACCAGCCGCTTCCACAGGTAGAAGTGGATCAGGCCGATCACGAGCACGACGAAGCCCAGGAATGTCGCCATGGCCAGCACGTGTGCCCCCCTCAGCCGCCCGCGAAGGGCGGCAGCACGTCCACCGTCACCCCGGCCGGCAACAGTGCCCGTCGATCATGACAGGCCACGCCGTCGACCAGGAAACTCGCCGCCTTCAGCACCACCGCGAGGCGTTCGCCGTGCCGGGCGGCCAGTTCATCGAGGAGTTCGTCCAGGGACACGCCCGCGGATGCGGTCTCCTCGGGTCGTCCGGCGGCCGCGCGGGCGCCGGCGAAGTAGCGGACGGTGAGCTCCACCCTCAGCCTCCGATCGCCGACATCGAGCGCGCGGGCTGGAGGAACGTGGGGTCGTCGATGCCGTGCCCGGCCCGCTTGGCCCACATCGCCGCCCGCCAGCGCCGGGCCAGCTCCTCGTCGTCCGCACCGGCGCGCAACGCGCCGCGCAGGTCCGACTCCTCGGTGGCGAACAGGCAGTTGCGCACCTGGCCGTCGGCGGTGAGGCGGGTGCGGTCGCAGTCGCCGCAGAACGGCCGGGTCACGCTGGCGATCACGCCGACCCGGGCCGGCCCGCCGTCCACCAGCCACGTCTCGGCCGGTGCCGCGCCCCGTTCGGACGGGTCCGGCGTCAGCGCGAACGCGGCGTGCAGGGAGGCCAGGATCTCGTCGGCGGTGACCATCGTCGAGCGGTCCCAGCCGTGCTGCGCGTCGAGCGGCATCTGCTCGATGAACCGCAGCTCGTAGCCGTGCGCGAGCGCGAACCGGAGCAGCGCGGGCGCCTCGTCGTCGTTCGTGCCCCGCATCAGCACCGAGTTGATCTTCACCGGGGTCAGCCCGGCTTCCGCGGCCCCGGCCAGGCCGGCGAGCACGTCGGCGAGCCGGTCGCGGCGGGTCAGCGCGGTGAACCGGTCCCGGTCCAGCGTGTCGAGCGAGACGTTGACGCGGTCCAGCCCGGCCGCGCGCAGCGCCGGCGCCATCCGGGCCAGGCCGATGCCGTTCGTGGTCAGCGAGATGCGCGGCCGGGGCGTGAGCGCGGCGACCGCCGCCACGATGCCGGGCAGGCCGGGCCGGATGAGCGGCTCACCGCCGGTGAAGCGCACCTCGGTGATGCCGAGCCGGGTCACCGCGACACCCACCAGCCGGACGATCTCGTCGTCGCTGAGCAGTTGCGGGCCGGACAGCCAGGGCAGGCCCTCGGCCGGCATGCAGTAGGTGCAGCGCAGGTTGCACTTGTCGGTGAGCGAGACCCGAAGGTCCCGGGCGACACGGCCGTACCGGTCGGCGAGGACGCCGTCGGTCGTCGTCCGGGGGGTGCTCATCGGTCGACCGTAGCGCGGTCGAGCCCGTGGAGGGCGGCACGAGCGGTGGAACCCACGGCGTCCGCGTACGCCGCGCCGAAGATCGCGGTGTGCACCAGCAGCAGATGCAGCTGATGCAGCGGCACCCGTTCCCGCCACCCGTCGGCCGGAGGCCACGCCTCCCGGTAGGCGGCCGTGATCCGGTCCAGGTGCGGTGGGCCGCCGAACAGCGCGAGCTGCGCCAGGTCGGTCTCGCGGTGGCCGCCGTGCGCGGCCGGGTCGACCAGCCACACCCGGCCGTCGGCGCCCCAGAGCAGGTTGCCCGGCCAGAGATCGCCGTGCAGCCGGGCGGGCGGCTCGTCACCGCCGAACTCGCCGATCCGGTCGACGACCTGCTCGACGAGCGCCGCCCCGGCGCCGTCGATCGCGCCACCGTCGACAGACATGCGCAGGTAGGGCAGGAGGCGGCGCCGGGCGAACCAGTCCGGCCAGGGACCGGGGTCGGGCGTGTTGTCCTGCGGCAGCGCGCCGATGAACCCCGGCCAGTCCGCGCCGAACGCGGGCGCCCCGGCGCGGTGCAGCCCGGCCAGGTCGCGGCCGAACGCCTCTGCGGCCTCCGGCGTCGGCTCGCCGGGCTCCACCCAGTCGAGCGCCAACAGGCCGGGCAACGCGACGAGCACATCCGGTACGGGCACCGAGCCGGCCTCGCGCAGCCAGCGCAGCCCGGCCGCCTCGGCGGCGAAGAAGCCCTCCGGCAGCGGACGCGCGGCCCGTTCCGGCCAGGTCTTGGCGAACACCGAGTGCCCGTCGTCCAGCGTGAGCCGGGAGGCGGCGCAGATGTCACCACCGGAGACCGGCGTCTCCCGGATCCGCTGGTGGGTCAGGAAGGTCGGCAGGTGCTCCGGGTGTGCCCGCAGGTACGCCAGGTCCATGTGCGCAAGGTAGCCGGTACCCCGGACATCCGTGTGCCGAGCGACGCCGCCGATCGCCGCTGAGCTGCACCGATACGCTCCGTATCTGTGGACGGACGGCGTGTCGTCCACAGGGGCGGACGCGGTGGCACTGCACCGCCCACGCTCCCGGCATGAACTCCACCGAGCCAGCGCGCCTCTCCGTCCGCTCGCCGGCCGACATGGTCGCGGCCGTGCCCTACCTGCTCGGCTTCCATCCCGCCGACAGCGTCGTGGTGGTCGCGGTACGCGGCCGGCGCGTCGTCTTCGCCGCCCGAGGCGACCTGCCCGCACCGGGCACCGACCCCGGCCCGGCGGCCCGGCACCTGGCGCAGGTGGTGGCCCGGCAGGACGCCGACGCCGCCACAGTCGTCGGCTACGGTCCGGCCGCCCGGGTGACGGGGATCGTGGACGCGATCGGTGACGCGCTGACCGCCACCGGGCTGGTGGTACTCGACGCGCTGCGGGTCACCGACGGGCGCTGGTGGTCGTACCTGTGCGCCGAGCCGTCCTGCTGCCCGCCCGAGGGCACCCCGTACGACCCGGCCGCCAGCGAGGTCAGCGCGGCTGCCGTGTTCGCCGGTCAGGTCGCGCTGCCCGACCGGGCCGCGCTCGCGGCACAGGTGTCCCCGCTCGACGGGCCGGTCCGGCTCGCCATGCGCCGGGCCACCGCTCGGGCCCGTCTCCGCCTGGCCGCGCTCACCGGACCCCCGTCCGCATCATCGGCCGGGAGCCCGGCCGGAGGCTTTCCAGCCGACGGTTCGAGGGCGGGTGGGGAGCCGCCGGTCCCGGCGGACGGTGCTGGGCCGGAGGGGGAGTCGTCGGTCCCGGTTGGCGGGCCCGGACCGGGCGGCCAGTCCCAGGTGCCGGCAGGTGGCCCCGGATCGGGTGGGGAGCCGCGGGCGGTGCGGACGGCGGGCACGGCGGCCGTGCGAGCCGCCTTTCGCCGGCAGCGGCGCGGCGAGCGGCTGGACGACGACGAGGTGGCCTGGCTGACAGTGCTCCTCGTCCACGTCGCGGGGGGGGGGGGGGCGGGGGGGGGGGGCGGGCGGGCCCCGGGCGCGGCAGCCCCCCCCCCCACCCCCCCCCCCCCCCGCGGGGGGG
>NZ_JAXCFU010000023.1:0-46383 GCF_055362685.1 Micromonospora sp. SYSU B005 | reverse complement strand
GGGGGGGGGCAGCCTCACCCCCCCCGGGGGCTCACCGCCCCTGAGGCGCGACCCCCCCGGGGGGGGGGGGCCCCGCGCTTCGTCATGTCAGACGTACGAGCCGGGCTCGCTGGGCGCGGAGACCACGCCCGGCTCCTCACCCTCGCCCTCCGGGCGGGTGATCTTCGCGGTCACCTCGTGCGGGCGCAGCTCGCCGGCGGCGATCTGCTCGGCCCAGTGGCAGGCCACCCGGCTGGCACCGATCTGGCGCAGTTCCGGCCGCTCGTCGGCGCAGCGGGTCGGCTGCGCCCACGGGCATCGGGTGTGGAACCGGCAGCCCGACGGCGGGTTGGCCGGCGACGGCAGGTCACCGGCGAGCAGGATGCGCTCGCGGCGGTCCTCCACGTCCGGGTCCGGCACCGGCACCGCCGACATCAGCGCCCGGGTGTACGGGTGCAGCGGCTCGGTGTAGAGCCGGTCGCTCGGCGCCTCCTCCACCAGCGCGCCCAGGTACATCACACCGACGATGTCGGAGATGTGCCGCACCACGGCCAGGTCGTGCGCGATGACCAGGTAGGTCAGGCCGAGGCTGTCCTGGAGTTCGTCGAGCAGGTTCACCACCTGCGCCTGGATCGACACGTCCAGCGCGGAGACCGGCTCGTCGGCGACGATCAGCTCCGGGCCGAGCACCAGGGCGCGCGCGATACCGATGCGCTGGCGCTGGCCGCCGGAGAACTCGTGCGGGTAGCGGGACAGCGCCCACTTGGGCAGGCCGACCGCGTCGAGCGTCTCGCCGATGATCCGCCGCCGGTCGTCCCGGTTGGCGCCGATGCCGTGGGTCTGGAGGCCCTCGGTCAGGATCGACTCGACGTTCTGCCGGGGGTCCAGGCTGGACATCGGGTCCTGGAAGATCATCTGCATCCGGCGGCGCATCGCGCGCAGCTTGCCGGCCGGCAGCGTGGTCAGCTCGACGCCGTCGAACTTCGCCTCGCCGCTGGTCGGCGGGTTGAGCTGGAGCAGCGCCCGGCCCAGCGTGGACTTGCCGCAGCCCGACTCGCCCACCAGCCCGTACGTCTTGCCGCGCGGAATGCTCAGGTCGACCCCGTCGACCGCCTTGACGTGCCCGACGGTCCGGTCGAAGATCACGCCCCGGCGGATCGGGAAGTGCACCTTCAGGTCGCGGACCTCGACGAGGATGTCGTTGTCGCTCATGGGGTCTCCTCCTCGCGCGGAGCCGGTCCGAAGCCGGGCACGGCGGGCGGGTCGGCCGGCTCGGCCTGGGCCGGCACCGCACCCGGTTCGGTGGTCGTCGGCGCGGTCGCGCGGGCGTCCGCCTCCGGGGTCAGGCCGGGGATCGGCACCGGGTTGACGCAGCGGTAGCTGCGCGCGTCGTGGGTGAGCACCAGCTCCGGCGGTTCGCCCACGCACTCGTCGACGCGGCGCGCACAGCGCGGGGCGAACGCGCAGCCGTCCGGCCAGGGCAGGACGTCGCGCACCGAGCCGGGGATGGGGTTCAGCCGTTCGCCACGGCCGGCGTCCAGGCGCGGCACCGAGGCGAGCAACCCCTCGGTGTACGGGTGCCGGGGCTGGCGGAACAGCGGACGGCGGGTGGCCGTCTCCACCACCCGGCCGGCGTAGAGCACGTTGATGGTGTCGCACATGCCGGCCACCACACCGAGGTCGTGCGTGATCATGACCAGGGCGGTGCCGGAGTCCCGGACCAGGCCCTTGAGAAGTTCCAGGATCTGCGCCTGGATGGTGACGTCGAGCGCGGTGGTCGGCTCGTCGGCGATCAGCAGCCGGGGCTGGCAGGCGACCGCCATGGCGATCAGCGCCCGCTGCCGCATGCCGCCGGAGAGCTGGTGCGGGTACTCCTTGAGGCGCCGCCGCGGGTCCGGGATGCCCACCCGGTCGAGCAGGTCGGCCGCCTCCCTGGTGGCCGCCTCGCCCTTCATGCCCCGGTGCCGGGCGAGCACCTCGGTCACCTGGAGCCCGATCGGGATGACCGGGTTCAGCGAGGAGAGCGGGTCCTGGAAGATCATCGCGACGTCCCGCCCGCGGATGTCGCGGCGCGACCGGTCGTCGAGCTGGAGCAGGTCGGTGCCGTCGAAGACCGCCTTGCCGCCCACGCGCAGGCCCGGCTGCTTGGGCAGCAGGCCCATGATGGCCAGCGACGTGACGCTCTTGCCGCAGCCGGACTCGCCGACCAGGCCGACCACCTCGCCGGCGTCGACCGAGAAGGACACCCCGTCCACCGCGTGCACGGTGCGCTGCCCACGACGGGCGAACGTGACGGAGAGGTCGTCCACTTCGAGCAGTGCCATGGCTGACTGACCTACTTCCGCAGCTTCGGATCGAGAGCCTCGCGCATCGCCTCACCGAGCAGGGTGAACCCGAGCGCGGTGATGATGATGCCGAGCGCCGGATAGATCGCCAGGCCCGGCCGGATGCCCAGGTACGGCTGCGCGTCGGCGAGCATGACGCCCCACTCCGGGATGGCCGAGTCGGGGTTGCCGAGACCGAGGAAGGACAGCGCGGCCGCCTCGATGATCGCGGTCGCCAGCGTCAGCGTGGCCTGCACGATGACCGGAGCGATCGAGTTCGGCACCACGTGGGTAAGGGCGATCTTGGAGCGCTTCACGCCGAGCGACGTCGCGGCCAGCACGTAGTCGCTGTTTGCCTGCGCGATCATCGAGCCGCGCAGCAGCCGGGCGAAGATCGGCACGGACACCACACCGACGGCGATCATCACGGTGGTGAGGCTGGCGCCGAGCAGTGCCGCGATGCTCACCGCGAGCAGCAGGCTCGGCATGGCCAGCAGCATGTCGATGAAGCGCATCAGGGTGGTGTCGATCCAGCGGCCCCAGCGCCCGCCGAGACCGGCCGCGGCACCGGCGACGCCGCCGATCAGCGCGCCGACCGCGAGGCCGATCAGGGTGGAGACGACGCCGACGAGCAGCGTCTGCCGGGCCCCGACGATGAGCCGGCTGAACTCGTCCCGGCCCTGGTGGTCGAAGCCGAGCCAGTGGTCGGCGGAGACGCCCGGGATGATGCCCTGGCCGGACTTGACCAGTCCTTCGCGGATGCCGATGGAGTCCGTCGGGCTGTACGGGACGAGGAACGGCCCGATGACCGCGACCAGGACGAAGACCGCCAGGATGACCACGCCGATGACGGCGGCCGGGTTGCGGCGCAGCCGGCGGAACGCCTCCTTCCAGAGGCTCACCCCCTGCTCGTCGTCGCGGGCGGCCAGTTCGGCGAGCCGGTCGATCTTCTCGCGCTTCTTGCCAGTGGTGATGGTCATCGCACCCTCACCCTCGGGTCGATCACGCTGTAGGAGAGGTCGACCAGGAGATTCACCAGCACGTACACCACCGCAATGATCATGATGAAGCCCATCAGCACCGGGTAGTCGCGCTGACTGATCGACTCGGCGACGAACGCGCCGATGCCGCTGAACGCGAACACGGTCTCGGTGAGCACCGCGCCGGAGAGCAGGAGACCGGTCTGGAGACCGATCGAGGTGGCCACCGGAAGCATGGCGTTGCGCAGCACGTGCCGGCGGCGGACGGTCCGCTCGGTCAGGCCCTTGGCCTCGGCGGTGCGGACGAAGTCCTCGTTCAGCACCTCCAGCACGCTGGCCCGGGTGATCCGGACGATGATCGCGAGCGGGATGCTGGCGAGCGCGATACCAGGCAGCACGAGGTGCCAGAGCGCGTCGGCGGCGGCGTCCCACTCGCGGGTCATGAGCCCGTCGAGGACGAAGAAGTTGGTGACCCGGGTCGCCCCGATGGTCGGGTCCTGCCGGCCGCTGGAGGGGAACCAGCCCAGGTTCTCCGCGAAGATCGCCTTGAGCACGTACGCCAGGAAGAAGACCGGGATGCAGATGCCGATGAGCGATCCGCCGACCGAGGCGTGGTCGAGGAACCGGCCCCGGCGGCGGGCGGCCAGGTAGCCGAGCGGGATGCCGATGCCGACCGCGAGGATCATCGCCATGATCGTCAGCTCGACGGTGCCGGGGAACCGTTCCACGAACTCCGTGGTGACGGCCCGCTTCGTACCGGTCGAGGTGCCCAGGTCGAGCCGGATCATCCGCCGCAGGAAGCGGGCGTACTGGACCAGGATCGGCTCGTCGAGGCCGAGGTTGCGCCGGATGGCGGCGCGCGTCTCGGGCGTGCCCCGTTCACCGAGGATCGCGGTCTCGGGCCCGCCGGGAAGTCGGTGGAGCCAGATGAACAGCAGGACGGAGAGCCCGAACAGCGTGGGTATCAGCTGTAGCAGGCGTCTGATGATGAACCGGAACACGGGCGCCTCGGAAGGTGTGCGGAGGGGTGCGGGCGGGCGCTGTGGTCACAGCGCCCGCCCGCGTACGGTGCCTTCAGATCACTTGAACTCTGCGGTCGCGTACCGCTCGTCGGTGAGCGGGCTCGCCTTGATCCCGGTCACGTCCTTGCCGAACACGATCGCCGGCGGGGAGTGCGAGATCGGCACACCCGGCAGGAAGTCCATGATCGACTTGTTCAGTGCCTTGTACTTCTCCGTACGGGCCGCCGCGTCGGCGGTGGTGTCGGCGTCCTTGAACTGCGCGAAGAGCTGGGGGTTGTTGAAGCCCCACTCGTCCTTCGGGCGGTCGAAGAAGGTGCCGATGAAGTTGTACGCGTCGCCGTAGTCACCGGTCCAGCCGAGGAAGTGCAGGTCGTGCTTGTTGCCGGAGGTGGTGGCGTTGAGGTAGTCCGGGCTCCACTTCAGCGGGATGGCCTGGACGTTGATGCCGACCGCCTTGAGGTCCGCCGAGAGCAGCTCGAAGATGTCCTTCGGGTTCGGCATGTACGGCCGGGTGACCTCGGTCGGGTAGTGGAACTTCAGCGTCAGGTTCGACGCGCCGGCCTCGGCCAGCAGGGCCTTCGCCTTGGCGGGGTCGTAGTCGTACTTGGTGACGTCGCCGTTCCAGCCCTCGACGGTGTCCGGGAAGAAGTTCATCGCGACCTTGGCGCCCGGGGGCAGCTTCGAGTCGACCAGGGCCTGCCGGTTCAGCGCGTGCGCGATGGCCTGCCGGACCTTCAGGTCGGCCAGCTTCGGGTTCCCCTTCTGGTTGATCGCCAGGTAGAGGATGTTGAAGGCGGGCCGGGTGAGGACGTTGAAGCCCTCCTTCTTCAGCGGCTCGACGTCGGCCGGGCCGACCAGGTCGTAGCCCTGGATGTCACCCGAGCGGAGCGCCTGCTTGCGGGCGTTCTCGTCCGAGATCGTCTTGAAGATGATGGTCTTCAGCTTGGCCTTGTCGCCGTAGTAGTCGTCGTTGCGCTCGATGGTGAGCGACTTGTTCGCGATGTCCCACGCCTTGAACTTGAACGGGCCGGTGCCGGTCGGGTGCTCCATCGCGTACGCCGGGTACTTGATGTCCTCGGCGGTGCCGGTGACGTTGCTGGCGTCGTACTGCTCCATCGCCTTCGGGCTCTGGATCGAGAACGACGGCAGCATGAGCGCGGCCGGGATCTTGCTGGACACCCGGGTGAACGCCAGGTCCACAGTGGTGGCGTCCTTGGCGGTGCAGGACTTGAAGAGGCTCGGCGGCAGGTCCGGGTTCTCGTTCTTGGCGAACCCGCCCATGACGTCCTGCCAGTACGCGGTCACGTCCGGGCTCTGCATGAGGCCCTTGGCGTTGTACCAGCGGTTGAAGTTGACGCAGACGGCCTCGGCGTTGAAGTCGGTGCCGTCGTGGAACTTGACACCCGAGCGGAGCTTGAAGGTCCAGGTCGTGCCCGCCGCATCCGGCGTCCAGGACTCGGCGAGGCCCGGCGTCACCTTGGTGCCGCCCTCCTCCGGACGGACCAGGGTCTCGAAGACCTGGCGCGCCACGCGCAGCGACTCACCGTCGCTGGCGAAGCTGGGGTCGAGCACCTTCGGGTCTCCGGCGACGCCGAAGACGAGGGTGTCCTTCTTGCTATCTCCGGAGCCACTCTCACGGTCGCTCTCGGCGCAGCCTGCAACCGCGAGGGCCGCGACCGCGACGGCCGCGATTGCGACCTTCGGCCTGGATGCACGCATGGTGCTTCACCTCGTCCTTGGGGGTACGGACAACGTGGTGACAGGGTCACCGATGTGCGCAGACCTTAGCCCTCGGGTGGACGGCGCGGAAACCGGCGGGGGGCGGGTTGGTATCGAATCGTGTCTGTTCCGCAACGAGGCATACGAATCGAAGGATAATCACTTACGCTGCCGATGTTTCGTCGGCCAGAAGGCCGAATTTATTACGTCGATCCGGTCCCGGACGCACGTTCCTGTCAGATCGACGGACATGCCCGTCCGGCCCGGAGACACGTCCGGCGGGCACCCCGCAGGGCACCCGCCGGAGGCGGCACGACTTGATTCAGACGGCCCGTCGGCCCTCGAAGGCCCGGCCCAGCGTGATCTCGTCGGCGTACTCCAGGTCGCCGCCGACCGGCAGTCCACTCGCGAGCCGGGTCACCGCGATCCCCATCGGCTTGACCATCAGCGCCAGGTAGGTGGCTGTCGCCTCGCCCTCGGTGTTCGGGTCGGTGGCGAGGATCAGCTCGCGGACCTCGCCGCCGCCGAGGCGGGTCATCAGCTCACGGATCCGCAGGTTGTCCGGGCCGATGCCCTCCAGCGGATTGATCGCGCCGCCGAGCACGTGGTAGCGCCCGCGGAACTCGCCGGTCCGCTCGATCGCCACCACGTCCTTCGGCTCCTCGACCACACAGAGCACCTCGTCGGTGCGCCGTGGGTCGCGGCAGATCCGGCACTGCTCCGACTCGGCCACGTTGTAGCAGGTCGTGCAGAACCGGACCAGGTCCTTGACCTTGCGCAGCGCGCCGGCCAGCCGGTTCACGTCGGCCGGATCCGCCGACAGCACGTGGAACGCGATCCGCTGGGCGCTCTTCGGGCCCACGCCCGGCAGCCGGCCCAGCTCGTCGATCAGATCCTGGATGGCACCCTCGTACATCTGCCGGCTCAGAACCCGGGCAGGCTGAGGCCGCCCATGCCGCCCGCGACCGGGCCCATCTTCTTCTCGGTCAGCTCGCGGGCCGCCTCGGCGGCGTTGTGCACTGCGGCGACCACCAGGTCCTCAAGCGTCTCGACGTCCTCCGGGTCGACCGCCTTCGGGTCGATCTTGATCGCCTTCAGCTCACCGGTACCGGCGACCGTAGCGGTGACCAGGCCCCCGCCGGCGGTGCCGGTCAGCTCCGCCTCGGCCAGCTCGGCCTGGGCCTTGGCGATCTGCTGCTGCATCTTCTGCGCCTGCTTCAGCATCTGCTGCATGTTCGGCTGTCCACCTGGGCGCACGGACCGCTCCTTCTTCCACTCGTCTGCTCGGCCGCGCCCAGCCTAGTCGGGCCACGGCACCGCTGAATCGCGGTCGGCGCACGCTCAGCGCGCGTCCACCTCGTCGATCTTCTCCGCCCCGAACGTCTCGCGCAGCAGCTGCACCGCCTGCTCCTCACTCGACTGCCGGGCGGTCCGCTCGTCGATCACTTCGTCGAGCGGCTCGTCGCCCGGATCGAACCCCTCGTAGGCGGGCGCCGCCGCGGGCGCGCCCCCGCCCCGCACCGGGCCGTCGAAGTCCGGGTCGTAGGGCGGCTCGCCCGCCCACTCGGCATCGGCCGTCTTCCGCGCCGGCTGCGCCGCGCGCGGCCCCTTGCCGGCACCACCGCCCGCGGCAGCAGCCGCCGCGGCCGCACGCGCCGCCGCGATCGCGCTGTTCTTCGGCCCCGCCGGCCTCGCCCCAGCGGCAGGCGCCGCCGCAGGTGCCGCAGGCTTGGGTACGACGACAGGGGCGGTAGCGGTCGCCGTGCCCCCGCCCGGACGGGCCGCCGCCGGCCAGTCCTCCGCATCCCCGGTGCCCGCCGCCGAGGCGGTACCGGCGGCCACGCCACCGGGCCGAACGGGCTCCGGCCAGTCCTCCTCGCCGGCCGGCCCAGCCGCAGCGACCGGCGTGGTCGAGGATCGGGCCGTGCTGTCGGACTTCGTCGATTCCGGGCGCCCGGCAGCACCGGAGTCCGGACGGCCCGGTCCCGGGTCGGGTGCGGTCGAGTGGGAGAAGTCTGCTGCGCTGCCGGAAGCGGGGCGCACCTGAGCGGTGCCAGCCGCTCCGGGGTCCGGGCGACCGGGAGCGGCGTCGGACGCGGCACCTGTCGGGGCGGGGGCCGAGCGGGCCGGAGCGCTGTCGGGCGCGTTGCGGCCCGGTGCGGCGTCGGCCTGCGCGCGGCTCGCACCGGACGGGCGGGACGGGCCGCCGAGTGAGGCCGCACCGCGCTCACCGGCCACCTCGCAGCGGATCTGCCACCGACCGCCCAGCTCCTCGTAGAGCGCGTCGGTCAGCACGGCGGCGTGGTCGGCCATCATCTTCGCCAGCACCGTCGACTTCACGGTCAGCACCAGGGTGTCGCCGTCCAGGTCGCGTACCACCGCGTCCCGCATCAGCGCGGCGATCCGCTTGTTGCTCCGGTTGACCTTGCCGACCACCTCGGGCCAGACCCGGCGCACCGCTACTGCGTCGAGCGCGCCGGGATTCGCCGCGCCCGGGCGGGGCGGCTCGGGCGTGGCCGGGTCGCGCATCACCGCGGACGGCGGTACCGGGCGTCGGGCGGTGGCCGGACCGGACGTCGTCGAGCCGGAGGCGGCCGGTGCAGGGAACCCGGCGTCCGTGTCGGTGTGCACCCCGGCAGCCGCGGCCGCTTCGGTCGCCACCGGGGCGGGACGCGGGCCGGACTCGGCAGACGCCGGACCGGACTCGGCAACCGCACCGGCCGCGGGACGGGAATCCGTGGCCGCACCGTTCGGGGCCGGACGGGCACCGGGTGCGGCGTTCCGGGCACCCGCCGCAGCGGCTGCGGCGGCACGTGCGGCGGCCGCACCGGTCGGGGCACCGGCAGCCGCCGGCGTGCCGGCGGAATCCGGGTGGACCGCGGCGGCAGCCGCGCCCGGGGCGGGAGCTGCCGGGCGTACCCCAGGGGTCTGGGTGGGATGCGCGGAGTCGGCGGCGGCCGGCGGCAGCTCGGCGCCCCCGAGCGTCAGCCGGCGCTCCATCCGCTCCAGGCGCTGGAGCAGGCCGGCCGAGGAGTCGTCCGCGCCGGGCAGCAGCATGCGCGCGCAGATCAGCTCCAGCAGCAGCCGGGGCGCGGTGGTGCCGCGCATCTCGACCAGGCCGTTGTGCACGATGTCGGCGCAGCGGGACAGCGTGGCCGGGCCGAGGCGCTGCGCCTGGGCGGCCATCCGCTCGATCTGGTCGGCCGGGCCGTCGATGAGGCCCCTGGCGGCGGCATCGGGCACCTGCTGCAGGACGATCAGGTCGCGGAGGCGTTCCAGCAGGTCGGAGGCGAAGCGGCGCGAGTCGTGCCCGGCCTCGGCGACCCGGTCGACTGTGGCGTACGCGGCGGCGCCGTCACCGGCGGCGAGCGCGTCGCACATCTCGTCGATCAGCGCGGCGTCGGTGACCCCGAGCAGCGCGGCGGCCCGGGCGTAGTCGACGCCCTCCGGGCCGGCGCCCGCGATGAGCTGGTCGAGCACGGAGAGGCTGTCGCGCATGCTGCCCCCGCCGGCGCGCACCACCAGCGGGAAGACCGCCGGCTCGACAGTGACGCCCTCCGCCTCGCAGAGCTGTTCGAGGTAGGGGCGGACCACCTTCGGCGGGAACAGCCGGAACGGGTAGTGGTGGGTCCGCGACTTGATCGTGCCGAGGACCTTCTCCGGTTCGGTGGTGGCGAAGATGAACTTGACGTACTCCGGGGGCTCCTCGACCAGCTTGAGCAGGGCGTTGAAGCCGGCCGACGAGACCATGTGCGCCTCGTCGATGATGTAGATCTTGAAGCGGCTGCGGGCCGGGGCGAAGAACGCCTTCTCGCGCAGCTCACGGGCGTCGTCGACACCACCGTGGCTGGCCGCGTCGATCTCGATGACGTCGATCGAGCCGCCGCCGTCGGGCGCCAGCCCGCGACACGAGTCACACTGCCCGCACGGCTCGGGGGTGGGGCCCTGCTCGCAGTTGAGGGAGCGGGCCAGGATCCGGGCGCTGGAGGTCTTGCCGCAGCCCCGCGGACCGGAGAAGAGGTAGGCGTGGTTGAGCCGCCCGCTGCGCAGCGCCTGCGACAGCGGCTCGGTGACCTGCTCCTGGCCGATCATCTCGGCGAACGTCCGCGGCCGGTACTTGCGGTAAAGGGCCAGTGCCACCCGTCCCGCCTCCTCTCGAGGAGAGCCATTCTGCGCCGGTCGGCCCCGGGTGACCACCCACCACCCCGTGACCCGACCCGCAGGGACGTTACCCGGCCCGGGAGACAGAAAGGCCTCCCGTGCACCCGGCAGAGCTCGCTTATCCTTGCTGCCTTCCGGCCCTGGGGAGGTTCACGAGGTACCGCCGCACGGGAGGTGACGCCAAGCCTACCCGAAGGGTTGTGGATCTTCCGGGAGGGTGGGGTGGCCCGCCGTCGGGAGACCTGTATCCTGGCTCGCGGAGGATTCGCCTAGAGGCCTAGGGCGCACGCTTGGAAAGCGTGTTGGGTTCACACCCTCACGAGTTCGAATCTCGTATCCTCCGCTCGCTTGAGCAGGAAAAACGACAGGGCCGGCCCCCACGGGACCGGCCCTGAGTCGTCTCTACGCTCACCCTCGTCTCACTTGCCATGGTCCGGCCCGCCTGGTTGCTCGCGGCCGGCTGCTCGGCCAGATCGCTGGCGGCTGTCATGAATCGCAGAGATCAGCTCTCCCCGTCACTCGCGCGCAGACACAGGATGGTCTTGTCGTACTCCTGACGCTACGTAGTGCCGGATCTGTGCACGTTCTAGCACTGTGATGCCAAGAGTCCGATTTTTATTCCCAGAACCACAATCGTTATAACGCAGGAGTATTACGTGGTCTACAGTGGGGAAGCGAGCGGATGGGAAGTCAGCCTCACTGAGGAGGTCGAGGAGTGGTTCCTTCGCCTCAGTAAGGATGACCCGGATTCCGCAGGCCAGGTGGCCGCCGCCATTGACCTGCTCGCCGAGGAAGGCCCGGCCCTCGGGCGGCCCCTCGTTGACCATGTGAAGGGCTCCGACTACAAGAACATGAAGGAGCTCCGGCCGGGCTCGGCGGGGGATACGGAGATCAGGATCCTGTTCGCCTTCGACCCCCAGCGGGAGGCCATCCTCCTGGTCGCGGGTGACAAGGCCGGCAACTGGAGGGCTGGTACGAGACCAGCATCCTCGAAGCGGACCAGAAGTTCACCGAGCACCTGCGAGAGCTGAAGGGACAACGCTGATGGCACGTAGCTGGCGGGACGTTCGCTCCCGCGCCGACCTGAACGAGACCACCGTCGAGCAGCAAAAGGAGCGGATGCGCGGCGAGGTCCGCGCCGCGCGCCTGCGCGAGATGCGCGAGCGCCGGGGCCTGACCCAGCAGCAGGTCGCTGACCGCATGAAGGTGTCGCAGCCTCGCGTCGCGGCGATCGAGAACGGCGAGTTGCCGAAGGCCGAGGTCGGCACTGTTGTGCGTTACATCAGGGCCCTCGGCGGCAACGTGGAGATCGTCGCTGACTTCGAGGGCGAGCGGGTCACCCTCAGCTGAGTGGGCAAGAGATAGACACGAAGGGGCACCGCTTGCGGCGCCCCTTCGGCGCTCCATGGCACTCCTCACCCGGTGCCCAACTGGTCCCGCCGCCGCTTCAAGTACGCCGTCTCCGCGCTGTTCCCCGCCAGCTCGATCGCCCGGTCGTACGCCTCCCGCGCCTCCCCACCACGCCCCATCCGCCGCAACAACTCGGCTCGCGTGGCGTGGTACGCGTGATAGCCGTCCAGCGTCAACCCGTCCACCTCCGCAAGCGCGACCTGCGGCCCGTCCAGCTCGGCGACCGCCACGGCCCGGTTGAGCCGCACGATCGGCGACGGATCGACGCGTACCAGATGGTCGTAGAGCGCGGCGACCTGCGCCCAGTCGGTGTCCCGCGCGTCGCGGGCGTCGGTGTGGACGGCGTTGATCGCGGCGAGGATCTGGTAGCGGCCCGGCGGCCGGCCGGCGGCGATGCACGCGCGGACCAGGGCGTGCCCCTCCGCGATGAGTTCGCGGTCCCAGGCGCTGCGGTCCTGCTCGGCCAGGACGACGAGTTCGCCCGTCGCGGACACCCGGGCGGGCCGGCGGGCCTCGGTGAGCAGCATCAGCGCCAGGAGTCCGGTGGCCTCGTCGTCGTCGGGCAGCAGCGTACGGACCAGCCGGGTGAGCCGGATCGCCTCGGCGGTCAGGTCGGCACGCACCGCCTCCTTGGCCGGGTCGGAGGCGAGGTAGCCCTCGTTGAAGATCAGGTACAGGACGGCGAGCACGCCGCTGACCCGGGACGGCAGGTCGTCGCGGGCCGGCACCCGGTACGGGATCCCGGCCGCCTTGATCTTCGTCTTGGCCCTGGTGATCCGCCTGCTCATGGCGGCTTCCTGGACGAGATACGCCCGGGCGATCTCCGGCACGGTGAGCCCGCCGACCAGGCGCAGCGTCAGCGCCACCCGCGCCTCCATGGCCAGCGCCGGGTGGCAGCAGGTGAAGATCAGGCGGAGCCGGTCGTCGTCGATGACACCGAGCGGTTCGGGCACGTCGGCCAGCATCAGCGCCTCCCGGTGCTTGTCGTCCCGCCGGCTCTCGCGCCGGATCCGGTCGACAGCCCGGCGGTACGCGGTGGTGGTGAGCCACGCGCCGGGGTTCGGCGGTACGCCGTCGGCCGACCATCGTTCGACTGCTGCGGCGAACGCCTCGGCGGTCATCTCCTCGGCCACGTCGAGATCGCCGATGCGCCGGGCGAGCGTGGCGACGACCCGGGCCCACTCCTCGCGGTGGACCCGGGTGAGCGCCTCGCCGACGTCTGTCACGCGCCCAGGAACGGCCGCAGCTCGACCCGCCTGTTGCACCGCTGCGACGCCTGCGCGGCGAGCGGCAGCGCCACGTCGAAGTCCGGTGCCTCGATGATCCAGAACCCGCCGACGTACTCCTTCGTCTCCACGTAGGGTCCGTCGGTGAGCAGCGGACTTCCGCCCCGCGCGTCCACGACGGTGGCCGTCTCCGGTGCCGCGAGCCCACCGGCGAAGACCCAGTGGCCGCCGGCGCGCAACTGCTCGTTGAACTCACCGATCGCTGCCATCTCCGCCTCGGTGGCCGAGCCGGTCGTGTCGTCGAGTACGGAGATCAGGTACTGCGCCATCGGCTCCTCTTTCGCTCTCGCCGGCCGCCGGCCGGGCCGCTGTCACCCCGGCTACGAACGCCGCCACCCCGATCCGACAGCCTCCGACGAGGTCGATCAGGCGATTCTCGTACGTGGCACTCCAACCTTTTGGTCCTAGTCATGACCGGTTATGCGTTGCATGTATAACCGAAAGTCACTGAGCGGGTTGAATAAGTGAGTGATCGCGGCATCGAGGCCGAGCAGGTGTGCGCGTTGCGGCGCCAACCTGGCTGCCGACAACGACTCGGGACGGTGCGCTCCCTGTCAGCGAGCGGAGCGGGACCGCATCGTCGCTGCTCCCGACGTTCCACCCAGCTTCTGGTCCCATGAACCGCTTCGCCATGCGCTTGCGGATCGGCACCTCGGTCGCGTTGTCCGCGCCTACCGTCACCATCCCTATCACGGGCGACAGCCGCTGCCCCAGGCCACGGTCGCCGGCTGGTTCGGGATTACGCAGGCGCAACTGAGCCGCATCGAGAACGGACCGGCGGTGGTGCACCTCGACCGACTGGCGCACTGGGCCCGCGTGCTGCGGATACCCGCGCACACCTTGTGGTTCCGACTACCGGCCGCGCCAGGCGACACCCCCGTGCCAGCCGATGTCATGGAGGTGGGTCCTCAACTGATCCGCGCACTCCGGTCCGCAGATCGTCAGGTTGGCGGCAAGAACCTCTACAGCACTGTGCTGGCGCACCTCGCCACCTTCTCCAGGCCGACAGGTCGTCCTCCTGCCATGTCCTCGCAGGTGCTCATGGCGGTGGCGGCCTTGCACGAGATGGCCGGTTGGATGGCACACGATTCCGGGGACAGCACGACGAGTAGAGGGCACTTCCTTGACGCCTTGGCGCTCGCCGTCGACAGCAGAGACGCGCTGCTGGTGGCGCAGGTGCACGGAAGCCTGAGCCACCTCGCCTGCCACGGCGGAAACGCGGAGGCCGCGATCTCACATGCCAGCGACGGGCTCGGGGCCGTCGCTCAAGAGGAGGCTGGCGCTCTGATACGCGCCCGTCTTCTTGCCTTGCAGGCACGCGGCCTCGCCGCAGCGGGTCTCACCGCCGACTGCCACGCTTCCCTTCAGCGGGCTGAGTCCGCCTTCGCGGAGGCCGCACCTGCACCCACCGAATGGCTGAGTCCGTTCGACCGCACCTCGTTCGATATCGAGTCGGCGCGCTGCCTGCTTCGCCTCGGTGACGTCACGGCCGCTCTTCGCATCCTCAACGGCAATGTCGCCGAGCGGCCGGGTGCGGAGTCAGGCGCTCGCCCGGATGCTCCTGGCCACCGCGCTCGTCGGGCAGGCCCGGATCGAGGAGGCGTGCGACCTGACGCATCAGACCCTCGATCTCACCCATGGTCTGGGCTCGGCCGTCGTCCTCGACCAGCTCAGACATCTCGCACTGCTGCTGCGGTCGCATGCCGTCCGGTGCCCGGACGTGCCACAGCTTCTGGACCGGCTTCGCGACACCATCCGGGAGCGGAGATGGGTGGCGCTGCCGCTGCCGACGGGGTGAGGACAGCCGACAATCGTCGGTATGGCCGACGAGCGTCCCCTGTACGAGCGAGATCCGGCAGCCTGGCAGGCCCACCTCGCCGAGGGCAACGCGCGGCAGCCCCGGAAGCGGGTGGGAGCCGACGTACTGCTGCGCAACGGTGACGGCGACGTCCTGTTGGTGGATCCGCGCTACAAGCCGGACTGGGACCTGCCGGGCGGCATGGCGGAGGCGAACGAGCCGCCGCACCTGGCCGCCGAGCGGGAGGTACGCGAGGAGTTGGGTCTCGATCTGTGCGTCGGACCGTTGCTGGTGGTGGACTGGGTGGCACCGCACGGCCCGTGGGACGACAGCCTGATGTTCATCTTCGACGGCGGCGCACTGCCGCCCGCCGAGCCGTTGAAACCGGCTGACGGCGAACTGGCCGACGCTCGATTCGTTGCGCTCGCTGATGCGCAGGCGTTGCTTCGCCCGTACGTTTGGCATCGGCTGCGTCACGCGGTGGCCGCGCTGAGCGACGGACGCCCGAGGTACCTGACCAACGGAACCACCTGAAGCCGTCGTACACATGTTCCATCCACAGCCTGTGGACGCCGAGAGGACCGGATGAGTTACCAGCTCAGCGCCGTGGTCGCCGACGTCGAACTGCTTCGCGAGCAGACCGCCGACCTGGATCACGCGGTGCTCGCCGCGCTCCGCCAGGACTTCGCGCTGCTGCCGGTCACCCCGCAGTTGGTGCAGGAGCTGACCGGCGACCTGCCGGACTTCGCCACCGACGAGCCGCGCGCCGAGCGTCCGTTCCGGCTGGTGCTCTCGCCGCCGCTGGCGGAGGTGCTGGCCCGCTGGTCGAGGAGCGGCCCGGTGGCGTACCTGGAGGCGGAGTTCGCGGGCGGCCTGGGCCACCAGTCGGCGGTGGTGTGGCTCGGCGGCGAGGTGAGCTGGGGCCCGCGGTACGACGCCGCGCTGGACCGGCCGCGGACCGAGTGGCCGATCAACACGGCGCTGGCCCGGCTGGGCGCGGAGCCGGGCGCGTGGATCGACCCGTTCGCGGAACTGGGCCTGCACCTGGAACGCGACACGGACGGCTGGCTGGCGCACGGCCGGCGCGGACTGTCCGCCGACTACTGGGACGAACTGGCCGAGGAGTGGGAACTACGCCAATCCGACAAACAACAGCAACCTCATCGCCCCGGTCCCGTTGGTGACTGGGGGATTGCATGAAACTACGACAATTCGGCTTTATTGCCGCACTGCTTGCTGCCGCGTCCGCAGCCGGCAGCGGCGTTCATCCACAGTGGCCCGCCCGCCCGGTCGGCGCCGCTCAGGTGGTGAGTCTGGAGGGACTGCGCAACGCGGAGTTCGGCGACACCGAGGCGGACCTGACCCGGCGCGGCGTGCTGCGCGCCGACGAAGAGGCATGCGGGCCCGCGCTGGTCGGGCACGGTTCGGTCAGCCCGATCTTCGTCGACGACCGGCTCGTCCTGCTCTGGCTCGACGACCCGATGAGCACACCCGAGGGCATCAGCGCCGGCTCGCCCGTGGGCGAGGCCCGCGCCGCGTACCCGGGCGCCGTCGACCTGCCGGCACCGCCCGGCAGTCACCGCTTCGCCGGGCTGCTCGCCCGCGACGGCGACCGCGCGTACCTGTTCCTGCACGACGGGATCACCGTCCGCGAGATCATCGCCGGGTACGCGGACTGGGCCCGCCGCCTCTTCGACGAGGGCTACGGTCCCTGCTGATCGTCTAGCGGCACCAGCGGCGACAAGCGGCGAAATCAGGCTGGTGGCCTAAGCACTGCGGGCCTGATCAACTGGACAACGGGTCAGAAGGCGGTGCCGAACCTGACGCGTTCCATGATGTCGATGACGTAGTGAACGATGTCGTCAACGGCGTTGGTGTAGGCGAAGATTCCAGGGTGGACGCCGATCTGAGGATCGAAGTTCGCTGCGGCGATGATCACAGGGCTTCGGTCTCCTTGACGCTCAAGGGCGTCGAGCAGAGTGATACCCGCACTCTGCGCCGGCTGTTCCGTGTCTCGCCGCATATCGCTGATGATCAAATCATAGCGGCGACTCCGGAGGTTGGAGATCGCCTCGTCCGTGGAACGCGATGTATCTACGGTCATGCCGAGTTGCCGAAAAAGCTGTATCAGAGGCAGGTTCCATTCTGGGTTGTCATCCACCCAGAGAATTCGTCCACCTCTTAGCATCTCGGCTGCGTGTTGCAGCCGGGAAACGGCGGCGCGCTGCTCGCCGACGGAAGGTGGCGCGCTCGCCTCGGACCGGGCCGCCGCTTCGACCAGCAACTGCTCGGCAAAGCCGAACTCGATCATTGGCGTCCTCACGCTGTGGAGGCGGCCGATCTGCGGGATGATCGCGCTCCGAAGAGAGAGGTAGACCAGCGCGGCGAAGGCAACCCAGAGAATCGCTGGTGCAGCCTTGATCAACTCAACAGTGATGGTCTGGGACATCCACCCTCCGTCCACCCCTGAACAAACCCATCGAAGGATACCGTTCGCTGCCGAGTTCCGTCGATGCCCTCTAGCCCTTATCAGAAACACAGGCGTCGCGGATTGCCGACTCATTCCGACCGTCCACAGGTCGTACCCGGATGGCGCTTTTGTGCCCGCTACATCCGGCGGTTACCCGGAGCTACCCCTATTGCCTTCCTGGTGCCAAAGAGGCAGGCTTTCGGCCATGACTCCGGAGGAGCGACTCCAGCAGATGATTGAGGATCTTCGGCGGATGCGGCTGCAGTGCGAGCCCAAGTCAAACCAGAACCCTCGCTACCTGCGGTACTCCACCGCCGTCTCGGCGCTGCGATGGATCATCGACGACCTAGCCATGGACACGACCACCCGGCGGCGGGGCGACTGACGAGCGTCACCGAACCGCCACGCACACCGCCTACAAGCGGCATCAGTCAGACGGCGACTCGATAAAGCCGGAAACGACGAAGCGCCCGGATCAGTCCTCCTGGACTGCCGGGCGCTACGCCTCTTCAAAGGCGGTGGCGGCGGGATTTGAACCCGCGGAGGGCGTAAACCCTCACACGCTTTCGAGGCGTGCTCCTTAGGCCACTCGGACACGCCACCGCCGACGAGGGTACAGGACCGCCGGCTTGGACGCCGAACCGGTATCCCTCGGCCCGGCCTGGCAGGATCTTTGCCATGAGTACGCACATCGGCGCTGAGCCGGGAGAGATCGCCGAGCGGGTCCTGATGCCGGGCGACCCGCTGCGGGCCAAGTGGATCGCGGAGACCTACCTGGAGGGGGCCCGCTGCTACACGACGGTGCGCGGCATGCTGGGCTTCACCGGGAAGTGGAACGGTGTCGACGTGTCCGTCCAGGGTTCCGGCATGGGCATGCCGTCCGCCTCGATCTACGCCCACGAGCTGGTAAACGAGTACGGCGTGAAGTCGCTGATCCGGGTCGGCTCCTGTGGCGCCCTGACCGAGGATCTGCAGCTGCGGGACGTGGTGGCGGCGATCGGTTCGTCCACCGACTCGAACATGAACCGGATGCGCTTCGACGGGCTGATCGACTACGCCCCGGTGGCCGACTTCGGGCTGCTGCGTACCTCGGTCGAGGTGGCCGAGCGGCGCGGCATCAGCATGCGGGTCGGACCGATCCTGGCGGCGGACGCCTTCTACACGGACCGGCCGGACCTGTACGACCGGCTCGCCGACTACGGCGTGCTGGCGGTGGAGATGGAGTCGGCGGCGCTCTACACGATCGCGGCGCGTTTCAAGGCCCGCGCGCTGACCATCCTGACCGTCAGCGACCACATCAAGACCGGCGAGAAGACCACGTCGCAGGAGCGCGAGCAGACGTTCGGCCAGATGGTCGAGATCGCGCTGGACACCATCATCGCCTGACCTGATCGATCCTGGACCGCCCCGTCACCGCTCGGTGGCGGGGCGGTTGCGCGTTACCGGCGTCACAAAAATAAATACGACCGGTCGTGCTTGTTTCCCTTACGCTGACCGCATGACCTCCGACGGCCGCGTAGCCCGTGGCGACCGCACCCGCACCGCGGTTTTGGACACCGCAGTGGCGCTTGCGACCGAGGTCGGCCTGCACGGCCTGTCGCTGGCCCAGCTCGCCGACCGGCTGGAGGTGAGCAAGTCCGGCCTCTTCGCGCACTGGCGCTCCAAGGAGGCACTGCAACTCGCCACCGTCGACCGGGCCGTGGCGCAGTGGCAGGAGATGATCGTCGCCCCCGCCCTGCACGCACCCCGGGGCGTACGCCGGCTGCGCGCGCTGCACGAGGCCCGGATCGACTTCTACGCCGCCCGGGTACTGCCCGGCGGCTGCTTCTTCGCCAACACCGAGTTCGAGTACAACGCCCGTCCCGGCCCGGTCCGGGACCGGCTCGCCGAGGCATTCGGCAGGTGGACCGCGCTGCTGGAGCGCCTCGTCCAGGATGCGGTCGACCTCGGCGAACTCCCCGCCGACCTGGACGTGCCGCTGCTGGCGTACGAGATCGACGCGCTGGGGATCAGCGCGGTGATGCGGTCCCGTCTGCTCGACCCCGACGCCTCCTACCGGCACGCCCGCCAGGGCCTGCTGAACCGGCTGCGGGCGCTCTGCCCGGATCCGGCCCTGCTACCGGAAGGCCAGTCATGAGCCACGCCACCACCGACCGTCCGGTCGCCGAGTTCGGGCACGTCGAGCACGTGCCTGTGCACTTCGACGACCTGGACGCGATGGGCATCCTGCACAACGCCCGGTACGCCGTGCTGCTGGAACGCGCGCTGACGCCCTACTGGGCCGAGCGCGGCGTCGCCTTCCGCGGCGACGTGCACGCCACCCCCGACGTGTTCCACGCGGTCCGCGAGTTCACCATCACCTACCAGGCGCCGGTCGTCGGCGTCGGCACTGTGGCTGTGCACTTCTGGCTGGAGCACTTCGGCACCAGCAGCGCCCGCTACGCCTTCGAGTTCCGCTCGACCGACGGCGCCACCGTGCACGCCACCGGCACCCGGTCGATCGTCCGGCTCGACCCGGCCACGCTGCGCCCGACCGCGTGGACCGAGGTCGGCCGCGCGATCGCCGCGACGCTGCTCCGCCCCGCACCGGCAGGCGCCTGAGACAGAACCCCTCAGCGGAAGAAGGCGCGCAGCACCGCCGCGCTCTCGCGTTCCAGCACACCGCCGTACACCTCGGGGCGGTGCGTGACGCGGCGGTCGCGCAGCACGTCCCAGAGCGACCCGACGGCGCCGGTCTTCGGTTCCCAGGCGCCGAAGACGACTGTCGAGACGCGCGCCAGCGCGATCGCCCCGGCGCACATGGTGCAGGGTTCCAGCGTCACCACGAGCGTGCAGTCGTCCAGCCGCCACCGGCCCAGCCGCTGCGCGGCCCGCCGCAGCGCCAGCACCTCGGCGTGCGCGGTCGGGTCGCCGGTCAGCTCCCGCTCGTTGCGCCCGATCGCGAGTTCGGCGCCGTCGGGGCCGTAGAGCACCGCGCCGACCGGCACGTCGTCGGCGTCGGGGGGCGCACCGTCCGGGCCGGTCACCGCGACCTCAAGGGCCCGGCGCATCCACAGCTCGTGCCGCTGCCGGCGGCCGACCGCGCCCGGGTCGGCCAGCGCCTCGTCGGCGCCGGGACCGACGCGTGCGGCCCGGCCGGGGGTGGGCTGCCCCGGGCGTACGGTCTCCAGCGACGGGTCGGTCGCGTCTGCCGGTTCGGCGGCGCCGGGCGTCACAGACTCCCCGGGCTCAGACCTCACGCAGCTCCTCGACCTCGTCCACACAGCCGAGCACCTGGCAGATCTCGGCTGTCACGTCGGCCGGCATGGAGCCCTCGTGCGCGCAGAGCGCCAGCAGCTTCTGCGCCGGGATGCCCAGGTCGGCCAGCAGATCCGCGTCGCCGACCGGGTCGGCCTCCGGGTCAACGGCGGGCTGCTCGGTGTCGTCGTCGCCGGCGGAGGCGCGCGGCTCGTCTACGTCCTCCAGCCCGGTCACCGAGGTCTTCAGGTCGCCGACCAGCAGCGCGCCCAGCCGGGACTCCTCCGCGTACGCCGAGTCCGAGCCGAAGACCCGCAGGTCCTCCCCCTCGTCCAGGCGCAGGATGACCAGGTACGTGTCGTCGGCCTCGACGAACAGCAGCGAGAGGTCGGCGTCCGGCTCGACGTCGCGCAGCCGGTCGGCCACCTCCTCGATGTCGGTGACACCGCGCAGGCTCACCTCACCGGCGGTCCAGCCGCCGTCGAGGCGCGCCACGGCAGCAGCGAAGTACGACACGGTCCCCCCAAATCAGCCTCGGCAGCACGCCGACACGTCACGCGATGCACGTTAACCGGTCGGGTCGGCAGGCGAGCGGTCAACGCCCCGTATGGGCCGGCCGTTCCTGAAGAGAAAGCCGGTCAGCCGACGACGCGCCGGCGGGTGGCGATGAGTTGGCGCAGCCGCTCGGTGCGGGCCCGCTGCGGTCGCTGGCGCTGCTGTACCGCACGGGCACCGGCCAACTCGGCGAGGAGTTGCAGGCGACGGCGGCTCCGATCGGGGTCGAGCCGCGGCGGTGTGGTCCAGGCCATACCGCGAGCGTGGACCGTCCTCAGGCGTACGTCAAGGTGGCCTTCGCTACGCAGCGAAACCGGCACCGAAGGTCACCAGAGCGGCCAGTCTCCGGTCTGCGCCCAGCGCATCGCGACGATCGCGGCGGCGATGCTCCAACCACCGGCGGTGACGATCGCGACGCCCGTCGCCACTCCCCGGTCGCCGTGACGGACCAGCACCGCGGCGGCCACCCACGCCAGGCCGCCGGCCAGCAACGTCCACCAGGCGTATCCGGCCACGCCGCCGCCGAGCAGCCCGAACAACAGCAACCAGGCGAACGCGACGAGCGCGCCGGCTGCGACGCCGGCGCCGGTGATCGGGTACGGCTCGCGGTAGCTGGGCCGCATCGACGTGCTCGACGGGAACAGCCCGGAGGGCGTACGCGGTGGCGGGAACGCCCCCGGACCGGTCCCCTCGGGTCCGCCGTGCCATCCGTGCGTCACCGCCGCCCCCTTCCCGGATCACCCGTCCCGCGTTCGGCATTCGGTACCTACGGTAGTGGTCTGTCAGGATGACCGGATGCGCTCGCCATCGATCGGACGCCGGACGCGGCCGGCGTACCCGGTCCTGCTGCTCGTCGCGGCGCTCGCCGCCGGGGGGTGCGCCGCCTCCACCGGGCGCGCCGACAGGTGGCAGGAACCGAGCCCGGTGGCGACCGCCGCGCAGCCCGCCGATCCGGCCCCGCCGTCGGCCGCTGCCTCCTCGTCCGCGCCGTCGCCGGCGCGCGCCGACGTGAAGCGGGTCTTCCCGGTACGGGCCGGCAACGTCGACTACCACCCGACGCACGGCGGCTACCCGGGCACCGACGTGTTCGCCGACTGCGGGGAACCGGTGGTGGCGGTCACCGACGGCGTGGTGCTGGAGGTGAGCCGCGTCGACAGGTTCGACAAGCGCGGACCGCTGGGCCCGAACAACGGCGGGCTCTCCGTCGCGCTGCTCGGCGACGACGGGGTGCGCTACTACGGCTCGCACCTGAGCGCGATCGCCGCCGGTGTCGACGCCGGGGTACGCGTGCGGGCCGGGCAGCAGCTCGGGAAGGTGGGCCGTACGGGCAACGCCAACAACGTCTGCCACCTGCACTTCGGGCTCTCCCCGAAGTGCACGGGCGCTGACGACTGGTGGATCCGCCGGGGCGTGGTGTGGCCGGCGCCGTACCTGAACTCGTGGCGCAAGGGCGGCAACCGCTCGCCGGCCGCCGAGGTCACCGCCTGGCAGCGCAAGCACGGCTGTCCGGCCGCGCCCGGCCGGTAGGCGCGCGGCGGCTGACCGGCTCGCGGTGCGGGGTCACCCGGCGGGCGGCGAATGCGCGTAGGTTCCAGGACATGACTGCCCGGGATCCCATCGCCGACCTGCGCCGGATCGCGTTCCTGCTGGAACGGGCCAACGAGGCCACGTACCGGGTCCGGGCGTTCCGGTCGGCGGCGAAGACGCTCGGCGCACTGCCTGCCGCCGAGGTGGCCGAGCGGGCCCGCACCGGCAAGCTGACCGAGCTGTCCGGCGTCGGTGACGTGACCGCCCGCTGCGTGGCCGAGTCGCTGGCCGGCGAGGAGCCGGTCTACCTGCGCCGGTTGCTGGCGACGGAGGGCACCGACCTGGACGAGGCGGCGGCGAAGCTGCGGGACGCGCTGCGCGGCGACTGCCACACCCACTCGGACTGGTCCGACGGTGGCTCACCGATCGAGGAGATGGCGCTGGCCGCGGTCGAGCTGGGTCACGAATACCTCGTGCTCACCGACCACTCGCCCCGGCTGACTGTGGCCCGCGGCCTGACCGCGGAGCGGCTGCGCAAGCAGCTCGACCACGTCGCCGCCGTCAACGAGGCGCTGCCGAAGGGCTTCCGGATCCTCACCGGCATCGAGGTGGACATCCTCGCCGACGGCTCACTCGACCAGGACGAGAAGCTGCTGGCCCGCCTGGACGTGGTGGTCGGCTCGGTGCACAGCGGCCTGAACGACGACCGGGCGAAGATGACGCGCCGGATGCTGACCGCGATCGCGAACCCGCACCTGGACATCCTCGGCCACTGCACCGGCCGGATGGTCTCCTCCCGGCCCGCCGGGGTGACCGGGCCCGGCGACAAGGGGCACCGGGCGCGTACCCGCAAGGAGAGCGAGTTCGACGCGGACGCCGTCTTCGCCGCCTGCGCGGAGCACGACGTGGCCGTCGAGATCAACTCCCGGCCGGAGCGGCAGGACCCGCCGAAGCGGCTGATCCGCCTCGCGCTGGAGGCCGGGTGCCGGTTCGCCATCGACACCGACGCGCACGCACCAGGCCAGCTCGACTGGCAGCGGTTCGGCTGCGAGCGGGCCGCGCTCTGCGGCGTACCGGCGAAGCGGGTGGTGAACACCTGGACGGCCGACCGTCTGGTGAAGTGGACGGCCGGCCGCGGCTGACGCGTCAGCCCTAGGTGACGGGTTCGGCCGCGCGGGCGGCGGGCGCCAGCGCGTCCGGGCGTGGCCGGCACCGCCCGAACAGGCCCTGGGCGACCGCGACGCCGACGAGCACCACGAACGCGCCGACCGGCTGGTGCCAGTTCATCCGCTCGCCCAGCACCACCGCGCCGACGAGCACCGCGAACACCGGGATCAGGTAGGTCACTGTGGACGCCGTGCTGGCCCCGGCCAGCCGGATGTTGCGCATGTTGATGACGAAGGCGAGCCCGGTGCCGAGCGCACCGAGCGCCAGCACGCTCGCCGCCACGCGCGGGGAGAGGCCGATCGGTGACTGCGGCGTGCCGACGAACGGCGCGACCAGCGCGAGCTGCGCGGTCGCCACCAGCAGCTGCGCCGCCGACAGCGACAGACCGGAGTACGCGCTGCCCGCGACGAACCTCTTCTGGTACGGAATGGCCAGCCCGTAGCAGGCCGCCGCGCCGAAGCACATGAGCTGGCCGACGAAGTGGGCGCCACCGACGCCCTCCCAGACGCCGAGCACCACCAGCACACCGACGAAGCCCAGCCCCAGCCCGACCGCACGCCGGGCGGTCAGCCGCTCGGTGCGGAACACCAGCACCGCCAGCGGCAGCACGATCAGTGGCGTGGTGGCGTTCCAGATGCCGGCGAGCATCGACTCGACCCGCTGCTCGCCGTAGCCGAACAGGGTGAACGGCACCGCCACGCCGAACGCGGCCACCACGAGCATGTGCGCCCAGACCCGGGGCTCGCGGGGCAGCCGGTCGCGCAGCACGGCGAGCACCACGAGCAGCGTCAGCGCGCCGGTGGCCACCCGGTAGAGGGTGAGGTGCACGGGGTGCAGCTCGGCCACGCCGACCTTGATGAACAGGAAGCTGGAACCCCAGATGGCGGCGAGTGCGACGAACCCGGGCAGCCAGCTGCGTACCGGGGCCCGGTCAGGAGTGATCTCGACGGTCACCCATGACACTCTGCCGCAGAGGTACGACGAAGTCGCGCGGTATTCCGGATGCGGGGTCACGTAGGGTCGCCTCGTGGGACGAATCGATGACCTCGCCAACCGGTACGTGGCCGAGTGGGCCCCGCTGAGCCCGACCGGCGCCACCTACGTCGGCATCAACGGCTACGACGACCAGCTCGACGACCTGTCGCCCGAGGGTTACGCGGCCCGCGCCGACCTGGCCCGCCGCACGCTCGGCGAACTCGACGTGACCGAACCGGAGACCGAGGCGGAGCGGACCGCCCAGGAGGCCATGCAGGAGCGCCTCGGCCTGGAGCTGGCCCGCTACGACGCGGGCGAGACCGGCAGCGAGGTCAACGTGATCTCCAGCGGGCTGCACGAGATCCGGATGGTCTTCGACCTCATGCCGACCGACGGCGAACAGGCCCGGGCGAACGTGGCCGCCCGGCTCAACCGCTTCGCGTCCGCGCTGGACGGCTACAAGCGGACGCTGCGCGAGGCCGCCGCCGCGGGACGGGTCAGCTCGCGGGTGCAGCTCGTCGAGGTCGCCAAGCAGTGCGACGTGTGGGTCGACCCGGAGGGCGACAACTTCTTCCACGGGCTGGTCGAGCGGATCGACGCCGACGGCGCGCTCGGCGCGGAGCTGCGCAAGGGCGCCGCCGCCGCGACCGCCGCCACCGCCGAGTTCGGGCAGTTCCTGCGCACCGAGCTGGCCCCGGTGGGCCGGGAGAAGCAGGCCGCCGGGCGGGAGCGCTACGAGCTGGCCTCGCAGTACTTCCTCGGCGCGACCGTCGATCTGGACGAGACGTACGCCTGGGGTTTCGCGGAGCTGGCCCGGCTGGAGGCCGACATGCGGACGGTGTCCGCGCGCATCGCCGGGCCTGGCGCGTCGATCGACGACGCGGTACGCGCGCTCGACGCCGACCCGGCGCGGACGGTACGCGGCAAGGAGGCGTTCCGGGACTGGATGCAGGCGCTCGCCGACAGGGCGATCACCGAGCTGAACGGCACCCACTTCGACATCCCGGAGCAGGTACGCCGGATCGAGTGCTGCCTCGCGCCGACGAGCGACGGCGCGATCTACTACACCGGCCCGAGCGAGGACTTCTCCCGGCCGGGACGGATGTGGTGGGCGGTGCCGCAGGGCATCACCGACTTCTCCACCTGGCGCGAGGTGACCACCGTCTACCACGAGGGCGTGCCGGGTCACCACCTCCAGGTCGCCCAGACCGCCGTCCGGGCCGACCTGCTCAACCGCTGGCAGCGGCTGCTGTGCTGGGTCTCCGGGCACGGCGAGGGCTGGGCGCTCTACTCGGAGCGGCTGATGGACGAGCTGGGCTACCTCGACGACCCGGGTGACCGGCTGGGCATGCTCGACGGGCAGGCGCTGCGCGCGGCCCGGGTCATCGTGGACATCGGCATGCACCTGGAGCTGGAGATCCCGAAGGACAACCCGTTCGGCTTCCACCCGGGCGAGCGGTGGACGCCGGAACTGGGCTGGGAGTTCATGCGGGCGCACTGCCGGGTGCCGGACGAGAACCTGCGCTTCGAGCTGAACCGCTACCTAGGCTGGCCCGGGCAGGCCCCGTCGTACAAGGTGGGCGAGCGGATCTGGTTGCAGGCCCGGGAGGACGCGAAGGCCCGCAAGGGCGCCGACTTCGACCTCAAGGAGTTCCACCGCCAGGCGCTCGACCTGGGCTCGCTGGGGCTGGACCCGCTGCGCAAGGCGCTGGCCCGGCTGTGAGCCGGTGCCGGGTGCCGGCGGTGAGTCCCGCCGGCACCCGCACGCGTCAGGCGCCGAGCGTCAGGCGCAGCGTCGGCCGGCCGGTGAGCGTGTTGCTGGTGACGTACGCCAGGTCGATGACCGGGTCGGTGAACGTCACCGGGATGGGCAGCGTGACCGGCAGGCCGTCCGGGAACGGCAGGTCCGGGGTCAGCGTCAGTTTGATGCCGGCGAGCTTGCCGACGAACCGGGTGCAGTAGAACGCGACGTCGTCGCGGACGGTGAGGCGGTCGGTCGCGTACCGCTGGGTGCGACCGCTGGGACCGTCGGCGACCAGCAGGAAGTCGTCGGTCACCGCCTCCTTCATGCTGAACTTCAGCACCTTGAGCACGCCCTGCTCGGTCTGGAGGTCGGTGATCCCCTCGAACCGGAGCCCGGTCATGGTGACCTTGGAGCCGGTGAGCTTCGACGGCTGCTGGCCCACCTTCGGCAGGCTCGGGTCGGCGGCGATACGCGGCAGCGGCTTGCCCGGTTCCACATTGCCGGGCTTCGCCGGGTCCACCTTGCCCGGCTTGTCCGGCGCCGGGCACCCGGTCGACCCGGGACGGGCCGTCGGCTTGCTCGTCGGAGCCGCCGATCCGCTAGCGGTCGGCGTGGGCGAGGGCGTCTCGCTCTTCTTGCTGCTGCCCTTGAACAGGTCACCGATCCCCTCGAAGAAGTCGGTGATGATGTTGCCCGCCCGCGTCGGGCTCGCGCTCGGCGACGGGGTGGGCGTCGCCGTGGGCGCGCTCGCGCCGGGTGTCGGCGTGGCGGGCTTCGACGGGCAGGCACTGGCGGCGGGCTTGCTCGGGGCGGCCTGCACCGCGCGCGGCTGCACGGCGAGGCCGGCGGTGGCGAGGCCGAGCACCACGAGGACGATGCCGAAGGCGCGCGGGTCCGCCGAACGGCCCGCCCACTCCGGCGGCCCGCCGTCGGATCCGGCCGCCTGCCCGTTCACCGACTGCCGAGGGACCGGCCGCTCCCCGCCCGGCCGCTCGGCAGTCGGCTGCTCGACGGCCGGCCGTACGCCGGCCGGCACCTCGACGGTCGGCCGCTCGTCCGCGGGTTGCGTGTCCACGGGCTGCGCGTCCACGACGGTGTCGGCCTCGGCGTCCGCGGCGGTGCCGGGTTCGTCGTCCGCCTCGGTGTCGGGTTCGTCGGCGGCCGGACCGGCGGGACCAGCCGGAGGGGTCGGCACCCAGGCGAACGCGAGCGCGCTGCCCACGATGCCGAGCAGCAGGCCGAGGAAGAAGCCGCCGAGGTTGAGCCCGATCAGGGAGTAGACGGCGGTGATCGCCGCGACGATCGAGTAGAACAGCCGCTGCGGCGGGCTGAGCCAGAGCAGCACCCCGCAGGTCACCAGGATGCCCGGGATCAGCAGCGAGAGCAGGCCGGTGGCGCCGCTGCTGAAGCTCAGGCCGTTGAGGGTCAACCGGGTGGAGGCGAGCATCTCCACCCCGGCCAGGATGATCAACAGGCCACCCCAGAACGGCCGGCTCCGCTGCCAGCGGCGGAAGGTCCGCCATGCCCGGGCCGCGGTGCCGGGCCGGGCGTGGGACGGGTCGACGGTTGTCACGTACTCCTCCTGGCGGAGCGGGGACGGGGACGGTCGGGCGGGCCCGCGGTGGTCGGCCACCGCGGGCCGTGCTCAGCTCAGAAGCACTCCTTGCCCTTGGCGTCGTCGCCCACGTTGACCTTGAGCCGCAGCCCGACCAGGTTGAACGTCGAGGAGGTGGTGTAGCGGGAGACCTGCTTCAGGTCACGGATGGTCACCCGGTCGGAGTTCTGGCCGAACGAGCCGCGCTGCGCCGTCGGGTTGAGGTCGCTGGCGTCGCGTCCGATCTTGATGTTGGTGAAGGTCGCGTTGCCCTCGAGCGAGTCCATCGCGATCACGAGGTCCTTGGCGCGGGCGGGCTCCTTGCCCTCGCCGGCGTTGATGGTGAGCACCACCGGCAGGCCGGGCAGGTCGGCGCGGACGGACTGGCAGAGCTTGTACAGCTCGGCGCTGCTGATCTCGGCCATCGCGACCGGGCGGGTCGCGCCGGCCTTGCCGTCCTCGCCCTTTTCGCGGACGATGCCGCCGTACTGCTTGAAGCCCTCACCCTCCAGGCGGTCGGCGCCGATCTTGAACGTCTGCCCGGACACGGTGATGTCGGAGGCGATGGCGCCGGTCGACATGCCGAACAGGATGGCACCGGCGGCGGCCGTGGTGGGCACGATCATGGCGGCGAACCGCCGCCACCGGGTACGACCCTGGTTGTCGAGCCGATTCTGCACGGGTTCCTCCTCGAACGAATGTGCGCGGCGGCCGGTGGGGAACCGGCGGCCCGCGCCGGGCCCGTCCTCTGTTACCGACGGGTAACGATCGAGCCTGATCGTGCACCCGATGCGGTGCAGCTCACAACCCCCCGATTACCCGGCGGTAACACCGGGGTGAGACGGGGACGTGACCACGCGTCACGAAATCCCAGGCCAGGGGCGGCCCGGAGGGCGAAATGTCGCGGCAAACCGGGCATAGATGACGGTGAGCGCGACGGAAAGTCACCGGATATCTTGCCGTTACAATCGAGTAACGAATGTAAAGTAGGTTCGCCCGCATGGGAGATCTTCACGACGGAGGGGTGGACCGCGATGCGGCCCACCCCTCCGTCGTGCTTACGGCTCACCGGTCAGCGGCGCTCCACCTCACCGGCACCCGAACGCTGGGCCGGCACCGACGGATCGTCGGACCGCCAGTTCGTCGACGCCGGCGGGATCTCGTCGTCGAGCGGGCCACCCACGGGCTCCTGGTCGACGCGGGTGGGCGTCGGGTCGGAGGTCGGCGCGTCCGCGCGGTGCCGGGCGTTGCCGTCGCCCTTGGGCCGGGTCACCAGCCACACGCCCGCGATCAGTGCGATCAGGCCGAGCACGCCGGCGATGATCGGGCCCCAGACACTGATCATGCCGATCTTGAAACGGTTGTCCTTCACCGTCTCGACGCTGCGGCTGATCGTGTCGTCGTTGTAGTTGAAGTCCGCGTCCAGCAGCACGGTCGGGGCGCCGGTGTCCGGACGCAGCTCCTTGTACTGCTGCTCGCGCACCTTGATGTAGGCGCCGGTCACCGGGTCGACCCAGAGCGTACGGGTGTTGCTGTAGACGACCTGGCCGCTGGTCGCGGTCGGGGCGAACTTGCCCAGCAGCGTCTTGACGCTGTCCGCCGGGGTGTTCAGCGGCTCGTTCTCGATCCGCTGCTCGAAGCGGTACGTCTCGACGCCCTTGATCTTCTCGGTGCCGGTGAACCGCGCCGGGAACGTCTTCTTCAGGTCGCGGTCGAACACCTGGTAGTCACGCTTGCCGGTGCCGAACGGGAACTTGTAGATCTGGCCCGAGTAGCGCACGTTGCCGACCGGGGTCTGCTCCGCGCCGGACTCGTTGAGCCACTGCTCGTCCCACGGCGCCGCTGCGCCGGAGATCCGGTAGAGCGCCAGCTCGGTGCTGTACTGGCTGATCACATCCTGGTTGTCGCTGCGCTTGACCGTCTGGAAGACGTTCCAGATGACCGCGTCGCCCTTCAGCTCCTTGGGCACGCGGTCCTTGGTGTCCTCCGGCTGCGGGATGACCTCGATGCTTGATACGAGATCGGCCTGCGGCACCTCGATGCTCACCGCGCCGGCTTCGGACTTGATCTGTAGGAACTTCGCGCCCTTCGCCTCCGCGACGGACGTCGTTGGTTCCAGGTCATAGGGCAGCTTGGTCACGGCGGGGGCCACGTAGAACGGCAGCCCGGCCGCGAAGACCAGCAACAAGACACCTAGCCCGAAGAGCGCGGCGCCCACGCGAAGCTTCACTCATCCTCCTGTAACCTGCCGCCCTGCGGTCTGTCGTCCGGGGCACCCGATCCTTAGCATTGGCGGGAGGTTACTCCCCAGTCACCTGCAAAAGCGACCCCCTGGATGTCCAGATGTCCACAGCCACCACGCCAACAATCCCGGAGCCATCGGTAACGGGCCGTCTTCCCGCCCTCGACGCGCTGCGAGCGATCGGCGCGGTGGCGGTCGTCGGTCACCACGTCGGCTTCCAGACCGCCGTCACCATGAACACCACGTGGGGCGGCTGGTTGGCGCGCCTGGACGTGGGCGTGGCGATCTTCTTCGTGCTCTCCGGCTTCCTGCTGTTCCGCCCGTGGGCGCTCGGCGTCGCGACCGGACGGCCCCGGCCCCGCACCAAGCGCTACTTCTGGCGCCGGGCGCTGCGGATCCTGCCCGCGTACTGGTTGGCGGTGGTGGTCTGTTTCGTCGTCCTGCCCGGCAACCACCCGGTGTCGGCCGGTGACTGGCTGCGCCACCTCACGCTCACCCAGATCTACGAAGCCGGGCAGCTCGGGCACGGGCTCAGCCAGACCTGGAGCCTCGCCACCGAGGTCGTCTTCTACCTGCTCCTGCCACTGCTCGCCGTGCTCGCCGTGGGCCGGACGTGGCGTCCCGTCCGCACCGTCCTGCTCGCCTCGTCCGGGGCGCTGCTGACCCTCGCGTGGGTCGCCATGATGGGTGCCGGCTGGCTCGACGGCGCGCTGCACACGATGTGGTTCCCGTCGTACGGCGCCTGGTTCGGCGGCGGCATGGCGCTGGCCGCGGCGCACGTGGCCCTGCGTACCGGCACCGCGCCGGCCGCCTTCCGGGTGCTCGACGACCTCGCCTCGGCGCCGCTCGCCTGCTGGGGCGCGGCGATCGCGGTGATGGCGATCGCGACGACGCCGATCGCCGGCCCGCGTGACCTGACCAGCCCGACCGCCACCGAGTTCGGCACCAAGCTGGCGCTCTACCTCCTGATCGCCGTCCTGATCACGGTCCCGGTGGCGTTCGGCGGCCCGACCCGGGCGAAGGAGGTCTTCAGCACCGGGCCGGCGCGGTGGATGGGCCACGTGTCGTACGGGCTGTTCCTGTGGCACCCGCTGGTCATCGAGCTGATCTACCTGCTCGAGGACCGGCCGCTGTTCACCGGCGACTTCGTCGACGTCTTCGCCCTGACCATGATCTTCGGGCTGATGTACGCGGCGGCCAGCTACTACGGCGTCGAGCGCCCGCTCCAGATGCTCGGCACGCAGCGCCGCCGCCGGCCGACCGGACGCGGACCGGCGCCGGAGACACCGGCCGCCACCACGCCGGACGTCGCGGCGCCCGCCTGAGGGTAACCGACCGAACACCGATCGTCGTACCGCGACGCCCGGCGGCTCAACGCCGCCACTCGGAGCATTGCCGGGCGCAAGCCCCAGCCCTTAATGTGACGCGCACCGCTAAATTACTTGAGAGTAGGGTTCGCGTGGAGCGTCGCTTCGGCATGCCCGGACACGTGCTGTTCCTCAACTGGCGAGACACTCGCAACCCCGAGGGCGGCGGTTCCGAGGTGTACGTGGAACGGATCGCCGCCGAGCTGGTGGCGCGCGGGTTCCGCGCCACCCTGTTCTGCGCCGCGCACCGCGAGGCTCCCGCCGACGAGGTGAACGACGAGGGCATCCGGTTCGTCCGGCGCGGTGGCCGGCACACCGTCTACCTGTGGGCCGCGCTCTGCTACCTGGCCGGGGCGTTCGGCCTCGGCCCGCTCGCCGCGCGCCGGGGCGGCCGGCCGGACATCCTCGTCGACGTCTGCAACGGCCTGCCGTTCCTCTCCCCGCTCTGGGCCCGGCGCCCGGTGGTCAAGCTGATCCACCACGTGCACCGCGAGCAGTGGCCGGTGGTCCTGCCGCAGTGGGCCGCCCGGTTCGGCTGGTGGGTCGAGTCGTCGCTTGCGGTACGCGTCTACCGGCGCTGCCGGTACGTCACCGTGTCCGAGGCGACCCGGCGCGAACTCGCCACCCTCGGCGTACCACCGGAGCAGGTCTCGGTGGTCTACAACGGCACGCCGGAGCTGCCCCGCACCGACGCCGAGCGCGCCCCGTTCCCCCTGCTCGTGACGCTGAACCGGCTGGTGCCGCACAAGCGGGTGGAGGTGGCGCTGCGTGCGGTCGCGGCGCTCGCCGACGAGCTGCCCCAGCTCCGGCTGGTGGTCGCCGGGCAGGGCTGGTGGGAGTCGCACCTGCGCGAGGTCGCCGACGAGCTGGACATCGCCGACCGGGTGGACTTCCGGGGCTTCGTGACGGAGGAGGAGAAGGCCGCGCTGCTCGCCTCGGCCTGGGTCGCCCTGACGCCGTCACTGAAGGAGGGCTGGGGGCTGACGATCGTGGAGGCCGGCGCGGCGGGTACGCCGACGGTGGCGTTCCGGGAGGCGGGCGGCGTCGCGGAGGCGGTGGTCGACGGGCGTACCGGCCTGCTGGCCGACGACATCGACGACTACCTGGCGAAGGTGCGCGCGCTGCTGCACGACGACGAGATGCGTCAGGAGATGGGCGCCCAGGCCCGGCGGCACGCGGCGAACTTCACCTGGCCGGTGGCGGGGGAACGCTTCGCGACCCTGCTGGAGACTGCGGACTCGCCCCGCCCGGTCCAGCGGCGGGGCGACCCGTCCTACCTGTTGCCGTAGACCTCGGGGGCGTACGGGTCCTGCTTCCCGGCCCGCTTGGCCGCCTCCGTGGCGTTGCGCGCCTCGGTCGCGGCCTCCTCGGCCGTGGCGGTCGCGGCGGCCGAGAGCCCGCCGAGGGCCAGGACCCCGAGCAACGCCGCCACCAGGCCGGACACGACAAGGGTCAAAGCTCTACGCATGCCATTCCTCCGATGGTGAGACGTGCGAGCGGACGTTACCACGCAGTAGCTCGCCGGCGTAGGGTCGAAAAGGCGGCAGCCATGACCGCCAGAACGGCAGTTCCGCACGCCAGCACGACCAGCCAGCGGCTCGCTCCGGTCCGCGGCGGCGAACCCGAGGCGGCCGGGTTCCGGTAGAGGCTCAGCGACTCCCCCTCGTACCGGAGGTCGAGACCGGTCAGAACGGCCGGGTCCACTGTGCTCGGCGTACCGTGCTGCACCACCACCCAGCCCACCCCGGTGGCCGAGACGGGCCGCCCCTCGGCGAGCACCCGGCGCACCTCGCGCAGGCGCGGATTCTCCCCGGCCACCGCGACGTCGTCGACCACCAGCGTGTCGTCGGTGAGCACGGTTCCCGGCAGATAGCGGGGCGCCGGGTCGAGCACCACCCGCCCCGGGTTCCACGGATAGGCCCGGTAGGTGGTCAGCGGCAGGGCGAGCACCTCCCCCGGGTCGTCGGGCAGGCGCTCGGCGACCGCCCGCCAGTCCGCCGGGTAGCGCACCGGGCTGATCCGGCCGGCGCCGCCGAACGCCAGGTCCGGCATCGCGGCCACCGGCAGGAGCAGCAGCCCGGCCAGCACGATCCCGCCGACCTCCCGGTCGATCCGGGCCACCAGCCGCTCGGCGCCCAGCGCCGCGCACACCACCAGCACGAGGGCGTACGGCGCGAGGAACTTCTGCCCGTCGCGGAGCAGTCCCACGCCCGGCACGTGCGCCACCGCCCAGCTCAGCGCCGCGTTCCCGCCGGGCAGCACGGCGAGGGCGGCCAGCAGGTACCCGCCGCCGGCCAGCACACCCAGCCGTACCGCCGCGCCCGCCGGCAGCCGGCGCCGCAGCAGGCCCGCGCCGACCAGGGCCAGGACCACGAGCACCACAGTCGCCAGCGGGGCCAGCGTGGCGGACCGGCTGGACGGGGTGGCCTGCACGTTCCAGATGCCGCCGGTGCCCGCGAGCGCCACCAGCGGGCCGGCCCAGTTCTCGGCGCGCGCCGCGAACGCCGCCACACCCGCCGGGTCGGACGTGCCGCCCGCGCCGGTGACCAGGGCCGCCACGATCCACGGGGCGTTCAGCAGCGCGACACCGCCCACCGCGACCGCCGACAGGCGGAGCCGGGCCCGGTCCGCCGCCAGCACCAGCACCGTCGCCAGCGCGATCAGGCCGCCGGTCGGGGTGATCGCGGCGGGCGCGGCGAGCAGCACCACCCGGGCGAGCGCGCCGTCGCGGCCCGCCCGCAGGTCCAGCGCCGCCCGCACCAGCCACGGCAGTGCGGCGTACGCCAGCAGCAGCCCCCACTGCCCGATCAGCAGCCGCTCGGCCAGGTACGGCGTCCACGCGTACGCCACGGCGGCCACGAGTTGCACCGCACGCCGCTGCGTCGGCACCAGCCGTCCGGCGCCCACGGCGGCGAACAGGACCGCACCGGCCAGCGCCACCCGCTGCACCACCCAGCCCGGCACCAGCTGGGTCACCAGCGAGACCAGCGCGTCCATCGGCACCGCCCGGGGCAGGCTCTGCGCCGGGGCCACCAGATCCCAGCTCAGCGGCTGCCGGGGGACGAACACCATGTCGTACCGCAGCGCGTAGCCCGGCGCCACCAGCGGCGCCAGGATCAACGCGGTGACGACGACCGCCACGAGGTACAGCGGCAGCGTCTCCCGCCACCGCCGGAGCGCGGGGCCGCCGGCCTCGGCGGGACGTCCGGTCATTACGGCTTCGGCACCGCCCGGCCGATGGTGATCAGGTTGGTGCACAGCCGGACGCCCGGCGTGTTCACGGTCAGCTCGACGGCCGAGCCGGCGCCCTCGAGCATGAAGAACACGTCGTTCAGCCCTTCCTTCAGCGTGATCTCGCGGGTGGCGTCGCCGAGCTTGAACACCGCCGTCGAGTCACCGGAGCTGACGTAGCCGAAGTGCACCACGTACGGCCACTCCACCAGGTAGCCGTCCATCGGGATCCGGGCGGTCCGGCCGCCCTCGGCCAGGTGCCCGCAGCCCTCCACGGTGCCGGGCGCGACCTTGCGCCCCTCGACCACCACCGGACGGATCCGGCCGTTCTCGTCGAACGTCGACGGCTTCTCACTCATCGTCACGAACGTCGGCCGGCGCTCGGCCGGACGGAAGAAGTGGGACTGGAGGTTGTCCGGCCAGAAGTACCCGGCCACCACCCGGTCCGGCACGGTCGTGTCGAAGAAGACGGTGCCCGGCGGCGCGGCGGCCAGCTCGGCCTGCGTCGTGGCCAGGTAGTCCCGGCCGTGTTTGGTGCTCCAGTTGTCACCGAACCGCGCGGTGCTCCACAGCGTGCCCACGCCGATGGTGGCCAGCAGCACCACCATCGAGACCAGGCCGACGGCGAAGGCGCCCGGCTCCCGCAGCACAGTCGGCAGCGGCCACGCGGAGACGTCGTCCTCGTCGTGGTCCTTCATCCCGAGCAGCGCCACCCCGACGCAGATCGCGGCCACCAGCACCACGTCCGCGACGTAGCGGGGCACGACGCCGACCAGCGGGCCGAGCGGCCCGCCGAGGCGGGTCACCGCGAACAGCGCGGCCACCAGACCGAGGTAGCAGGCGAGCAGCAGCCAGGCCCGCCCGGCGGACGGCCGCCGCCGCACGGTGACCACGATCAGCGCCGCGAGCACCGCCCAGGACAGCCACTTCGCGATGTCGTACGGGTCGGACAGCGGCGGCCCGTCACCGGCGTACGTCCAGCGCCACGGCCCGCCGAGCAGACCCGGCACCACCGTGTCGCCGATCAGGTCGCCGAGGAACGAGAAGACCTGCCCGACCGAGGTGGGCTCGTCCAGCCCCCGGGCCGGGCGGGTCAGGTAGTACGCCAGGTACGCACCGGACAGCACGGTGAGCATCAGCCACGCCGGCCAGAACCGCACGACAGTGGTCACCAGGCTGCGCCACGCGCGGCCCTTGGTGAACAGGAACGCGGTCAGCAGGAACAGCAGCGGCACGATCAGCAGCGCCTTGGTGTCGAAGAGCAGGCCGAACACCAGCCAGAACGCGACCAGGACGAGGTGCCGCTTCCGGCCGGTGCGCACGTACCGGACCTGGGCCGCCACCGCGAGGACCAGGGCGAGCTGCGGCGGCAGCACGAGCAGCCCGACCAGCCACAGCGACGACACCTCGAGCGTCAGCGGGCTGAACAGGAACAGGCTCAGCGGGACCAGCAGCCCCCAGCCGGGCCGCAGCAGGTCACGCAGCAGCCGGTAGAGGGCGATCCCCACCGCCGCCTGCCCGGCCGCCAGCAGCAGGATCCACGGCCAGCCGGCGAAACCGGCCGCCCGGACCATCAGCCACGCGACCGCCAGCCCGGCCGGCATGAGGTGGTTGTTGAACGTGCCCAGCAGGTAGTCCGGGTCCAGGCGGGTGTCGAGCACCTGCGCGGCGATGACGAACTCGTCCTGTGAGAACCAGCCACGGGCGGCCAGCCCGGCGCGCGACGCGACGGACACGATGATGAGGGCGATCGCGACCGCGCGGACGCGGTCGGCGGCGATCCAGCGACCGATCGGTCCGGGTCCGTCGTCCTCCGCGCCGACGGCTGCCGGATGCGTCTCGGCCGCTGCTTGTGGCATTGACATGGTCGGCAGCCTGCCACACGCTTACACGCCGTGGGGACGGCCGTTCTCCTGATAACGCCTCGCCGCGCCCCCAGGTCGCCACTGCGCGTCCGGTCCGGATAACGTCGCGCGACACGCGTCATGTTGCAGGTGCGCGTACGGCCGGCGGAGACGGGAGCCGAAAATGCGTGCGGACGGGACGACAACGTCGCCGACGGGGACGGACACCCCCGCCCGGGAGACCGGCCGTGCCCGGCAGACGGCGCGGCGGTTCCGGCACCTGACGATCTGCCTCGCGCTCACCGCACTCGCCTTCCAGCAGGCACCCGGGCAGGTCGTACCGGACACGAAGGTCGACCTGAACGTCAATCCGGCGGGGTGGCTGCTGCGCTCGCTGCACCTGTGGGATCCCACCGGCACGTTCGGCCAGCTCCAGAACCAGGCGTACGGATATCTCTGGCCGATGGGCCCGTTCTTCCTGCTCGGGACGGAACTGGGGATCGCGCCGTGGATCGTCCAGCGGCTCTGGTGGGCGCTGCTGTTCTGCGTCGCGTACCTCGGTGTGGTGCGGCTGGCCGGCCGGCTCGGCATCGGCAGCCCCGCCGGGCGGATGATCGCCGGTGTCGCGTTCGCGCTGTCCCCGCGCATCCTGACCCAGCTCGGCTGGTCGTCGGTGGAGTCCTGGCCCAGCGCCGTCGCGCCGTGGGTGCTCATCCCGCTCGTGGGACTCGCCCGGGGTGCCCGGCTGCGCCGTGCGGTCGCCGGGTCGGCGGTCGCCGTCGCCTGCGCGGGCGGCGTCAACGCCACAGCCGTCGCGGCGGTGGTGCCGCTCGCCCTGCTCTGGCTCGCCACGCTCCGGCCGCTGCGCCGCCGCGTCACCGCCCTCGCGGCCTGGTGCGGCGCGGTCGCCCTTGCCACCGCGTGGTGGCTGATCCCGCTGCTGGTCCTCGGCCGGTACAGCCCGCCGTTCCTGGACTACATCGAGACCGCCCGCAACACCACCAGTGTCACCGACGCGGTGACGACGCTGCGCGGCGCCTCCTACTGGGTCGCGTACCTGGCGTCCCCGTTCGGCGCGAACATCCCGGCCGGCGCCCGGCTGGCGAACGACACGCTGCTCGTGGTGGCCACCCTGGCGGTGGCCGCGCTCGGAGTGCTCGGCCTGTCCCGGCGCGGCATGCCGCACCGCCGGTTCCTCATCACCGGTCTGCTGGCCGGCGTCGCGCTCGTCGGGCTCGGGCACACCGGCGACCTGCCGAACATCCTCGCCGGGCCGCAGCAGCAGTTCCTCGACGGCATCGGCGCCCCGCTGCGCAACGTGCACAAGTTCGACGTGCTGCTCCGCCTGCCGCTGGCGCTCGGCCTGGCGCACCTGGTCAGCCTCGCCGTACGCGCCGCCCGGACCGCGCCCGAGCAGCGTCGTGGCCGCGCCACGGCCCGGGCCTGGCTCACCGCCGGCACAGCGATGGTCGCGGTCGCGGGCGTCGCCTCGCCGGCGCTCGCCGGTGGCCTCGCCACCCCGGGAGCGGTCAAGGACGTGCCGGGCTACTGGCACGAGGCCACCGACTGGCTGGACGCGAACACCGGACGCGGACGCGTGCTCGTCGTCCCCGGCGCGCGCTTCCCCGCGTACGACTGGGGCAGCACCACCGACGAGATCGCCCAGCCGCTGCTGGACAGCCGGTGGGCGGTCCGCAACGCCATCCCGTTCACCCCGCCCGCCACGATCCGGCTGCTCGACGCGATCGAGTCGACGCTCGCCACCGGCGCCGGTTCGACCGGCCTGGCCGACCTGCTCGCCCGCTCCGGGATCAGCCACGTCCTGTTCCGCGCCGACCTCGACCACGGCCGCTCGGACACGGCCCGCCCGGCGGTCGTCCGGCAGGCGCTGGAACGCTCGCCCGGCCTGACCCGCGTGGTGTCCTTCGGCCCGGTACGCGGCGGCTCCGACACCCCTGACGAGTTCCGCGACCAGGGCCTGGACGTACCCGGACGGGCACTCGAGGTGTACCGGGTGGACCGGCCCGTCGAGCCGGTGGTCGCGTACGACCGCGACGACGTGACCACAGTCGTCGGCGGTCCCGAGTCGCTGCTCGACCTGGCCGCCTCGGGCCGGCTCGGCGCCGCGCCCACGGTCCTGGCCGGCGACGTGAAGGCCGGCGAGACCACCGGGCCGGTCGTGCTGACCGACGGGCTGCGCCGGCGCGACGTCTCGTTCGGCCGGCTGCGCGACAACTCCTCCCAGACGCTCACCGCCGACGACACCTTCGCGGTGTCCGCGCCCGCGCACGACTACCTGCCCGACTGGGGGCCGGAGTGGTCGACTGTCGCGCGCTTCGAGGGCATCAGCGGGATCCGCGCCTCGTCCGCCCGCTCCCAGATCGACGCCGCCGGCGGCGCCCGGCCCGAGTACCAGCCGTACGCGGCGATGGACGGGAACACCGCCACGTCCTGGCGGTCGGCGCCGCACTCGGAAAGCGACAGGCAGTGGATCGAGGTGAACCTGGCGAACCCGACCCGGGTCACCCGGGTGGAGGTGTGGTTCGACCTGAAGGCCGACGCCCTGCCCACCACGGTCACCGTGACCGCCGGGTACGAGAGTCGCACCGTCGAGCAGTTCGGTGACCACATGGTCTTCGAGCTGCCCGGCGTGCACGCCACCCGCAAGGTCGAGGTCTCCGTCGACGCCGCGTTCGACCTGCGCCCGTTCGGCGACAAGTCGGTCGGCATCACCGAGATCAAGATCCCCGGTGTCCAGACCGGCCGGACGCTCCAACTGCCCGCCGCCCCCGCCACCGACCAGCCCGCCGGCGTGGTCGTGTCGGCGGCCCCGTCCACGCCCGCCTGCTTCACCGTCGACGGCCGCCCGCGCTGCTCCACCGACGCGATCCGCGGCTCGGAGGACGCCTCCGCCATCGACCGCACCTTCACGCTGCCGGTCGCCGGGACGTACGACGCGAAGCTGTGGGCGCGGCCGACCCCCGGCCCGGAGCTGAACGCGGCCCTGGACAAGCTGGTCGCCGACGCCCAGCCGTTGCGCCTCGCGCCGCAGGTCACCGCGTCCTCGACGGCGGTGCCCGACCCGGCCGGCCGGCCCGGCGCGGTCCTCGACGGGGACCCGGCCACGAGCTGGTCACCGGCGCTGAACGACGAGGCCCCGATCCTGCGCCTCACCTGGCTCGAACCGCAGGTCATCAGCAAGATCCGGTTCACCGTCGAGGAGGAGACCGCCGCCACCCGGCTCGGCAGCGTCCGGGTGGTCGGCAACGACGGGTTCCGCAGCAACCTGCTCACCAACGACGGTTTGCTCACGCTCGACCCGCCGATGCGGACCGACTCGATCACCATCCAGTTCCTCGACAAACCGTCCGCCACCAGCACCGACCCGTACGGCCTGCGTCTGCCCGAGCCGCTGCCCATCGCTGTCGGCGAGGTGACGGTGCTGCCCCTCGGGACCACTGTCGCACCCCGCCCGGAGACGCCGCTGAAGCTGGCCTGCGGCTCCGGCCCGACGCTTCAGATCGGCTCGTCCCGGATCACCACCACGCTCACCGGTACCGTCCGCGACCTGCTGGAACTGCGCGAGATGCCGGTCGCCGCCTGCGGCCGGACCACGCCCGAGCAGCTCGACCTGGGCAGCGGCGAGCACCGCCTCGTCACCACCGCGAGCACGCTCGCCACCGCCACCCGCGTCGCGCTGACGCCACGGACCCCGACGCCCGCCGCGGCGGCCACCGCCGGCGACATCGAGGTGGGTTCCTGGTCGGCCACCGAGCGGCGGGTACGGGTGTCCGAGCACCCCGTCGACCGGGTGCTCGCGGTCCGGGAGAACACAAACACCGGCTGGCAGGCGACCATCGGCGGCACGACGCTCACCCCGCTCGTGGTGGACGGCTGGCAGCAGGGCTGGATCCTCCCCGCCGGTGTCTCCGGGGACGTGGTGCTGCGCTTCACGCCGGACACCCCGTACCGGATGGGTCTGCTGCTCGGCGGCGTCCTGCTGGCGGTGGTGGTCCTGCTCGCGGTGCTGCCCGACCGCCGGCCCGCCGGGGATCGCGCGGTCGTCGTCGCACCGGCGGCCCGGCGACGGCTCACCCGCTCGCTGCCGCTGCTGGCAGTCGGCGCCGCCGCGCTCGTGCTCCACAGCGGTCTCATCGGTGCCCTGCTGGTCGCGGCGGGCTTCATGCTCGCCGTACCCGGGCCGCGCCGCCTGCCCTGGACCGGTGACCCCCGGCGGGTCAGGAGAATCGCCCGGGCCGTCGAGACGTGGCTCCCCGGCGCGCTCGTGGTGCTCGCCGGATGGATCTACCTGGAATCGGCCGACCGGCACACCGACGCACTGCCGCAACTCGTGACTGTCGCCGCGCTGGGCGCGCTCTGGCTCTCCACGACCGCCCGCCGACGGCCGGTACGCCGGATCAGCCCGGCCTCGGCGGCAGCCGTGACCGTGCCGGCTCCCCGGGTGCCGGAGCCGGCCGGACAGCCGACGCCCGTCCCCGCCCTCGCCGGGGCCGTCGCGGCTCCCACCGCCCACATCGACCCGGGCGCGGGTCCTGATCGAGCGCCGGACCGCGACGCCGAGCCGGAGCCGGACCGGGATGCGGATCCGGACGGTCGTGCCGAGCGCGACTCGGACGGGCGGCCGGGGCCGGACGCCGCTCCGGGGCCGGACGGCGGTCCGGCATCCCGCGTCTCGGAGATCACGTGAGCGAGGGCCGGCCGGGCCCCGAGCCGGCGGGCGGCCGGAGGACCGGGCTGGGTGCGGCGGGCGTCGCCGTCACGCTCGCCGGGGTCCTGGTGAACGGCCTGGCCTACCTGGTGCCGGTGCTCGCCGCCCGGAAGCTCGACGCGGACGACCTCGGCGCGCTCGCCACCGCCCTCGGCCTGGTCGCCATCGCCGGTGTGCCGGGGCTCGGCCTGCAACTCGCGGTCGCGGTGCACCACGCCCGGCACGGCCCGTCCGACACCCGGCGGCTCACCGTGCTGACCGCCGCCCTCTGCGCGGGGGCGCTGCTGCTGGCGACGCCGGTGCTGGTCGCCGCGCTGGACCTGCCGACTGTGGTACCGGCGCTGCTGGCGGTCACCACCGCCTCGGTGGTGCTCTCGTCGCGTTCGCTCGGCGAACTGCAGGGCGGTCAGCGCTTCCTGCGGCTCGCCACCGCGATGGCGCTGCTGGCCGCCGCCCGCTACGGCGGGGTGATCGTGGGGCTGCTGCTCGGCGCGGGCCTGACCGGCGCACTCGGGGTCGGTGCGCTCACCGCCGCGCTGGCGCCACCGGTGCTGGCCTGGCTCACCGGTACGCCCCGGCGTTCCTCGGCCGCCCCGCGCCTGACCGTCGCCCTGGTGACCGCCGGATGCGGCGCGACGCTGGCGATGCTCGTCGTCTCCTACGCCGACCTGCTGCTGGCCCGGCAACTGCTGCCGCCCTCGGGCTCCGGGGCGTACTCGGTGGGGACGGTCCTGACCAAGGGCGCGCTCTGGGCGCCGCAGGTCGCCGCCGTTCTGGCGCTGCCGCGCCTGGCCCGCGGGGACCGCCGCAGCCGCACCGTCGCGCTCGCGGTGACCGGTGCGTGCGGTCTGGTCCTGGTGGGCGCGTCGGCTGTCGCCGGCGGGCTGGCCTTCCAGCTCGTCGGCGGACCCGACTACACGGCGCTCGGCCGGTACGCGCCGCTGTTCGCCGCCGTCGGCGCGCTCTACGCGGTGACGTTCGTGCTGCTCAACGACCGCCTCGCCGGAGGCGTCAGGTGGGCGGCGGCGCCACTGTGGTTCGGCACCGCCGCGCTGGTGACCGTCGCCGTGATCGTGCGCCCGCGTACCGTCGGCGGTCTCGTCGCCGCGGCCCTCGCCACCGCCGTGGTCACGACACTGCTGATGGCCGTGCCGGCGCGTCGGCGGACAGCCAGTCACCCAGCAACAGGTGATCGATCGAGTCCACCCGGCCCAGCGACCGACCGGACGCGATCCGCTCCCGCAGCTCCGCCCGGCTGAACCAGCGCGCCTCCAGCAGCTCCACGCCGTCGACGCGGACGTGCTCGGAGGTGGCGACGGCCCGGAACGCCACCATCAGACCGGCCGGGAACGGCCACGCCTGCGACCCCTGGTAGGTCACGTCGGTGACTGTCACCCCCGCCTCCTCCGCCAGCTCCCGGCGGACCGCGTCCTCCAGGCTCTCACCGACCTCGACGAACCCGGCGAGCGTCGAATAGGCCCCCTCGGCCGCGCCCGCGTGCCGGGCCAGCAGGCAGCGCCCCGGCGGGCCGGGCGCCTCGACGAGCACGATGACGGCCGGCTCGATCCGGGGGAACAGCAGCCGCCCGCACTCCGCGTCCGCGCAGGTCCGGACGTGCCCGCCACCACCGGCCACCGCCGCCGCCCCGCACGCGCCGCAGTACCGCTGCTGCCGGTGCCACGACAGCAACCCCCGGGCGTACGCCTGAACGGCCGCACCGGCCGGGTCGAGCCGGCCGGCCAGCGCCCGCAGGTCGACGGCACGCGTCGCGGCGGCCGCCTCCACGGCGGCCCGCTCGCCCAGCGCGGACAGGTCCGCGGCGAACACGGCGGCGTCCCCGTCGAGCCCGAGGAAGACGGTCTCGCCCGCGGCGGCCCGGACGGCCGACGCGCGCTCCCCGGTGAGCCGGACCGGGCCGTCCCCGTCGGCCAGGCAGCGGTCCCGCCACAGCGGCAGCACCACGCTCGCCGGATCGGTCAGCCGCTCGGCCAGCCAGTCCGCGTCCGTGCGCCGCGCCGCCGCCCGGTCCAGCCATCCGCCGCCGTACGCCGGCACCCGATCCTGTGTCCGCACCAGCTCACCGTGCCACGATCCGCACCGCGGCACGGCCCCGAAACGGGTGATCGGTGCGACACCGGCGGTCACCCGACACGACCGCCGGGCCGGACCCTCCCGGCGGGCCCGAGCGTTGGTTACCGTAGGTGTCTCCCGCGGGGGAAGCGGTCCCCGCGTGTACTTCCGATCGAGGTTGCAGTGACGATGTACGGCGAGAAGATGCCGGCTGCCGACGACCGTCCCACCATCAAGGTGGCGGCGGTGAGCTGGCCCGGCGTCGAGATGGAGCCGGTCGCCACACCACCCGGAGGCGGCGCGGCCAAGCCCACACGCTCGCGACGGGCCCGGCTGCTGCTGGCCGGGGGGATCGTCGCGGCCGTGCTCGCCGGCGGTGTCGGCCTGGGCGCCTACGCGTACGCCGGCGACGTGCCCCGCGGCACCACGGTGCTCGGCACCGAGCTGGGCGGGCGGAGCAAGGCGGAGGCGGCCCAGGCGCTCCGCGCCGAGCTGGAACGCCGGGCCGACACGCTCAACGCCCCGCTCGCTGTCACAGTCGGTGAGAACAAGGCCGAGCTGAACCCGTCCGAGGTGGGGCTCACCATCGACGTGGACGCCACGGTGGCGGCCGCCGCCGAGGCCGACGCGCACGCGGTGAGCCGGCTCGTCGGCTCCCGGGCGGTCGAGCCGGTGGTCACCGTCGACCAGGCCAAGCTGGGCGCGGCCCTCCGCAAGGTGATGGGCACGCAGGGTCGCGAGATGACCATGCCGGCGATCATCTGGACCGGTACCACACCGAAGCCGGTCTACCCGAAGCCGGCGCTGACGATCGACACCGACGGCGCCACCGCAGTGGTGAAGGCCGGGTGGCTGGCCGCCGAGCCGGTCACCGTGCCGCTCGTCGAGAAGTGGCCGGCGACCACCCGCGAGGAGGTGGACCGCCTCGTCGCCGAGCTGGCCCGGCCCGCGGTGGCCGCGCCGGTCACGCTCACCACCGACGGCGGCTCGGTCACCATCCCGCCCGCCGCCATCGCCCGCTCGCTGCGCTTCTCCGCCGACGACGCCGGCACGCTCACCCCGAAGGTCGACGTCAAGCGGCTGCGTACCGCGCTCGGGGACCAGCTGACCAAGCTCGAGGTCGAGCCGCGGGACGCCGGGCTGACCATCAGCGGCGGCAAGCCGAAGGTGCTGCCCAGCAAGGCCGGACGCCAGGTCGACGCCGCCGCGCTCGGCCCGGCGCTGCTCGCGGTGCTCCCGAAGACCGAGGGCCGTACGGTGACCGCCGAGCTGAAGCCGGCCGCCCCCGAGCTGACCGAGGCGGAGCTGGCGAAGCTCGGCATCAAGGAGCGGGTGTCGAGCTTCACCACCCACTTCACCGGCGGTCTCTCGTCGCCGCGCAGCCAGAACATCGTCCGCGCCGCGAAGGACGTGGACGGCGCGCTGGTGAAACCGGGTGAGACGTTCTCCCTGAACGGGCACACCGGCGAACGCGGCTACGACCAGGGCTACAAGGACGCGCCGACGATCGTCGGCGGCAAGCTGGTGCCGGGCGTCGGCGGTGGCGTCTCCCAGTTCACCACCACGCTGTTCAACGCCACCTACTACGCCGGGCTGGAGGACGTCGAGCACAAGCCGCACTCGTTCTACTTCAGCCGCTACCCGGCGGTGATCGAGTCGACCATCTACTGGCCGCAGCTCGACTTCAAGTTCCGCAACAACACGCCCTACGGCGTCCTGATCGACACGTCGTACACGTCCAGCTCGATCACCGTCTCGATCTGGAGCACCAAGATCTACGACAGCGTGAAGACCGAGTACGGCCCGCGCCGCAACATCACCCAGCCGAAGACGGTCTACCTGACGCCGGGGCCCAGCTGCATCGCCGCGACCGGCAGCGTCGGGTTCGCCCAGGACGCGTACCGGGTCATCAAGAAGGACGGCAAGGTGTTCAAGCGGGAGAAGTTCAGCTGGCGCTACGACGCCGAGCCACGCTTCATCTGCGCCCCGAAGCCGGGCGGCGGCGACGACTGATCCACCGAACGCCGAAAGGCCCCGCCGGACGCATCCGGCGGGGCCTCTTCCATGCTTGTCACGGCCGCGCCGCGGCCAGCCCTTCGCGTACGCCGTCGGCGTCCCGGTCGGTGCCGTAGACGGGCGTGTCCGGCTGCTGCCGCCAGCTCTCGTCCAGCGTGCCCGCGTCGACCGGGTCGAAGCCCAGCTCGTCCACGAGGCCCATCACGATCCGCTTGGCGTCCGCGTCGTCGCCGGCCACCGGCAGCGCGATCCGGCCCGCCGTACCCGCCGGCTTGCCCTCGTCCATCAGGTGCGCGGCCTGGATGTTGTTGAAGACCTTCACCACGCGGGCGCCCTTGAGGTGGTCGGCGGTCCAGCGGCTGGAGCTGAGGCTGCGGTCGAGCAGCTCGGCGATGTCGCCGTCCCGCTGGGGGTAGTAGTTGTTGGCGTCGACCACGAGCTTGCCGTCGAACAGCGCCGCGGGGAGCTGCGGCACCGCCTTCAGCGGGATCGCGATGACCACCAGCTCGGCGCCCTGCACGGCCTCCTCCACCGACACCGCCCGGGCGCCGGTCTCGGCGGCCAGGTCGGACAGGCTCTGTGGCCCGCGGGAGTTGGCCACCGCGACGTCGTGGCCGAGTGAACGCAGACGACGGGTGAGGGTGCCCCCGATGTGCCCCGACCCGATGATTCCGATCTCCATGCCCACTCCTGTACCCCGTGCGGTCGGACCCGATCACGGTCCCGGCGTACGGCACGTCACGTTTCGCGCCACCGAGCCGGCGGGCGGACGTGCGTCGACGTCCCGGCTCGACGGTACGAGACGGAGGCGGCCCGGCGTGGTGATTCCGGGGGAGAACGCAATTCAGGGCCACCCCGGTGGGGGTGGCCCTGAATTTGAAAGATTGTCCGGCGGTGTCCTACTCTCCCACACCCTCCCGAGTGCAGTACCATCGG
>NZ_JAXCFU010000022.1:4027-52206 GCF_055362685.1 Micromonospora sp. SYSU B005 | reverse complement strand
ACTTCCCCGACCAGCACAACCCGGCCACCCGCGAGGCAGGCCCAGGACGAGCGACCGCAATCACCCCGGCAGTTGCCGGTTACTGAGACACGCTCCTAGGCGATGTACGAGGGCAGCGTCGGCCGTCGCGGTGCGGTGTGGTGACGGGTCAGCGGATGCCCGCGGCGTGGAGGCGCCGGGTGGCGTCCGGGTCGATGCTGGTCCGCACGAGCGAACCGGGTGCATCCGCGGAACCGGTACTGAACGCGCTCACCACCAGCACGACGGACAGGACCGGCATGAACAGCGTCCGGACCAGCATGGCCCAGCACGCCTTGACGCCGATCCGTCCGCCGTCCTTGGCCCGCACGAGCTGCGTGCCGGTGAGGACGCCGCCGAGCGCCCGGCCGTTGCCGTAGCAGAGGCCGTAGAGCACCGGCACCAGTACGAACAACGCGAGCACCGCCCCGGCGAGGGCGCCGCCGGAGAGGGTTACCGCACGGTCCACCACGGACAGGGCGACGACACCTACCGCGACAGCGAACAGGCACACCACGAAGTCGATGAGCCAGGACATGACCTGCGCCATCGTGCCGGCCTTGACATACAGCGTGCCGTTGCCGAACATCGCGATCCGCTTGGCCTTCCGGGCACCGAGCACGTGCTCTGCCTGCGCCTGGGCGGCTTCCAGTCGGGTCAACGGCCGGCCCATGGCGCGGACTGTCACAGCGTTCTCCTGTTGTCGTCGCGAGCACGATGTGCGCCTCGCCTGGATGCGAACACCCTGCCGTGCCGCATTCCGCTGCAGAGTAGTCGACACGAACACCGTTCACGCCCGCCAGCCGAGGCGATGGTGCGGCCTCTACGTCGCTGACGTGTTGTACCGGTCCAGCGTCGCCTTGGAGGTCGACGCGTCGCGGAAGACGAGCTCCCACGGGCCGGTGTTCACGGCCATGTCCTTGCCGAATCCGACCCACTTCCCAGCCATCCGTCGGCCCGTCGGCTCGGCCAGAAGCTGGATCGCCCCGTGATAGCGGGCGCCCCGGTAGTAGCCGGCCGGGTCGGTCTGCTCCACCCACGTGCCGGTGATGACGGCACCGTCCACGGTCAGGTCCAGCGACAGAGACGAGGACGCCGATCCGGGCAGGCTGCGCGCGGTTAGCCTGTCGCCGTGCTGGAGCAGGACGACGAAGTGTTGTCCGGCGAAGGACTCCTCCCGGCCGCTGGAGTAGTACTGGTAGCGGCTGAGCCACACGCCCTCGTACGACCTGTGGGCCGTGGCGGGCTTGGGCGTCGGCGTCGGCGTGACCAGGCTCGATACGGGTGAGGTCAGGTCGTGGCCGCCATGTTTGTCGTCGGCCACGTGTCCACCGGGCACCGCGGCGAAGCCGAGCAGTGAGATGGGCAGACCGGTGACGACCTCCAGGGCGCGGGCATAGACGGGGCGCGGTGCGGCGATCACACCGGACTCCCATCGCTGGACGAGTCGCTTGTTGGCGTCGTTGGGCTCGCCGACGCGGTGGCCGGCGGCTTGGAGCGCGCGGGCGAAGTCGTCCTGGCTCATGCGCATTCCGGTACGGACGCCGCGCAGAACCGTGTTGGGGGCGGTCATGCCCGCCACGATAATGCTATGTCGCCTGAATGTCGCCACCTATGTGGTCGGCTTGTCGGCTCTTGTGCCGTCGCGATCGGTGCCACCGAGACGTCACTGTGGACGGGCAGCGGCTGAAGATGGCCGCGTGTTTTCCCTGACGGAGGTGGAGATGCCGAGCACTGGCGACGAACCGTCGATGAGCCGTAGCGAACAGATCCACGCGGTGGACCGAGAGGCGACAGAGAGGCGACCTCTCGCCGCTGCTGAGGCGGCTCTCGGCGAGGGCGTCGGTGGGCTCAGGACCGCACTGTCCCGGTTCGGGATTCCCTTGCTTCTGCGGCGGCTCGTCGGTCGGTACCTTCCGTCGTCGGCGGTGTCCGGTTTCGGCGAGCGCCTCCAGGCGATGGAGCAGGAGATCGCCCGACGGCGCTTGCTGGACCAGGCGCGAGGCGGACAACGGCCCCCGGCAGGCGACGCCTCGCGAGAGCGGGAGCGCCGCGTCTCGTACGACGCGTACCTGTCCGCCGCTGCGTTGACGTTCGCCCGGCGGCATCGGCCGGTCTGGTGCTGGCGACGGTGGAGACGGGTCTGCCGGTGCGGCGCCGACCTGCCCTGTCATTCGCGGCACCGGCTTCCGATCAATCGTGGTCACTGGCCGCAGGGGAGTGACGAGTGATCGGCGGGCCGGAGGAGACGCCGTACCCCTGCTGGCAGGTGGAATGGGCGACCAGCCGGCAGGCGCGGGCGGTCACCGCGCGGTTCCTGGAGGGCGCGCGGTGACCACCCACGGCCCGGTCATGCCGGTCTGGACCTGCGGCGGCTGCGACGGGCCCTGGCCCTGCGCGACGCGCAAGCGTGAGCTGCGCGCGGAGTACGCCGGTGCGCCGGTGTCGCTGGCCCTCTACCTCGGCGCCTACCTCGTGCAGGCCTCCGAGGACATGCCCTGGGCGCCGGCCGGTGCACTGCACCGCCGCTTCGTCGGATGGACCCGGGAGGCCGGTCCGCAGGGGCGGTGACTGCTCAGCCGCGCCGCTCCCACAGCCGCCGCCGGAACCGCATCCATTCCGCCGGTACGACGAGGCAGCCCGCCACGGCCGGCGGCACGGTCACCAGGAAGTCCGGCCACCGCCAGATCGGCGCGTCGGCTTCCCGCAGGTGGGTGGGGTGCCGGGGGTCGTAGCGGACCGCTATCACGTCGCCTGCGGCCGGCCGGTGCGCCGGGTTCTCCAGGATCGCCGTCGTGCCCACCGGTCCCGACATGTAGACGACGTTCAGGGACTTGCCGCGCCCCTCGTAGTTGGCGCGCACCACCTGCGCCTCGGCGATCCGGCCCCTGGTCTCCAGCATGCGGTTCTCCCACACCTGCCAGCCGACGAAGGTCAGGAACAGCCCGGTGAACAGGGACGTGACGAGCAGCCAGAGGCCGGCTGTCAGCGCGGTCGCCCCGTCGCCCCGCAGCAGGCCGAGGACGGCCTCCTCGTAGCGCGAGGGGCGGCCGACGTGCCCGGCGTCCGCTCCGTCGACAGCCATCCCGCCGCTCCTTCGCTGACTGTCCCGGGACCCGACGGTAGCCAGCCGGTCCAGCCCGGTGAGGACGTGGTGACGAGAAGTGAGTATGCCTGAGAGGCATGTTTATGACTCTCAGGCATATCGCTCGGAGTATCACTCTTCCGGAGACGCATGACCCTCTGTGATCGAACGACCTGGCGGCGTCGGAGGGGCGAACGCCGCCACCCGCCGGTCCGGGACCGGGGCGGCGAGCGGCAGCGTGGGCCAGGCCGCCAGGTCGTGGAGCATCTGCCGGTCGTGGGTGGCGACTACTACCGCCGCCCGGGTCGTCAGCAGGGCCGCGGTGAGGTCGTCGACGAGCGGCGCGGACAGGTGGTTCGTGGGTTCGTCGAGGATCAGCAGGTCGGGACGTTCGGCCAGGCGCAGCGCCAGGTTCAGCCGCCGTTGCTGTCCGTGCGACATCCGGCCGACCGGGGTACGCCGGGCCTCGGCGTCGAGCAGGTTCGTCGCGCCCAGCGGCAGGGCGGTGCCGGAGCCGAGACGCCCGGTGGAGTGGAGCCGTCCCACGTGCTGCTCGTACAGGTCGTGGGCGCGCATCGCCTCCGGCCAGTCGGGCACCTCCTGACCGAGGTACGCCACCCGCGCGCCGGACGGGTGACGGACCTCGCCGGTCGACGGCGCGAGGTCGCCGGCCAGCACGGAGAGCAGCGTCGACTTGCCCGCGCCGTTGGGCCCGGTCACCAGCAGGCGGTCCCCGCCGTCGAGCGTGAGCGTGACCCGGGTACGCAGGCGCCCGGTCACCGTCACGTCGTGGCACCGCAGGATCGGCAGTCCGGCCCGGGTGTCCAGCGGCGGCCAGCGCAGCGGCTGCGGCGGCTCCGGGACGGTGATCCGGTGCTCGTCGAGCGCCTCCTGCCGGCGACGCAGCGCCTGGACCAGGCCGGGCGCGCGGGACTGGCGCTGGTGCTTGCCGTGGCCCTTCTCCGGACGCCAGCCGGTGCTGAGCCGGCCCTGCGCCTCCCGTACCGCGTCGGCCAGCCGCTGGTGCTCGGCCTGCTGCGCCTCGTGGTCGCGTACCCAGTGCGCGAAGTCGCGGCGGCGCCCGTCCTGCCAGGCGGCGTAGTCCCCGGCATAGCGGCGCGGTCGCCCGTCCGCGCTGGGGTCGAGGTCCAGGAACTCCGTGGCCACGTCCCGCAGCAGGGCGCGGTCGTGGGTCACCAGCACCACGCCGCCCGGGTGCTCGCGCAGCCGCGCGGTGAGGAAGGCCAGGCTGTCCGCGTCGAGGTGGTTGGTCGGCTCGTCCAGCATCAGCAGGTCGACCCGCGCCCCGAGCAGGCACGCCAGCCGGACCCGGTAGCGCTGGCCGACCGACAGCGTCGCCAGCGGGCGGTCCCGGTCCGGGCAGGCGTCGAGACCGGCCAGCGCCACGTCGACGCGACGCTGCGCGTCCCAGGCGTCCAGCCGGGTCGCCGCGTCGAGCGCTGCCGCGTACGCGTCGTCCGCGCCCGCCCGGCCCTCGGCCAGCGCGTCGGCGGCGTCGTCCAGTGCCCGCAGCGCGCGTTCGGACTCCCGGATCGCCCCGTGGACGAGCGTGCCCACCGTCTCGCCGCTGCGTGCCTCCAGGTTCTGCCGGGCGACGCCGATCGTGCCCAGCCGTTCCACGGTGCCCTGGTCGGGCACGAGGATGCCGGCCAGCACGTGAAGCAGTGTGGTCTTGCCGCGGCCGTTCTCGCCGACGACCGCCAGGCGGGATCCGGCGGAGACGGTCACGCCGACGTCGGACAGCACGACCCGGCCGCCGCGTACGACGCGGACGCCGTCGGCCCGGACGTGCGCCCGGTGCCCGGCGGGCAGCAGGCTGTTCGAGGCGAACGGGGATGAAGGGATGTTGTCGAGGTTGTTCACAGTCCGCTCTTCGGCTCGTCGTGGAGCCGGGCAGCGCGAGGACACCGCCCGGCGGGAACGCCAGGACGGCGGAGCAGAGCTGGTACGTCAGAAGAAGCCGGTCACCCTGCCGCCGTCAGCGGAGGGACCAGGGCTTCATGACGGCGGCGTGGAACCTCATGCGGTCGACACTACCCGGAGCAGGACCGGAGATCACCGGGATTATCGGCGCAGGCGGGCGGAGGCCTCGGCGTCGAGCAGGTCGTTCACCGCCAGCGCCGAGTTGATCAGCGCGAGGTGGCTGAACGCCTGCGGGTAGTTGCCGATCTGCTCACCGGTGGAGGCGATCTCCTCGGCGTAGAGGCCGAGGTGGTTGCTGAAGGTGAACATCTTCTCCAGGGTGAGTCGGGCGTCGTCCAGCCGGCCGGAGCGGGCCAGCGCCTCGACGTACCAGAAGGTGCACATGTTGAACGTGCCCTCGTGGCCGGGCAGCCCGTCGGGGGAGTGCAGCGGGTCGTACCGGTGGACCAGGCTGTCCGAGACGAGATCCCGCTCGATCGACTCCAGCGTGGACAGCCAGAGCGGGTCGCTGGGCGTGACGAAACCGACCGCCGGCATGTAGAGCAGCGCGGCGTCGAGCACGTTCTCGTCGTACGCCTGCACGAAGCTGCCGCGTTCCCGGTGGTAACCGCGGGCCATGACCTGGTTGTAGATCCGGTTGCGCTGCTCGGTCCAGCAGTGCATGTCCCCGGGCCGGCCGGTGCGGGTGGCCAGGCGGATGGCCCGGTCCAGCGCCACCCAGGACATCACCCGGCCGAACGTGTAGTTGCGGGGGTGGTGGCGGCTCTCCCAGATCCCGGCGTCGCGCTGGTCCCAGTTGTGGCAGAGCCAGTCGATCAGGCGCACGGTGCTCTTCCACACCTGGTGCGACACACGGATGCCCTGCTCGTCGGCGAGGTGCATGGCGTACAGCGCCTCGCCGTGGATGTCGAGCTGGATCTGGTCGGCCGCGCCGTTGCCGATCCGCACCGGGCGGGAGCCCCGGTACCCCTCCAGGTGGTCGAGCACCTCCTCGTGCAGGTCCGAGGACCCGTCCACCCGGTACATGATCTTCAGGGGGTCCTGGTGGTCGCCGGCCTCGCGGATGCGCTCGTCGAGCCAGTCCATGTACCGGCTGACCTCCTCGGTGAACCCGAGGCCGAGCAGCGCGTGCACCGAGAACGAGGTGTCGCGTACCCAGGTGTAGCGGTAGTCCCAGTTGCGGGAGCCGCCGACCAGCTCGGGCAGCGCGGCGGTCGGGGCGGCGATCATCGCGCCGGTCGGCGCGTACGTCATGAGCTTGAGCGTGATCGCCGAGCGCTCGACCATCTCCCGCCAGCGGCCGGTGTAGCGGGAGCGTTCGACCCAGCGCCGCCAGTAGTCCCGGGTCCACTCGAACATGCCCTGGACCTCTTCCTGCGGGATGGTCCGGGGTTCCTCACTTCCGGTCTCCAGGATCACCCCGCCGGTGTCGCCCTCGTTGAGGGTGCCGTACGCGATGAGGTCGCCGCCCTCCATGCGGATCTCGCCGGTCTGGGCCCACAGCTGCCGAACCGGGTCGATCGGGTTGAAGGTGAGCGTCGCGGACGGGCTGCGGAACAGGTAACCGTTGCGGTGCCGCTCCAGCTCGTGGCTCTGGCGTGCGTAGTCGAACCGGGGCCGGCACTCCACCCGGAAGCGCATGCTGCCGCGCACCATGTTGACCATGCGCACGACGCGGTGCGAGTCGGTGACCCGCTCGCCGGTGACCGGCATGAAGTCCATCACCTCGGCGACGCCGTCCGCGCTGATGAACCGGGTGATCAGGATCGGTGTGCCGGGCAGGTAGAGCTGCTTGGTGACGTACCGGACCTCGTGCGGGGCGATCTGGAAGAAGCCGCCCTTGTCCTTGTCGAGCAGCGCGGCGAAGATGCTCGGCGAGTCGAAGCGTGGCGCGCAGAACCAGTCGATCGTTCCGTCACAGGTCACCAGCGCGGCGGTCTGCAGGTCGCCGATGAGCCCGTGATCCTCGATCGCCGGATAGCCCTTCACATCGCCCCCCAGGTTCCGACTGCCCTCTCCGACTCAACCTAGGGGAAGAATTGTCAGGTTAGGGATGATTCTTGGTCACCCACCCGCCCGCGCGCCACGGTGCGCCTCGACCGCCCGCCGGGTCTCCGCCTGCACCAAATCCGCGTTGATCATCGCCGCGGTCCAGGCGCCCGCCGCCGCGGCGGCGCCGACCTGCGCCGACAGGTTCGTCACGTTGCCCGCGACCCACACCCCGGGCACATCGGTACGCCCCGACTCGTCGGCCGGCAGGTACTCGCCCATCCCGCTGGGGTGCGGTTGCGGGCGCAGGCCCAGCCCGGCCAGGAACCCGGCGCGCGCCACCATCCGGGGCGCGACGGTGAGCACCTCGCGCTCGACGGTTCGGCCGTCGCGCAGGCGTACCCCGGTCAGCCGGTCCCCGGCCGTCTCGACGGCCGCGACCTCGCCCTCGACCACCGGCACGCCGCGCGCGGCGAGCTGCTCGGCCTGCTCGTCGGTGAGCGGCGGCGCGGTGTGCCGCAGGTAGACCACGTCGTCGCTCCACTGCCGGAACAGCAGCGTCTGGTGCACCGACATCGGGCCGGTGCCGATCACCCCGATCGGCCGCTCGCGCACCTCCCAGCCGTGGCAGTACGGGCAGTGCACCACGTCCCGCCCCCAGCGCTCGCGCAGGCCGGGCACGTCGGGCAGCTCGTCGATCAGGCCGGTGGCGACCAGCACGTGCCCGGCGCGTACCCGGCGGCCGTCGGCGAGCGCCACCGCGAACCCGTCGCCGTCGCGGTCCACCGTCTCGACCCGGCCCTCGGTCAGGTGCCCGCCGTAGCGGCGCACCTCGTCGCGGCCGCGCGCCAGCAGCTCGGCCGGCGGCACGCCGTCGTGCCCCAGCAGGGCGTGCACGCCGTCGGCGGGCGCGTTGCGCGGCTCGCCCCCGTCCACCACCAGCACCGACCGGCGTGCCCGGGCCAGCATGAGCGCGCCGTTGAGCCCGGCCGCGCCGCCGCCGATCACCAGTACCTCGTAGTTCTCGGTCATCGTGACCACCTCCGCGACCAGACTGCGGCGAGGTCCAGCAGAACTGCAAACTCTGTTGCTGATGTGGCAAACTCATGGGCATGGACGACGACCTCGATCAGGCCCTCGACGCGGTCGGCCCCCGGCTGCGCGCGCTGCGCCGCGAGCGGGAGACCACGCTCACCGACCTCTCCGCCGCCACCGGCATCTCGGTGAGCACGCTGTCCCGGCTGGAGTCCGGCGGCCGCAAGCCGACGCTGGAACTGCTGCTCCCGCTGGCCCGCGCGCACGGCGTCACGCTCGACGAACTGGTCGGCGCCCCACCAACCGGCGACCCCCGCGTCCACCTGCGGCCGGTCGCCGCGTTCGGGATGACCATGCTGCCGCTCACCCGCCGCGCGGGCGGCATCCAGGCGTACAAGCTGATCATCCCGGCCGGTGGGCGGTCCGAGCCCGAGCCGAAGACCCACGAGGGGTACGAGTGGGTCTACGTGCTCAACGGGCGGCTGCGGCTCGTGCTCGGCGAGCACGACCTGGTGCTCGAACCCGGTGAGGCGGCCGAGTTCGACACCCGCGTACCGCACTGGTTCGGCCGCGCCGACAGCGAGGGGGTGGAGTTCCTCAGCCTCTTCGGCAGCCAGGGTGAACGCGCCCACCTGCGCGCCCGCCCCCGCGCGTCCCGCTGATACCGGCGCGCCGGTAAACGCGCCCGCCACGGCGCCGGGGGCGCGACGATCGGCGGGTGACCTATGCGGACGTCGGCGGGCTGCGGATCTGGTACGAGGAGCACGGCGTCGGCAAGCCGCTCGTCCTGCTGCACGGCGGATACGGGTCGGCGGAGACGTTCGCGCCGGTCCGGCAGGCGCTCGCCGCGCGCCGCCGGCTGATCGCCGTCGACCTGCGGGGCCACGGCCGCACCGGTGGTCTGGACCGGCCGCTGCGGTACGAGTCGATGGCCGACGACGTGGCCGGGCTGCTGCGTCACCTCGGCCTGCCGAACGCCGACGTGCTCGGCTACTCGCTCGGCGGCGGGGTGGCCCTGCGTACCGCGATCCAGCACCCCGCCCTGGTCCGCCGCCTGGTGCTCGTCTCCACGCCGTTCCGGCGGCGCGGCTGGTACCCGGAGACGCTCGCCGCGATGTCCGCCCACGACGAGCGCGCCGCCGAGCGCATGCGCGGCACCCCGCCGTACGAGCGGTACGCGCGGCTGGCGCCCCGCCCGCAGGACTGGCCGCTGCTCTGGACCCGCAACGGGGAACTGCTGCGCCGGGACTACGACTGGTCCGCCGAGGTGGCCGCGTTGCCCATGCCGGTGCTGCTGGTCTTCGCCGACGCGGACGAGATCCCGGTGAGCCACGCGGCGGAGTTCTTCGGCCTGCTCGGCGGCGACCACCGGGACGCGGGCGGCGACGGTGCCGCCCGGCCCGCGTCCCGGCTCGCGGTGCTGCCGGGGCTCACCCACTACGACGTGGTGGCCTCGCCCGCGCTGCCGGCCGCGGTGCTGCCGTTCCTCACCCATCCGGCGCGCGCCCCCGGCTGACTCACCCCACGAGCGCCGGGGCGTCGGCGCGCTCCGCCGTGCGCGGGCGCAGCAGCGCGTACGCGAGCACGACGGCGACCACCACGAGCCCCGCGCCGACCGCGAACGCCGCGTGGAAGCCGCTGGTCAGGGCGGCGGCCCGGTCGTCGCCGAGCGCGACCCGGTCCGCGGTACGGGCGGCGGCCAGCGTGGACAGCACCGCGACGCCGAACGCCATTCCGAGCTGCTGGGTGGTGTTGAACAGCCCGGAGGCGAGACCGGCGTCCTCGGCGCGCGCGGCGGACATGCCGAGCGCGGTGAGCGCCGGCAGCACCAGTCCGAACCCGCCGGCGAGCAGCATCACCGGGAGCACGTCGGGCAGGTAGCGGCCGTCCGCAGGCACCCGGGCCAGCAGCGCGAACATGGCGGCGAGCAGCGTGAGCCCGGCGATCAGCACGGCCCGCTCGCCGAAGCGGGCGTTGAGCCGGGCCGAGACGCCGAGCGACACCGCGCCGATGACTACCGCTGCCGGCAGCAGCGCCAGCCCGGTGCCTGTGGCGTCGTAGCCGAGCACCTGCTGAAGGTAGAGCGTGACGAGGACCTGGAACGCGAACGTCGCGGCCACGGTGAGGATCTGCACCACGTTCGCCACGGCGACGCCGCGCGAGCGCAGCAGCCGCAGCGGCATGAGCGGACGGCGCGCGGTGGCCTGCCGGACCACGAACCCGGCGACCAGCGCGGCGGCGAGCGCGCCCAGGCCGAGCGTGTGCGCGGACGTCGCGCCGTACCGCTCGATCGTGACCACCGTGTAGATGCCGAGCACCAGCCCGGCGGTGACCAGCACCGCACCCGCCACGTCGGCTCCGGCGGCCAGGCCCAGGCCCCGGTCGGCGGGCAGCGTACGGACCGCGAGCGCGATCGTCGCAAGGCCGATCGGCAGGTTGATCAGGAAGATCCAGTGCCAGCCCAGCGCGTCGGTGAGCAGGCCGCCGGCGACCTGACCGATCGCCGCCCCGGCCGCGCCGGTGAACGCGAACACGGCGAACGCCCGCGCCCGCCCGGCGGCCTCGGGAAAGAGCGTGACCAGGATGCCGAGGCTCACCGCCGTGGCCGCCGCGCTGCCGACGCCCTGGAGGAAGCGGGCCGCGACGAGCGTGGCGCTGTTCGCCGCCACCCCGGCCAGCACGGAGGCGGCGGTGAACAGCGCGGTGCCGCCGAGGAACATCGTCCGGCGCCCGATCAGGTCGCCGAGCCGGCCGGCGAGCAGGAGCAGGCTGCCGAACGCGATCAGGTACGCGTTCACCACCCAGCTCAGGCCGGCGGGGGAGAAGCGCAGGTCGCGCTGGATGGCCGGCATCGCCACGGTGACGATGCTGCCGTCGAGGATGGTCATCAGGGCGCCGGTGGCGAGCACGCCGAGGGCGACCCGCCGGGAGCGGGGAGCGGACATGGAGTCCTCCTGTCGAGAGGTGCGACAGGAGAGACCGTAGCGGATAGTTCCGTTACAGACAATCTATTGAGGGACTATTGGCGGGCGCGGCGGGCCGGTTTCGGGCTCTGCACCGGCGTGGCCAGGTGACCGGCGGCCAGGCGCTCCAGCGCGCGCAGGAAGACCTTCCGCTCGTCCTCCGGCAGGCTCGCGAGTGCCTCGGCGTGCACCCGGTCGACGATCTCCTGACTGCGCGCGGCGACCCGGGCACCCTCCTCGGTGACCGCGATGATCCGCGCCCGCCGGTCCGTGCGCGCCGGACGCCGCTCGGCCAGCCCGGCCCGCTCCAGCGCGTCGACCGTCACCACCATCGTCGTCTTGTCCATGTCGCCCATCTCGGCGAGCTGGATCTGCGTACGCTCCTCGGGCAGCGCGTGCGCGAGCACGCAGTGCATCCGTGCGGTCAGCCCGATCTCGGCGAGCGCCGCCGCCACCCGGGTACGCAACACGTGGCTGGTGTGGTCGAGTAGGTACGACAGGTCCGGGGTGCTCATCCGCCCAGCGTACCGATGATTCCGTGGCGGATGATCCGGCTCGGACGCGGTCCGGGCCCGGATACGATCTTGTGAGATGTCGTCGGTGAGAGAGGTTGGGTGCGGTGAGCGACGAGCACGGCAGGCAAGTGGTGGTGGGTTACGACGGGTCTCCGGCCGCTAGCGCCGCCATCGAGGTGGGCGCGCTGCTGTTCCCCGGCGCGCACGCGTGGATCGGGCATCTGTGGACGCCTCCGTTCGCCAGCGAGGAACTCCGCAAGCGGCTCTGGACCGGCACCCGCAACATCAACGTGTTCGTCGAGGCGATCGAGCGCGAGGGCGGCCGGGAGGCCGACCGGATGACTGCGGTCGGCGTCATGCTGGGCCGGGCCGCCGGCTGGGACGCCGAGCCGCTCGTGTGCCGCAGCTACGGCGGTGAAGGGCTCCGCCTCGCCGAGCTGGCCGACGAGAAACAGGCCGACGTGCTGCTGCTCGGTTCGCGGGGCCTCGGCGGCGCCCGCGCGGTGCTCGGCAGCGTCTCCGACATGGCCGTGCACTACAGCCCGCGTCCCGTGCTGGTCGTGCCGCACCCGCTACTGACCGACGAGTACGACGCGCTGGCCGCCGGGCCGGTGGTGGTCGGCTGGGACGCCTCGGGCGGATCCGAGGCCGCGCTCGCCGCCGCCCGCCGCCTCTTCCCCGAGCGGGAGATCGTCCTGGCCGCCGTGGACGGCGACGAGGGGGACACGCCGGACACCGTCGACGGGCAGCCGGTGACCACCGTGCGCGTGCGCGCCGGCGGCGGTGCTCCCGGCCGCGCGGTGGCCGACGCGCTCTCCGCCGTCGCCACCGAGCGCAAGGCGAGCCTGGTCGTGGTCGGCTCGCGCGGCCGCACGGCGGTCCGCAAGATCCTGCTCGGCAGCGTCGCGATGGCCACGCTGCACCGCGCCCACCGGCCGGTGATGGTGGTGCCGCAGAGCCCGGTCCGCGAAGCCGAGTAGTCCTCCGGCGCGCCCGTCCGCGCCGACTGGAACATCACGGGTGTCTCCCGGCCTGCGGGAGACACCCGTGACGTTCCACCCGCCCTCCACCGCCAGCCCAGCCGGCTGGCCCGCTCGCCGTCGTGCCCAACCCGGCAGTCAATGCGGTGGAGGTAGTGCCCGCCCGGCCCGGGTGACCTCGGTGTGTTCGCAACCCTCTCCGCTCAACCTGCGGCGAACCAGTCTCAGCGAGCCGCCCGGCAGTCAGGTGCCCGTTGCGGCCAGCCACCCACGCTCGTCTTGGCCTGATGGGCCGCCATCTGTTGAGGGTGGACGCCGATCGAGTGTCGACCTCCTTGCCCGCCATCGGCGTCGAAGACGCAACCTCCTTCCCGGTGCCCCCGCTGAAATCCGACAGTCGGCCGCCTTCCTGTCAGAGTGACAGTAAGTCTATGGTCGATTCATGTCTGACGATCGCTGGGTTCCCCCGGCCGTTCTTCTTGCGGTTGACCTCGTCATCCTCACTTTGCGGGAATCCTGCCTACAGGTGCTGTTGATCGAGCGTGGGATCGAGCCCTACCGAGGTGCCTTGGCCCTGCCCGGCGGGTTCCTTAACCATGAGAAGGAAGATCTCGTAGAGGCTGCCCAACGAGAGCTTGCCGAGGAGGCTGGCTTGGGGCCACATCAACTGCACCTCGAGCAACTCGGCGTCTATGGTGCGCCGGATCGTGACCCGCGAGGGCGGGTAATCTCGGCGGCTTACCTGGCCATCGCGCCTCGATTGCCCGAGCCGATTGCCGGCACTGACGCCTCACAGGCGTGTTGGATCCCTGTGGCGCAGGCGTTGTCAGATGAGACACAGCTCGCCTTCGATCATGAGCAGATCCTCGCCGACGGTGTCGAGCGGGCGCGCGAAAAGCTGGAGCGCTCCGCGATAGCCACTGCCTTCTGCGGCCCGACTTTCACGATCGCAGAGCTCCAGGAGGTCTACGAAGCGGCGTGGGGCGTGCGACTGGATCCACGGAACTTCTACCGGAAAGTGCAGAGCGTGGACGGCTTCATTGTCCCGGCTGGCCCGACTTACAAGAAGCCCGAAGGGGGCCGTCCCGCTCGGCTTTTCCGTCCCGGCCCTTGCACGACTCTCCACCCCCCGATGACCCGACCCCATGGTCTGGAAAACAAGGAGACAACGTGAGCACGAACAGCGGCCTCGTCGTGATTCTCACGGCACTGGACCTTGAGTATGAAGCGGTTCGCGATCAACTGGTCGACCTCCAGGTGCGCCGCCATCCGGCCGGCACCCGCTTCGAGGTTGGCGGGATCGACCAGAGCGGCTGCCGGATCGCGCTGGGTTTGGTTGGGAAGGGCAATCATCCGGCTGCGGTGCTCGCGGAGCGGGCGATGGCCGAATTCTCCCCGGCGGCGGTGCTGTTCGTGGGAGTCGCCGGTGGTCTGTGGCCCAACATCCGACTGGGCGACGTCGTCGTCGCCAGCAAGATCTATGCCTATCACGGCGGTACCAGCGAAGACGACGGCTTGAAGGCCAGGCCGAAGGCGTGGGAGATCCCACATGAGGCCGACCAGATCGCCCATCACGTCGCCAGGTCCAGTGTTTGGCGTCGCAGTCTTCCCCCAGGATCAGATCCCTTCGTCCATTTCGGCCCGATCGCTGCGGGAGAGGTGGTCCAGGACTCGGGCATCTCCGAACAGGCCCGCTGGATCCGTCAGCACTACAACGATGCTGTCGCGATCGAAATGGAGGCGGCTGGCGTGGCCCAGGCTGGCCATCTCAACCGTGCCCTGCCCGTGGTGGTCGTTCGTGGCGTTAGCGACCATGCCGACGGCAGCAAGGCAGCCACCGACGGGCAGGACTGGCAACGAAAAGCCGCACGTCACGCCGCCGTCTACGCCACCGCGTTGGCGCGAGAACTGATCATCGATGGATCTGCCAGCCAAGGCGGTTCCGAGAGTGACAGGAGCTCCACGATGTCGATCAACAATCGCAACGTCGCCACCGGCAACGCCCGTGTCGGGGTACAGGCCGGGCAGATCAATGGCAACGTCACTATCGGCGGCGGGGCCGATGAGTCGATCGACCTGGCAGCCAGCATCGCGGAACTGCGAACCCGTCTCAAGCAGGCCCACCTTGACGGGCAACTGAACGAAGAAACCTATGCCGCAGCCGAGTCGGAACTGGAGACGGCAACCGCATGCGTCTCGGCAGGCACAACCGAGAAGAGGAGTGGTCTGATGGTCGCGCTCCTGCGGTTGCGGGGCTTAGTGGCCGACGTGTCTGAGTTGGCGGTGCGGCTCGCGGCGATCATCGCTGTGGTGCGGGAGATGTGATGACTGCCTCGACTACGACAAACGTCGCGAAAGGGAATGCCCACGTCGGCGTGCAGGCGGGGGTAGTTCATGGCGACATCAACTTCTACCGGGTGCCGCCGGGCTCCAGCCCTGAAGAGGAGTTCACCCTCGGGCTGAAGTATCTCGATGGGCGGGTGCGTGACCGGGCGCGGATGCTCATTGAGAAGGCGGTCGCCAGGGGCTATCTCACGACGGAAGTCCAGTTCTACCGGCTTATCGCCCTGTTGAGCGGACGCACGCTGCGTCAGCTGTCCGACCAGGAGCTGGAGCATCTCGAGGCCGTCTGCGCCGGTCTGTCCCGCCTCGACGATCATGATGAATGGGCAGCAGGCTCGAGTGTGATCATCCATCACCTCCTGGCTCCTGCTGGCGTCGCGGAGACGGATCGTGCAGTCAAGGAAATCGACGCGTTGAAGCAGCGTCAGCGCGACGAGATCTACGGCCATCTTGAGGCACTGCTCGACGGCGCGATACAGGAGGCCATGTGGCGAAAGTCCGTGGCGCTGGCCGAATCGCAGCGCACAGCCGGGAACCGACTCAACCGGGTTTGGAAATTCTTCCATCCCACACCCGCCCAACCTCGGACATTGCCAGTGCGGCCCGCTGCTGTCCCTCTTCGTGATCAGCTCCGCGCTGGTATCGGCGCCGCTGCGTTCACCCTCGCGGTGGTGCAGATGATTGTGCTCGTCGCGGCTCGCGGCATGCTCGACCCGCTGCTCGGACTGCTCGCCGGCTTGGTCGGACTGGGCGCCTTCTGCCTCGGCGGGGCGGAGCGGTACTACCGCGCGGCGCGGCTGCGCGCGAAGGAAGCAGAGATCCGTCCACCCCGGCAACGGGGGCGAGAAGCGCCCCAGGGAGGCTTCGCCCGCAAGATGGACGTGCTTTTCAATCGCTATTTTGGTCGATATGTTCCCGATGGAACTGACCGGACCTACTGGCGCTCCCAGACAGCGGGCATCCAGCGGCACCTCCGCGACGAACTAGTCGAGCTTTACCGTGAGCAGCGTATCGACGCCAACCGCGTCGCCTGGCTCGTTCGGTATCTCGTCGGCGACGTGCGAAGGCAGTGGGAGCAAGACACTCTGACGGCCTATCGTCAGGCACTGCGCACGCCGGTCAAGTCCAAGGCGCTCCAGGTCGGCGGGCTGGCTCTGCTCGCCCTCGGAAGCCTCTGGTTCGTCCCGGCCGTCGTGACAAGCGCTCCTCTGACGGGCGCAGGATGGATCCTGCTCGCGGCGGCGTCTGCCGTGCCAGCGGTGCGGTCCTCGTTCCGCATCGTCGCCGAGCGACGTAGGGTCGCCGACGATCAAGCGGAGAGGGAAGTCAAGGATGCGGCACGCTGGGCGGCGTACCACCGATGGTGCGAGAAGCTGTCCGACAAGCCGTCAGACACAGAGATGGCTGCCTGGTTGGAGAGCGACCGGAAAGTCTTGGTCGATAAGGCCATGCGGCAATACCGGCTCCACCCGAGCCAGATAATTGCACACGCCTTCATCGAGGCGCCTGCTCCCCCTTGTAAGAAGGCACGGTACCCGCAAGGGCCGTGGCGTTACTCGCGATACCGTCTGCTGCTGTTCCTGCTGACAGACGACGGCGTGCGGCAAGTAAATATCGACCTCGACTTCGAGACGGTCGTCAGCCGCGTCACCCAACGGCTCAACTATCGTTTCGATGCCGTCGCCGCGGTCCGGATCGACGGCATCGCCAAGCAGCAGCAGGTATTCGAACTGACGTTGTTCAGCGGAGAGCCGATCTCGCTCCGAGTGAGCGAACCCGAGAACGAAACCCTCCAGTACGACGAGAGCGCCACCAAGATCGCCGAGCTGTCGCTCGACGCCGCTGGGCTTGGGAACACCTTGCACGTACTCGAAGGTGTTGCTGCCGAAGGCAAAGAATGGGTGAAGCACCGACGCCGCCGTGCCGACGAGAGACTCGCGGAACTCGGCAGCGCTATCCGTGGATCCGATGACAAGGCTCGTCGGAAGCGCGGCACAAAATAGTCGAGTTTGTCAATGGGTCGTCGTGGGCTCTTTGGTCGTCGGAAGCAACTCCGACGTTCGGCGGGGCCGTACTCCGGGTATGCGCTGGCAGCGGTCAATGTATGGCCACTACCCTGGGGGCCACGAGCCAGTCGCCATCCGACGGAGTGGTCGATGCTGAAAGGTCTGGCAGCGGACCGGCACGCGCAGGGGGACAGCCGCCGGCTCAACCTCGGCGCGCTGCTGCGGCGCGTCCACCTGACCGGCCCGGTCACGCGCGTCGAGCTGGCCGAGTGGATGGGCGTCAACCGCAGCACGGTCATGGCACTCACCGCGGAACTGGCGGCGGCCGGCCTGGTGCGCGAGGTGACGGCGAGCGGCAGCGGTCGGGCCGGGCGTCCCTCGCGTGTGGTGCGTCCCGCCTCCGACACCGTCTACGTCCTCGCCTTCGACATCGCTGTGGACCGGCTCGTGGCCGCCCGCGTCGGGCTCGGCGGTGTGGTGGCGGCGCGGCTGGAGGCGGAACGGCCACGGGCCGGTGCCGACCTCGACTCCGTGGTCTCGGTGCTCGCCGACTTCGGGCGGGCCCTGCACCATGCCGCGCCACCCGGATCGGTCTGCGTCGGCGTGGGCGCCTCCTACTGCGGCATGATCCGGCCGGGCGACGGCATGGTCCGCTTCGGACCGGACATGGGGTGGGTCGACCAGGCGTTCGGTGCCGAGCTGGCCCGGCGGCTGGACCTGGGCCTGCCCGTCCTGGTCGGCAACGAGGCACACCTCGGGGCGCTGGCCGAGCATCAGCGCGGCGCCGGGGTCGGCGTGCAGAACCTCGTCTACCTGCACGGGGACGTGGGTGTCGGCGGCGGGATCATCGTCGGCGGGGAACTGCTCGACGGCGACGGCGGGTACGCCTCCGAGGTCGGGCACATGCTCGTGAACCCGTACCAGGGGCGGCCGTGCGGCTGCGGCTCGCGCGGGTGCCTGGAGGCCGAGGTCGGCGAGCGGGCGCTGCTCGACGTCGCGGGCCGCCCCGCGCGGGAGAAGGGGCGCGAGGCGGTACGCGCCGTGGTCGCCGCCGCCGCTCAGGGGGAACCGGCAGCGCAGGAGGCGCTGCGGCACATCGGTGACTGGCTGGGCATCGGCGTGGCAAACGTGATCAACCTGTTCAACCCCGGCGTGGTGATCTTCGGAGGCACGCTCAGCGAGGTCTTCCCGGTCTGCGCCAGTCACGTCCGCAGCCGGATCGCCGCGAACGTGCTGCCCATCTCCCGCGACAAGGCCCGGCTGCGTGTGTCCGCGCTCGGCTACGACGCGACGTTGATCGGCGCCGCCGAACTGGGCTTCGCACCCTTGTTCGCCGACCCCCTGCGCGTCCCCGCTTCCAGCTGAGGCCGCGCCGTCCGCGCCGCCGCGCGTCCGCGCCTCGGCGATCTTGAAGTTGTGGCACCTCATAAGGCGCGCAAAAAGGATATCCGGGGCGCCATAACTCCAAGATCGGCGGAGGTGGGCGCTCGGCGACGCGAGCGGCCGCGGAGGACGGCCGCCGGGGGTGCGCCTGGGCGGGGGCGGGGGCGCGAGGGCGGGTCAGGTCTTCAGGCGGTGGGTGAGCCAGGGGAGCAGTGCTTCGCCCTGCAGGCGCTGGAACGCCCGCACGGTCGGGATGCCGGGTGGGGGTGGCTGGCGGGCGCCGTCGAGGAAGAACCCGGTGAACCCCGCGAGCACTCCGGTCAGGTCGGCCGGGTCGGCACCTGCGGTCAATGCCTGGGCGGCCAGCAGCGCGTCGGGGTCGTGTCCGCCGTACACCTGCACGTTGACGACGGTGAGCAACGTGTCCAGCCAGGCCGGCCCGCGGCAGGCCCACGGCCAGTCGACGACGGTGACCGACCCGTCCGGGCCGAGCAGCAGGTTGTCGGCGCGCACGTCGACGTGGCAGAGCGTGCCGCCGTCGAGCGCGGCCAGTCCCCGGTCGGCGGCGGCGCACAGTTCGGGCAGGTGGGACCGGGCCCACGGGTCGAGGTCGGCCGGCGGGTCGGCCGCGAGGCGCCGCCACCCGCCGAAGTCGTGGGCGAGCCGTTCGGCGGCGGTGGGTGTGGTCGCGACGGCGGGTGCCGGGGTGAGCGCGGCGGCCATGGTCTCCAGCGTGGACAGCACGGCGGCCAGCTCGCCGGCCCGCCACGGGGTGACCGGGTGCCGGCCCTCGACGTCGGCGAAGACCAGCGCGATCCAGTGCCCGTCGTCGTAGCTGCCGAGCAGCCGGGGCGCGGGCGTGTCCGGCGGCAGGGCGGCGGCGATGCGGGCCTCGGCGCGGTGCAGGTCGGGGCTGCGGTCGTTCTGCGCCGGGCTGACCGCCTTGACGAAGGCCCGGCCACCGCCTGCGGTACGGACGCGGTCGGCGGTGCCGGGGGAGAAGCCGCCCGGCTGCGACAGCGCCGCCACCACCCGGTCGCCGAGGACGGCCTCGACCCCGTGGCGGACGTGTGCGGGTAGTTCGTGCCAGTGCAGCCGGGTCTTCGTCACCGCTCCACGGTGCGTGCCGCCCGCCGTCCGGGGCAACCGGGTTAATCGTTGCGCGTGTAGTGCAGGACGACCACGCCGGCGTCGAACGGGCGCGCCGAGGTGAGCGTGAGCCGGCGTGGGTCGAAGCCGCTGTCGACGAGCTTGATGCCGCTGCCGACGATCACCGGGTTGAGCTTGACCACCAGCTCGTCGATTTCGTCGAGGAGCTGACCGGCGAGCTGCCCGCCGCCGCAGAGCCAGATGTCGCGTCCGGGCCGGGTCTTCAGCTCGCGGACGAGGTTGGCCGGGTCGCCGTCGACGACGTGCACGTCGGGGTAGTCGGCAGGGGGCAGGGAGCGGCTGAACACGTACTGCTCGAGGTGGGCGTACGGGCTGGTGGCACCGAGCTTCAGGCCCGGCTCGTAGCTGCCGCGGCCCATCAGCACGGTGTCGAAGCGGCCGGTGGGCGGGGAGTCGATGCCGAGCTGGGCGTGGGCGAACGTGGGCAGCGTCTGGGGCCACTCGGCCACCAGGTGGGGCGCCAGGTCGGGCGTCAGGGGGAGGAAGTCGAACGACCCGTCGGGTGCGGCGATGAAGCCGTCGAGGGTGCTGGCGACGAAGTAGACGAGCTTGCGCAAACCGGCTCCGATGTCCGAGGTGATCCACGACGGCTGTCGTGGTTCGACGATGAATGTACAACACCTGTCGTGGTTGTTGCTAGTGTGTTCGCGTGGCCAGGAATCCGGAACGCCGTACCCTGCTCGCCGACGCCGGGCTGCGGGTGCTCGCCGACGCGGGCGCACGGGGGCTGACCCACCGGGCGGTCGACGCCGAGGCGGGCGTGCCCACCGGCACCACCTCGAACTACTTCCCGTCCCGCGCGGCGCTGCTCGCCGGCCTGGCCGAACGGATCTTCGACCGGATCGCGCCCGACCCGGCCGTGCTGGCCGACCTCGGCCGCCGCGAGCCGTCGCTCGCGCTGATGACCGACTACCTGCGCGACATCGTCGCCCGCACCACCCGCGAGCCGGGTCTCACTCGGGCGCTGTTCGAGCTGCGGCTGGAGGCCGCGCGCCGCCCGGAGCTGCGGGCCGCGCTCGGCGGCGTGCTGCGCCGGGGGTACGCCGACGACGTCGCCCACCACGTCGCCGCCGGACTGCCCGGCGGGGCGTACGAGGTGGCGCTGCTGCACTACGCGGTCGACGGGCTCCTGCTCGACCTGCTCACCACCTCGATCGACGCCGGGTTCGACACCGATCAGGTGGTCTCGGACCTGGTCTCCCGTCTGGTCGGCGACGCCGCCGATTGAGCCTCCTCGCCCTGCGTTAACCCGGGGCGGCCAGCGGGAACGCTGGCGCGGACGCCCCTGGGAAGGAGCAACGGATGAGGGAACGCACCGGACTGACCATCGGCGTGCTCGGCTCCTACGGCGGTCGCAACCTCGGCGACGAGGCGATCCTCACGGGTCTGCTGGACGATCTGCGCCGCCACGAGCCCCATGCCCGGATCATCGTCTTCTCCCGCAACCCGGCGCACACCGCGCTGGCCCACCCCGAGGTCGAGGCGGTGCCGTGGGAGGGCGTCAGCCGGGTCGACTCGTCCCCGGTGCTCAACCAGCTCGACCTGCTCATCCTCGGCGGCGGCGGGATCCTCTACGACAAGGAGGCCCGGCGTTACCTGCGGGTGGTCCGGGTCGCCCAGGAACGAGGGCTGCCGCTGATCACGTACGCGGTCGGGGTCGGCCCGCTCACCGACACGCTGGACAGCGGCATGGTGCGCGAGACGCTGGCGCAGGCCGTCGAGGTGACGGTCCGCGACCAGGAGTCGCGGATGGTGCTGGAGGAGGCCGGCCTGGTGAACCCGATCACCGTGACCGCCGACCCCGCGTTCCTGCTCGAACCGGAGGAGTTCCCCCAGCAGTGGCTGCGCGAGGAGGGCGTACCGGCCGGCTCCCGGCTGGTCGGGCTCAGCGTGCGCGAGCCGGGCCGGGCCGCCGAACGGCTCGACGTGGACGGCTACCACCGCCTGCTCGCCCAGATCGGTGACTTCCTGGTGCACCGGATCGACGCGTACGTGCTGTTCGTGCCGATGGAGCGCGACGACATCCGGCACTCCCACGGCGTGCTGTCGCACATGACCGCCGCCGACCGGGGCCGCATCCTGCACGGCGACTACCGCCCGGCGCAGATCCTCGGCCTGATGCGCCACTTCGACCTCGCGGTCGGCATGCGCCTGCACTTCCTGATCTTCGCGGCCATGATGGGCACGCCGTTCCTGCCGCTGCCGTACGCCGGAAAGGTCTTCGACCTGGCCCAGCGCCTCGGTGTGCCGGCGCTGCGCGGCGTGGAACGCGAGGTGGAGGGCCCGTTGCTGGCCGAGGTGGACCGGCTGTGGGACGAGCGGGAGGCCCGGGCCGACGCGACCGCGCGCCGGGTCGCGGAGGTGTGCGAGCAGGCGCGCGGCACCTCGCAGGTGACCCGCAGCGTGCTGGACAGCATCCGGGCCCGCACGCTGACGCACGCGCTGTGAGCCGGGCCGTCAGACCGCCGGGCCGCGCCAGGCGTAGACCCACTCCCGGCCCGGCTGGTCGTCCGACTCCAGCTCGTAGATCTGCGCCTCCGCGAGCCCCTTCGACCCGAGGTGGTGGTGGGTCAGCGGCGGGCGGCCGTTGACGTCCAGCTCGACGGTGACGGTCTCGCCGTCGGCCGTACCGCCCACCAGGGGGATCTGCACCGTGGAAGCCATGCGCCCATCCTGCCCCGGCCGGCCCGCCCGCGCAGGGGATCACGCGGGGCAGCGGGGTGGGCACACCGCGTACTAGGGTCCGGGGATGGCGCACCCGACGATCGATCCGACACTCGGTCCGGTCCTCGCCCGCACGGGCGGCGAACGGGCGATCCTCGACGCGTTCCTCGACTTCCACCGGGCCACAGTGCTGCGAAAGACGCGCGGCCTGACCGACGCCGACGCCACCCGGCGCCTGGTGCCCTCGCTGACCACCCTGGCCGGACTGCTCAAGCACCTGACGCTGGTCGAGGGGAACTGGTTCCGCTGCCTGTTCGCCCCCGAGCCGGGCGACGTCTACGTCACCTCACAGGACGACGCCGACGCCAGCTTCGCGCTGGGCGCCGGCGACACCGTCGAGTCGCTCGTCGCCGCGTACGAGGCGGCCTGCGACGAATCCCGCCGGGTCGCCGCCCGGTTCGACCTCGACCACGTGGTGCCGCACCCGCAGCTCGGCGAGGTGTCGCTGCGCTGGGTGCTGGTGCACCTGATCGAGGAGACCGCCCGGCACGCCGGGCACGCCGACATCCTGCGCGAGCTGACCGACGGCGAGACCGGCGCGATCTGACCGGTCACTCGCGGGGCAGCAGCCCGTCCGGATACTCCATCCCGTCGTGGGTGCAGGCGGCGGCCGCCACCCGGGCGGCGTACCGGGCCGCGTCGAGGACGCCCGCGCCGCGCAGCCGGGCGGCGATCACCCCGGCCGCGAACGCGTCCCCGGCGCCGTTGGTGTCCACCACCGGCCCCGGCGGGGTGGCGGCGGGCACGTGCGTCGGCGGCACGCCGGGCGTGTGCAGCGTCGCGCCCGCCGCCCCGCCGGTGACCAGCACCGTGCGCGGCGCCAGCTCGGCGGCCTCCTGCGCGGCCCGCTCGCCGAGCCGCGTGTCGCTCACGAAGACCAGGTCGGCGATCCGGGCGAACGGACGGTGGTAGTCGTTCTCGCCGTCCCAGTCGTGCAGGTCGGTGGAGACCGACGTGGCGGCGCGCAGCACCCCCAGCGAGTCCCGGGCCCAGTCCATGATCGACAAGTGGACGTGGGTCGCCTCGGCGACGAGAGCGGCCAGCTCCGCCTCGCCGAAGGGCACCGGCCCCGACCACGGACGCGGATCGTGCAGCGACATCCGCCGCCCGGCCGGATCGACCAGGTTCACCGAGCGGCGGGTACCGGCCGGCGCGCCGGCGAGCGTGGTCCGGATCGAGGTACGCGCCAGCGCCGCCCGCACCACGTCCCCGGCCGCGTCGGCGCCCAGCACGTCGACGAGCGCCACCCGCAGGCCGAGCGCGTGCGCGGCCAGCGCCACCCCGGAGCCGGTGTTGCCGATCCGCAGGTCGATCGGCGGCACCAGCAGCGAGTCGGCGACGGGCGGCGGCAGCGCGGGCACCTGGACCCGGACGTCCACGCCCAGCCCGCCGATCACGAGAAGGTCGACCATGTCGCCGACGATAGCGGCGCCCGGCGGCCTATCCTGACTCCCCGGGCGCCGTCTTCCGGCCCCGGGGGCGCCGTCGAGGGGGAGCAGTGCTGGTCATCCACGGGTTGTGGCTGCCCGGCGCCGGGCTCGCCCTGTGGGCCGAGGACAGCACGCTCCCGGCCCGCGCGCCCCGCCGTCCCGGCCGCGTCCCGCGCGAACGCCCGCACCCGTTCGCCGCCGACCACGCCACGCTCGCCGCCGCCCTCGACGGCGTGCCCGGCGAGCCGATCTCCGTCCGGCTGGACCTGCCGACCCGGGCCGGCTCGCCGCTGGACTCGCCGGAACTGGTCCGGGCCACCGTCGAGGAACCGGTTCGCGGCCCGGTCACCCGCGCCGGATGGCGGGCACCCGCCCTGGGGTACGCCCCGGACGACGCGTACGCGCTGCTGCGAGCCCCGATGCCGGGCCCGGTCGGGGCGAGCCTGCGTCACCTGTGCGAGCTGGCCGACTTCGCCGCCGACCTGGTCGTACGCGGCCGGCTGCTGCCGGTCGTGCTCGAGGCGTACCCCGGTGGTGGTGGATCCGACGGCGGGTCGGCCGCGACCGGCCGGCGGACCTCGGCGCGGCGGTCATCGGCGGCCTCGGGCGCGGGTGTCGCGGGGGCCGGGCGGCGGCTGCGGGCCGTTGGGGTGGACGACGTGGCGACCGGGTGGGCGCTCTGGCGGCCGCTGCTCACCGGCACCGATGCGGGCTGGGCGCGCGACCTGGCGACGGCGTCGCCACCGGCGGCCCGCGCCGCCCGGGAGTGGCGGCCCGAGCCCTGGGGCGCGCCGGCGGCCGCGGCGGCGGCGTCGGCCGGTGCGGGCGGTCCGGCGGGCGGTGCGGGCGGTCCGACGGGCGGCGCGTGGAGCGGGCGGGTCGACGACATCGGGGCCGGTGAGCTGGTCGCGGAGGCGCTGGACGCGCTCGTCGACGCCGCCGCCCGGGTGGCCTTGACCGACACCCGGCTGCACCGGGGGATGCGCCCGGTCGGCGCGGTGCCGCGCTGGCTGGCCGCGCTCACCGGCCCGGAACGCGCCTTCCCGGCCGAGCCGGAGGCGCTGGCGACGCTGCGCGACGAACTGGACGCCTGGCAGCGCGACGCCGCGGGCGGCGCGGTACGGGCCACGTTCCGACTCGTCGAGCCGGCCGTCGATCCGGTCGCCGAACTGGTCGAGGACGCCGTCTGGCGGGTCGAGTTCGGCCTGCACCCGGCCGACGAGCCGGGACTCGTGGTCGACGCCGCGCACATCTGGCAGCGGCCCGCACCGGCGCTCGCCGCCCGGGGCGTGGAGCCGCAGGAGACGCTTCTCGCCGAGCTGGGCCGGGCCAGCCGGCTGTGGCCCGAGGTGGACGCCGCGCTGCGTACCGCCGCGCCCGAGGGCATGGAACTGGACGCCGAGGGCGCACACCGGTTCCTGCGCGAGGGCGCGCCGGTGCTGCACGCGGCCGGGTTCGGGGTGCTGCTGCCGTCGTGGTGGCGGCGTTCCTCGTCGCGGCTGGGGGCGCGGTTGCGGGCGCGCAGCCGTACCGCGCCGGGTGCTGTCGCCACCACCGCCGGGAAGCTGGGGCTGGACGCGCTCGTCGACTACCGCTGGGAGTTGGCGCTCGGCGACGAGCCGCTGACCGCCGAGGAACTGGCGTCGCTGGCCGACCTGAAGTCGCCGTTGGTCCGGCTGCGCGGCCGGTGGGTCGAGCTGGACCCACAGCGGCTGGAGGCCGGGCTGAAGCTGCTGCGGTCCTCCGGCGAGCTGACGGTGGCCGACCTGCTCCGGATGGGACTGTCCGGTGACGACAGTGCCGGTGAGCTGCCGGTGCTGGACGTGGTCGCCGACGGCGCGCTCGGCGAACTGCTCGCCGGTGAGGCGGAACGGCGGCTCACCCCGGCCGACCCGCCGCCGGGGTTCACCGGGACGCTGCGGCCGTACCAGCGGCGCGGGCTGGCCTGGCTGGCGTTCCTCCAGTCGCTCGGGCTCGGCGGCATCCTCGCCGACGACATGGGCCTCGGCAAGACCGTGCAGCTGCTCGCGCTGCTCGCCGGGGACCCGCCGGAAGCCGGGCCCACGCTGCTGGTCTGCCCGATGTCGCTCGTCGGCAACTGGCAGCGCGAGGCGGCGAAGTTCGCGCCCGGGCTGCGCGTCCACGTGCACCACGGCGCCGAGCGCGCCCGGGGCGAGAGCTTCGCGACCGCAGTGGGCGAGGCGGACCTGGTGCTCACCACGTACTCGGTGGCCGCCCGGGACGCGTTCGAGCTGGCCGGCGTCGACTGGCACCGGGTGGTGGTGGACGAGGCGCAGGCGATCAAGAACGCCGCCACCCGCCAGGCCGAGGCGGTCCGGTCGCTGCCCGCGCGGCACCGGGTCGCGGTCACCGGTACGCCGGTGGAGAACCGGCTCGCCGACCTCTGGTCGATCATGCAGTTCGCGAATCCGGGGCTGCTCGGCCCGGCCGCGACGTTCCGCAAGCGCTTCGCCGAACCGATCGAGCGGCACGGCGACGCCGAGGTCGCCGAGCGGCTGCGCCGGATCACCGGCCCGTTCGTACTGCGCCGCCTCAAGACCGACCCGACGATCATCACCGACCTGCCGGAGAAGCTGGAGATGGAGGTGGTCTGCAACCTCACCGCCGAACAGGCCGCCCTCTACCAGGCCGTGGTCGACGACATGATGGCGAAGATCGAGTCCAGCGACGGCATCGAGCGGCGCGGACTGGTGCTGGCCACCATGACCCGGCTCAAGCAGGTCTGCAACCATCCCGCCCAGCTGCTGCACGACGGATCCGCGCTCGACGGCCGGTCCGGCAAGCTGGAACGCCTCGACGAGATCGTCGACGAGGTGCTCGCGGCGGAGGAGAAGGCGCTGCTGTTCACCCAGTACGCCGAGTTCGGCGGCATGCTGCGCGGTCACCTGTCGGCGCGTACCGGCCGGGAGGTGCTGCTGCTGCACGGCGGCGTCGGGAAGGCCGAACGGGACGCGATGGTGACCCGGTTCCAGACGCCGCAGGGTCCGCCGCTGTTCGTCCTGTCACTCAAGGCCGGCGGCACCGGGCTCACCCTGACCGCCGCCAACCACGTGGTGCACGTGGACCGGTGGTGGAACCCCGCCGTCGAGGACCAGGCCACCGACCGGGCGTTCCGCATCGGACAGCGCCGCCGCGTCCAGGTACGCAAGTTCGTCTGCGCCGGCACCGTCGAGGAGAAGGTGGCCGCGATGATCGCCGACAAGCGCAGCCTGGCCCGGTCGGTGGTGGGCAGCGGCGAGCAGTGGGTCACCGAGCTGTCCACCGACACGCTGCGCGACCTGTTCCGGCTGGAGTCCGGGGCGGTGGTCGAGTGAGCCCGTTCAACCGGTTCGAGGACTACGGGCCGCCGGTACGCGTCGAGGGCGGCTTGCGGGCGCGCAGCACCAGGGGCGCGATCGGTCAGTCCTGGTGGTCCCGGCGCTTCGTGGAGGTGCTGGAGTCGTTCGCGCTCGGCTCCCGGCTCACCCGCGGCCGAGCGTACGCGCGCCGGGGCCAGGTGCTCCGGCTGGACGTGTCGCCGGGCGAGGTCACCGCCGAGGTGCAGGGCTCCCGGCCACGGCCGTACCCGGTGCGGATCGGGCTGGCCGCGTACCCGGAGAAGGTGTGGCGGCGGATCGAGGCCGAGCTGGCCGGGCAGGCGTTCTTCAGCGCCCGGCTGCTCGCCGGTGACCTGCCGGCCGAACTGGAGGAGCTGTTCGCCGAGGCGGGCGCGCCGCTGTTCCCGGCCGAGATCGGCGAGCTGGACCAGCGCTGCGGCTGCCCCGACTTCGCGGTGCCGTGCAAACACCTGGCGGCCACGTTCTACCTGCTCGCCGAGGCGTTCGACGCGGACCCGTTCCACCTGCTGCACTGGCGCGGCCGATCCCGCACCGAGCTGCTGGACCGTCTGCGTACGCTGCGCGCCGCCGATACCGGCAGCTTGGGCGGAGCCGGCGGTCCGGGCGGAGTCGGTGGCGCGGGTGCGGAGGCGGTGCCGGGTGCCGAGCCGGAGCCGACCGGTATGCCGGTGGTCGGCGCGGCGCGGGCCCTGGCCGGGTTGCCGCCGGTCGAGGCGGACGCCGAACCGGACCGGTTCTGGCTGTCGCCGGTGGCGCTGCCGGACCGTCCGCCCACGCTCGCCACCGGCCCGGAGCTGCTGCTGCGTCAGCTCGGTTCACCCGGTGCCGCGATCGGCGGGCCGGGCCTGGCCGAGCGGCTGCGCCGGGCGTACCGGGAGTTCGGCCGCGGCGAAGCCGCGTCCCCCCGGGAGTTCGGTCGCGGCGAAGCCGCAGGCGAGCGTTAACAAGGGGCCCTTCCTTGCACCTAAAGGAGGCGGCGGCGGAAGCGCCACATCACTGCGGCGTTGGCGACGAGCACCACCGCGCAGATCGCCCCGGCGAGCCGTCCGACGAGCACTGTCATCGCCGGCAGCGACGCCCACAGCACGATCGTCAACAGCATCATGTACCGGCCCCGGCGGCCCTTGATCCGGCTGTCCAACCGGGCGAAGAATCGTGGATCACTCTCTCGTAGATGGCGGGTGATCTGTTCGAACCTGCGCTGATCCTCTTGGCTGAGCATGGCGGTGCCTTCCCCTCACGGCTTCAGCGGTTCGGCGGCATACCCGGATCGGAGGCGGGTCACGCGCCGCCGCTGCTGCTGTTTCGCCGGACCGGACAGGCGGAACGAGGTTCTCAGCGCAGGCTTATCCGTACCTTAAGTTTCGGTGAGGCGATGAACGCTCCCGGCGGCGTCGCCGGGGTGCGAAACCTCGCATCCGGTCGGTGCGCGCCCGGGTCGGCCCTGCTCCGGAGGTCGCCGCGTCCCCGCCGCCCCGCCGGCTGCTTCGCGGCGGGCCTGAGCACCGTCTTAAGTGCGCTCACGAGCGCGTTCGGCGCGCCTTGAGCGCTCGGGACGGCATGGCTACTTTCCCGTAGGCAACTTCTCCGGCAACCGTCGCCGCCCCTGCGCCACCCGACCCCCCGGGTGGCAGGCGTGCCGGCGCTCGAAGAAAACGGGATAGGTACATGGCCGACCTGAACGTGCCACCGCGTCGCCCCCGGGACGACCGCGGCTGGGACGGATACCAGCACCCCCATCCGGACGGGTACCGCGACCCGCACGCCGCGCCGCACGCCGGCGCTCACCCGGCCGCGGGCCCGCAGTGGGTGGGGCCGAACGGCTTCGCCCCGGCCGCGCCGGCCCCCGCCGGCTACCCCCAGTCCGGCGGCTACGCCCAGCCCGCCGGTGGGTACGGCCCGCCGCCCGGCGGTGGACTGCCCGACCTGGACGACGACGGTGACGAGGCCCCGAAGCGGGGCCGCCGCCGGGCGCTCGCCACCCTCGGCGGTGCCGTGGTGGTCGCCGGTGGCGCCGCCCTGGCCATGTCCCCGCAGGTGCGCGGTCTGTTCAGTGACGCGCCGGCCGGCGACGCCACCGGCACGGTGACCACCGACGGCAACGCCGCCCGGCCCAGTGGCCAGCAGCCCAGCACGGTGCGGACCTACACCGAGCAGAACGAGAGCTACATGGGCTCCCGGGCCGGCGAGGCGCTCAAGCGCAACGCGCCGTCCGGCGGACGGCTCTACGGCAGCCCGGCCGAAGCCGCCGCGGCGACCAAGGTGACTGTGAAGACGGTCCTCGCCAAGGACCCGATCCGGCACCTGTTGAGCCGGACCACCTTCGGTCCGACGCAGAAGATGATGGCCGAGGTCAAGCGGGTCGGCATCGACGACTGGCTGCGTGGGCAGCTCCAGCCGGAGAAGCAGGCCCCGACGAAGGCCGAGCTGAAGCTGGCCGAGCTGCAGTCGCTCAAGCTGAGCCCGACACAGCTGCGCGACCAGCGCGAGCAGCTCAACGAGAAGGGCGTCGACCCGGCCCGGGAGACGGTGGACGCCACCATCGCCCGGCAGATCTGGTCCGACCGCCAGCTGTTCGAGGTGATGGTCGACTTCTGGAACGACTTCCTGCACGTCGCCGCCGACTTCGACGGCGGGGAGAACTACCGCAACGCGTTCGACCGGGACGTCATCCGCAAGCACGCGCTGGGCAGCTACCCGGAAATGCTCGTCGCCGCGAACAAGCACCCGGCGCTGCTGCTCTACCTGAACCAGGTCGACTCGCGCAAGGACGCCGTCAACGAGAACCTGGCCCGGGAGAACCTGGAGCTGTACTCGGTCGGCGTCGACGGCGGCTACACCGAGAAGGACGTCCGCCAGGCCGCACTGCTCCAGACCGGACGCGGTGTCGCCGACGGCAAGTACAAGTTCTTCGCCGAGCGGCACTACCTCGGCAAGGTGAAGATCCTCGGCTTCAGCCACGCCAACAACTCCGACGACCCGGTGGCCGCCGACAAGGTCATCGACTCGTACATCCGCTACATCGCGATGCACCCGTCGACCGCGCGGTACGTGGCACAGAACCTCGCCACCCGGTTCGTCTCCGACACCCCGCCGAAGTCCGTGGTGGACCGGCTCGCGAAGGCGTACACCACGAACAAGGGGCAGATCCGGCCGGTGCTGGCGACGCTGTTCAGCTCCTCGGAGTTCTGGGCCTCGGTCGGCCAGAAGGTACGCCGCCCGATGGAGTACCTGGTCGCCACCTACCGGGCGCTCGGCGTCTCGCCGGACGCGGCCCCCGACTACTCCGGTGACAACCGGCGCACCCCGTTCGCGCAGGGCCTGCGGCAGATCCAGGACAAGATGCGCGAACTCGGCCAGTACCCGATGGGCAAGCCCACCCCGGACGGCTACGCCGACGTCTACCTGGCCTGGACCTCCGCCGGCACGATGATCGACGGCTGGAACGAGGCCGGTGACCTGATCGCCGGCTACCGCAAGCAGTTCACCTTCGTCAAGCCGGAGAAGCTGGTGGCGAAGCCGCCGGCCACCGCCGGGGCGTACGTGGACGCGCTCGCCCAGCGGCTGGTGCACCAGAAGCTGAGCGCCAAGGAGAAGAAGCTCGTGCTCGCCGTCGCCGGTGTGGCCGAGAGCGCCAAGGTCGACGCCACCTTCAACGGGGCCATCGCCGCTGTCGCGCGGACGATCCTCGCGTCCCCCCAGCACCACCTCCGGTGAGGCATTCGATGGAGATGACCGTGAACCCGTACCCCCTGCACCCCGAATGCCCCGACCTGCGGCGGCTGGCCGACAACCCGGCCGAGGCGCTGCTGCGCGCGGAGGCGGACATCGTCGCGGCCGAGAACGCGGCCGAGACCGACAGGTACCGCCGGCTGGAGGAGATCGAGGAGGCGCAGCAGGACGGCCGGGGCGTCACCCGGCGTACCTTCGTCGCCGGCGCCGCCGCGACCGCGACCGCGCTCGCGACCGCGCAGTTCGTCACCACCTCGGCGTCGTTCGCCGCGACCAAGACCGGCACGCTGATCCACGTCTTCCTCTACGGCGGGCTGGACGGGTTGAGCCTTGTCGCACCGGCGAACGACCCGGTGCTCGCCAAGGCCCGCCCCGACCTGCTGCTCGGTGAGGACTCGCTGGCGCTGGCCCGCGGCTTCAAGCTGACCAGTGCGTTCGCGCCGCTGGAGAAGTGGCTCAAGGCCGGTCAGCTCGGCTTCGTGCCGGCCGTGTCCGACCCGCGGCTGTCCCGCAGCCACTTCCAGGCCGCCGATGCCTGCAACCTGGGCGGCCTGCCCGGCGAGACCGGCGGCCGGGGCTGGCTGGACAGCCTGGTCGACTCGCTCGGCAAGGGCACCGCGTTCCGCAGCGTCGGCATCGGCAGCACGCTGCCCCGCTCGCTCGTCGGCGTGAACGGCGCGATCTCCCTCAACAGCGTCGGCGACCTGCGGCTCAACGGCGACGACAAGTTCCGGGCGGCCACCGAGAAGGCGATCCGCGGCCTGTTCACCGGCATCAACCACCCGGTCGAGGAGGCGGTCATCGAGGGCATGGGCGCGCTCGCCACCGCCCAGAAGCTCGCCGCCAAGCCGTACGCCGCCGCCGAGGGCGTCGAGTACCAGGGCGTCGGGAACGCGTTCAAGCAGCTCGCCCAGCTCATCAAGGGCGGCGCGAACGTGCGGGTGGCGACCGTCGGCATGGGCGGCTACGACACCCACGAGAACCAGGGCACCCGCGAGGGTGGTCAGCTCTGGCGGCGGCTCAACGAACTCGCCAAGGCGATGGCCGCGTTCTTCACCGACCTGGGCGACCGGTCGGCGGACGTGACCATCATGGTGTCCAGCGAGTTCGGCCGCCGCGTCGGCTCGAACGGCGGCGGCACCGACCACGGGCACGGCGGCGTGGTCACCGTGCTGTCCGGCCGCAAGCTCGCGAACTCGCTGCTCGGCACCTGGAACGGGCTGGACAAGCTGGACAGCGGCGACGTGCCGGAATACAACAACATGTTCAACGTCTACGGATCCGTCGCGCAGGGCCGCTTCGGCCTGACCACCGCCCAGGTGGACAAGGTCTTCCCCCGGCAGAAGTTCACCCCGGTCAAGATCTACGCGTGACGTACCAGGACACCCGCGCCGCCGGCCGCCGTACCGGGCATCCCGCCCCGTACGGCGGCCGTCCGGCTGCCCCCGTACCCCCGGGTCGTCCGCGTCGCGGACCCGGCGGCCGGCGTGCGCTCGCCGCGCTCTTCTGGCTGGGCCTGGTCGCCGCGGTCGGACCGTGGTGGCTGGACACCCCGGCCGGATCGCTCGCCGACACCGCCGACCTGCTCACCGCGGGCGGCCGGATCACCGGGCTGATCGCCGGCTACCTGCTGCTGGTCCAGGTGCTGATGATGAGCCGGCTCGGCGTGCTGGAACGTGCGCTCGGCGGCGAGCGGATCTCCCGGGTGCACCGGGACCTCGGCGCGACGCTGCTGGTGGCGGTGCTCGCGCACATGTCGCTGCTGGTGGTCGGCTACGCCCGCCAGGAACGCAAGACGGTGCTCGGCGAGGTCGGCGCGCTGCTGACCGACTACGAGGACATGGTCACCGCGTTCCTCGCCGCGGGCATCCTGGTCACTGTCGCGTTCACCGCGGTACGCGCCGTGCGGCGCCGCCTGCCGTACGAGCTGTGGCACCTGCTGCACGCCGCCAGCTACCTCACGCTGCTGCTCGGGTACGCGCACCAGTTCAGCAACGGCGCACAGCTCTACGAGCCCGGGCCGGTGCGTACCGGCTGGATCGCCGCGTACCTGCTGGTCGTGGCCGCGCTGGTGTGGGGCCGGATGCTCGCGCCGCTGGCGTTCAACCTGCGGCACCGGCTGCGCGTCGCCGACGTGGTGGCGGAGAGCCCGGACACCGTCTCGGTCTACCTGACCGGGCAGCGGCTCAACCAGATCGACCTGCTCGGCGGGCAGTTCTTCCGCTGGCGTTTCCTGAACCCCGGCTGCTGGTGGCAGTCGCACCCGTTCTCCGTCTCCGCCGCCGCCAACGACCGCTGGCTGCGGATCACCGTCAAGGTCGTCGGCGGGTACACCGCCGAGCTGCGGGATCTCACGCCCGGCACCCGGGTCTGGGCGCAGGGCCCCTCCGGCACGTTCACCGCCGCGCACCGCACCCGGGAACGGGCGCTGCTCATCGCCGGGGGCAGCGGCATCGCGCCGCTGCGGGCGATGCTGGAGGAACTGCCGCCCGGCGCGGCGCTGATCTACCGGGCGCGTACCCCGGCCGACGTGCTGCTGCACCAGGAGCTGGACTGGCTCGCGCAGGCCCGGCACACCTCCGTCTGGTACGTCGTCGGCCGCCGCGACGACCCCGGCCCCCGCCAGGTGATGAACCCCGAGGGCCTGCGCCGGCTCGTGCCCGACCTGACCCGCCGCGACGTCTACCTGTGCGGCCCCGGCGGCCTGGTCGACGAGGCGGTCGCCGCGCTGCGGGCGGCGGGCGTGCCCCGCCGCCAGATCCACCTGACCGCGTTCGAGCTGTAGAGAGGCACTACCCATGCGTCGCGCGCTGCTCGCGATCACCGGACTGGCCGCCGGCACCACCGCACTGGTGGTGCTCAAGGGCGCGCCGGGCGCCGGGCAGGCCGGAGCGGACGTACCGGTCGCGTTGGCCCCGGTCGCCCCCGGCGGCTCGGCCGCGCCCGAACCGCCGTCGCCCACCGGCTCCGCGCCCGGCGACGTCACCCCGTCACCGCGCGCCTCGTCGAAGCCCACCCCGAAGCCGTCCGCCGACCGCAGCGCGGCCAGCCGGGGCGGCACCCGTACCACCACCGCACCCGCCGCGCCGCGGACCACCACCAGCGCGCCGAAGGTCACCACCCGCACGGTGACCGGGCCGTCGGTCACCTACGAGTACGGCTCGCTCCAGGTCCGGATCACGCTCAGCGGCAGCCGCGTCGTCGACGCCACCGCGATCGGACTGCCGCTCGGCGGGCAGTCCGGGCAGCGCAGCGACGACGTGCAGGCCCGCTACAGCGGCACCTCCGGCGAGGTGGTGGCCCGGCAGAGCGCCAACCTGAGCACCGTGTCCGGGGCCACCTACACCAGCACCGCGTACAAGCAGTCGTTGCAGGCCGCGCTGGACAAGGCGTGACCGTGCCGGCTCGTGCCGGTGCCGCCGTCGGTCCCGGTCCGTCCGCCCGGCGCGGCCTGCGCCGGGTCGAACACGTCATGGGTACGGCGATCAGCCTCGACCTGGCCGACGACCTGCCCTCGGCGACCCTGCACGAGCTGGCCGAGGACACGTTCGGCTGGCTGCGCGAGGTGGACGCGCGGTTCAGCACGTACCGCGACGACAGTGAGGTGTGCCGGCTGGACCGGGGCGAACTGCGGGCCGCGGACGCCTCCGCCGACCTGCGGGCCGTGCTGGCCGCCTGCGCCGACCTGTGGACCGCCACCGACGGGTTCTTCGACGCGTACGCGACCGGGCGCCTCGATCCGTCCGGTTACGTGAAGGGCTGGGCGGCGCAGGTCGCCTCGGACCGGCTGGTCGCCGCGGGCGCGCCGAACCACTGTGTGAACGCGGGCGGCGACGTGCGGGTACGCGGCCACGACGCGGCCGGCGAGCCGTGGCGGATCGGGGTGCGGCATCCCTGGGACGCGGCGGCGATCTGTCTGGTGCTGACCGGCACAGACCTGGCGGTCGCCACCTCGGGCGTGTACGAACGCGGCCACCACGTCGTCGACCCGCGCCGGGGCGTACCGGCGACGGGCTTGCGCTCGGTGACTGTGGTGGGCCCGGACCTGGGCGTGGCCGACGCGTACGCGACAGCGGCGGTGGCGATGGGCGAACCGGGTCTGGCCTGGCTGGACCGCCTACCGTCCCCCTGGCAGCACGCCGTGGTAACGGACGATGCTCACCAACACCACTCCCGCACCCTCCCCACCCTGCAGCCCTCCTGACCCGTCCTGCCAGCTCGCCCTCCGCCCGCCCCTTGCCCCGTCGATCATGAAGTTAGCGGCACCGCCGCCCGGGCGTGTCGCACCGCCAACTTCATGATCAACGGGGCGTCGGGCGAGGCGCGGGCTGGGAGGGAGAGGAGAGGCGGGGTCAGCGGAGGGGGCGGTGGAGGATGGCGGGGCGGGAGCCCGTCGGGCGAGGACGGCCGGGGCGGACGCCCAAGGGGCGCGTGAAGGCCCACGGGTGCACGCGGCGGCGGGGCCGCGCCGGCTCGGTACCGCCGGTGTGGCGGGCAGCGTCGTCCCTGGACATGGTCAAACCCCCGCTCTGGCGCAGACGCGCCCTCGCCAGGTTCAACGAGTCCGGTGCCGGTGAGGTCGCTGTCGGCCACCCGTCCGGGTCACCGGACCGACCATGATCAGGAGATGACGTCAGCGGCCGCGGCGGGGCAGCGGGAGATGGCCGGGCAGCAGTTCCGCGCCGAACGTGACGCCTGCCGCGCGTAACGCGGCGATCAGCGCGTTCTGCACCAGGTACGAGTCGGGTAGCTGCCACCGGGCCTGCTCGGGCGCGACCACCCAGCGCACCGTCCCCTCGGGCAGCCGGGTCGGCGGCGCCGGGACCCACGAGCCGGGTCCGTGGCGTACCACGTGGAAGCAGTGCTCCAGCTCGGGCCGCAGCGGGTCGCCGGGGCGTACCAGGAACATCCAGCGGCCGGTCGGGGTGACCAGCGCGGGCCCGCGTACGCCGAACCCGGCCGGATGGGTGGCGACCGCGTCCAGGACCTGCCGGCCCAGGTGGGCGGCGACCTCCAGGACGTCGAAGGCGTGGCCGGTGGGCAGCAGGATGCCGTGCGGGCGGCTGCGCCACCAGGTGGCTACCCGGGCCGGGTCGGCGCTGGCGGCGTGTTCCCAGTCCTCCAGCGCCGGGTGGCAGCCCACAGTGGGACAGCCGGCCCGGCCGCACACGAACCGGCTGTTCGCCAGGCAGGCGCCGGGGGTGACCGGCCAGCCGTGCAGCGCGTACCGCACCGCGACGCGCCGCAGCCGGACCCGTTCCAGCGGCGAGAGGTGAGCGACGCGCGGTCGGACGTTCCTCCACATGTCTGTCGTCCCCTCTGGTCCCGCCGAACCGTCCACAAGCTCGAACCGCTCACAAGCCGAACCGTCCACAAGCCACACGTTGAAAGCCGTCACTGCCGTAACCCACGCTCGTTGAGGTGACTAACGGTCGGTGCAACTTGCACGAAAACTACGAGAACTGGCTGGACGGTGGACGCACAACCTGTGCGATCGGCGCGAGCCTGGGGACGTGGGGGGACCGGCCGGCGCCGCGAGGGGGAGGGAGCGGGAATGGACGAACTGCCCATAGGCCGGCGGGTGGCGTACTGGCGGAGTCGCCGCAAGATGTCCCAGCAGGTCTTCGCCGACCGGCTCGGCAAGTCCAAGAGCTGGGTGGACAAGGTGGAGCGCGGCGTCCGCCGGCTGGACAAGTTCTCCGTGCTCTACGAGATCGCCGACATCCTCCAGATCGACGTGCAGTTGCTGCACGGCAAGGACCCGGAACGGCGTACCGACGCGCTCAACTGCATCGACCAGGTCGAGGTGGAGGAGATCCGCACCGCCCTGGAGCGGTACGACTCGATGAGCGCCTACTTCGACGCGGCGCCCTACCCCCCGCCGCTGGCCGACATGCGCAAGGCCGTGAACCACGCCTGGCTCACCTATCAGTACGGCCGTTACGGCATGCTCACCCGCGCGCTGCCGAAGCTGCTGCGCGACGCCCAGGCGGCGGACGCCGGCTACGCCGCCGGCGACCAGGTACGCGAGGCGGCCCACCTGCTCGGGCAGGTCTACCAGATCGCCTCCTCGGTGCTGCGCAAGCTCGGCGAGTGCGACCTCGCCTGGCTCGCCGCCGACCGGTCGATGGCGGTGGCCCAGCGCGCCGACGACCCGCTGCTGGCCGGCATCGCCACCACGCGCGTCTGCAACGCGCTCGTCGCGATGGGCCGCCCCCGCCCGGCGCTGGAGCTCAACGTCCGCATCGCGGGCCGGCTCGCGCCCGGCGGCGACAACGACGTCCGCCCGGAACGGCTCTCGGTGTACGGGATGCTGCTGCTCCAGGGCGCCATGGCGGCCGCTCGGATCGGCGACTCGGCGACGGTGGACGACCTGCTCGCCGGCGCCGACGAGGCGGCCAAGTTGCTCGGCGGCGACCACAACCACTACTGGACCTCCTTCGGCCCGACCAACCTGGAGCTGCACCGCGCGGCGGCGGCGGTCGAGCTGGGCGACGGCGGCCGGGCGGTGGAGACCCACATGCGGCTGGCCGAGCCCGCGTTCAACGCGCTGCTGCCGGAACGGCGCGCGCACCACCTGCTCGACCTGGCCCGGGGCTACTCCCAGATCGGTGACGTCGCCAACGCCGGGGACATGCTGCTGCGCGGTGACCGGCTCGCGCCCTCAGAGATCCGGTGCCGGCCGATAGCGCACGAATTGATGTCCGAGATTCTCCGTCGCACACGTGGTGCGCCGCCTCCGCCGATCGCGGAGTTGGCTGAGCACATGGGAGTCGGAGTATGAGCGGTCCGGAGACCGCAAACGGGCACCGGCGAGTGCTCTACGTCATCGCCTGCGGTTCGCCGCTGGCCCGTCACGTCGGCCGGCTGGTCGACCTCGCCCAGCGGGAGGACTGGACGGTCTGCGTGGTCACCACGCCGGACGGCGCGAAGTTCGTCGACCGGGCGGCCCTGGCCCGGCAGACCGGCCACCCGGTGCGAACGCACTACAAGAACCCGGGTGACCCGGACGTGCTGCCCCCGGCCGACGCCATGCTGGTGTGCCCGGCCACCGTCAACACGATCAACAAGTGGGCGGTCGGCATCACCGACACCCTGGCGCTGGGCCTGCTGGTCGAGGCGCAGGGGATGGGAGTGCCGATCGCTGCCGTGCCGTACACGAACGAGGCGATGGCCGGGCACCCGGCGTTCCGGGCCAGCCTCGACCTACTGGTGCAGTGGGGCGTCCGGGTGGTGTTCGGTGACCACGTCGTACGCCTGCACCCGCCCGGCACGGGGGAGCGGCGCGCGGACGCCTTCCCCTGGGACGCCGGCCTGGCCGCCCTGCGCGGCGCGGACCGGCCGGTCGCCCCGGTCGGCTGAGAGGCGCGACGGGAAACGGTCCTCGGCATCTGCCGGGGGCCGGACCCGGCGGCGCTCGGCCCGTATCGGCACGGACGCCGGTAAGCTGGCCGCCCGTGAGTACAACCGTCGCCGACGTGGTGGCCGCGCTGGACCGCCGTTATCCGCCCGCCTGGGCCGAGGAGTGGGACCGGGTCGGCCTGGTGCTGGGCGAGCCCGACCACCCGGTACGCCGGGTCGCCTGTGTGGTCGACGTGGTCCCGGAGACCGTGGACGAGGCGCTCGACGCCGGCGCGGACATGATCGTCGCGCACCACCCGCTGCTGCTGCGCGGCGTCTCCTCGGTGGCCGCCACCACGTACAAGGGCCGGATCGTGCACCGGCTGATCAAGGCGGACGTCGCCCTGCACGTGGCGCACACCAACGCCGACGTGGCCGACCCGGGGGTGTCCGACGCGCTCGCCGCCCGGTTCGGGCTGACCGGGCTGCGCCCGCTGCATCCGCCCCGCCCCGGCTCGCCCGCCGCCGGGCCCGGCCGGGGCATCGGCCGAATCGGTGAGCTGCCCACCCCGATGACGCTCGCCGAGCTGACCCGGCTGGCCGCCGCCGTGCTCCCGGTCACCGCCTGGGGAGTTCGCGCCGCCGGGGATCCCGGGCGTATGGTTCGTACCCTCGCCGTCAGCGGCGGCTCGGGGGACGGCTTCCTCGCCGAGGCGACCGCGGCCGGGGTGGACGCGTTCCTCACCGCGGACCTGCGCCACCACCCGGCCGGGGAACACCTCGCCGCCGGTGGCCCGGCGCTGCTGGACGCCGCCCACTGGGCGACGGAGCGACCCTGGCTGGACGACCTGGCCGCCTACCTGGCCGCCGAGCTGGACGTCGAGACCGTGGTGTCCGACCTGGACACCGACCCGTGGACCGTGCACGCCGCCGCGCCCCGGCCGGACGACAAGGAGCCCCGACGTGAAGGCTGACCCGAAGGTGCAGCGCCGCCTGCTCGACCTCCAGGCGATCGACACCGCGCTGGCCCAGCTCGCGCACCGCCGCCGCACCCTGCCGGAGCGTGCCGAGCTGGAGGCCCTGGCGCGTGAGCTGTCCGCGCTGGAGGACGAGCGGGTCCGCGCCCAGGTGGCAGTCGACGACCTGGATCGGGACATCGCCCGGATCGAGAAGGACGTCGACCAGGTACGGGCGCGCAAGAGCAAGGACGAGGCCCGGCTGGCCTCGGGCAGCGGCCCGGCCCGCGAGCTGGAGGCGATCCAGCACGAGCTGGTCTCGCTGAACCGCCGGCAGAGCGACCTGGAGGACGCCGAGCTGGAGCTGATGGAGCAGCGGGAGACCGCGCAGGGCGTGCTCGACGGCATCGAGAGCCGGCTCGCCGAGGCCCGCGAGCGCCGCGCCGCGACCGAGCAGCGCCGCGACGACACCCTGGCGGAGATCGCCAAGGAGGAGGAGTTCAAGCGCACCGCCCGCCAGCCGCTCGCCGGTGACCTCCCGGCGGACCTGATCGGCCTCTACGACAGGATCCGCGAGGACACCGGCATGGGCGCGGCGCTGCTCACCGGTGGCCGCTGCGGCGGTTGCCGGCTGGAGATGTCCGGCGCCGACCTGGCCCGCATCCGCAAGGCCGACCCGGACGACGTGGTCCGCTGCGAGGAGTGCCGGCGGATCATGGTCCGGACCAACGAGTCGGGGCTGTAACCGCCGTGGCGGTGCGCGCGGTAGTGATCGAGGCCGACGGCGGCTCCCGGGGCAACCCCGGCCCGGCCGGCTACGGCGCTGTGGTCCGGGATCCGGAGACCGGCGAGGTGCTGGCCGAGCGGTCCGAGTCGATCGGTACGGCGACGAACAACGTGGCCGAGTACCGGGGCCTGATCGCCGGGCTGGAGGCCGCCGCCGAGCTGGGCGCGGCCGAGGTCGAGGCGCGGATGGACTCCAAGCTGGTGGTCGAGCAGATGTGCGGCCGCTGGCAGATCAAGCACCCCGGGCTGCGTCCGCTCGCCGCCCAGGCGGCCGGGCTGGTCAGCCGCTTCGCCGCCGTACGGTTCATCTGGGTGCCGCGGGAGCGCAACCGCCACGCCGACGCCCTGGCCAACGCGGCCATGGACGCCGCCGCGTCCGGCGCCGCGCCGGCGGCCGCCCCCGTGAAGGCCGCGGCGCGGGAGGCGACTGTCGTACGGGCCACCGGCACCGACCCGGCCACCACGCCCGCCTCCTGGGAGCCGCGCCCGACCGAGGAGGCCACCCGGCTGATCCTGGTGCGGCACGGCGAGACCGAACGCACGGTGCAGAAGCGCTACTCCGGCCGGGGCGACGTGCCGCTCACCGAGCGCGGCCGGGCCCAGGCCCGGGCCACCGCCGCCCGGGTGGCCGCGCTGGCCCCGTCCGTCGCGGCGGTGGTCAGTTCCCCGCTGTCGAGGTGTACGGCCACCGCCGAGGCGGTCGCCGCGCAGGTCGGCAACCCGCCGGTACGCACCGACGACGACCTGATCGAGTGCGACTTCGGCGTCTGGGAGGGGCACACGTTCGCCGAGGTGCGCGAGGGCTGGGCGGCCGAACTGGACGCCTGGCTCGCCTCCACCCGGGTCGCGCCGCCGAAGGGCGAGTCGTTCGTGACAGTGGCCGAGCGGACCGGGCGGGCGGTCGACCGGCTGCGGTCGGCGTACCCGGGGGAGACGGTCGTGGTGGTCTCCCACGTCTCGCCGATCAAGCTGGTGCTGCGCGACGCGCTCGCCGCAGGCGACGCGTTCCTGCACCGGCTCTACCTGGACACGGCTGGTATCTCGGTGCTCGACCTGTACCCGGACGGCGGCGTCGCGGTCCGCTCGGTCAACGACACCTCGCACCTCACGGACGTCTGACGGCCGCTCGGCGCATGCCGGCGGCCGTTCGGCGCATCGACATCACCCGATCGGACGTGACCCCCGTCACAGGGTCGTAGCCTCCGGCCGTCACATGGCCCGCTACGAATGCCCGGAGGGGTGTCACATGTCCGCACCGGAACCGGAGGCGCTCGACACGGCGCGATCCAGGGCGAAGGACAAGAGTCCCTGGAACTGGTTGCTCTTCATCCCGATCGTGGTGCCGCTGATCCCGGCACTGTTCAACGCCGACTCGCCCCGGCTGTTCGGCTTCCCGCGCTTCTACTGGCTGCAACTGGCCTGGATCCTGCTCGGCGTCGGCACCACCACGCTGGTCTACCAGATGACCAAGAAGCGGGGTGACCACTGATGTGGCGGGACCACCTCACCGAGATCATCGTCTTCACGCTTCTGTTCCTGCTGGTCAGCGCCATGGGTTTCGTGGCCGCCCGGTGGCGCAGACCGACGGACATGGCCCACCTCGACGAGTGGGGGCTGGGCGGGCGCAGCTTCGGCGGCTGGATCACCTGGTTCCTGGTCGGCGGTGACCTCTACACCGCGTACACGTTCGTGGCGGTCCCGGCGCTGATCTTCGGGGCCGGTGCGGCGGGCTTCTTCGCCGTGCCGTACACGATCGTCATCTACCCGCTGGTGTTCCTGGTGCTGTGCCGGCTCTGGTCGGTCTCGCACCGGCACGGGTTCGTCACCCCGGCCGACTTCGTGCGCAACCGGTTCGGCTCGCCGATCCTGGCGCTGCTGGTCGCGATCACCGGCATCGTCGCCACCATGCCGTACATCGCCCTGCAGCTGGTCGGCATCGAGGCGGTGCTCAAGACCATGGGCGTGACAGGGGACAGCGCGCTGGCCCGGCACCTGCCGATCATCATCGCGTTCGCGATCCTGGCCGCGTACACGTACCAGTCCGGGCTGCGCGCCCCGGCGCTGATCGCGTTCGTCAAGGACTCGCTGATCTACATCGTGATCCTGGTCGCGGTGATCTGGCTGCCGTACAAGCTCGGCGGCTGGGGTGCCATCTTCGACGCCGCCGACGCGAAGTTCCAGGCGTCACCGGCGCCCGGCGACGGCATCCTGCTGAATCAGAACAACCAGATCCAGTACGTGACGCTGGCGTTCGGTTCGGCGCTGGCGCTGTTCCTCTACCCGCACAGCATCACCGGTGTGCTGGCCAGCCGGAACCGCGACGTGATCAAGCGGAACATGTCCGCGCTGCCCGCGTACAGCCTGCTGCTGGGGTTGATCGCGCTGCTCGGCTGCATGGCCATCGCGGCCAACGTGAAGCCGCTGCCCGGCGCGAAGGAGGGCACCACGGACGGCAACACTGTGGTGCCGCTGCTGTTCGACCAGCAGTTCCCGGACTGGTTCGCCGGGGTCGCCTACGCCGCCATCGGCATCGGCGCCCTGGTCCCCGCGGCGATCATGTCGATCGCGGCGGCGAACCTGTTCACCCGCAACATCTACAAGGAGTACCTGAAGCGGGACGCCACCCCGGCGCAGGAGGCGAACGTCTCGAAGATCACCTCGCTGGTGGTGAAGGTCGGCGCGGTGGCCTGCATCGTCTTCCTCGACCCGCAGTTCTCCATCGACCTGCAGCTCATCGGCGGCGTGATCATCCTCCAGACGCTGCCGGCGGTGGCGCTGGGCCTCTACACCCGCTGGTTCCACAGGGGCGCGCTGATCGCCGGCTGGGCGGCCGGCATGGGCCTGGGCATGTGGATGCTCTACCAGATCGGCAACCCGGCGACCGGCAAGAAGCACTTCGCCGGATCGGCGTTCCCGCTGGAGAAATTCGGCTTCGACACGCCGAAGACCATCTACGTGGGCATCGTGGCGGTGCTGGTGAACCTGGTGGTGGCCGCGCTGCTCACGCTGGTGCTGCGGGCCGCGAAGGTGGCCGACGGGCCGGACGGCACCACGCCGGACGACTACTTCGCCGACGAGGGCGACCCGCGCGTCACGGCCTCCGCCGACCGCGCCGAGTCCGCGCCGGAACCGGTCGCGTGAAAGGAAGGGCCCCTTATTAACGCAATCTGCATAATAAGGGGCCCTTCCTAACACTCAGCGGCGGCGGTTGCGCGCGTCGAGCGCCTCGTTGAGGCGGTGCAGCATGTCCGCGAGCGTCTCCCGGTCCGCCTCGGGCCAGGCGGCGAGGATGTCGCCGTACAGCCGGGTGCGGGCCGCCCGGACGGCGGCCATCCGCTGGAGCCCGGCCGCCGTCGCGGAGATCACCGTGCCGCGCCCGTCGGCCGGGTCAGGGGTACGCGAGATCAGGCCGTCGCGCTGGAGCGCGGAGACCTGCCGGGTGACTGTGGAGCCGTCCAGGCTCAGCCGTGCGGCGAGCGCCGAGACGTTCTGCGGACCGGCGGCGTCCAGGTGCCGCAGGATCACGTACGCGGCGCGGTCCAGCAGCCGGTGCTCCATCGTGCCGGTGCCCCGGCGGGTGGCCTCGCCCAGGCGCATCAGCAGCGCGACCTCTGTTTCGATCCGGCCGAGGGTGACCTCGGCGGCGTGGACGTCCTCGCTCATAGCTGTATGATACAAGAAAAATACCTGTACGATACAGCTATCTGGGAGGTTGCGGAGTGGATCGCCGATCCGAGCCCAACCGCAGTGCCATCTACGCCACCACGCTCGTGGCGTTCCTCGCCATCGCCGGCATCGCCGTGGTCGACCCGATCCTGCCCGCAATCGGCGAGGCCATCGGCGTCACCGCCTGGCAGGTCGAGATGCTCTTCACCGCGTACATCGCGGTCATGGCCGTCGGCATGATCCCGGCGACGCTCGCCAGCGGACGGTTCGGTTTCAAGCCGGTGCTCGTCACCGGCGTCTCCGTCGTCGGCCTGGCCGCCATCCTCGCCTCGTTCAGCAACGACATCGTGCAGCTCTCCGTGCTGCGCGGCGTCTGGGGCCTCGGCAACGCGATGTTCTTCGCCACCGCCATGGTGGTGCTGGTCAACCTGGCGAACGACAGGGAATGGGTGGTCGGCCTGTTCGAGACCGCCCTCGGGCTCGGCTTCGCGGTCGGCCCGCTGATCGGCGGCCTGCTCGGCGAGGTGAGCTGGCGGCTGCCGTTCTTCGTCTGCGGCGTGTTCATGGTGCTGGCGCTCGGCGTCGCCGCCCGCAAGTTGCGCGAACCCGCCCACAAGCAACAGCCGGTACGCGTCGGCCAGATCTTCGCCACCTACCGCAGACCCGCGTTCGTGACGCTGTGCGTGGTCACCGCCGCGTACAACTTCGTCTTCTTCGTCGTACTCGGCTACACGCCGCTGTTCCTGCGCCTCGACGTCATCCCGCTGGGCCTGGCGTTCACCGGCTGGGGCCTCGGCCTCGCCGCCGGCATCCTCCTGATCGGGCACCGGCTCGCCCACCGCATCGGCGCGGTGCAGACCGTCGGCGTCGCACTGCTCGGCCTGCTGGTCTGCATGGTCCTGTTCGCCACCTCCACCGGCACCGCCATGTCGCTCGTCGTACTCGTCGTCGCCGGCCTGTTCATGGGCCTCGCCAACGCCAACCTGACCGATTTGGCGCTCGGGCTCGGCTCCGCCGACCGGCGCGTCGCCACCGGCGCGTTCAACCTGGTCCGCTGGGGCGCCGCCGCGCCCGCGCCGATCATCTCCGGCAAGCTAGCCGAGCACAGCCTGGCGCTGCCGTTCTGGGTCGGCTTCGGGGTGCTCGCCGCCGGCGTGCTCGCGTACCTCGCGTTCGGTCACCTGATGGCGGCCGGCTACGGCGAACGGGTCATCTGGAACCGGGCCGCCCGCCGCGCCGAACACGCCCCGGAGGAGCCGGTGGGGGAGGCGTACTGACCGCTCGTCGGTCAGTTCAGCGCGCGCCACAGCAGGTAGAGACCGATGGTGGTGCCGAACACCACGATGATCGTCTTCAACACCACCTGCGGGAGCCGGCGGGCCAGCCGCGCGCCCGCGTACCCGCCGAACAGGGTGGCCGGCGCGACCACCGCGACGGCCGCCCAGTTCACCGGGCCGAACAGGGCGAACACCACGAGCGTGGTCAGCCCCACCACGGCGGAGAGCAGGTTCTTCACCGCCGACACCCGGGCCAGCGTCGCGTCCAGCACCAGCGCCAACCCTGCCACCAGCATCACCCCGAGGGCCGCGCCGAAGTAGCCGCCGTACACCGTGCCGAGCGCGACCATGGTCTGCACCGTGACGGTACGGCGGCGCGCGCCCAACCGTTCCGGATGGCCGACCAACCGGCGCAGCGGGCCTTGGAACGCGAGTACGGCGGTAGCGCCCAGCACGAGAAACGGCACCACCAGCTCGAACGCGCGCGCCGGAGTCGCCAGCAGTAGCGCGCACCCGGCGATCGTGCCGAGTACCGCGGTGGGCAGCAGCGACCACAGCTCCCGCCCGCGCGGCAGGTCCACCCGGCTGCCCGCCACGCTCGCCACGTACCCGGGGAAGACCGACACCGAGTTGGAGACGTTCGCCGCCACCGGCGGCAGGCCGGTGGCGATCATCGCCGGGAACGTGATCAGGGAGCCCCCACCGGCTACCGCGTTGACAGTGCCTGCGGCGAGACCGGCGGCGAGCAGGAGCGCGGCGTCGGAGAGATCCATGGTCCCCCGAGGCTAGTCGGTCCGGATCCCGGGCCGGGTAGTGGCCGGGCGGGCGTGCGCACCATGGCGGACCGGGGTGGAAATGGGCGCGGCGGGTGCGTCGTTAGGATGAGGGTGCGACGGACGAGTCGACCGGGCGGTCGCGTCGACGGGCTCCGGCCCGTCGCCGAGGAACGTCCGGACTCCACAGGGCAGGGTGGTTGCTAACGGCAACCCGGGGTGACCCGCGGGACAGTGCCACAGAAAACAGACCGCCGGCCCGTCACGGGACGGTAAGGGTGAAACGGTGGGGTAAGAGCCCACCAGCACCCCGGGTGACCGGGGTGGCTCGGTAAACCCCACCCGGAGCAAGGCCAAGAAAGGGCCGTCACCGCAAGATGACGACCCGCGCAGACGCTTGAGGGCTGCCCGCCCGATGTCTGCGGGTAGGCCGCTGGAGCCTGCCGGCAACGGCAGGCCGAGATGGATGGCCGCCGCCGGTGCGCCTACGGGCGTGCCGGGCACAGAATCCGGCGTACAGGTCGACTCGTCCGTCGCCCACCAGCTCAGAGCCACCGGCGCTACAACTCGCGCCACTCTCCTGCGCGGCGAGCATCGCCCGTACTGACGAACTCCTCGAGGACCTGCCAGGCGCGTTCGAGGTCGAGAACGACGTCTGCGGTGAACTCGACCGGGTCGTCCAGCACCAGCACTTCCGCATCGGTGCCCGCGGGCTCATCGGCCGCCAGCAGGGACGCGGCGTCCTCGTCCGTTATCAGATGGACGACCGCCGCGGACCCCGCGAACCCGAGCGTCAGCACCGGGAATGCGGCGTCGCCCCGCACTTCGAGGTAGCCGCGCCCCTGGGCACGCAGATCATCGAACCGCTCGATCAGACCGGCGACGTCCGACCGCTCCGTCGGCACGAACCTCCCTGACGTGAGAGACGTGGCACTCCACGAAACGTTCACCCGCCCAGCCTCCTTGACGACCATGGCTATGGCTCCGGGCGGCCGCCGAATTCGGAGGAGCGCGCCCTGGCGCAGGGGCTAACATCGGCTACCCGTCGTCACCGTAGCGGCGGCTCGGGGAGGAGTCGGCGATGGCGGACGTATCGGTCGATGTGCCGTCGCCCCTGCGTAAGTGCATCGCCTTCTGCGAGGTCGAGTGCGTTCTCGGGTGCTGCGGGATCGATGCCGTCTCCACCGACCCCGACCTGATCGGGGCCTGGTGCCGTCAGGTGGACCAGGACGCGGTGATCGAGGCTCGGCTTCAGCTGGCCGAGCTGATCGAGGTGGTCGAGAACCGCTCCCGTTGCATCACGTCGGACTTCCTGAATCACCGCACACATGACGAGGCCGCACGGCGTGAGCTGCTGGCCTTCTTGGCCGCGCTCGGCGCGGGACTGGCGGCTGGCGACGCGCCCTGAGTGGTCGAGGCTGTCGAGCCGACCTCGGGATCGCTGGTGAGAAGCGCGTCGACGTTCGACCTCGAACCAGGTCACTCGTCCCGCAGCGGCGGGGGAAGCGATGCTTCACCCCTCAGTACCAGGTCGGCCAGCTCGACACGTTCCGGATGGAGGAGGTCGTCGCGGAGCGGGTGGCTCGGTACGTTGATGCACCGTTGACCCGCCACCGCTTCACAGACCGGGCACTGGAGGAACAGGCCGCATTGCGGCACAAGCTCGCCGCCCTGGGCGAGCGCACCCCGGCCGATCTTGACGATCGCCCGGTACAGGTCTTCGTCCTGATGCCGGGCGGCGCCGGCTGCCACCTCCCGCATGCCCTCCCAGAACAGTTCTGCGGCCCGCGGCTCGTCGATGTCGATACGCATGATCGGGAGTACCCGCCCTCGGCGCGGTGGAACATCTCCGGCCGGACCTTGCGATGATCCGGTGATGACCTCCTACGTGTCCCACACCACCGTGGACTGTGCCGACGCCTACGCCCTGTCCCGCTGGTGGGCATCGGTCCTCGACTACCGCGAGGACCCGGACGACCCGAACGAGCCGGGCCACGAGGAGTGCATGATCTACTCGCGGGACGGGCAGCACCGCCTGCTCTTCATCGAGGTACCGGACGCGAAGCAGGTCAAGAACCGCATCCACCTCGACCTGCGCCCGGCCGAGGGGACGCGCGACGAGGAACTGGCACGGCTGACCAGGCTGGGCGCGGCAGTGGTGGCCGACCGGCGTGAGCCCGACGGCACCGGCTGGGTGGTGCTCGCCGACCCAGAGGGCAACGAGTTCTGCATCCTCCGCAGCGACGCCGAGGTGGCCGCCACGCAACCGTGACAGCGCCAAGAATGCCTCGGTGCAGCGGCAGGCTGTCCGGCTCGTAGGGACGCGGTCGTCCCGTGGTGGGGTGGTGACAACGACGCAAGCCTCTGGCACGTACAGCGCAGACAGACGGACACCGCGCCCGGCTGGAGCCGGGCGCGGTGTCGGATCGTGCTGTCAGATGATGGGGCTGAAGCCACTCCAGTTGGTGCCGATCTGCCGGTTGTCGCTGTACGGCACGCCGTCGCGTCCGATGTTGTTGGAGAAGAGCCAGAGGGTGCCGTCGGGCTTGCGCGCCACGAGGTCGGTGAAGCCGTCGCCGGTCACGTCCGCGCCGACAAGGGTGTCGAAGCCACTCCAGTTGGTGCCGATCTGCCGGTTGTCGCTGTACGGCACGCCGTCGCGTCCGATGTTGTTGGAGAAGAGCCAGAGGGTGCCGTCGGGCTT
>NZ_JAXCFU010000022.1:0-3927 GCF_055362685.1 Micromonospora sp. SYSU B005 | reverse complement strand
GCGCGCCACGAGGTCGGTGAAGCCGTCGCCGGTCACGTCCGCGCCGATGATCCGGTCGAAGTTGCCCCAACCGCTGCCGATCTGCCGGTTGTCGTTGAACGGCACGCCGTCGCGCTCGATGTTGTTGGAGAACAGCCAGAGGGTGCCGTCGGGCTTGCGCGCCACCAGGTCGGAGTAGCCGTCGCCGGTCACGTCCGCGTTCACCACGTAGTTGAAGTTGCCCCAGCTGCTGCCGACCTGCCGCGTCGCGACGTACGGGGTGCCGTCGTCCCGCACGAAATTGTTGGCGAACAGCCAGAGGGTGCCGTCGGGCTTGCGCGCCACCAGGTCGTGGAAGGAGTCACCGGTCACGCTGTGCCCGACGGCCTTCTCAACGATCACCGCCCCGGCGCCGATGCCGGCAGGGGAGATGTACCCGTCGATGTCGACATTGGTGCGGGAGTAGCTGGCCCGGCTGACCTTGCTCGCGTAGTTGTCGGAGCTGCCCTGGTTGCCGCCGATCGTGTTGACCTGGGTGCTGCTGGCGCTTGTGACGATCGCGACGTGATCGATGGGCTTCGGGTCGCTGGAACTGTGGTTCCAGTCGAAGACGATGGCGTCACCCGGCTGGGGGGTGTACCCGCTCGACCGGGAGTGATAGAGCCCTCGCGCTTGGCCGTAGGACTTGAACGACTGCGCCCAGGAGTCGAGGCCGCTGACGTCGGAGACGCCCGACGTCCGCCAGACCCAGCGGGCGAACTCCGCACACCATTCGATGCCGCAGCTGTTCAGGTAGCCGGGATTGCAGCCCGTGCGGCCGATCTGCCCAGCGGCGACGCTGACGATCTGCTCCCGCGTGGTGGCGGCCCCCGCGGGCGGCGCCATCAGAGCGACGCCGCCGGTTAGGGCGAGCGCGGTGACGGCGGCGGCACGGGCGGGCCGCCGGACGGCACGGCGGAGGGTCGCGAGCGAGGTGCCGATCGTGGCACCGATCCTGGTGCCGGTCTTGAGGATGATGCGTTGGTCAGACATTCCTGTGGCCCTCTTTCAGAAGTGGGGTCGAATTCTGGAGAAGCAATCTCGATGAACCGGAATGGTCAGACGATTCGCCAGCCGCGCAGAGCGGACGAACCGGTGAGCACTTTGTGCACCACGATCCGGAGGGCCTTCATTGCCCATTCCGCGTCGTCGGTGTCCAGGAAGGCGAGGATGTCCGCTCGGCCGGGCCCGGCTCGGACGCGGATGTGCTCGACTTCCTCTCCCCGCCCGGCGTACGCATAGATGAGGTCGCGCAGGCATGTGGGGTCCACGGTGGAGGCACCGTCGAGCGCTGCGATGCGCACGTGCGCCGCCACCATCACACCCCGCCCTCGGGCTGCGTGGACTGCCCGGGCGCCCAGCCGAACCCCTCGCTCAAGGTGGGGGATGCCATGACGATCCGCTCGCTGGCGACCCAGCCGAATCCCTCACTCAGCGCCGTCCCCGCGTCGTGACCGCTGGCCAGCGCGGCGGCGGTGGCCAGTGCTAGCGAGGTGAGGATGATAAAGCGCCGAGCTTTATGAGTACATGCAAGCATGGCAATACCCTTTCGATTGCTGCTGCCAGCGGAATACTGGGAGGGAAGTCGCACCCGGCGGGTTGTCCTCGCCGTTGAACAAATCATTGCGAGCAGCTCGGAGGTTGTCATCACTTTCGACCTGGCGCGAGGCCGCCGGGCGGGATCACGCCAGCGTGGAACGGGGTCGCAGGACCGGCCCTCGGTAGGGCAGAATGCGAACGCGGATTACTCGGGGGAGGCACGGTGTTCGATCTGCTCGGGCTCTCGGCGCAGCACGAGACGGTCTATCGCGCGATGCTGCAGCACCCCGATCTGAATGTTGCCGGCCTGGCGCGCCATCTGGCGGTCACTGCAGCCGAGGTGCGTGAGGCGCTGGACAACCTCGCCGAGCTCGCGCTGATCAGGCTCGATGCCGATGGCGGTCACGCCCATGCCGTACGGCCGCAGGCCGGACTGTCGGCGCTACTCGCCAAGGTCGAGGCCGAGGTGGCCGTTCGGCAGCGTCAGGTGGAGGCGACCAGGGCGGCGATCGCCGCCGTCGCCACCGTGCACGACCACCACAACCGGGCGGCGGAGGGCCGTGTCCTGGACGGAGTCGACGCCGTCCGCGAGCGTCTCAGCGAGCTGGCCCGCACTGCTCGCACCGAGTGCCTGTCGTTCAGCACCGGCGGTGCGCAGCACCCGGACACGATGAAGGCCGAGGCCCCGCTCAACCAGACGGCCCTGGAACGCGGCGTCCACATTCGCAACGTCTACCAGGACAGCCTGCGCAACGACCCCGCCACCCTCGCTCACGCGCGGTGGATGGCGAGCCTGGGCAGCCAGTCCCGCACGACCCCGACGCTCCCAATGCGGATGGTCGTCGTGGATCGAGAGACCGCGCTGGTGCCCATCGACACTGACGACCCCCGGCAGGGGGCGCTGGAGGTACGGAGCCGTGGCGTCATCGCCGGTCTCGTCGCGCTCTTCGAGCAGGTCTGGCGCACCGCGACCCCCTTCGGGGAGACGGCGACACCGGACGCGGAGGGACTGACGACACCCGAACGCGAGCTTATGCGGCTGCTCGCAGCCGGGCACACCGACGAATCGGCCGCGCGCAAGCTGGCCATTTCGGTGCGCAGCGTGCAGCGCATGATGACGTCGCTCACCGTGCGACTGGGCGCCTCCAGCCGCTTCCAGGCAGGCGTCCAGGCCAGCCGTTGCGGCTGGGTCTGACGACCGTCCCCGGTCCGGGCGTGCCTGTGGAGCTCGAAAGTGGGCCTACAGCCGCTGACGTTCGCGGCCCTGCCCGGGCGGCAGCACGGACCCGCGCACGTCCGACCGGTGTGGGACGCTGCGGGGGTGATCGAGCTTGCGGACATCCAGGCGGCCGCCGACCGGATCGCCGACGTCGTCGTACACACTCCGACTCTGCCCAGCCCGGGACTGACCGAGCTGCTCGGCGTACCGGTCACCGCCAAGCTGGAGTTGCTGCAACGTACCGGCTCGTTCAAGGCCCGTGGTGCGGCGGCGAAGCTGCTCGCGCTCGACGACGCGGAGCGGGCGGCCGGGGTGGTAGCGGTCAGCGGCGGCAACCACGGCATCGCGGTCGCGGTGATGGCCGGCGCGCTCGGGGTGGCGGCGACAGTGGTCATGCCCCGCACGGCACCGGCGCGGGCGGTCGAGGTGGCCCGTGCGGCCGGGGCGGACGTGCGGCTGACCGAGGACATGGCCGGCGCGTTCGCGCTGATGAACCGGCTGCGGGACGAGGGCGTGACGCTGCTGCACCCGTTCGACGACCCGATCGTGCTCGCGGGGCAGGGCACTGTCGGGCTGGAACTGGCCGACGACGCCAGTGAGCTGACCGACGTGCTGGTCAGCATCGGCGGGGGCGCGCTGATCTCGGGCGTTGCGGCGGCGCTGCGGGCGCGCCGGCCGGGGGTACGCGTCTGGGGCGTCGAGACCGAGGGCGCGCAGGCGATGTCGCAGGCGCTGGCGAAGGGCGGCCCGGTCGAGGTGCCGCTGTCGTCGATCGTCACCACGCTCAGCGCGCCGAGTGTCTCGCAGCTCACCTACGACCATGTGACCGCACTGGTCAGCGACGTCCTCGTGGTCTCCGACGCCGAGGCGGTGCGGGGCACGCTGGAGTTGGCCGAGCACGCCAAGGTGTGGGCCGAGCCCGCAGCCGGGTGCCTGCTGCCCGCCGCCCGCCGTGTGGTCGAGCGGGTGGGCGCCGACGCCCGGGTCGGCCTGGTGGTCTGCGGCGGCAACGCCACAGTCGCCGACGTGACCGCGTGGGCCAGCCGCTTCGGCCTCTGACAGTGATGATGTGGGAGCGGGTCACCCGGCCGGTCTGACTCACCCTCTGACTGACCGTGGTGTCTTCTAGGGGATTCGTCGGCTTGTCCGGG
>NZ_JAXCFU010000021.1:37330-54312 GCF_055362685.1 Micromonospora sp. SYSU B005 | reverse complement strand
CACCACCAGCCGGATACCTCATGCCTCCGACCTACCGCCCACATCGACCCAGATCACGCAGACACGCCGACGGACGTCAGCCTTTCAACCTCTGTAGCACCTCCTCGGTCGCGTTGTGCACCGCGATGGTCTGTCCGCAGAAGGGGGCGACCCACGCTCCGTCGAGACGGATGTCGGTTCGTGCGAGATCCATCGCGTCCCTCACGGTGGTCGAAAACTAGCGCTGAGAAGCTTTGTTCTAATGTCCCGGATCGGCTGGCGGGAGGGGTGGTATCGGCCCGATGTGCTCCTCGTAGGTGCGGGAGAGCCCATGGATGAGCGCGTCGAGGCCGAGCGCGAAGGCGCCCTCGTCCACCCGTTGCTGATGCTCGGCGAGCCGGTGCGCCTGGGTCAGGTGCGGGTACCGCTCCCCGTACAACCCCGGGTCCTCGACGAAGCCACGGGCGAACGATCCGAGCGCGGAGCCCGCCACGAAGTAGCGCATCAGCGCGCCGATGTGCGTCGCGCGCGCGGGCGGCCAGCCTGCAGCGACGAGCCCGCCGTAGACCGCGTCGGCCATCGCCAGCGCCGCTGGCCGCCGGCCCGGCCCGCGGGCCAGGTACGGCACGATGTTCGGGTGCGCGGCCAGTGCCGCCCGATACGAGTGCCCCCACCGGCGCAGCGCCTCGCGCCAGTCGAGGCGCCCGAAGAAGGAGACGTCCACCTGGGCGGTGACGCTGTCGGCCACCGCGTCGAGAATGTCGTCCTTGGTGGCGAAGTGGTTGTAGAGCGAGGGCCCGCGTACGCCGAGTTCGGCAGCGAGCCGGCGGGTGGAGAACGCCTCCAGCCCGTCCGCGTCGATCAGCGCGGCGGCGGCATCGACGATCCGCTGCCGGCTGAGCAGCGCCTGCCTCGGCCGGGGCATCCGCGCCTCCCTCGCTCACTCGTCGGCCCGCGGCAACTCTGCCACAGCCGGGCCTGGACGTACTTAAACTTGCAGCGCTAGTTTATGCCGCATGGACCTTCAGCTCTCCGCGGAGCAGGCGGCGGTTCGTCAGCTCGCCGCCGAGTTCGTCGACCGTGAGGTGGTTCCGCACGCCGCGGCCTGGGATCGGCGTGAGTCGGTCGACCCGGAGATCGTGGACAAGCTCGGCCGGCTGGGCTTCCTCGGGCTGACCATCCCCGAGGAAGACGGCGGGTCGGGCGGCGACCACCTCTCCTACTGCCTGGTGCTGGAGGAGCTCGGCCGGGGCGACTCCGCCGTCCGGGGCATCGTCTCGGTGTCGCTCGGGCTGGTCGCCAAGGCCATCGCCGCGCACGGGTCCGCCGCGCAGCGGGCCGAGTGGCTGCCCCGGCTCTGCGCCGGCACCGCGCTCGGCTGCTTCGCCCTGACCGAACCGGACAGCGGCTCGGACGCGGCCGCGCTGACCACCCGGGCGACCCGCGACGGCGGCGACTGGCTGATCACCGGCGCGAAGACGTTCATCACCAACGGCACCGTGGCCGACGTGGTCCTGCTCTTCGCCCGCACCGGCGGACCCGGACACCGTGGCATCAGCGCGTTTCTGGTGCCCACCAACGTCGCCGGGCTCACCCGGAGGGAGATCCACGGCAAGCTCGGGCTGCGCGGGCAGGCAACCGGTGAGCTGCGTTTCGACGCCGTCCGGGTGCCCGACTCGGCGCGCCTCGGCCCGGCCGGCGGCGGTTTCCGGCTGGCCCTGGCCACCCTGGCCAAGGGCCGGATGTCGGTGGCCGCCGGCTGCGTCGGCATCGCCCAGGGCTGCCTCGACGCGGCGGTCGGCTACGCCGGGCAGCGCACCCAGTTCGGCAAGCCGATCGCCGGGCACCAGCTGGTGCAGCAGTTGCTCGCCGCCATCGCCGTGGACACCGCCGCCGCCCGGCTGCTGGTGTGGCGGGTGGCCGACCTCGTGGACCGGGGCGAGGCGTTCGCCACCGAGGCCTCGATGGCCAAGCTCTTCGCCAGCGAGGCAGCGGTCCGGGCGGCCAACAACGCCGTCCAGGTCTTCGGCGGGTACGGCTACATCGACGAGTACCCGGTCGGCAAGTACCTGCGCGACGCCCGGGTCGCCACCCTCTACGAGGGCACCAGCCAGATCCAGCAGCTGCTCATCGGGCGCGCGCTCACCGGCGTCAACGCCTTCTAGCAAAGGGGAGAACCGTGACCAGATTCGCCGACCGGGTGGCCGTCGTCACCGGCGCCGGGCAGGGCATCGGCGCGGCGACCGCGCACCGGCTTGCCGCCGAGGGCGCCGCCGTCGCCGTGGTCGACCTCGACGAGGAGCGCAGCCGGGCGGTCGCCGACGAGATCACCGCGGCCGGCGGCCGGGCCGTCGGCATCGGCTGCGACGTGACCGACCCCGCGGCGGTGGCCGCGATGAGCGACCGGGTGGTGCAGGCGTACGGCGGGTTGCACGTGCTGGTGAACAACGCCGGCATCACCCGCGACGACCTGCTGTTCAAGATGCCCCTGCCACACTGGGAGGCGGTGCTGACCACCAACCTGACCAGCATGTTCCTCTGCTGCCAGGCCGCCCAACAGCACATGGTCGCGGCCCGCTACGGCCGGATCGTCAACCTCAGCAGCCGCTCCGCCCTCGGCAACCGGGGCCAGGTCAACTACGCGGCGGCCAAGGCGGGGGTGCAGGGTCTGACGGCCACCCTCGCCATCGAACTCGGCCCGTACAACGTCACGGTCAACGCCGTCGCCCCGGGCTACGTGGCCACCGCGATGACCGCCGCCACCGCGCAGCGGGTCGGCAGCAGCCCGGAGGAGCATCAGCGGACGGTCGCCGAGCACACCCCGCTGCGCCGGGTCGCCCAGCCGACCGAGATCGCTTCGGTGATCGCCTTCCTGGCCAGCGACGACGCGTCGTACGTCAGCGGACAGACCCTGTACGTCAACGGCGGCGCGCGCTGAGGCGCGCCGGCGGACCAGCACCCGGAGGGGACATGGACTTCGCGCTTTCGGACACCGAGCGGGCGATCCGCGACACCGCCCGCGACTTCATCACCAGGGAGGTCATGCCGCTGGAGCAGGAGCTGCTGCGGCGGGAACGGGCGCACCGGCCCGGACTGGAGCACAGCGAGCTGCGCGAGTTGCAGCTCAAGGCGCGCAAGTTCGGGTTCTGGGGGCTGGCCACCCCGGAGGAGTACGGCGGCATGGACCTGCCGGCCGTCACCCAGTCCCTGATCTGGACCGAACTCGGCCGCTCGTTCGTGCCGTTCCGGTTCGGCGGCGAGGCGGACAACATCCTGTTCCACGCCAATGACGAGCAGAAGCGCGAATACCTGGTCCCGACCATCGAGGGGGAGCGGCGCAGCTGCTTCGCGATCACCGAGCCCGGCGCCGGCTCCGACGCGGCCAACATCAAGCTCAGCGCCCGCCGCGACGGCGACGACTGGATCCTCAACGGCGAGAAGACCTTCATCACCGGCGGCCACGACGCCGACTTCGCCATCGTGATCGCGGTGACCGACCGGGAGAAGGGCGCCCGCCACGGCGGCGCCACCGCGTTCCTGGTGGACCGGTCGATGGGCTGGCGCTCGGAGTTCATCCAGACGATGGGCGAGGGTGGCCCCGCCTCGCTGGTCTTCGACGACGTCCGGGTGCCCGGGCGCAACATCCTCGGCGAGCCCGGGCAGGGCTTCAGCCTCGGCATGGAGTGGATCGGCAAGGGTCGCTACATTATCCCGTCGCACGCCGTCGGCATCGCCGAGCGGGCGTTGTCGATGGCCATCGACTACGCCAACACCCGGGAGACCTTCGGCGCGAAGATCGGCACCAACCAGGCCATCCAGTGGATGATCGCCGACTCGGAGACCGAGCTGGAGGCGGCCCGCTGGCTGATCCTGCGCGCCGCCTGGACCGTCGAGCAGGGCATGGACCCGCGGCACGCCTCTTCGATGGCGAAGCTTTACGGCGCGGGCATGGTCAATCGGGTGGTCGACCGCGTCCTGCAGATCCACGGTGGCATGGGCTACACCCGCGAGCTGCCGATCGAACGCTGGTACCGGCAGGTCCGGCTCTACCGGATCTTCGAGGGCACCGACGAGATGCAGCGACTGATCATCTCCCGCGACCTGCTGCGCGGCTACACGAAGCTGGGAGGGCACCTGGCATGAGGGTCTTCGCGTCCATCGAGGAGTTGGCCGAGGCGACCGGTGAGACCTTGGGCCCCGGCCCCTGGTTCCGGATCGACCAGCAACGGGTCGACCGGTTCGCCGACGCCACCGACGACCGCCAGTGGATCCACATCGACCCGCGACGGGCCGCGGCCGGCCCGTTCGGCGGCACCATCGCGCACGGCTACCTCACGTTGTCCCTGCTGCCGGCGCTGGCCGGTGGTCTTTACCGGGTCGAGGGGGTGGCCATGGGGGTCAACTACGGCCTCAACCGGGTGCGCTTCCCGGCCCCGCTCCGGGTCGGCAGCGCGGTCCGCGCCACCGCGACCCTGGCCGAGGTGTCACCCGTGGACGGCGGCGTGCAGGTGGTCACCGCGGTCACGGTGGAGAGCGACGCCGGCGGCAAGCCGGTCTGCGTCGCCGAGACGGTCAGCCGCCTGGTGCGGGGCGTGACCCGATGACCGCGCTGTCGCTGGCCATGGTGCTGGCCGAGTCCGCCCGCCGGCACGCCGACACCGTCGCCGTGGTCGACGGCGACACCCGGGTGACGTACGCCGAGCTGTGGCTGGAGGCGCGCAGCTACGCCGCCGGGCTGCGCGAGCGGGGGGTCGGCCCCGGCGACAAGGTGGCCCTGCTGGCCCCGAACGTGGTGGACTTCCCCCGGGTCTACTACGGGGCCCTCGCCGCCGGCGCGGTGCTCGTCCCGGTGCACCTGCTGCTGACCGTGGACGAAGCAGCGCACGTGCTGACCGACAGCGGCACGAAGCTGCTGGTGTGCCACAGCTCCCAGCTCGCCCTGGGCGCCGCCGCCGCGGCGGCGGCCGGCGTGCCGCTGGTGACCGTCGGGCCGGCGGCCGCCGGCGCGGTCGCGCCCCGGCTGGAGGAGCTGAGCCACCCGCTGCCACCGCTGCCGTCGTACGTCACCCGGTCGGCGGAGGACCCGGCGGTGGTGCTCTACACCAGCGGCACCACCGGGGTGCCCAAGGGCGCCGTGCTCACCCACCTCAACCTGGTCATGAACGCCACCGTGAACGTCTTCGACGCCAACGACGCGCGCAGGACGGACGTAGTGCTCGGCTGCCTGCCGCTGTTCCACAGCTTCGGCCAGACGGTGGCGATGAACGGCACCTTCCGGATCGGCGCGACGCTGGTGCTGCTGAGCCGGTTCACCGGGCCGGCCGCCATCGACCTGATGCTGCGTGAGGGGGTGGACGCCTTCCACGGCGTGCCCACCATGTACGTGGCGCTGCTCGATGCCGCCCGGGACCGGGACGACCTGCCCCGGCTGCGGCTCTGCGTCTCCGGCGGGGCGTCGCTGCCGGTGGCCGTGCTGGAACGGTTCCACGCCGCCTTCCAGACGACGGTCTTCGAAGGGTACGGGCTCTCCGAGACCTCACCCACCGCCACCACCAACCAGCCGCACTTCGGCACCCGCGCCGGGACCATCGGGCACCCGGTGTGGGGCGTGGAGGTGGAGATCGCCCGCGCGGAGGTGGACGAGCGGATCGAGCTGTTGCCGACCGGAGAGCTCGGCGAGATCGTCATCCGGGGGCACAACGTCTTCGCCGGTTACCTGGGGCGGCCCGAGGCGACCGCGGAGGCGGTGGTGGACGGCTGGTTCCGTAGCGGTGACCTGGGACGCAAGGACGCCGACGGGTTCATCACCATCATCGACCGGAAGAAGGACATGATCATCCGGGGTGGCTTCAACGTCTACCCACGCGAGGTGGAGGAGGTCCTTGCCGGGCACCCGGCGGTCGGCCAGGTGGCGGTGATCGGGGTGCCCGACCCGCGTCACGGCGAGGAGGTCTGCGCGGTGGTGGTGGCGGACCCGGCCGGCCCGGGCCTGCCCGACGAGCAGGAGATGATCGACTGGTCGCGGGAGCATCTGGGCCGGCACAAGTACCCGCGGCAGGTCCGGTATGTCGACGACCTGCCGCTCGGGCCGAGCCACAAGGTGCTCAAGCGGGAACTGCGTCGCCGGATGGCCCCGCCCGACTGACCACCGCCCGCCGTCCGCTGCCACCCGCCCAGGCCGCGGCCCTCGTCGCGCTCGCCGCGCATCGAGGGCCGCTTCCTCCGGCTGTCGCGCCGGCGAGGGTTGCCCGTCGTCGTGCTCGGCGGGCGGTCCCGGCGGTGGCGTCGAATACTGAGCCGGTGACCAACCCCGACCTCGATCCGAGGTGTGCCCGCCGAGCGGCCCGCGTGTGGACGTGCCGGACGGCCCCGGCGCACTCCTCCCGGACACCCCCCGGGTGACGATCGTGCTGACCGAGGACGGGCTGCCGCAAGTCCGGTCGGTACACGATCTATAAAGCTCACGGGGAGCCACAGCCAGGGGGCGGGGGCCGGCCCGCCCGGCACCAGCCGGCCCACATGGCCTCGGTGTGCAGCAGCGCCTCGTTGAATCGGCCGGTCGGCGCGAGGGCAGGGATCAGCTTGCTCGCCGAGGCGTGTACGGATGGTTGTTGATCAGGTCGTCCTGGTACACCCGCTCGACGGCTAGGCCGCCTCGTCGACATCGACGCACCTTGCACCGCTGGGCCAGCGCCGACCAACCCGCCACGGCTCGAACTGCTCGATGTGCCGCCGTCTGCGTGATCCACCGAATCGGCGTACGTCAGCCGGGGGATGCGACGGTCGCGTCGCGTCGGCCGGCGAGGGCCCTGATCTCTCCTCGGCTCATCCGGCGTGGGGTGGTGCTCGCGATGGTGCGTAGATCGGCTTCGGCGCGGGCGCGTTCGGCTTGGGTCTGCGTCGCACTCGGTGATGATCGCTTGGGCTGCGGTGCCCGTTGTGGGTGGATGACTGAGGGGTTGGGCGTCGGCCATCGCGGCCATCGCGGTGATCGTGTGTTCGATGCGGTGGGGGCGCGAAGGCGGAGGTGAGCCAGGGTGCCCAGCCGAAAGTCGTACGCGGGCTGCCGCGCGGCGACAGGGGCCGACCCGGCGGACGCCCAGAGCGCCGGGGGCGTACCCCGGCGGCCGGTGCCGGTCGGGCCGTGCACGGGCGACCGGCTCGTCGGTCACGAAGGTCGCCGCGCCGGCCCGGGCGACCGCCAGGCCCTCGGCGGTCAGTCGCGCGTAGGCGACGAGGACCGTGTTCCGGGCGACGTCGAGCCGGCGGGCCAGCTCGCGGGTGGGTGGCAGCCGTTCGCCGGGACGCAGCCGGCCGTCCAGGATCGCGTCCAGCAGCTGCCGGTAGATCCCCGACGCACGGTCGCCGAGGCCGGCGAGGCCGACGTGGATGTCCACGGCGGTGCCCCAACATTGGCCCAATCAGAACGGTCAGAATCGGTGCTTCCTCGCACCAATTCCCGGGCCTTGAATGACTGTGGGAAAGGAGGACCCTCCGATGACCGTCGTTGACATGTGGTTCGATCCGAAGTGCCCGTGGGCCTGGAACACCTCCCGGTGGCTGCTGGAGGTCGAGCGGGTCCGGGACGTGGAGGTGCGCTTCCACGTGATGAGTCTGTGGCTGCTCAACCAGGGCCGCGACGGGCTGGAGCCGTGGTACGAACGGTGGCTGTCGAACACCCTCGGCCCGGTCCGGGTGCTGACCGCCGTCGAGCAGAAGCACGGCATACCGGTGCTGCGGGAGCTGTATACCGCGTTCGGCAACCGCATCCACCATGAGAAGACGCCGATCGGGCCCGACCTGTACCGCGACGCGCTGGTCGAGCTGGACCTCGACCCCGCCTTCGCCGAGGCCGCCGAGTCCACCGACCACGACGACGCGCTCCGGTCGAGCCACCACAACGGGCTCGACGCGGTGGGGGAGGACCTCGGCACCCCGGCGATCCACGTGCCCGGGCCGGACGGCACGGTCAACGCGTTCTTCGGCCCGGTGGTGAGCCCGGTGCCGCGCGGCGAGGAGGCCGGCCGGCTTTGGGACGGGGTACTGCTGGTCTCCGGCACGCCCGGCTTCTTCGAGCTCAAACGCGGACGTACCGGCGGACCGCGGGTCGACTGATCGCACGACCGACGTACCACGAGACGAGGAGCGTTGTGCTGCTCGATCGCGGTGATCTCTGTCGTGAGCTGCTGGTATCGGGTGGCGAGGGACTTGGGCGCCAGCTTGCTGGCTGCCTCGATCCCGGCAAGCTGACCGGGGCGGCACCACGTCGCGGCATCAACGAGCTGCGCCAGCGACAGGTGCGCAGCCGGTCGCGCTGGGCCTGCGGGCGGTGCGCCCGGCTACCCGAGGTGGTGCCGACGGACACGGCGCGGCCTTCGCAGCGGCGGCTGGACGTGCTGCGGGACCGTCCGTACGCCCTGATCATGATGCTGAACGCGTCATGCATCTGAACATGCCGTTGCTCAGCCCCGACGGCTCCGGCGTCGACCGCCGTGGCCCGCCCCGGCGGCGGCGCCGGTAGCCCTGGCCTAGACGCGGGTGGGCCGGCTGGCCGAGGAACTGGATGTACCCCCACCGGCGCTTGCGTGACGAGAGTCCGCACCGCCGCTGATGCGGAGCGTGGGCCGGATGGTTCGTTCGCCGAGAGCCAGCACCAGGGCGGCTACGCCGAGCAGGGCGCCGATCAGCACCGTGGCGCGCACACCGTGGCTCGGCAGGGTCAGGCCGCCGACGAACGCGCCGGCGGTGATGCCGACGTTGACCGCGGCGGAGACCGCGGCGGCGGCGAGGTCGGAGCGCCCGGGGGCCACCTGCAGGACGAGGCCGCCGAGCGTCGCGGTGAACGCGGCGAACGCCAGTCCGGCCAGTGCGATCAGGCCGACGGACACCGACGGCCGTTGGCCGAACGTGTGCAGGCCGAGCAGTGCTGCCGATTGCAGTGCGACGGTCGTGCGGAGAGCGAGCCACGGGCTGCGGTCCAGCAGTACGCCGACGGCGAGGATGCCGAGGACGCTGGCGATGCCACGCACGAACAGGATGGCCCCGACTGATGCCGCAGGGAATCCGCTGACCTCGGTGACGAAGAGGGCGACGTAGGTGTAGGCGGCAATGGCGCCGGCGGTCGCCAGGACGGCAATCGCCACCAGCAGCCAGAAGCGTCGGGCGTCGGGCGTCGCACCTCGGGCGGCGTGTCCGTCTTCCGGCCGCGTCGAGGGCAGCAGCGCGGCCACCACGACGAGCACCACCGCGCCGAGCCCGGCCACCGCCAGGAACGAGGTGCGCCACCCGGCGCGGTCGCCCAGCCAGGTGCCTGCGGGTACGCCCAGGGCCAGTGCGACGGTGCCGCCGGCGAACACGACCGCGACGACCCGCCCGCGTAGTGCGGGCCGGAACAGCTCAGCCGCAGCCGGCACCACCACGGCCCAGAACAGCGCATGGGTCGTTGCGGTGACCATCCTGGCGATCAGGAGCAGCGTGAAGGTGCTCGTCAGCGCCGTGACGGCGGTGCTGAGGACGAAGCCGGCCAGGAGCGCCGACAGCAGCCGGCGGCGAGGGACCCTGCGGACCAGCGCCGTCAACGGGACCGAGGCGACCATCACCACCGCGCCGTACGCGGTGACGAGCATTCCCACCTGCGGCGGCGAGACGGCGAGGTCCACTGCCATCGGGAGCAGCAGCCCGATCGGCAGCGCCTCGGCGGTGGTGTAGAGGAACGTCCCACCGGACAGGCCGATCAGCGCTCCCACTGCTCGTCCGCGTCTCATCAGACCCCCTGTTTCCGGTAAAACCGCTTATGGTGGCAACACGCTAGCGGTGCCCGTCGACGCGGGTCAACTGGTAAAGTGGGTTTCGATGGAAACACTCGAGGGTGTGAAGCGGGTGCGCCTGGTGGGCGGCAATCTCGCGCTGGACTTCGTCAACACCCGTACCGGTCCGCCCGTCGGAGCTCCGGACGGCGACGTGCTGACCGGCTACCCCGAACTGGTTGCCTGGAACGTGTACGCGGGTGCGCTCAGCGAGCCGGAGGCGGAGGCGTTGCGGCGGCTGTCACACGATGACCCGGCCGGCTCTCAGACCGCCTTCGCCCGATCGCTGCGCATCCGCGACGATCTCGACGAGGTGTTCCGGGCGGTGGCCGCCGATCGCAGCCCGGGCACGTCCGTCCTGGCCCGTCTGCGAGACGACGAAGCGGACGCGCTCGGCCACGCACGACTCGATCAAGGGCGTACGTTCGGATGGACCTGGCGGGACGACCTGACCCTTGCCCGGCCGCTGCGGCCGGTGGTGCACGCGGCGGTCCAGCTCCTCACCACGGGCGCACTGAACCGGATCAAGGGATGCGGCGGCTGTCGCTTTCTCTTCCACGACGAGAGCAAGAACCGCAGTCGCCGCTGGTGCAACATGGACGACTGCGGAACGTCCGAGAAGATGCGCCGCTACGTCGCGGCGCGACGCACCCGCACGACGAGCTGAGGCTGGCCTGTCACGATCCGGCGGTTCGGCTGGTCAGTCGAGCCGGCCCACCCCGCAGTAGGTGGAGAAGCGGCGGGGGTCCTCGTCCGGGTCGACCGGCCAGTCGGGCCGCCACTCGGGCAGCTGCACCAGCCCTGGCGGAATGAGGGTGTAGCCGGTGAAGAGCCGTTCGATCTCGGACCGGCTGCGCAGGGTCATCCGGGCGGTGTTGGCGTACCCCTGGTTGTAGGTGTCGCGTAGCGCCAGCGCGTCGGAACGTTCGTCGGAGGAGGCGTGTGACAGGGCGAGATAGCTGCCCGGTGCGAGCCGGTCGCGGTAGCGGGCGATGATCGGCGCCGGGTCGGTGGTGAGCTGATGCAGCACGCCGACCAGCAGTACCGCGACCGGCCGGTCGAGGTCGAGCACGTCGTGCAGTGTCGGGTCGTCGAGGACGGCGTCGGGCCGGGTGAGGTCGGCGTGCAGCACCACGGCCCGGGGGTCGTCGGCCAGGAGGCGTCGGCTGTGGTTGTACGCCACGGGGTCGATGTCGACGTACGCGACGACGGTGTCCGGGGCGGCCTGGCCGGCGACCTCGTGCACGTTGCCGACCGTGGGGATGCCGGAGCCGAGGTCGAGGAACTGCCGGATGCCCGCGTCGACCAGCGCGCGGACCGCGCGGCGCAGGAACGCGCGGTTGGCCCGCATGATGTGCCCGATGTCGGGCATGGCCTGCTCCATGCGGGCCGCCAGCGCGCGGTCCGCGGCGAAGTTGTGCGACCCGCCGAGGAAGTAGTCGTAGACCCGCGCAGGGCTGGGCGTGTCGAGATCCGGGGTGAGGTCCATGACACAAGTGTCCGTCGATGGGCCCGTTCCGCGCTGCCCGGCTGGGCGCATCGCCCTCGGCCTGCGCGACGGACCGCCGTGCCCGCACCTCACCGCCACCATTCCCGAGCCCGGAGAACCGCGCCTGCCACGCGGCCTTGGCCGGGCAGCGCCCGCGCTTCACCGCAGACACCCGACGACGTTCGGCAGGGCGTCCACGACGGGCGGAAAGGCGGGAACGCGTTTTTCCGATGGGCGTTCGCTCCGTAGGATCTCCGGCGATCAAGGGGGATGAATCGGTGAGCGGTTTCCAGCATTTCGTGGCGGACGTGAATTCACGTCTGTCCACCATGTCCAGGGATGAGTTGTACACCGTCGGCGACGGCCTCGACCGGGACTCCCTCTGGCTCGCCTATCTCGAATCCTTCCCCGCCGGCACCAACCTGCGGTTCCGTGAGCGATCCGAGTACGACTGCTCGACCTGCCGCGGTTTCATCAAGCACTTCGGCAACGTCGTCCAGATCCACGACGGGCGGGTTCGTACCGTCTGGTCCGGGGTGTCGGCCTCCGACCCGGTCTTCTCCGTCGTCGCCGCCGCGCTGGACGAGTTCGTTCTCTCGCTGCCGTTGTCCACCATCTTCCGGTCCAGTCAGGCGCAGTACGGGACGAAGACCACCCGGACGCTGCGCGACGGCCAGGTCGAGGTGTGGCACCACCTGCACGGCCGGGTGGAAGAGCGGCATCGCATCGAAGACGTCGGCGCGGCACAGGGCAACTTCGACGCCGCGGTGCAGGTCTTCCAGCGTGGCCTGGCCGAGCTGACCCGGCACGCTCTGGACACCGTGGTCGACCTGATCGACGACAACGCCCTCTACCGCGGCACGGAGCATCGTCCGGCGGTGACCGAGTTCCGGTCGCTGCGGAACCGGTGGACGGAGGCGACCGACGGACGGGCCTTCGTCTTCGCCAACGCCATGAACCCGGCGGCACGCTTGCGCAACACGGTGATCGGCACCCTCGTCCAGGATCTCTCCGCGGGCGTCGACCTGGAGCAGGCGGTCCGGTCGTTCGAGACGAAGGTGGCACCGCAGAACTACCAGCGCCCCACCGCGTTGATCACCCCGGCCATGGTCAAGGCTGCCATGAAGACCATTGACGAGCTGGGCATCGAGGAGTCGTTGCAGCGACGGTTCGCCCGGCTGTCCGACGTGTCGGTCACCAACGTGCTGTGGGTCGACAACGACACACAGCCGCTGATGAAGGACGGCATCGAAGGGCTTCTCATGCAGGCCGCCACCACGAAGTCGGCAGGTGCGCGCCTTCGCGAGGCGAAGCCGGAGGAGGTTCCCGTGGTCTCCTTCATGAAGGACATCCTGCCCGGCGCCACCACCATCGACCTGTGGGTCGCCAACAGCTACGAGCCGCACTTCGTCAGCCTCACGACCGGCCGGCACCCGGCTGCTCCGCGATTGTTCAAGTGGGACAACGATTTCGGCTGGTCGTACGGCGGCAACGTCACCGACTCGATCCGGGAGAAGGTCAAGCGGGCCGGCGGCAACGTCAACGGCAAGCTGCGGGTGAGCCTGTCCTGGTTCAACCACGACGACCTCGACCTGCACGTGTTCGAACCCAACGGCGACCACATCTGGTACCAGGAGAAGCGCAACAAGCTGGACGTCGACATGAATGCCAGTGGGCCCCTCTCGCGCGAGCCGGTGGAGAACGTCACCTGGACCGACCGTGTCCCCGACGGCGAGTACCGGATCGAGGTGAACCAGTACCGCAAGCGGGACAGCACCCAGGTCGGCTTCGTGATCGAGACCGAGAGCAACGGGAAGATCGAGCATTACCGCCACGAGCGCGCGGTCGGCCACAAGGAGACCGTCGAGGTGGGCCGGATGACGGTTACCGACGGTGTGATCACCGCTTTCCGTCCGGGTAAGGACGTGCAGGCGGGCAACGCGGGCAAGGAGCTGTGGGGCATCACCACCGAACAGTTCGTGCCGGTATCCACCATCATGTACTCGCCGAACTACTTCGACGACAACGAGGTCGGCAACCGGCACTACTTCTTCATCCTGAAGGGGTGCGTGAACGACCAGCCGACGCGGGGGATCTACAACGAGTTCCTCCGCGGCGACCTGCAACCGCACCGCAAGGTGTTCGAGGTTCTCGGCGACCGCACCAAGTGCGAGCCGTCTCCGGATCAGCTTTCCGGCCTCGGCTTCAGCTCCACGGTCCGCAACTCCGTGGTCGCCAAGGTGGCCATGACCGGCGGCCGGCGCCGCCTCGTCAGCATCCAGTTCTGATTCCCCACCCCGACATCGGGGAGAGAGGCCACCGTGACCATTTTTGAGAAGGCCACGCGGGAGAAGTTCCGCTATCCGTCGGCCAAGGGACTGCTGACCACGGAACAGTTGTGGGAGCTTCCGCTGACCGCCAAGTCCGGTTTCAGCCTCGATGACGTGGCCAAGGCGGTCAACGCCGACCTCAAGGCCGTCGACACCGAGTCGTTCGTGGCCACCGAGGCCAATCCGGCCAAGGCGACCCTGGAAACCAAGCTGGAGGTCGTCAAGCACGTCATCGCCGTCCGCCTCGCGGAGGACCAGGCGGCGAAGGCGGCGGCGGCCAGGAAGCTGGAGAAGGAGAAGCTGCTGGCGGTCCTGGGCCGCAAGCAGGACGCGGTCCTGGAGAACCTGACCGAGGCAGAGCTGCTGGCACGAATCAACAACCTGTAGCCCGCCTGCGGTCGGCCTCCGCCAGCCGGCCCGCACATCGACCGGACGCCCCGTCATCGGCATGGCGTGCACGGGATCGGGGACACGACCCACAGGCTCACGGTGCGCGCTGAGATCGGCTTCAGCGCGCACCGTCTGCGTTTTCGCCGGCAGGGCTCGATCCCTCATGCCGAGCACACTGTTGCCCCCGCCGGTGGCGATCCTCTACGGTCGGCTGAAGCGGTGGGCGGTGCGGTCCGCATCCGACCGACACCGTGCCCGCCGGTGACATCCGGTTCCTGATCGGGCCGAACGGCGCCGGCAAGACCACAGTGGTCGACGCGATCACCGGTCTGGTGCGGGCCACCGGCTCGGTGCGCTTCGGCGACCAAGAGCTGCTGGGCCGCCCGGTGCACCGGATCAGCCGGCTCGGCATCGGCCGGACGTTCCAGACGTCGGCGGTCTTCGAGGAGCTGTCGGTCGTGCAGAACCTCGACATCGCCGCGGGCGCCCGCCGGAGCTGGGCCACCCTGGCCCGGCGCCGGCGGGGGATCCCCGACGAGGTGGCCGCCGCGCTGGAGACCATCGGGCTGACCGGCCGGGCCGACCAGCTCGCCGGGACGCTCGCGCACGGCCAGAAGCAGTGGCTGGAGATCGGCATGCTGCTGGTGCAGGACGCGCGGCTGCTGCTGCTCGACGAGCTGGTCGCCGGGATGAGCCACGAGGAGCGCGACGCCACGGGCGCCCTGCTGGAGACGGTGAGCCGGGACCGCACGGTGGTGGTGATCGAGCACGACATGGACTTCCTGCGTCGCTTCGCGCGCAGCGTCACAGTGCTGCACGCGGGGAAGGTGCTCAGCGAGGGCACTGTTGCGCAGGTCCAGGCGGACCCGCGCGTGCAGGAGGTCTACCTCGGCCACCCGGTCGACGCCGGGCCGGTCCCCAGCGGTCTGGAGGAATGATGCTGACCCTGCGCGGGGTGCACGCCGGATACGGGCGTTCCCGGGTGCTGCACGGCGTGGACCTCGCCGTCCCGCCCGACGGGGTGGCCGCGGTGCTCGGGCACAACGGCGCCGGCAAGAGCACCCTGCTGCGGGTCGCGGCGGGCCTGCTGCGGCCGACCGCGGGCACCGTCGAGCTGGACGGCGAGGACGTCACCCGTCTCGCGCCGCACGAGCGGGTGACGCGCGGCATGGCGTACGTCCCGCAGGGCCAGCAGTGCTTCCCGCACCTGACGGCGGCGGAGAACCTGCGCCTCGTCGCCGACGCCCGGCGCGACGGCGCGGTGGCGACGGCGGAGGTGCTGGACCTGTTCCCGGCGCTGCGTCCGCTGCTGCGGCGGCGCGCCGGACTGCTCTCCGGTGGTCAGCGTCAGCAACTCGCCGTCGCCCGCGCGTTGATCACCCGGCCGCGGCTGCTCATGCTCGACGAGCCGACCGAGGGCATCCAGCCGTCGGTGGTCGCCGAGATCCAGGAGCGGATCGTCGAGCTGACCCGGCAGTCCGGCTTCAGCGTGCTGCTCGTCGAGCAGCACCTCGGGTTCGCGCTGCGGGTGGCGAACCGCTACCACGTCCTCGAATCCGGCCGGGTCACCTCGCACGGCGACGGGGGAGTCGAGGCGGAGCGGGAGGTACGCGCGGCCCTCGCGGTCTGACCCGATACGTCGGTATCGATTTACATTGACAGCCGTCTTTACTAACATCGTGGCTGGGAGTCGCCAAGCGCTGCTGGGCAGCAGTGCCGTCCACCCCTGGGACGGCTTGAATCGATCGGCGTCACCTTCTCCGGGGTGGGCACCCAGCGAGGGCCACTGGGCGCCGGCGCATCCACTGGAGCATCATGAGAATCTCACGGACAGCACGCCGTCTGGGACTGGGCGCGGTCGCAGTTCTCGTCGCCTCGTTCACGATGGTCGTCGTCAATCACGCCGTTCCGGCCTCGGCGCACGGATCGGTCACCAACCCGCCGTCACGCAACTACGGATGTTACGAGCGCTGGGGTTCCGACCACCTCAACCCCACGATGGCCCAGACCGACCCGATGTGCTGGCAGGCGTGGCAGGCCAACCCGAACACGATGTGGAACTGGAACGGCCTGTACCGCGAGAACGTCGGCGGCAACCACCAGGCCGCCGTGCCGGACGGGCAGCTGTGCAGCGGCGGTCGCACCCAGAACGGCCTGTACGCCTCGCTCGACGCGGTCGGCGCGTGGACCGCGAAGCCGATGCCGAACAACTTCACGCTGACGCTGACCGACGGCGCCAAGCACGGTGCCGACTACATGTTGATCTACATCACCAAGCAGGGCTTCGACCCGACCACCCAGCCCCTCACCTGGAACAGCCTCGAACTGGTGCTGCGCACCGGCAGCTACCCGACCACCGGGCTCTACGAGGCGCAGGTGAACGCGGGCAACCGCACCGGGCGGCACGTCGTCTACACCATCTGGCAGGCATCCCACCTCGACCAGCCGTACTACCTCTGCAGTGACGTGATCTTCGGCGGTGGTGGCACCCCGCCGCCGACGACCCCGCCGCCCACCACGCCGCCGCCCACCACGCCGCCGCCGACGACTCCGCCGCCCACCACGCCGCCGCCGGCGGGCAACGGTGCCTGCACCGCCACCTTCCGCAAGACCAGCGAGTGGTCCGGTGGCTTCGGCGCCGACGTCACCGTCCGGGCCGGCAACGCCGCCATCTCCGGATGGACTGTGGCGTGGACCTGGCCCAACGGCCAGAGCATCACCAACGCCTGGAACGCGACGGTCACCTCGAGCGGTTCGTCGGTCACCGCGTCGAACGTCGCCTACAACGGTTCGCTGAGCGCCAACGCCACCACCAGCTTCGGCTTCAACGCCTCCTGGAACGGCACCAACTCCACACCCACCCTCACCTGCACCGCTCGGTAACAGCGCATCTGCGGTGGTGGGGCGGGGGGAGCGCCACCCCACCGGCCGGCCCCACCGCCACCCACAGGAACCGCGCGGAGGTGAGGACACAACAAGAAGTACAGG
>NZ_JAXCFU010000021.1:0-37320 GCF_055362685.1 Micromonospora sp. SYSU B005 | reverse complement strand
CCCAACCCCCCCACCCCCCCCCCCCCCCCCCCCGTGGTTTTCTCGGGGGTGGGGGGGGGGGGGGGCGGCCCCCCCCCCCCCCCCCCCGTCGGCGCCCTCCGCCACCATCAGGAACCGCGATGAGGTGAGGAACGACAATGACTTCCCGGGTAGGCGTCGGCGGCTGGTACCGGAGCCGCGTCGTGTGGATCGAGGTGTGCCTGCTGGCCGCGTCGATCGGTGTGGCCGCCGTGGTCACCTCGACCACCCCGAGGACGGACCCGGCAGCTCTCCGCCAAGAGATCCTGACCCGGATGCGCACGACCCTCGAGCAGGCGGACCCGAAAGATCATCAGCACGCCGGGCACACCGCCCCAGAGGTGCCAGCCGGAGAGCAGGCCGCGCCGGCGGTCGTCTGCGGAGTCCATGTCTACGGTTACGAGCCCACCGGGGCCGCCACACTGGCCGACGTCCGGACGGTCTACGGCTTCCACCTCTGCGGCGTCGCCGAACAGAAGCGCCATTGGGACGGGGCGGTCAAACTCGTCGGCCCGGTGATCATGGACATGACCACCCGGCCTCCCGGCATTCAGGTGGTCGAGGCGACCGCCGACGTCAGGTTCGTCGACCGGCTACGGGAGATGTTCCCCGACAAGTACGAGGAACTGGCACTCAGGGAAGCGCTTCCTCCAGCGGAGATGGCCGACCTGCGGCGCCGGTACGACGCCGCCGCCGGCCTCTGACCACGCCGGATCGGCGTGCAACGGACCGAGACCGTGCGAGGCGCGGGGGTAGCTGTGACGCTCGCTCACGCGCGCGGCGGGTCCAGGAAGCGTTGCGCCAGGTCGGCCAGGGTGCCGGCGGTGTGGTCGACCGGCGCGGTCGGCAGCACGATGTGGCTGACGACCAGTCGTGCGAGGGATTCGGCGCCGACGGTGACATCATCGGGCGGCACCCGGGGCAGGTGCGTGTCCGCCCACTCCCTCAGCACCGTGACGGCGGCGGCCAGGGCCACGTCGGCGCGGGTGGTCAGGTAGGGGAGCAGGGCGTCGGTGCCTCGGGCACTGTTGAGGACGGCTTTGACCAGCGGATCGGTCCCGGCCTGCGTCAACACGAACGTGACCGCGGCATGGACGGCGGCTCGCACGTCGCTGCCGTGGGCGGACAACGCCTCCCGCACACCGTCCATGAACCGGTCGATCTCGCGGTGGGCGATGGCTTCGCCCAGTCCGGCCTTGTTGGTGAACTCGTTGTAGAGCGTCTGTCTGCTCACGCCCACGCGGGCCGCCACGTCGGCCATTCGTACCGCGTCCCAGCCGCTGTCGATCGCCAGGTCGCGGCCGGCCGTGATGACCGCGTCACGCAGGTGCCGGCGGGCGGTGTGGCGATAAGGCGGAGGGGCGGCCATGGTGCGCCGAGTCTATCGACTGGACACACATGCCTTCGGTGTCCACTGAATTGACGCAGCGACGGATATTGTCAAGCGTGGTTATCCGTGTGACAGTCGACGCAGCGCTCGACACTCCGGAGGCGGTACATGCAGACCTCGATCGATGCTCCAGCAGTCGCCGCCGGTTGGCGTGACGGCAAGAAGCACCTGTGGCCACTGGCTCTCCTCGTGCCGGTGCTGCCGTTTCTGGCGTACGCGTGGTGGAGGGCCGGCGCCGGACCCGCTGCCTGGTGGCTCACCCCGGCGGTGGTCTTCGGACTCATTCCGATCATCGACGTGCTGCTCGGTGACGACGGAGAGAACCCGCCCGACGACATCGCCCGGCGGTTGCAGGAGATCCGTTACTACCGCTGGATCACGTTCCTGTTCCTGCCGGTGCAGTACGCCGCCCTGCTGCTCGGAGCATGGGTCTGGACGCGTGGCGGCCTCGGTGTCGCCGGCGCCGCCGGCCTGGTCGCCACCATCGGGATCGTCAACGGACTGGCCATCAACACCGCACACGAGCTCGGCCACAAGCGCGAGACGGTCGAGCGGTGGTTGTCGAAGATCGCGCTCGCGCCGACCGGGTACGGCCACTTCTACGTCGAGCACAACCGCGGACACCATGTCCGTGTCGCCACACCGGAGGACCCGGCCAGCGCCAGGCTGGGGGAGAGCTTCTACTCGTTCTGGCCACGTACGGTCTGGGGCAGCCTCATCTCGGCGTGGCGGCTGGAGACCGGCCGCTTCCGGCTGCGCCACAGGAGCCCGTGGACGCTGCGTAACAACCTGCTCAACGCCGGGCTCATGACCGTCGTACTCTTCGCCCTGCTGATCGCGGTGTTCGGGTGGCGGCTCGTGCCCTTCCTGTTCCTGCAGGCGATCGTCGGCTTCTCGCTGCTGGAAGCGGTCAACTATCTCGAGCACTACGGATTGTGCCGCCGGCGCACCGCCACCGGCCGCTTCGAGAAGGTCGACCCACGGCACAGCTGGAACAGTGACCGCGTCGTCACCAACGTGTTCCTCTTCCAGCTGCAACGCCACAGCGACCACCACGCCAACCCGCTGCGCCGCTACCAGACGCTGCGCAGCTTCGACGTCTCGCCGCGACTGCCCGGAGGCTACGCCTCGATGGTGTTGCTCGCTCTCGTCCCGCCGCTGTGGTACCGGGTGATGAACCCACGGGTTCTGGCGCACTACGGCGGCGACCTGAACCTCGCCAATCGCCACCCCCGCGCCGAGGCCCGGCTGCGTCGCCGCTACGGCCGGCCCGCCGCGGACACCACAGCGGTTCCCGCCGCCTGACCCGGCCCGGGACGTGTGGGGCTGACGGCACCTCTCTGTGTCAAGGCGTAGGATCTCTGTTCCTGCACGGAACGGGGCCGTGCCCGGCCGATCGCGCCGCTTCGGCCTCGCCGGGCGCCGCGGCGTCCGGGACGAAGGGTGGACACCCCGGATGCACCAGCGGATCCTGCTGCGAGCCCGCAAGGGCCCGTTCGACGTCGTCACCGCCGAGGAGACCTACGAGCGGGACTGGATCGGCAAGAACAGCGGCAACCTGGTCTTCAGCCACGCCGCGCACAAGCTGCTGGCCACCTCGACGGCGGAGATCACCCCGTCGCGGTTCCGGGCGGACCCGCGCGATGCCGACGAGATCAACGAGAAGTACGACGTCTTCGTGATCCCGCTGGCGAACGCGTTCCGCCACGACTACGCGAACCGGTTGACGTCGATGGCCCGGCTGATCGAGCGGCTCAAGATCCCGGTGGTGGTGCTCGGGGTCGGGGCGCAGACCGACGTGGACGGCGGCCTGGAGTCCCTGCGCCCGATCGACGAGCCGGTGAAGGCGTTCTGCCGGGCGGTGCTGGACCGGTCGCACAGCATCGGCGTACGCGGCGAGATCAGCGAGAACTACCTGCGTGCGCTGGGCTTCTCCGCCGTCGAGCAGATCGGCTGCCCGTCGATGTTCCTGCACGGTGACAGCCTGCGGGTCGAGAAGGCGAAGGTGGCCCTGAGCACCCAGGACCGGCTCGCGTTCGTCATCTCGCCGTACGTCCGCGCGTTGGCCCCGCTCGTCCGCCACCACCACCAGCGCTACCCGAACCTGCGCTACATCGCGCAGGGCCTGTACACCCTGGGCACCCTGCTCTACGGCGACGCACCGAACTTGCGCGGCAAGACCGACGACATGCCGATCCACACCTCACATCCGCTCTTCGTCGAGGACAAGGTGCGGATGTTCATGGACCCGTGGCCCTGGATGGAGTATCTCGCCGGATTCGACTTCGCCTTCGGCACCAGGATCCACGGCACCATCACGGCGCTGATCTCCGGCACTCCCGGGTATCTCCTCGCACACGACTCGCGCACCCTGGAACTGGCCCGCTACTTCGACATCCCGCACCGGTTGATGCGCGACGTGCCGCCCGACGTCGACGCCGCCCAGCTCTACGAGGAAGCCGACTACACGGCCCTGAACGAGGGCCACAAGGAGCGGTTCGCGCGGATCACCGCGTTCCTCGCCAGGCACGACCTCGGCCTGTCGTTCGCCGACGGGGACAGCGCCACCCGCTTCGACGAGCAGGTCCGCCGAACCGTCTACCCGCCGGCGGTCCGGCCGGCCTCCGCCTACACCGCCGAGGAACTGCTGGCGCGCATGCAGTGGCTGCGGGACGAGAACCAGGCGCTGCAGCAGAAGCTCAAGGCACGCCGCGCGCAGCCACTGCGCGACCAGGTCAAGCAGGCGGTGGGCGGCCGGGTCCGCCGGATGCTGTCGCGCTGACCGTCGTACGCCTGCGCAGGCTTCGCCGGCCGCGAATCGCGAGAACCCTTCTTATTCCCATCGACCGGCATTACGCTCTGGGCCAGCCCTGAGGTGCATCACATCGGAGGTTCCTATGAGGACGATGACCATCCGTCGCACGACTGCACTCCGTCTGGTGTCCGGCGCACGCCGGCTGTGGATCGAGTGGTGCTGGTAACTGCCGGCCCGGCGGGCGCTCCCGGGCGCCCGCCCCTGCGGCGCCGGGCCCTGCGGTGACGGACGGCGCGGAGCGCTACGACTGCCACCGCGACCACGGACCGTACGCCGGGGTCTCGGCCTTCCTCGGTCGCGTCGCCGCCGACCGGCCCCGCCTGGCGGCCCGGCACGCGGTCGAACTGCACGCGATCGTTCCCCGGCTCGATCCGGCGGCCCGGCCGGCCGCCGAGGAGGAGCCGATCCGCTTCCACCCGGCCCGTCGTACCGCCTGTCTGGCCTACGGCGCGGCGGAGCTGGTGGCAGCCTGGGCCGGCACGCTCCGGCGGCCCGTGACCGTCCGGTTCGATCACGTCGCCAGCGCCGACGAGACGACAGCCGAACTGCTGGGCGCGCTGGCCCGCCGGCTCGGGCCTTCCCCGGTGCGCCTCGACCTGCGCGACGACGGTGCCCCCGACCCGGCGCCCGACGAGCGCACCCCGCAGGCGTTGCGGCGGGCCCTGGGCGACAGCCTGGCCAGCGGCTACTACCACCACGCGGCCCGGGTCGCCCGGCGCGGGCGGGCGGCGGTCACCCCCGACGGCGACCTGCGGCACTGGTGGGCGTTCACCACCGGCCTGGCCACCGCCCTGGCGGCCCTGAACCGGGCCGCCGAGGCGCTCGACCTCTACGACGAGGCGCGGGCCGCCACCGACGATCCGAAGATCACGATGTCGGCGGCGTACGCCACCGCCATGCTGCACGCCCGGCACCTGCCGGCGGCCGACCAGGACCCGGCGCTGGCCCGGCAGTGGCTGGAGCGGGCGCTGTACCTCGCCACCGAGCTGGCCGACCCACGCCAGCGGCTGTTGTCGACGGTCTTCTACGAGCAGGGCCTGGCGCTGCTGGACAGCCGGGCGGGCCGGCCCGACCGGGCGCTGCGGCTCGTGGACGACGGGCTGGCCCGGCTGACGGCCGCGCTCGGTCCCGGTGAACGCCCGCAGGACCTGGCCCGGCTGCGCCACAACCGGGCGCAGGTGTACCTCGCGCTGGGCGACCCGGCGCGGGCGCTGGCCGACCTGGACACCGTGATCGCCCACGACCCCGGCAACTGCGAGTACTACGTGGACCGCGCCGCCCTCTACCGGGCGGCGGGCCGGACCCGAGCCGCGATCAGGGACTACGACGCCGCCATCCGGCTGGGACCGCACCTGCCCGAGGCGTACTACAACCGGGCCGCGCTCCAGCAGGAGCGGGGCCGCCCCGAGCGGGCGCGCGCCGACCTGGAGCGGGTGCTCGCCATCGAACCGGGGCACCTCGACGCCCGGATCGCCCTGGTCAACCTGCACGTGGAGCGCGGCGCGCTGGACGCCGCCGAGGCGGGCGCGCGGGCCGGGCTGGCCGGCGCTCCGCAGGAGCCCGCGCTGCTGTGCACCCTGGGCCTGGTCCTCGCCGAGCGTGGCCGGGCCGCCGAGGCCGACGAACTGCTCACCCGGGCCCTGAGCGGTGACCCCGAGCTGGTGGAGGCGTGGACGAACCGGGCCGCCGCCCGGTTCGAGCGCGGCGACGTGGCCGCCGCGCTCGCCGACCTGGACCGGGCGGTGGCGCTGTCGGAGGCTCCCGTGCCGCGCTACAACCGGGGTACGGCCCTGGCCCGGCTGGGCCGGTGGGACGAGGCGGCCCGCGACTTCGCCCAGGCGCTCGCCCAGCCCGGCCTGGACCGGGCCCTACGGCGGGATCTGCGGGCGGAACTCGCCCGGTGCCGCCGGGCGCTGGCCGTCTGACCCGGCCCGGCCGGGGAGCCGGCGCTCGTCGTGCGCCGGCCCCGGTCCGGGGAAGGGGAGTGGGCTCAGCAGCCCTGGCGGCGGCTGTAGATCTGGTGGCGCTGACCGGCCCATCCGATGTAGCCGACCGCCTCGACGCAGTAGTTCGCCGTGCCGGTGACGGCGACCGGGCCGGCGTAATAGCTGAAGTCACCGGAATTGGTGTCCGCGCCGCCCGACCGGGTGCAGTGCGCGCCCTCGCCCGACCGCTCCGCGCAGCGGTAGATCTGCACGAAGGTCGGCGCCGACTTCCCGTACGCCGCGCCGCGGTGGTAGAAGCAGGCGCTGTTGGTGCCGCCGTTGCTGCTGTTGTAGTAGATCACCAGTTCACCGAGCCCGGACGACTGCACCTGGCTGTAGGTGATGGTCCCCGAGCAGGAGCCGGCCGCGTGGGCGGCGGGAGCACCGACAGTCAGGCCGGCCGCGACGGTCACCAGCGCGGTCAGCGCCGAAAGCATGCGTCTCATGAACTACCCAATCCACAGTCGACTGTTCCGGAGTGGATCTTAATCAACCGGTGACCTTCACGGTGGCCCCAATCCATAGGCAACCACCTATTGACAAACAATATTAACAATTGGACCCTGCTGAGAGAGCGCTCTCCCGTCCCCCTGTCTCCAGCGAGGTGTCGCCATGCGTCTCCGAAGAAGGCTGCTCGCCGCCGCGTCCGCCCTGCTCGCCGGGCTCACCGGCGCCGTCGTCGCCACGCCCGCCCAGGCGGTCGGACCGGCGTTGCTACCGGTCACCGTCACCAACACCACCGGCCGCAGCGACCCGGTCTACCTCTACGTCATCGGCGTCCAGCTGTCCTCCGGCCGGCTCGGCTACGTCACCTCCGGCGGTGCCTTCGTGCCGTGGACCGGCGGGCAGATCCCGCCGTCACCCGCGCCGGACGTCTCCATACCGGGCCCCGGCAACGGCGGCAGCACCACGATCCAGTTCCCCCGCGGCTTCTCCGGCCGGGCCTACTTCTCCCTCGGGCAGAAGCTGACGTTCTTCCTCACCCCGGACGGACTGGTGCAGCCCGCGCCCTGGGCGGCCGGTGACGCGAACCGCGACATCCTGTTCGACTGGAGCGAGTTCACCTACAACGACTCCGGGCTGTGGCTCAACAGCTCCCAGGTCGACATGTTCGCCATCCCGCACGCGGTCACCGTGACCGGCGCCAACGGCGTCACCAAGCGCACCGGCGACGTGGTGGCCAACGGACGCAACGCGGTCATCGACGGGATCCGGGCGCAGCCGGGCTGGGCCGGCACCGTCCACACCCGCTCCGACGGGACCGTGCTGCGCGTCCTGGCTCCGGGCAAGGCGGCCGGGGCCGGTCTGCTCAGCACCACGTACCTGGACTCGTACATCGCGTCCGCGTGGAACGCGTACACCACGAAGACCCTGACCGTGGCGCCCTTCGCCGACCAGCCGGCCATCCGGTACTACGGCCGTACCTCGGGCAACACCATGACCTTCACCAACGGCAGCGGCCAGGTCGTCGCCTCCTTCAACCGGCCCTCCTCGGCCAGCGTCTGGGGCTGCGACGGCGACCTGCCCGCGCCGAACGACCAGGCGGTCGGCCCGATCTCGCGTACGCTCTGCGCCGCCCTCAACCGCGGCACACTCGGCACCATCGACACCCAGCCCAGCACGAACGCCGCCGACTTCTACCGCAGCAACCCCACCAACCAGTACGCCCGCCTGATCCACGCCAACATGACCGACGGCCGGGCGTACGCGTTCGCCTTCGACGACGTCGGCGGATTCGAGTCGCTGGTGCACGACGGCGACCCCCGTTCGGCCGGACTGATCCTCAGCCCGTTCACCGGCGGTGGCGGCGGCACCCCGACCACCGGGGTGCCAGTGGTCAGCAACTGGAACAACAAGTGCATCGACGTGCCGAGCTCCAACTTCGTCGACCGCGCGCCGCTGCAGATGTGGAACTGCAACAACACCAACGCGCAGAAGTGGACGTTCAGCGGCACAGCGCTCAAGAGCCAGAACAACAAGTGCATGGACATCGACGCCGGGTCCACCGCGAACGGTGCGGCGGTGCAGCTCTACACCTGCAACGGCACCGGCGCCCAGCAGTTCACCCTGAACGCGGCCGGAGACCTGGTCAACCTCCAGGCCGGCAAGTGCGTCGACATCAAGGACTGGAACGGCAACGACGGCGCGAGGCTCCAGCTCTGGGACTGCGGGGGCACGGCCAACCAGAAGTGGCGCAAGGGCTGACCGGCCCTGCGACGGGGGCGGGGGCCGACCGCGAGTCGCTCCCGCCACCCGCCAGCGCGACGGACGACGCGCGTCAAGCACCGGGCGAGCCGGCGGAGGCCGTTGTCCCAACGGGACGCCGGCCTCCGCGACCGGGCTTGGGCCCCGCGACGGCTCGCCGTCCCGCAGGACGGACGCGCCGACCACGTCGGCTCTCCGCCCCATACGATAGACAACGGTGCTGGTTCGCCGCGCCCGTGACGGGTGTGGCGTCGTAAGAGGGAACCCGGTGTGAGTCCGGGACTGCCCCGCAGCGGTGAGTGGGAACGACAGCCGTCATCGAAGCACTGGACCGTGAGGTCTGGGAAGCGACGGCCAGTAGGTGACCGGGTGGATCCGGTCGCGCCCGCGAGTCCGAAGACCTGCCCGCACCGCGCGCACCGTCCGGTGTGCGCCGCCGACGGTCGCTCGGGACGGCCGGTGCGGAAGCCGGTACGCCGCCTGTACCCCTTCCCTCCCGCCCCGATCGGCCTCGTGTGCTTCGAGGGAAGGGATCTCCATGAGTACCGCATTCGGTCAGAGCACCGTGCTGGGCTATCCGCGTATCGGGGGCAACCGGCAACTCAAGAAGGCCGTCGAGGCCTACTGGGCGGGCCGGATCGACGCCGAGGAGTTGACGGCGACCTCTGCCGCGCTACGGGCGAAGGTCTGGCGGACGCTGCGCGACGCGCGCCTGGACGCGATCCCGTCCAACACGTTCTCCTTCTATGACCACGTGCTGGACACGGCCGTCGCCGTCGGCGCGATCCCGCACCGGTTCGCCCGTCTCGGCCTCGGCGATCTCGGCACCTACTTCGCCATGGCCCGGGGCGTCGATGCCGAGCCGGCGCTCGAACTGACGAAGTGGTTCGACACCAACTACCACTATCTGGTTCCCGAGATCGGCTCCGACACCGCCTTCGCGGCGAATCCCGACAAGGCGCTGCGCGAGTACCGTGAGGCCCGCGAGCTGGGAATCGACAGCCGGCCGGTGCTGGTCGGGCCGGCCACATTCCTGCTGCTGGCCAAGCCCACCGAGGCGCGCGGCGAACCGTTCGACCGGTTGACCGACCTGGCCGACGTGTACGCCGACATCCTGCGATCCCTCGCCGCGGCGGGCGTGCGATGGGTGCAGCTGGATGAACCCGCCTACGTCGCCGACCGGAGCACCGCCGAGATCGACGCGTTGCGGGAGGCGTACACCCGGCTCGGCGCGGTGGAACAGCGGCCGGCGATCTTCGTCGCCACCTATTTCGGCGAGCTCGGTGACGCGCTGCCCGCCCTGCTCGACACGCCGGTCGAAGCGGTCGGCGTGGATCTGGTGGCCGGGCCCGGCAACCTGCGGCGGCTGGCCGGTGCGGGACCGCTGCGCGGCAAGACGATCGTGGCCGGCCTCGTCGACGGCCGCAACGTCTGGCGTACCGACCTGCGCGCCGCCGTGGCGGCTGGTGCCGCCGTCACCGCCCTCGCCGACCACGTCGCCGTGTCCACCTCGTGCTCGCTGCTGCACGTGCCGGAGGACCTGTCCGCCGAGACCGCTCTCGACCAGGCGTTGGTTCAGCGGCTCGCCTTCGCCCGGCAGAAGGTCGATGAGGTCGTTCGGCTCGGCCGCGCGCTGCGCAACGGCACCACGTCCCTGCCCGAGCCGCTGCCGCCCACCCCCGCCGCATGGCGCGACGACACCGTACGCGGCCGGCTCGCCGCACTGCGCGCCACGGATCGGCAGCGCGGCGCGTACCCGGAGCGAGCGGCGGCACAGCAGGCCCGGCTGAATCTGCCGCCCTTGCCGACCACGACCATCGGATCGTTCCCGCAGACCGACGAGCTGCGCCGCGCGCGTGCCGAGCATCGAGCCGGCCGCCTCGACGACACCGTCTACACCCGGCGTATGCGCGCCGAGGTCGAGCACGTCGTCCGGCTTCAGGAGCGGCTGGGTCTGGACGTGCTCGTGCACGGCGAGCCGGAACGAAACGACATGGTCCAGTACTTCGGCGAGCAGCTGGCCGGGTTCGCCGCCACCGAACACGGCTGGGTCCAGTCCTACGGCTCCCGATACGTGCGTCCGCCCGTCATCTACGGCGACGTGGCACGCAGGGCGCCGATGACCGTCAACTGGTCCACCTACGCGCAGTCGCTGACCAACCGGCCGGTCAAGGGCATGCTCACCGGCCCGGTCACGATCCTGGCCTGGTCGTTCGTCCGCAGCGACCAGCCACTGGCAGACACCGCGGACCAGGTCGCGCTCGCCCTGCGCGACGAGTGCCGTGATCTCGAGGCAGCCGGTATCCGGGTCATCCAGGTCGACGAGCCGGCGCTGCGTGAGACGCTGCCACTGCGCAGGGCGGACCAGAAGGCGTACCTGGACTGGGCAGTCGGGGCGTTCCGCCTGGCCACCTGCGGAGTCGCCGACGACACCCAGATCCACACCCACCTGTGCTACTCGGAGTTCGGGGAGGTGATCACGTCCATCGACGCCCTCGACGCCGACGTCACAAGCATCGAGGCATCCCGCTCCCGGATGGAGGTCCTCGACGACCTCGCCGCGATCGGATACCGCCGGGGTGTGGGGCCCGGCGTCTGGGACATCCACTCACCCCGGGTGCCGTCCCACGACGAGGTCGTCGGCGCGCTGCGCCGGGCCGTGGCCGCGGTGCCGGCCGAGCGGCTGTGGGTGAACCCCGACTGCGGCCTCAAGACGCGCGGCTATCCCGAGGTCGAGGCGTCCCTCAAGCACCTGGTCGCCGCCGCGGCCGAGCTGCGCGGACGCTGAGCCGGCGGGCCGGGCGGAACGCCGCGCCGTTCCGCCCGGCCCGGACCCGGTTCAGCCCTTGACAGACCGTGCCCCGAGCGCCGAGGCTGCATGAAGTGATGTGTGTCGATGTGCGGGGGGCATGATGCGACGCAGGATCTTCGCGCTGGCTACAGCCGCCGCGGTCGTCGTCGGCGGGGCCACGACGATGGTGCTGCGGCCGGCCTACGCCGCGACGGCATGCACGGTGGACTACACGATCACCCGGGAGTGGTCCAGCGGCTTCTGGGCCGAGCTCACCGTCACCAACCTGGGCTCTCCCGTCACCGACTGGTGGCTGCGGTTCCGGCAGGCGGGCGGTCAAACGATCACCATGGGCCTCGATCGGCTGCCGGACGGATACACGCTCGGCAGTGGCGAGATGTACCCGATGACCACGCTCCGTCCGCCGGCAGGCTCCACGCTGCCGACCGGCGCCTCGGTGACTGTGCGGTTCGGCGGCAACTACCAGGGTGCCGACCCCGAACCGACCGACTGGGTGTTGAACGGCCAGTCGTGCGACGCGGACGTCGCCGACCCGACCGGCTCGTCGCCGCCGCCGGCCTCGGGGAGCCCGCGGCCCAGCCCACTGCCGGGCGGGCCGTCGGTGGCGCTCACCTCGCCCCTGCCCAACGACTTCTTCGCCGCGCCGGGCGTCATCCCGATCCGTGCGGAGGCCGCGGCGGCGCCCGGCCGGCGAATCGAGCGGGTCGAGTTCCGCGAGCGCGGCACGCTGCTCGCCGTGGACACCACCGCGCCGTACGCGTTCGACTGGCGTGGCGTGCCGCCGAACAGCGGCACCCGTGTCTCCGCCACCGCCTACGACAGCAGCGGCGCCCAGGCCACCGCCGAGGTCCGCGGCATCCGGGTGCTCCCGCCGCAGGCACCCGGCGCCGCACCCGCGCTGAAGGCGTTCGGCAACCGCATCCTCACCGTCACCGCGGATCCGAGGCCGTACCGGCCACGCGGAATCATCCGGTCGGCCGCGCCCGGCGAGTGCGCATGGGGACCGATCCGCTGGGACGGCCCGGTCGACGACGCGTCAGTGGGCGCGCTGCGGGCCCGCGGCGTCAACGCGGTGCGGGTCGTGCTGAGCGACGCCTGCTACGTCTACACCGGCAGCCCCACGGACAGGCAGAACCGGGTCGGCTACCTCGACGAGGCGGCCCGGTACGTCGACCGGCTCGTCCGGGCCGGCATCACACCCGTCGTGTCGCTGCGCCAGAGCGACATCCTCGCCACCCGCTCCTTCTGGAACGCGGCGGCGGAGGTGTTCGGCGACGACAACGCGGTGGTCTTCGACGCCTCGCCGTACGACTTCCCGGCGGCCGGCGACGCCGATCCCGCGGCGGTCTGGACCTGCTGGCGCGACGGCGGTCCCGCGTGCCTGGGCACCGGCCTGCCGGCCTTCGGCGTGCAGGAGCAGATCCGCCTGCTTCGCGTCCACGGCTCGTTCAACCTGGTCCTCGCCGCCGGGATCGACGGCGGCAACGACCTGCGGCGGTGGCTGGAGTACCGCCCGGCCGACCCGGACGGCCGCAGCGTGGCCGCCGCCTGGCGCGTCGACGATCGCTCGGCCTGCGCCACGCCGGCCTGCTGGCAGTCCACTCTGCTCCCGGTCGCCGCCCAGGTACCGCTGATCGCCACCGACGTCAGCGCCGGCCCGGGAGCGCCGACGTTCGTGCCGCGGACGGTCACCTGGCTCGATCGGCACGGCATCGGCCACCTGCGCCGGTGACCGGCCTCATTGGCAGTCGGTGAGCTGGTCAGACCGTCGTACGCGACCACTGCTGGTTGGCGCCGGTGTTGCACGTGTACTGCTTGAGGACCACACCGTCAGCTGTCGATGCGGCCGGTACGTCCACGCACTTGCCGCTGTGCCGTGCCCGGAGCTGGAAGTAGCTGCCGCCTGTGACCATCTGGAACTGCTGGTTGGTGCCGCTGCCACAGGTGTACTGGATCAGTTCGGCGCCGTCGGCGGTGGACGCGCTCACCACGTCGAGGCACTTCCCGCTGTTGCGGGAGATGAGTCGCCAGTAGCCGCTGCCGGCGTCCTGGAACTGCCACTGCTGCCACGCATTGCCGTTGTACGTGTACTGGCCGACGCGCGCGCCGTTGTCGGTGTTCGGTTGCTGGACGTCCATGGCCTTGCCGCTGTGTCGCACGGTGATCCGGTAGAACGTGCCAGTCGGCGGGGGCGTCGTGGGGCCACCCCCGATGGTGTCGCCCCACGCGTACCGGATCTGGTCGGCGCCGGAGTTGTTGCGGACGGTCAGGTTGAGGTCGGTGCCGCTACCGCTGAGCGAGTACATCGAGTACCAGTCGTAGCCGATGGTGCCGGGCTTGCCGCCGAGCGCGGGCCAGTAGGTGCCGCCCATCCGGTTGTCGCGCATGACCTGGGCCATGGCGCGGATGTGGCGCACGAAGTTGTCGGTGCTGTTCGCGTCGGCGTAGTTGCGGCCGTCGTTCATGGGGGCGCCGAACTCGGTGGCGACCGCCCGCGACGCGCAGTTGCCGAGGCGGGTCTGGATGTGGCTCCGGAAGGCGTCGTAGGTCATCTCGCCGTAGAAGAAGGCGTAGTGGTGGAACGACAGCAGCGTCGAGGCGAACCGTGTGTCGTCGCAGATGTCCCGCAGGTCCTGACTGAACCCGGTGCCCCCGATGAGCACCCGGCTGGGCACCGCCGAGTAGTGGTAGCTGAGCCAGTCGGCCGCGACGTTGCGCCACTCCGTCGAGCTGTAACCGTGCGGCTCGTTCATCGGCTCGAAGTAGACGTTGGGGTTCGAGCCGTACGTGTTTGTCACAGTGGACCACATCGTGTTCCACGCGGCGAGGTTCGTGATCCTGCCGCCGGAGGCGGCACCGTCCTCCCAGTAGGCGAGGATGACCTTGAACCCGCGGGCGGTGGCGGCGTCGATGGCGCCCCGGTAGGCCTCCCACCACGCCGTCCCTACCGTGTGGGTGTTGATGGGCAGCCGGACGGTGTTGACCCCCATGGTGGAGGCCATGTCGTCATAGAGGGCGTTGGCCTTGACCCGCACCGTCGCGTTGCTGTCGGAGGAGCTCAGGCCCTGCACGACGAGGGGACCGGTGCTGAAGTTGTCACCCAGCACGGCCCAGTTCATGCCTCGGAACTGGTTCGTGGCGGCGATGGCCGGCGACGAGATGACGACGCCGCCGACCATCGCCGTCGTCGCGGCCACCAGCGCGATCAGCAGCCGGCGAAACGACCGGGCGCTCCGCGACCACCTGGTCCGCGTCAAGAAGTGGTGAGTCACCGATCTGGCCTCTCTGGGTTCGGACATCAGGCTGATCGTTAGCGCTAACATCGCTGAATCGCACTCAAGCCAGGACTTCGCGGTCTTGGCGTCGTCGACGTGCAATCCGGGCAGCTCCGGCGCGTAATGGTGAGGCGGGCGGATGTGCTCTGGTTGTGACGTGCGTGTTGCGGACAAGTGTTAGCGGTCTCATCTGGAGAGTCAAGGAATCGACCAAGGTCGTTCAATCGGGCACCGGTCCGCCGGCCTCCGCCGGGGGCAGAGACCAGGCACGCAGGACGGTGCCCGGCACTAGATTGAGGCGGTGAGCCGGGGCGAACCATCGGTGGAGGCCGGTCCGTCGGGCGAGGACCTGACGGCAACGCTGCTGGCTGCGGCGCGTGCGGGCGACGGCGCGGCCTTCAGTCGTCTGGTCGCGCCGCTGCGGGACGAGCTGCGTGCGCACTGCTACCGGATGCTCGGTTCCTTCCACGACGCGGAGGACGCGGTCCAGGACACCATGGACCGGGCGTGGCGGGCTGTCGACCGGTTCGAGGGGCATTCGATCCGGCCATGGCTCTACCGGATCGCCACCAACCGGGCGCTGTCTCTCCTCCACTCGCGCGGGCGGCGTGAACTGCCCACCGATTTCACCGCCCAGGGCGTGTCCCGGGCCGAGGTGAGCTGGCTCGAACCGTACCCGGACCGCCTCGCGGCCCCGTCCGTTCAGCCGGACCCGGAGGCCCACGTGATCGCGAGGGAGGCCATGGAACTCGCGTTCGTCGCCGCGTTGCAGCATCTGCCACCGCGACAACGTGCCGTTCTGCTGCTGCGCGACGTTCTCGGGTACTCCGCCGAGGAGACCGCCGCGATGCTGGTCTCCACCGTCGCCGCGGTCAACAGCGCGATGCAGCGCGCCCGCCGGATCGTCGCCGGGCTGACGCCGCCGGACAGTCAGCAGCGGATCCTCGCCGACCTGGGCGACGCGGGGCAGCGGGAGGTGGCCAGGCGGTACGCCGAGGCGTGGGAGTCCGGCGACGTCGAGACGATCGTGGCGATGCTGACGGAGGACGCGCGGTACTCGATGCCGCCGCTGACCATCTGGTACGAGGGCCATGCGCAGATCCGCGGTTTCCTGGCTGAGGTGACCGCGGGGCGAAGGTGGCGGTTCCGGCCGGCGAGCGCCAACGGGCAGCTCGCTTTCGGGACGTACCTGTGGGACGACTCGGCTGCCGCCTACCTGCCGGCGGGGCTGGACCTGCTCGTGCTGCGGGGGCGCCGGGTGGCCGAGGTCGTCTCGTTCCTCGACGCGCGCCTGCCCGCCTTCGGCCTGCCGGATCGGCTGCCGGAAAGTTCGCGCGGACGCGATGAGTTCGCGGTCCGGTCGGGGTTGTAGTCCTGACGGGTTTCACCAGCCACGAAGGGCAGAGCCGACATGCCGAGCAACGAAGAACAGATCCGCGGCCTGGTCGAGCGCTGGGCCGCCGCGGTTCACGACGGGAACCTCGCCGGCGTCCTGGCCGGCCATGCCGAGGACCTGGTGATGTTCGACGTGCCGCCGCCGTACGAGGGCGTACGCGGACTGGACGCCTACCGGGAGATCTGGCCGCCCTTCTTCAGGTGGCAGGCACAGGGCGCGTCGTTCGAGGTCGAGTCGCTGGACGTCGTCGCAGGCGAGGACGTGGCCTTCGCGTACGCGCTCGTGCGCTGCGGCACGGCAGCCGACTTCGCCGCACGTCCGGCGAACCGCCTGCGGGTGACGTTCGGCCTGCGGAGGCGAGAGGGCCGGTGGGTCGTCACCCACGAACACCACTCCTTCCCGCTCGCCGATCCCGCCGCCGAGGCGGCTCCGGACGCGGCCGTCGCCGAGGCGGAGGTACGCGGGCTCCACCGGCGCTGGTTCGACGGCACCGCGGCCAAGGATCTCGATGCCCTGATGGAGGCCGTCGCCGACGACGTGGTCTCGTACGAGCACGACCAGCCGCTGCGACACGTCGGCGTGAACGCGGTCCGCGAGATCTGCGCGGCGGGCCTGGCGGCGTCGGGTGACGGATCAGTCGCCTGGGACGTGCCCGACCTGACGATCGTGGTCGACGGCGACCTCGCCGTCGCGTGGGGCCTCAACCACGTCTCGGTACGCCCGAACGGTGGTCCGCCGATCGAGAGCTGGTCCCGGGGCACCCGGGTCTTCCAGCGACGCGACGGGGCCTGGCTGATGACACACCAGCACCTCTCCTACCCGTACGACCCCTCGACCGGGACGGCGCGGACGGATCTGCGCCCGTAGCGGCGCGAGCACGACGTCGCACACCGAGTCGTCCATCGACGTTCATCCAACAGATCGGCGCGCGTAAGCTCCGCACGGTCGGATCTGGGGAACCTACCGAGGAGGTTCCATGGATCGTCGAACGATGTTGCGGGCCACTGTTGTCGGTGCGGGCGCTGTCGCCCTGCCGTTCACGGCATGGTCGGCCGCGTACGGAGCTCCGGCGCAGAACGCGGCGGGCCCCTACGGTGGGCTCCAGCCCGCCGACGCCAACGGCATCCAGTTGCCGGCCGACTTCACCAGCTCGATCGTCGCGCGATCCCGTCGGACGGTGCCGGGGACGTCGTACACCTGGCACGACGCTCCGGACGGTGGCGCCGTGTTCCCGAACGGCACCGGCTGGATCTACGTGTCGAACTCCGAGGTGTCAGCCGGGGCGGGCGGCGGTGCCTCACGACTCGTCTTCGACTCCAGCGGTGCCGTGATCGGGGCGTCGCGGATCCTCGCCGGCACCGACAACAACTGCGCCGGCGGGAAGACACCGTGGAACACCTGGCTCTCCTGCGAGGAGGTGTCCCTGGGCCGGGTCTTCGAGACGTACCCCCTCGGCGGGACCGCCGTGGCGCGTCCCGCGATGGGCCGGTTCAAGCACGAGGCGGCCGCGGCCGACCCGGTCCGCAGGGTCGTCTACCTGACCGAGGACGAGACCGACGGCAAGTTCTACCGGTTCGTGCCGGCCACCTGGGGCGACCTCTCCGCCGGAGCCCTCCAGGTCTTCCGCGCCGGTACGGCGACCTCCGGCACGTTCACCTGGGCCACGGTGCCCGATCCGGACGGCTCGCCCACCCCGACCCGGCAGCAGGTGTCCGGCGCGAAGACGTTCAACGGCGGCGAGGGCTGTCACTACGCGGACGACACCGTCTGGTTCACCACGAAGGGCGACAACCGCGTGTGGCAGGTCAACCTGGCTGCCGGCACGTACGAGCTCGCCTACGACGACAACCTGGTCAGTCCGGGCACCGCTCCGCTGACCGGGGTCGACAACATCACCGGGTCCACTGCAGGTGACCTGTACGTCGCCGAGGACGGCGGGAACATGGAGGTCTGCATGATCACGCCCGACGACAAGATCTCGGTGTTCCTGCGGATCACCGGGCAGAGCGGTTCGGAGATCACCGGGCCGGCGTTCACCCCGGCGGGGGACCGGCTGTACTTCTCCTCGCAGCGCGGCACGACCGGCTCGTCGTCCGGCGGCATCACCTACTGCGTCACCGGGCCGTTCCGCCGTTGACCGACTGCCTGCCCTGCTGACAGTGACCACACGGCGAAGGACGCCCGGGGAAGACCGGGTGTCCTTCGCCGGCGCGCCTCGCCCGGACGCGCGGGGTCGAGGTCTCGGCGCCAGGATGTGAAACCGCGCGCCGACCTGCTCCCGGCCCGGCTGCGCGGCCGCGCCGAGGTCGCCGTCCTGGCCGGTTACGGGATGCTCGCCGCCTACGGCTACGGCCTGCTGATGAACCTGTCGTCCTGGCCGTTCCGCGTCGGCGCGGACACCCACCTGTCCTACGTCCTCACGCGGGGCGGCCGACCGGGCGGCGGGCGATGTGGTCCCCGGTCTGCGACCCCGCATCCGCTGCGGTGTCGAGCGCGGCTGACCGGTTCGCCCGGCTTGCCATTGTTCGCTATGGATAGGCTACTACCCTGATACGTCACGTCCGCGCGTCCACCGGAAGGATGTGAGTCGTGTCGGCGGATGTTTCGTCTCGTCCGGCGCCGCACGTGCTGGAGGCGGTGCTGGAGCGGTTGACGTTCGTGAATGAGGAGACCGGCTACACGGTGGCCCGCGTGGCGACCGGCCGAGGGTCGGATCTGCTGACCGTGGTCGGGTCGCTGCTCGGGGCGCAGCCGGGGGAGAGCCTGCGGATGCGGGGCTGGTGGTCGTCGCACCCGCAGTACGGGCGCCAGTTCGATGTCGTCTCGTACAGCACCGTGTTGCCCGCGACGATCCAGGGCATCCGCCGTTACCTGGGCTCGGGGCTGATCAAGGGGATCGGTCCGGTCTTCGCCGAGCGGATCGTCGACCACTTCGGCGAGGACACCCTGCGGGTGATCGAGGAGGAGCCGGCCCGGCTCGTGGAGGTGCCCGGGCTGGGCCCGAAGCGCACCGCGAAGATCACCGCGGCCTGGCAGGAGCAGAAGGCCATCAAAGAGGTGATGGTCTTCCTGCAAGGGGTCGGGGTGTCCACGTCGATCGCGGTGCGGATCTACAAGAAGTACGCCGACGCGTCGATCGACGTGGTGAAGACCGAGCCGTACCGGCTGGCCGCGGATGTGTGGGGCATCGGGTTCAAGACGGCCGACACCATCGCGCAGGCGGTCGGGATTCCGCACGACAGCCCCGAACGGGTGAAAGCCGGATTGCAGTACACGTTGTCGCAGGCCACCGAGAACGGCCACTGCTACCTGCCCGCCGAGCAACTGGTCGCCGACGCCACCAAGATCCTCGACGTACCCGGCGGCCTGGCCGCTCGATGTCTGGACGACCTGGTCGCCGAGGAAGGCGTCGTGCGCGAGGCGCTGCCCGGCCCGGACGGGCCGACGGCCGCGATCTACCTGATCCCCTTCCACCGGGCCGAGATGTCGCTGGCCGGCTCGCTGCTGGCGCTGTTACGCGACCAGGACGACCGGATGCCGCACTTTGCCGCCGTGGACTGGGCGAAGGCCCTGGCCTGGCTGAAGGCCCGCACCGGCACCGACCTGGCACCCGAGCAGGAGCAGGCGGTGCGGCTCGCGCTCACCTCGAAGGTCGCGGTGCTGACCGGTGGACCGGGCTGTGGCAAGAGCTTCACCGTACGCTCGATCGTCGAGCTGGCCGCCGCGAAGAAGGCGAAGATCCTGCTGGTCGCCCCGACCGGCCGCGCCGCGAAACGCCTGGCCGAGCTGACCGGGCAGCCCGCGACCACGGTGCACCGGCTTCTCAAGCTGCAGCCCGGCGGTGAGGCCAGCTATGACCGGGACAACCCGCTCGACGTGGACCTGCTCGTGGTCGACGAAGCGTCCATGCTCGACCTGATCCTGGCCAACAAGCTGGCCAAGGCGGTCCCGCCGGGGGCGCACCTGCTGCTGGTCGGTGACGTCGACCAACTCCCGTCGGTCGGCGCCGGTGAGGTGCTGCGCGACCTGCTCGCCACCGAGACGATTCCGCGGGTGCGGCTCACCCAGGTGTTCCGGCAGGCTGCCGACTCGGGCGTGGTCAGCAATGCCCACCGGGTCAACGCGGGACGACCCCCGATCCTGCAAGGTATGCGGGACTTCTTCCTGTTCGCCTGTGACGACACCGAGGTCGCCGCCCGGCTGACCGTCGAGGTCGCCTGCACCCGTATCCCGGCCAAGTTCGGCCTCGACCCGCGCCGCGACATCCAGGTTCTGACGCCCATGCATCGTGGGCCGGCCGGCGCGGGCGCCCTGAACACACTGCTCCAGCAACAACTGACCCCGGCCCGCGAGGGCGCGCCGGAACGCCGGGCCGGTGGGCGGGTTTTCCGGGTGGGCGACAAGGTCACCCAGATCCGCAACAACTACGACAAGGGCGAGGCAGGGGTGTTCAACGGCACCCTCGGTGTGATCACCGCACTCGACAGCGACGAGCAGACCTTGAGCGTCCGCACGGACGAGGACGAGATCATCGCGTACGACTTCGATGAGCTCGACGAGTTGGCCCACGCGTACGCGATGACCATCCACCGCTCGCAAGGCTCTGAGTACCCCGCCGTCGTCATCCCGCTGACCACCAGCGCGTGGATGATGCTCCAACGCAACCTGCTCTATACCGCCATCACCCGTGCCAAGACACTCGTCGTCCTCGTGGGGTCACGCCGAGCCCTGGCCGCCGCGATTCGCACCGTCGGTGCGGGCCGCCGCCACACCGCACTGACTCACCGCCTCGGCAGACCCCGGTAGTGGCCGGCATGCCTGGCTGCCCACCGGACGGACGTCCTCGGGGGATAACCCGAGTGAGTTCGAGGCCCAGCGTGACATGGCTACGGCACGGCATCGATACGGTGCCGTAGCCATGCCGGGACAACCGCTAGGAGCGGCGCCGTAGCCAGAAGAACCCGAACGCGGTCAGCAGTAAAGACAGTCCGAGGAACATCGACAGTTCGATCCACTGGAACGTCCAGTATCGGTAGCCCGGCTGGTAGGTGTAGTCGAAGTGCAGGTTCTGCGCGGCCGTGCAGGCATCGCTGGCCTCCCGGTCGTCCGCGATCAGGCAGGCCTTCGCGTCCTCACCGCGGTACGGCGTGCCGTCCGCCTTGTACAGCGGTGACGAGAACTCGAGAGCCCAGCTTCCGTTGGCCGTGTATCCCTGGATGTCGAAGGTGTTGTCCTGCTTCAGATTCATCCCGACGCCGCTGTTGAGCACGTTGGCGTCGACGGCCACGGTGTCGGTGACCGGGGGCATCAGATTCTGCCGGATGGCGGTCGGGACCACCAACTGGAGCCCGGCGAAGACGACCAGGGTGATCGCCATGGCCGGTAGGGTGCGCTTGACGATCATGCCGACCACGGTTCCGAGCACGAAGGCGAACAGCGCGTACCCGATCGGTACGATGTTGCGGGAGCCGAAGCTCAGCGCCGCGAACCGCTCACCGATCACCTGGTCGTACCGGCTTGCGCTCCACGTCAGGAGCAGGCTGAACAGCCCGGCCACCGCCGCGCTGGCCAGGCCGATCACGGAGAGCTTGACGGCCAACCACTTGGTACGGGTGACGCTCTGGTTCCACACCAGCCGATCGGTGCGCTGCTCCAGCTCCTGGGTCACCAGCGGAGCGCCCCAGAAGATCCCGATCAGGCCGGGTACGGCGATGAGCAGCACCACCATGACCGAGATCGCGTCGTCGTAGGTGGCCCGCAGGTCCAGCCGTGCGAGGTAGCACGCCTGATCCGCGCAGGTGGCGATCCTCGTGTCGTAGAAGCTGCGGATCTCGCTACCCAGGTAGACCAGGTAGAGCGCGAGGAGCGCGAGCGCCCCCGCAGCCACCAGCATCTGAGCGCGGAACTGCCGCCATGTCAGCCAGATCATCGGTCTGCTCCCGTCATGGCTCGGGTCGGTCCGACCGGGCCGGTCGTGGTGGCCCGGGTCAGGTAGGCGAGGGTCATGTCCTCGAGATCCACGGCCTCCGCCCCGGCCACCGGCGAGGTGGACCGGACGATCATCGACGACTCGCCGCGACTGTTCTCGGCGTGGATCAGCTCGGCGCCGGCCGGCAGATGGTAGGGAGTGCCCGCCCGGCTGGTGATCCGGTAATGGACGGCGAGCAGGTCCGACACGTCACCGGAGATGAGCACCCGGCCGTTGGCCAGCACGATCAGGTGATCGCAGACCTGCTCCAGGTCGCCGAGCAGGTGCGACGAGAGGATGACGCTCACCTCGAGCTCGTCGACGAAGTCGAGCAGGTCCCGCATGAACCCGCGCCGCGCCAGCGGGTCGAGCGCCGCTACCGGCTCGTCGAGGACGAGCAGCTCGCCCCGTTTGGCCGCAGCGACGGTCAGCGCGAGCTGGGCCCGCTGACCGCCGGAGAGCGAACCGGCCTTCTGCGTGAGGTCGAGCCCACGCTCGCGGACCCGCCGCTCGGCGAACCCCTGATCCCACTTCGGGTTCAGCCGCGCACCGAGCTTGAGGTGGTCGGCGACGGTCAGCCGGCTGTAGACCGGCGCGTCCTGAGCGACGAAGCCGACCCTGGCTAGCTGTTCCGCGCTGACCGCCGGCCGGTGACCGAGCACCTCGATGCTCCCGCTGGTCGGCGCGATCATTCCGGACACCAGCCCGAGAAGGGTCGACTTGCCGGCGCCGTTGGGACCGACCAGACCGACGATCCGTCCGTCCGGAATCGCCAGCGTGCAGTCGTCGAGCGCGAGGTGGCGGCGGTAGCGCTTACTGAGAGATTCAGTATGGATGGCCAGGGTCATCACGTCCTCCTGCCTTCTTTCTGGGACTCTTGCTGTCAGTGAGAATTTGTAGACGGTGGGCGGTCACAGCACGGTCCGTGCCGTTGTGACCGGCTTGTGACAGGACTCTTATTAGCGTCAGTTCGGAACCGTCGTCGACAGATGAGTCACACAGACAGGAAGGCGTGTGATGCGGGTACTCGTGGTTGAAGATCAGCCGGACCTGGCCGACTCGGTCGCCCGGGTGCTGCGGCGCGAGGGGATGGCCGTCGATGTCGCATACGACGGCGGGTCGGCGCTGGAGCGAGCCACGGTGGTCCCGTACGACGTGATCGTCCTCGACCGTGACCTGCCCGTCGTGCACGGCGACGACGTGTGCCGCACGTTGGTCAGCCAGGGATCACTGAGCCGGGTGCTGATGCTGACCGCCTCGGGCACCATCGCGAACCGGGTGGAGGGACTGGGCATCGGCGCCGACGACTACCTTCCCAAACCTTTCGCGTACGCGGAACTGGTGGCCCGGATCCGGGCGGTGGCCCGGCGTTCGCAGCCCGCGACGCCACCTGTGCTGGAGCACGGCGACCTGCGCCTCGACCCGGCGCAGCGCACCGCCACCCGGGCCGGGGCCCGGCTCAACTTGAGTCCTAAGGAGTTCGCTGTGCTGGAATATCTGCTGACCTGCGGCAGCCGGGTGGTGTCCGCCGAGGAGTTGCTCGACCGCGTCTGGGACGAGGCGACCGATCCCTTCACCACCACGGTGAAGGCCACCGTGAACCGGCTGCGGACCAAGCTCGGCGATCCGCCGTTGATCGAGACGGTGCCCCGCGCGGGATACCGGGTCTGATCATGCGACTCGGACGACACCCTCTCCGCCTGCGGCTGACGCTGCTGTACGTCTTGGTCTCCATCATGTCGAGCACCGTCCTGCTGCTGATCATGTGGGCGCTGGCCAAGAGCCTCAACTCCGTGGCGCCACCACCGCTTTCGTCCGGCCCGATGTCCGGTCCGCCGTCGCCCGTCCCCGCCGACGACGGCACGCTGCCCGCGATCGACGCGCCCGACGCCGCCGGAAGCGGGCTGCTCCAGCCGCTGATCGCGCTGGCCATCATGGCATTGATCTCACTGTTCCTCGGCTGGCTGATCGCCGGCCGCGTGTTGCGCCCGGTGCTGACGATGACCGAGCGCCTGCGCCAGATCTCCGATCGCAACGTGCACGAGCGGCTGGCCCTGCCCGGCCCCCGCAACGAGCTGAAGGACCTGGCCGACACCGTCGACGGCCTGCTCGGCCGGTTGGAAACCGCGCTCGACGCCCATAAGGGCTTCGTCGCCAACGCCGCCCATGAGATGCGCACCCCGCTGACCGTGGAGCGGGCGCTGCTGGAGGAGCCGCTGATAGATCCGGGCGCCAGCCTGGAATCGTTCCGGCACAACTTCGAGCGCCTCCTGGTGATCAGCGAACAGCGCGCCCAGCTCCTCGAGTCGCTGCTCACCCTCTCCAGCAGCGAGCAGGGCCGGACCACGGACGAGACGGTCGACCTGACCGGGCTGGTCGAGCAGGCGCTGCGCGAGCGGGCGCCAGAGGCCGCACGGCGCGGCGTGCAGGTGGTGACCTCGCTGCGACCGGCATCCGTGCCGGGGGATCCGGTGCTGCTCGGCCGGTTGCTGGTCAACCTCTGCGACAACGCCATCCACCACAACGTGCCCGGCGGCACGGTGGAGGTCAGCGTGCACCGGAAGATCGGCCGGGTGGTGCTCACCGTGGCTAACACCGGCGAGGTCATCTCCGCGGATCAGGTGGACCGTCTCTTCGAGCCGTTCCAGCGGTTGCGCCGCACGGCCGACGATGGGCATCACGGACTCGGGCTGCCCATTGTTCGCGCGATCGCCCGGGCGCACGGCGCGAAGCTCACCGCGCACCCGCAGCCGCACGGCGGCCTCGTCATCGAGGTGGTGTTCTCGATGGTGGGCGCCGACGAGCTGGTGACGGCCGAACAGCACGCCCTCGCCCCGCCGCCGGCCTGAATAGCGTAAACCGCGGGACCGGAAATGTTCGACTGTGTCGACGCTACGGTTGGACACCCGCTGTTTGATTGCCGCACCGCGACCGGCATTGCCTCCATCGGCACCTTCTGTGACGCTGACGCTGCGTAGGAAAGCCCCGCGTAGTCCCGTGTTCGGGAGGCATAATGGCGGCACGGCAGATCGCGTTCATCGAGCTATACACGAGCGAACTCAAAATCGCAGTCGATTATCTCGGATCCGCGCTCGGCTTCACCCGGGTAGCGGAGTCCGCCGACGACGAGTCCCGCTCGGTCGTGCTCCGCCAGGGGCGGTTGCAGATCGTGGTCACCGCCGGCGCGCAGGCGGCGCGGTTCCTCGACGCGCACGGCGACGGCGTCGCCGACATCGCGTTCGGCTGCGACGACGTCACGGCCGCCCAGGCCCAGGCGGTCGGGGCAGGCGCCGCCGACCTCGGGACGGTGCGGGGCAACCCGGTCGTCGGCGGATTCGGGCCGGTCCGCCACACGCTCGTGCCGGCGAGTGCGCAGGTGCTGCTGCCCGCCGGCCGCACCTGGACACCGCTGGCAGACGACATCGCGTGCGAGCAGCGGATCCGCCTGCTCGACCACGTCGCGATCTGTCTCGAGGCCGGCACGCTGGAGCAGTACGCCGACTTCTACACCGACGCCTTCGGCCTGGACCGGTACTCGTCGGAGTTCGTCGACGTGGGCGGGAGCTCGATGGACTCGATCGTGGTCCGCAGCAGCTCGGACGACATCACGTTCACCCTGGTGGCACCGGGCTCGGCGACCGGCTCGGGTCAGCTCAACGCGTTCCTGCACCGCAACGGCGGACCGGGCGTGCAACACCTCGCGCTGCTCGTCGACGACATCGTCGCGGCGGTGTCCGAAGCCACCGACCGGGGCGTCGCGTTCCTGCAGACGCCGGGGGCCTACTACGAGTCGCTCGCCGAACGGTTCCCGGACCGATCCGCGATGATCGAGGGTCTGCGGACGAGCAACGTGCTGGCCGACCGCGACGAGTGGGGCTATCTGCTGCAGTTGTTCACCCGGTCCCCGTACCCGCGGAACACCCTGTTCTACGAGCTCATCCAGCGTCGCGGCGCCCGCGGCTTCGGCAGCGCCAACATCCGCGCGCTCTACGAGGCCGTCGAGCGGGACCGGCTCACCGCCGGCTGACCCAGGTGCGACACGTTCGCTGCGCCGTGGAGGCACGACCTCCGCGGCGCAATTTATTGCCCTGTCCAACCAGGCCCTGTCCGGCGGTTGAACAGCACGGTTGAACAGCGTTGGCGCACCGTTCGACTGCTTCCTTGTTGAACCGCCAGCAATGGGTTGGACTTCGCCCGCGGCGACAAGCTCTTAGGGGAGATCCGTTGATGATTCGGTTGTCTTATGCTCAGCGGCGGCTGTGGTTCCTCAGCCAAATGGAAGGCCCGAATCCGACGTACAACAGCGGCGTCACGGTACGGCTGACCGGCACCCTCGACGTCGCCGCCCTGAGCGCCGCGCTGCGCGACGTGCTCGGCCGCCACGAGTCGCTGCGTACGGTGTTCGACACCGTGGACGGTGAGCCGTTCCAGCGCATCGTCGACGCCGCCGGGTGGCGCCTCGAGGTCGTCCGGCTGGCCGCCGCGGACGTCGACGACGCGATCGCGCGCGCGGAGGCGCACGCCTTCGACCTGGCCACCGAGATCCCCGTACGGGCCTGGCTGCTCGAGACCGCCGCGGACCAGCACGTGCTCGTGCTGGTCGTGCACCACATCGCCACGGACGCGTGGTCGCAGGCGCTGATGTGGCGGGACATCTCGACGGCGTACGCGGCCCGGCTGCGCGGTGAGGCCCCGGCGTGGGCGGCGTTGCCGGTGCAGTACGCCGACTACGCGCTCTGGCAGCAGGAACTGCTCGGCGCGGAGTCCGACCCGAAGAGCCTGTTGTCGAAGCAGGTCGCTTACTGGCGGCAGGCGCTCGCCGGGGCACCGGAGGAGCTCGCGCTGCCGGTCGATCGCCCGCGGCCCACGGTGGCCTCGCACCGCGGCCATCTGGTGCCGTTGCAGGTGCCCGCCGAGGTGCACCAGCGGCTGGCCGACCTGGCGCAGGCCGAAGGCGTGACCCCGTTCATGGTGCTCCAGGCCGCGCTGGCGGTGCTGTTGTCGCGGATCGGCGCGGGCACCGACGTGCCGATCGGCTTCCCAGTCGCCGGCCGCAACGACGAGGCCCTCGACGACCTGGTCGGGTTCTTCGTCAACACCCTGGTCGTGCGCACCGACCTGGCCGGCGATCCGACGTTCACCGAGGTGCTGCGACGGGTGCGGCAGGCGAGCCTCGGGGCACTGGCGCACCAGGACGTGCCGTTCGAGCGCCTGGTCGAGGAGCTGGCCCCTACCCGATCGCTGGCCCGCCACCCGCTGTTCCAGGTGTCGCTGACGCTGCGGAACACCGGCGACGGCGCGCTGGAGTTCCCGGACGTACGGGCCGAGATCGTTCCCAAGGTCACCCCGATGGCCAAGTTCGACCTCGAAGTGAAGATGGTCGAGGTGTTCGCTGCCCAGGGCCGCCCCGCCGGGCTGCAGGGCGTGCTCGTGGTGGCCGCGGACCTGTTCGACGAGGACACCGCCCAGCGCTTCGCCGGCTGGCTGGACCGGGTGCTGGCGACCGTCACGGCGACCCCGCGGGTGCGGCTGTCCGCCGTGGACCTGCTGGACGCCGACCAGCGCGAGCTCCTGGCCGCCTGGAACGGCACCGCGGTGCCGGCGCTGCCCGCGTTGCTGCCGGCGCGGTTCGCCGAGCAGGTTGCGCGGACGCCCGACGCGACCGCGGTGGTCGCCGGTGGCGTCGCGGTGTCCTACCGGGAGCTGGATGCGGTGGCCGACCGGTGGGCGCGGGCGCTGACCAGCCGCGGGATCGGTGCCGAGTCGGTGGTGGCGCTGTGCCTGCCCGGCGGCCTCGACACGATCACCGCGATCCTGGCGGCGTGGAAGGCGGGCGCCGCCTACCTGCCGATCGACCTGCGGATGCCGGCACAGCGGGTGCAGTTCATGCTGGCCGACGCGGGCGCCGGCGTGGTGCTGGCCCGGCGGGACGCGTTGGCGGACGCCGCCGACGGCGTGGCCGACGTGCTGGCGGCGGTGCCGGTGCTGTGGTTGGACGAGCCGCTGCCGTCGGGCGACGCCGCGCCCGGGCCGGCGGTGCTGCCGGCCGGGTTGGCGTACGTGATCTACACGTCGGGTTCGACTGGTGTGCCGAAGGGTGTGGCCGTTACGCATGACTCGCTGGCGAACTACGTGGCCTCGGTGGCGCCGCGGCTGGGCTGGGGCGTTGTGGGCGCTCGGTATGCGCTGTTGCAGCCGCAGGTGACGGATTTGGGTAACACGACGGTGTTCGTCAGCCTGGTTACCGGTGGGCAGTTGCACGTGTTGGACCCGGACGTCGTGATGGATCCGGAGGCGGTCGCTGGTTATGTGGCCGGCGAGCGGATCGATTTTGTGAAGGCGGTGCCGTCGCACCTGGCCGTTCTGGCTGCGGGGGCGGGCATGGGCGAGGTGCTGCCGGCCGGCTCGGTGGTGCTCGGTGGCGAGGCCGCTGCCGCCGAGTGGGTGGCGGATCTGGTGGTCGCGGCCGGCGACCGGCCGGTGTTCAACCACTACGGCCCTACTGAGACCACCATCGGTGTGGCGACGGCCAGGCTGTCGGCGGGCGGGGTCGTGCCGGTCGGCACGCCGATCGCCAACACGCGGCTCTACATCCTGGACGACGCCCTGGCGCCGGTGCCGCCGGGCGTGGCCGGCGAACTCTATGTGGCGGGCGCGGGCGTGGCCCGGGGCTACATCGGCCGAGCCGGGCTGACGGCGCAGCGCTTCGTGGCGTGCCCGTTCGGCGGTGGGCGGATGTTCCGCACCGGTGACCTGGCCCGCTGGACGGCCGACGGCCAGGTGGTCTTCCTCGGCCGGGCCGATGAGCAGGTCAAGATCCGCGGGTTCCGGGTCGAGTTGGGCGAGATCGAGGCAGTGCTGACCAGCCACCCGGGGGTGACCCAGGCGGCGGTGCTGGCGCGCGAGGACATCCCGGGGGACACGCGGCTGATCGCCTATGTGGTCGGGACCGAGACGGCTGGACTGCGCGAGTACGCCGCGCGGCGGCTGCCCGAGTACATGGTGCCGTCCGCGGTGGTGACGCTCGACCGGCTGCCGCTGACCGGCAACGGGAAACTCGACCGGCGGGCGTTGCCGGCGCCGGAGTTCGAGACGGGCGCGGGCCGTGAGCCGGCCACCGTGCAGGAAGAGCTCCTGTGCGCGGTGTTCGCCCAGGTGCTCGGCCTGGACCGGGTGGGCGTCGACGACGACTTCTTCGGGCTGGGCGGGCACTCCCTGCTCGGCGTGCGGCTGATGTCGCGGGTGCGGGCGGTGCTGGGCGTCGAACTGCCGTTGCGGGTGCTGTTCGAGGCGCCGACCGTGGCGGGCCTGGCGGCGTGGCTGGCCGGTGGCGGTGGGGGCCGGACGCGGACGGCGTTGCGGGCCGTGCCGCGTACGGCGCGCCTGCCCTTGTCCTTCGCGCAGCAGCGACTGTGGTTCCTCGGCCAGCTCGAAGGGCCCAGCGCGCTCTACAACATCCCCGTGGTGATCCGGCTGGACGCCGACGTCGACGTGCCCGCGCTGGACGCCGCGCTGCGCGACGTGATCGGCCGGCACGAGTCGCTGCGGACGGTGTTCGCGGTCGCCGACGGCCAGCCGTACCAGAAGATCCTGGACCCGGCCGGGCTCGACTGGGCGCTGCAGGTGCGGCCGGTCGCGCCGGACAGGCTGTCCGAGGCGGTGGCCGAGGCGAGCCGGTATGTGTTCGATCTGGCCGTCGAGGTGCCGATCCGGGCGTGGCTGTTCGAACCGTCCGTTCTCGTGCTGGTGGTGCACCACATCGCCAGTGACGGCTGGTCCCGGGAACCGCTCAGCCGGGACCTGTCCACCGCGTACGAGGCACGGCGGCGCGGCGCGGCGCCGGTCTGGGACGCGCTGCCCGTGCAGTACGCGGACTACGTCGTATGGCAGCGCGAACTGCTGGGCTCGGATACGGACCCGGACAGCCTGCTGTCGACCCAGATGGCGTACTGGCGGCAGACGCTCGCCGGGGCCCCGGAGGAACTGGCGCTGCCCGCCGACCGCCCGCGTCCGCCGGTGGCCACCCACCAGGGACACCAGGTGCCGGTGCAGATCCCGGCCGACGTGCACCGGCGGCTCGCCGAGCTGGCCCGGGCCGAGGGCGTCACGACCTTCATGGTGCTCCAGGCCGCGCTCGCTGTGCTGCTGTCCCGGCTGGGCGCGGGCACCGACATCCCGATCGGCTTCCCGGTCGCCGGGCGCCACGACGAGGCCCTGGACGACCTGGTCGGGTTCTTCGTCAACACCCTCGTCATCCGCACCGACCTGTCGGGTGACCCGACGTTCGCCGAGGTGCTGGGCCGGGTGCGGCAGGCCGGGCTGGGCGCGCTGGAGCATCAGGACGTGCCGTTCGAGCGGCTGGTCGAAGAGCTGGCTCCGGTACGGTCGATGGCCCGGCACCCGCTGTTCCAGGTCATGCTCACCGTGCAGAACGTGCGGCGCGGCGCGGCGGAGCTCGCGCAGGTCGACGGAGTGGACACGCCGGCGCGGTTCGACCTCGGGGTGACGGTGGCGGAGGTCTTCGACGCGCAGGGCCGCCCGGCCGGGTTGCGGGGCGTCGTGATCGCGTCGGCGGACCTCTTCGACGAGTCGACGGCGCAGCGGATCGCCGGGTGGTTCGGGCGGGTGCTTGCGACGGTGACCGCGGGTGCTGAGGTGCGCCTGCATGACGTCTCGCTGCTCGAGGCGTCGCAGCGGGAGCAGCTTCTGTTCGGTGGGAATGACACAGCGGCTGATCTTGCGGGGGAGACGTTTCCGGCGGTTTTCGAGGCGCGGGTGGGTGTATCGCCGGACGCGGTGGCGTTGGTCGCCGGTGACGAGGTCTTGAGTTATGCGGAGTTGAATGCGCGGGCGAACAGGTTGGCGCGGCGTTTCGTGGAGTGGGGTGTCGGTCCGGAGCGGGTGGTCGCTCTGGTGTTGCCGCGATCGGTGCAGGTCGTGGTGGCGATGTTGGCGGTGTGGAAGGCCGGCGGTGTTTATGTTCCGGTGGATCCGGGATTGCCGGCGGCTCGGATCGATTTCCTGGTGGCTGACTCGGGCGCGGTTCTGACGGTCACCGAGTCGAGTGGCGTTTTTGAAGGTCTCGAGGGTGTTGACGGTTCGGATCTGCCTGCTGTTGGTGGGGGGGACAGTGCCGCCTACGTGCTCTACACCTCTGGTACTACGGGGACGCCGAAGGGTGTGGCGGTCACCCATCGGGGTCTGGTGAACCTGGTCGCGTGGACGGGACTTCACGCGGATGACCGGATGTTGCAGCGGACGGCGTTGAGTTTCGACGCTGCGGTGTGGGAGTTGTTCTCGCCGTTGGTGTCTGGGGCGGCGGTGGTGTTGGCGCCGGCCGGCGTGGATCGGGATCCGGGCGGGCTGTTGCGGGTGGTGGCGCAGCAACGGGTCACGGTGCTGCAGGTGGTGCCAACACTGTTGCAGTTGCTGGTGGAGGAGCCGGGTTGGGTTGACTGTGGCGCGCTGCGGTTGGTGGTCAGTGGTGGCGAGCCGTTGTCGGCTGAGCTGGCGGATCGGCTGCCGGTGCCGGCGTGGAACGTTTACGGCCCGACCGAGTGCACGGTCGATGTGGCCGCGCACGTACTGGATCCGACGCGGCCGGCTGGTGGTGCGGTGCCGATCGGTGGCCCGATCTCCAATACGTGTCTGTATGTGCTGGACGACTATCTGCAGCCTGTCCCGATGGGTGTGGCCGGTGAGTTGTATGTCGCTGGTGCGGGGGTCGCGCGTGGCTACGTGGGCCGGAGCGGATTGACGGCGTCGCGGTTCGTGGCGTCACCGTTCGTCGCTGGTGAGCGGATGTACCGGACCGGGGATCTGGTCAAGCGGTTGCCGTGCGGGCAGTTGGTGTTCGTGGGCCGGGCCGACGAGCAGGTGAAGATTCGTGGTTTCCGGATCGAGCCGGGCGAAGTCGCGTCGGTGTTGTTGCAGCATCCGGGGGTGGCGCAGGCCGCAGTCATCGTGCGGGAGGACACGCCGGGTGACAAGCGGCTGGTCGCGTACGTGGTGGGGGTGGACGGCGCCGGGTTGCGGGAGTTCGTCGGGCAGCGGCTGCCGGAGTACATGGTGCCGTCCGCGGTGGTGGTCCTGGACCGGTTGCCGTTGACGGTCAACGGCAAGTTGGACCGGCGGGCGCTGCCGGCGCCGGACTACGAAGCCGGTTCGGATCGCGGTCCGGTGTCGGTGCGGGAGGAGATCCTGTGCGGGATCTTCGCGCAGGTTCTCGGGGTCACTTCGGTCGGTGTCGCGGACGACTTCTTCGCGTTGGGCGGGCATTCCCTGCTCGCGGTGCGGCTGGTGTCGCGGGTGCGCACCGTGTTGGGTGTCGAGGTGCCGCTGCGGGTGCTGTTCGAGGCGCCGACCGTGGCCGGCCTGGCGTCCTGGCTGAACGAGTCTGGTGGGGCCGCGGCCCGGCCGGTATTGCGGGCGGGGTCGCGTACGGCGCACACGCCCTTGTCCTTCGCGCAGCAGCGCCTGTGGTTCCTGAGCCAACTCGAAGGCCCGAGCCCGCTCTACAACCTGCCGTTCGTGGTGCGGCTGGACGACAGCCTGGACGTCGACGCGCTGGACGCGGCGTTGCTCGATGTGATCGGCCGGCACGAGTCACTGCGAACCCTGTTGGCGGTCGCGGACGGGCAGCCGTACCAGGAGATCCTCGATGTCGACGCGGTGGGCTCGGTCCTACGGGTCGAGTCGGTGCCCGCGCACGAGCTGGAGCAGGCGGTCGCGCAGGCGGCGCGGTACCCGTTCGACCTCGCTGGCGAGATGCCGATCCGGGCGTGGCTGTTCGAGTCCTCCGTCCTGGTTCTGGTCGTGCACCACACCGCGAGTGACGGCTGGTCGACCGCTCCGCTCGGCCGAGATCTGGCGGCGGCGTACGAGGCACGGCTGCGCGGTGAGGCGCCGGTGTGGGAGCCGCTGCCGGTGCAGTACGCGGATTACGCGCTGTGGCAGCGCGAACTTCTCGGCTCCGAGTCGGACCCGCAGAGCCTGCTGTCGACGCAGGTCGAGTACTGGCGGCAGGCGTTGGCGGGGGCGCCGGAGGAGCTGACCCTGCCGGTGGACCGGTCGCGTCCGGCGGTGGCCAGCCGTCAGGGACATCGGGTGCCGTTGCAGGTGCCGGCCGAGGTGCACCAGCGTCTCGCGGAGCTGGCCCGGGCCGAGGGCGTGACGCCGTTCATGGTGTTGCAGGGGGCGCTGGCGGTGCTGTTGTCGCGCCTGGGCGCGGGCACCGACATCCCGATCGGTTTCCCGGTCGCCGGGCGCAATGACGAGGCGTTGGACGACCTGGTCGGGTTCTTCGTGAACACCCTGGTGCTGCGGACGGACCTGTCGGGCGATCCGACGTTCGCCGAGGTGCTGGGTCGCGTGCGGCAGGGCAGCCTGGACGCCCTGGACCATCAGGACGTTCCGTTCGAGCGGCTGGTCGAGGAGCTGGCCCCGGCCCGCTCGATGGCCCGGCACCCGCTGTTCCAGGTGATGCTGACCCTGCAGAACCTCGAGCGCGGCATCGCGGGCCTTCCGGTGGTCGACGGTGGGCCGGCGCTCTCCGATGCGGCGGTCATGTCGCGGTTCGACCTCGAGGTCTCCGCAGTCGAGGCGTTCGACGTGCAGGGCCGGCCCGCCGGGCTCAGCGGCGCGATCACAGCGTCGACAGACCTGTTCGACGAGGCGACCGTGCAGCGGATCGCCGGCTGGTTCGTGCGGGTGCTGACCACCGTCTCGTCCGCCGCACAGGCGCCGTTGCACGCGATCGAACTGCTGGACGCCGGCCAGCGCCAGCAGGTGCTGAACGCGTGGAACGACACCGCCGCCGAGACCACCGACGCCACCGTGGTCGAGCTCTTCGACCAGCAGGTCGCGGCGGCGCCGGATGGGATCGCGGTGATCGCCGACGGGGTCGAGGTCTCCTACCGCGAGCTGGACGCGGCGGCGAGCCGACTGGCGCAGCGCCTGATCGATCTCGGGACGGGCCCGGAGTCAGTGGTCGGGCTGCGGCTCCCGCGGGGCGCGCAGATGATCACCGCGATTGTGGCGGTGTGGAAAGCAGGCGCCGCCTACCTGCCGATCGATGCGCAGCTTCCGGCCGAGCGGGTCGAGTTCATGCTGGCCGACGCCGGCGTGAGCGTGGTGCTTGATGACGTCGCCACGGAGCAGCCGGACGTTGCCGTGCCACTGGTGGCCCCGGTTCCGTCCTCGTTGGCGTACGTGATCTACACATCGGGTTCGACCGGTACCCCGAAGGGCGTCGCCGTCTCGCACGGCTCGTTGACGAACCTGGTGTCGGTCTTCGGGCCGATGCTCGGCGCCGCGCCCGGCGTGGAGATGCTGCAGTTCGCGTCGTTCAGCTTCGACGCCTCGGTGCTGGACGTGGCGGTGGCGCTGTCGCACGGCGCAACCCTGGTGATCGCCGGCACCGAGCAGCGCCAACAGCCGAAATTGCTGCGGTCGCTGACCGGGCTCAAGGCCGCGAGCGTCGTGCCGTCGCTGCTCGAGGTATTGGAACCCGAGGATCTGGCCCCGGTGCAGGCATTGGTGGTCGGCTCGGAAGCGGTGAGCGAGGCGGTGGCCCGCGCCTGGTCGCCGGGCCGCCGCATGGTCCACGCCTACGGCCCGACGGAGACCACGGTCATCGTCGTCACCCACGACGTGGACGGCCGGCCGGGCCCGCTGCCCATCGGCGGCCCGATCGCGAACACGCGCCTGTACGTGCTGGACGACGCCCTCTCCCCGGTGCCGCCGGGCGTGGTCGGCGAGCTGTACATCGCGGGATCTGCGCTGGCACGCGGCTATGTGGGCCAGCCCGGACTGACCGCGTCGCGCTTTGTGGCGTGCCCCTTCGGGTCGGGACGGATGTACCGCACCGGCGACCTCGTGAAGTGGACCGCGGACGGGCAGCTGATGTTCGTGGGCCGCGCCGACCAGCAGGTCAAGATCCGCGGCTTCCGGATCGAGCCCGGCGAGATCGAGGCGGTCCTGCAGACCGATCCGCTGGTGGGCCAGGTGGCGGTGGTCGTGCGCGAGGACACCCCCGGCGACCGGCGATTGGTGGCGTACGTCGTACCGGCCGCCGACGCCGCCCCGGAAGGTCTGCTCGAGTTGGCCGCGCAGCGGCTGCCCGAATACATGGTGCCGTCCGCCGTGGTGATCCTCGACCGGTTGCCGCTGACCGCCAACGACAAGCTGGACCGGCGCGCGCTCCCGGCACCGGACTACACCACGGGATCCGGCCGGCGCCCGGCCACCGCGCGCGACGAGATCTTGTGCGGGGTGGTCGCGGAGGTGCTCGGCCTCGACCGGGTGGGCATCGACGACGACTTCTTCCGGTTGGGCGGGCACTCCTTGCTGGCGGTGCGGCTCACGTCGCGGGTGCGTGCGGTGCTCGGCGTCGAGCTGCCGCTGCGGGTGCTGTTCGAGACGCCCACGGTCGCCGGCATCTCCGCGTGGCTGAGCGCCGGTCACACCGGCCCGGCACGACCGCCGATGCGGGCCGTCGAGCGGCCCGCGCGGCCGGTGCTGTCGTACGCGCAGCAGCGGCTCTGGTTCCTCGGCCAGCTCTCCGGGCCGAGCCCGCTCTACAACATCCCGGCCGTGATCCGGCTCGGCGCCGGGCTCGACGTGGCCGCGCTGGACGCCGCGCTGCGGGACGTGATCGGCCGCCACGAGTCGCTGCGGACGGTCTTCCCGGTGGCCGACGGTCAGCCGTACCAGCACATTGTCGACGCCGGGCAGGTGGAACCGGTCCTTCACGTCTACGACGTGCCGGCCGCCGAGCTGGACCAGGCGGTCGCCGAGGCAACCCGGTACGCCTTCGACCTGGCCACCGAGGTGCCGATCCGGGCGTGGCTGTTCCGGACCGGCGCCGACGAGCCCTCCGCTCTCGTGCTGGTGATCCACCACATCTCCGGCGACGGCTGGTCGACGGCTCCGCTCGGCCGGGACCTCTCAGCGGCGTACGAGGCGCGGCTGCGCGGCGAGGCGCCGGTGTGGGAACCGTTGCCGGTGCAGTACGCGGACTACGCGGTGTGGCAGCGCGAACTTCTCGGCTCCGAGTCGGACCCGCAGAGCCTGCTGTCGACCCAGGTCGGCTACTGGCGGGAGACACTGGCCGGCGCACCCGAGGAGCTGACCCTGCCGGTCGACCGCTCGCGTCCAGCGGTGGCCACGCATCGGGGCCACCAGGTGCCGTTGCAGGTGCCGGCCGCGCTGCACCAGCGTCTCACCGACCTGGCCCGGGCCGAGGGCGTGACGCCGTTCATGGTCCTGCAGGGCGCGTTCGCCGTGCTGTTGTCGCGCTTGGGCGCGGGCACCGACATCCCGATCGGTTTCCCGGTCGCCGGGCGCAATGACGAGGCGTTGGACGACCTGGTCGGGTTCTTCGTCAACACCTTGGTGTTGCGGACGGACTTGTCGGGTGATCCGACCTTCGCCGAGGTGCTCCGCCGGGTTCGGCAGGGCAGTCTGGACGCCCTGGACCATCAGGACGTTCCGTTCGAGCGGCTGGTCGAGGAGTTGGCCCCGGCCCGTTCGATGGCCCGGCATCCGCTGTTCCAGGTGATGCTGACCCTGCAGAACATCGAGCGCGGCACGGTCAGCCTCCCGCACGCCGACACCGGACATCAGCCGGACCGGGCGGGACAGGCAACGGCCCGGTTCGACCTGGAGGTCTCGGCGGTCGAGGCGTTCGACGCGCAGGGCCGGCCCGCCGGGCTGAACGGCACGGTGGTCGCGTCGGCGGATTTGTTCGATGAGTCGACGGTGCAGCGGATCGCTGGGTGGTTTGTGCGGGTGTTGACGGCGGTCACCACGACCGCTCAGGCGCGCCTGCACGCGATTGATTTGCTGGATGTGGGGCAGCGTGAGCAGGTGCTGTTCGGGTGGAATGACACTGCTGCTGTTGTCGCCGATGTGACGGTGGTGGATCTGTTCGCCCGGCAGGTCGTGGCGGTTCCGGATGCGGTTGCGGTGGTTGCGGGCGGGGTTGCGGTTTCGTATCGGGAGTTGGATGCGGCGGCGAGTCGGTTGGCGCGTCATCTGGTGGGTTGGGGGGTTGGCGCGGAGTCGGTGGTCGGGTTGTGCCTGCCGCGTGGCGTGGAGATGGTCATTGCGATCGTGGCGGTGTGGAAGGCGGGTGGCGCCTATCTGCCGATCGATTCCGAGCTTCCGGCCGGGCGGGTTGGGTTCATGCTGGCCGACGCCGGTGTGAGCGTGGTGCTCGCCCGCCGGGGCGGCTTCTCGGCGGCGGCCGATGTGCCGGTGTTGTGGCTCGACGATGCGGCCGGTGTGCCGGTGGTGTGGGTGGACGACGCGTTGTCGCCGGCCGACGACGTTGCGATCTCCGTGGGCAAGTCGGGTCTTGCGTATGTCATTTATACGTCGGGTTCGACTGGTGCGCCGAAGGGTGTGGCGGTGGAGCACGGGTCGTTGGTGAATCTGGTGTCGGTGTTCGGGCCG
>NZ_JAXCFU010000020.1:0-68504 GCF_055362685.1 Micromonospora sp. SYSU B005 | reverse complement strand
AGACCGATCTCCTCGCCGGCTTCTTCGCCAGCACCGGCATGACCCTCGAACCCGAGCCACCGAGATAACTCGAACCTTGGCCTTTCAACCTCTGTAGTTCGACGGTACGACGAGCGGCCGTCTCTCGACGGCCGCTCGTTCGGCGATTCATACCCACACTCCACAGCAGAAGGGCTATAGGGTTCATCTATGAAGGTGCCTCGTACGACGTTTCCCGGTCTCGCTGGCTGTCGAGGCGTCCGGCTGCGCTTCGGCCGGACCGTCGCGCTCGACGATCTCTCGTTCGCCGTCGAGAAGGGCGAGACGGTGGCGATCACCGGTCCCTCCGGCTGCGGCAAGACATCCCTGCTGCATGTGCTGTCGGGCCTGCTGCGTCCCGACGCCGGCGAGGTGTACTTCGGGTCGCGGGAGCTGTCGGCCGAGTCGGACGCGGCGCGCAGCCGCCTTCGATTGACCTCCTTCGGGTTTGTGTTGCAGTTCGGTGACCTGGTGCCGGAGTTGACACTCGGCGAGAACGTGGAGTTGCCGCTGCGGATGACCGGGGTACGGGCAGCGGTGGCTCACCGACGGGCGCTGCATCTGCTCGAGGAGTTAGGTATCGGAGACCTGGCGTCGCGGCAGGCGGGCGCGGTGTCGGGTGGGCAGGCGCAGCGGGCCGCGGTGGCTCGGGCACTGGTGCACGAGCCACAGGTGGTTTTCGCCGACGAGCCGACTGGCGCGCTGGATTCCACCAGCGGTGAGGCGGTCCTGGACTGCTTGTTCGCCGCGGCGAGGCAACGACATGCCGCCGTGGTCGTGGTGACGCACGCCGCGGAGGTGGCGCAGCGAGCAGACCGGGTGGTGCGCATGCGCGATGGCCGCGTGCTGGAGACGGTGGCTGCGCGATGAGTGCCGTAGGTCGCTATCTGCCATGGATGTGGTTGGGACTGCGGCTGACGGTGCGCGGTGGACGCCGGGCGCTGGTGCGCACGGTGCTGCTCGGCGCCGGGGCGGCGGTCGGCATCGTGCTGGTCCTCGGCGCGCTCGCGGTGCCGACCGTGGTGGACGCCCAGGACCTGCGGGTCATCTCCCGGACCCCGGTGACGCAACCCGGCGCAGATCAGGGGTTGCGGGTCCTGACGATCGATGACGCGGTCGCCGGTCGCCTGCTACGTCGGGTGAATGTCAGTGGGGCCAGCGGTGGTGCTCCCGTTCCGCCCGGAGTCGGGCAATTGCCGGCCGCCGGCGAGGTGGTGGTTTCCCCGGCGCTGCGTGAGCTCATCGCCGCCAACCCGCACGCGCGGCAGCGCTTCCCGCAGCGGGTGGTCGGCACGATCGGCGCTGCGGGCCTGACCGCGCCGGACGAGCTGATCGCGTACGTGGGTGTGGACGCGGCTCGAATGCCGGCGGACGCCGTTCCGGTGGTGGGCTTCGGCGATTCCGATGCCAACCGGCGGTTGGCGGTGCAGCGAGGCACTTCTGATCTGGAGCGACTGCTCACTCCCGGACGGATGGTCGCGTTCGCGTTCGCGTTCTTCCTCCTCGCACCACTGGCGGTACTGCTGTCCACCGCCGCCGGGCTGTCGGCCTCCGCGCGGGAGCAGCGGCTGGCCGCGCTCCGGCTACTCGGGGCGTCGGCGCGACAGGCACAGGCGGTCAACGCGGTCGAGACCGGTGTCGCCGCCACCATCGGCGTCGCACTCGGCTATGCGGCGTTCCCGCTGCTACGGGCAATCAGCGCCGACTGGTCGTTGGGCCGTTTCCGCTGGTACGCCACGGACGTGCACGTCGGCGCCGGTCGAGCCGCCACCGCCGGAGCGATAATCGCGGTGTTCGCGGTCATAGTGGCCGTGGCAGGGGCAACGCCTGCTGTTCTGCGCCCGGTGACCACCCGCCGTAGAACCGCGACCCCGGCACCTCGAGCGTGGCGGCTGCTCGCCTTCATCGCATCGGTCATGGCGCTGCTGGCGGCGATGTGGCTCGGTGACACGACGATGCCAGCACTGGCGTTGCTCGCCGCCGGGATGCTGGGCGTGGCGCTCACCCTGCCGCTCGTTCCTCCAGCGCTGCTCACCCGCCTCTGGGCACCTCTGCTGCGGTGGACCGCCCGACCGGTGTGGGTGACCCTCGCCGCACGTCGCGTCCTGCAGGCGCCCAACCTGGCCTCGCGTCTGGTCGGCGCGCTGATGGTCGCTCTGTTCATCGGTGGCGTGGGCACCATCGGCACCGCCGCCTATCAGGCGGCGAACACCGCCCGGCAGGTGTCCGACACCGGGTGGTTGCCGCAGACGATCCTGACTGGTGACCAAGCCCTCGCCGACAAGCTGACTCCCGTCGTCGGCACCGACAATATCGCCTACTACGAGAGCCTCAGCGGCATCGCCACGGTCGCCGGGCAGCAGCAACAGGTCTCTGTCGTCCGGGGCAGTTGCGCCAGCCTCGCCGTGCTGTTCGACACCACCTGGACCTGCACACCGGGAAAGGCGTACCGGGCGAAGTGGTCCGACCAGCTACCGCCCGGGACCACCCTGAGGCCAGCCGACGACGGAGATGCCGCGGTCACGGCCTTCACGATTCCTGCCGACACCGCCCCGCTGAACACCTCACCGTTCGGGCAAGGCACCGACATCGTCGTCGCCGAGACGCCCCGGCAGGGGACCATCGTCGCGAAGGTCACCGCCGACCAGGGCAAGCTCGAGGACTGGTACGCCGTCACCGCCGCCCTCGCCCCCACCGCAGTGGTGCAGGGATACCGCGAGATCCCGACCGGCTTCGACGCCGGCGCCGTCATCGTCCTCGTCACCGCCGGGCTGCTCATCACTGCCGCCATGGGCTTCATCGCCTTCGCCATGTCCACCGTCGACCGCAGGATCGCCACCCGACGCGCGAACGTCCCCCTCGCGGTGATCGGCGCGCCCCGGCGAACCCTCACGGCCGCGGACCTCACCGAGTCAGTCAGTGGTCTGATCCTCGGTCAACTCATCACCGCCGCGGCCGTCATCCTCACCGCCGGGACGGCAGCAGCCGTACTGCGCACTGCGAGCTTCGCCGACCTGCTCCACACCATCAGGCCCATGCTCACTCTTGCCGCCGCCGGGGTCGTCCTCGGCACCCTGATCACCATCCTGGCCACCACGTCCGCCGGCCGCCCCACCCCCGCACTCTTGCGCCACGAATAGCAATCGCACACCGATCAGGAGACCGTCATGGTTGAGGCCAGCTCATCGGGCGCCGCCTCTCTCATCGGTATTCCTCGCCGCCCCACACACTGCGGACACCGATGACGGTCTCCGTTCCCTACGCTGCTCCCATGGCAGCGTGTCCCGAGCTGACCAGGCCGGCCCCCCACGTGGGGTCCGGTCATGGTCTCTCCGGGGCAACCCCGGGGACGGACTACTCACCTCGGCACCACACCACAGGTGCGTCGGCACGCTCCGCGAGCCTGTGCACCCGCACGACCGGGCATCGTCGGGACGCGCTGCCACCACCGGCCCGATCGTGACCACCATTCACGCCCTCGCCACCGCGCTCGCCGACGCGTTCCTCGCCGGCGACAGCTGGCGCCGCGCCGATCTCATCGACCAGGGTGGGCTCGTCCTCGGAGTACGACGGCGCTGGCTGTGGCCGGTCGCCGACGCGGTGCTGGTCGCCTACCCGCGCCCACCCACCGACCGGCCACGCGAACTGGCCACGTTCCTGAGCAACGTCGACCCACTGCGCGCGGCAGTCGCCACCGCCCGCCAGCACCAGCGACCGATCGCCATCCGCGCCCGACCCGTGACACCGACCCGCACCATCCGCCGCCCCTGGCACACCCCAGTCATAGACACCGTCGATGACCTGGCCGCGATGCTCGACCTGAGCATCGAGCACCTCGACTGGTACGCCGACCGACGCGCCATGAACCGCCGCGCCACCGCCCACCGCCTGCACCATTACCACTACCGGTGGACCGCGGGCGGCCGGCTGATCGAGGCACCGAAGTCCCGGCTGCGCGCCCTGCAACGCCGGCTCCTCACCGAGGTCCTCGGCCCCATCCCGGTCCACCCCGCCGCCCACGGATTCGTCCCCGGCCGCTCCGCGCACACCTTCGCCGGCATCCACACCGCACAGCCGGTCGTCGTCCGGATCGACCTGCTCGCCTTCTTCACCCACATCCCCGCCACCCGCGTCCACGGCCTGTTCCGCACCGCCGGCTACCCCGAATCCGTCGCCCACACCCTCACCGGACTCTGCACCAACCGCACCCCGCACCCAGTCCTGCGCCGCGCACCGACCGAGCTGCCGCACCGAGCGGCCCGGCTCGCCGCGCTCCGCACCGGCCATCTGCCCCAAGGCGCGCCCACCTCACCCGCACTGGCCAACCTGTGCGCCTACCGACTCGACCGACGCCTCACCGGCCTCGCCGACGCCTTCGCCATCACCTACAGCCGGTACGCCGACGACCTCGCCTTCTCCGGCGACCTCACCACCCGCCGCATCGACGACCTGATCGCCGACGTCACCGACATCGCCCGCGACGAGGGCTTCCAAGTCCATCCAGCCAAGACCCGCGTCCGCGGGCGCGCGGACCGGCAACTCCTCGCTGGACTCGTCGTCAACCAACACCCCGCCACACCACGCGACGAATACGACCAGCTCCGCGCCATCCTCCACAACGCCGCCCGCACCGGCCTCGCCGCGCAGAACCGGACCGGCCACCCCGACTTCGCTCAATACCTCATCGGACGAGTTACCTGGATCAGTCATCACCACCCGGCACGCGCAGCCAAACTCGCCGCGCTGCTGGCCCACGCTCTCGCGGCACCGTAAACTGACGCGGCACGGCAACTTCACCGGATCCCGCAAGGACGCGTCGAACCGACCTAACAAGGGCCTGAGCAGGACTTACACCTGTTCTGCTGATCTTCAGCAAGCGAGCACAGCGACGGGCGCGTGCGACCCACCAATGTGAAAACAAAATAGAAACCCGCAGGTCATCCAGCTATGGGTACAGATAGAGCGTCGTCTTAGGAAACCGATGCTCTATCCCCTGAGCTACGAGGGCGCGAGTGCCCAGTCTAGCGGCCTGCCGGTTCACCCGGGGTGGCAGGGAGTGGCCCACGTTCACCCACGTCGTCGCCCTGGTCAGGGCCGACCGATGACCACACCCCGAGCACACGGACCCCGGCAGCGACCCGGCCCGTTGACCCGCCGTGGCATCCGGTGGCACCGGTTGCCCCACGGTGGCATCCGCTCTCGAGCACACACCGCGCACATCATCGAAGGTCCGGAGTCGGGTCTCGGGTCGCCCGCCGATAGACGTTGCTCGGCGCGGACAAGGACGTCGGCGCCGGGGTTGTTGAGGCGCTGGCCGGTTCTGGCGGAGATCGGTTACGGTAACGTCGCTTTGCGTCAATGCAGCCGTCGTGTCCGTACGGGGTTGTGAAGGGACGGGCGTCATGATCGATCCGCAGCGGGTAGACGATGCGAAGCGGGCACTGGGTGCAAGGCTTGCCGCCTGGCGCAACGTGCGTGGGCTGACCCAGTTGGCATTGGCGAGGCGGGTGCCGGTTTCCCGGACCACGATCGCGGGCGTCGAGCGCGGGCAGCAATGCCCGGACCGGATCTTCTGGCAGCGCTGTGAAGCGGCCCTAGCCGCTGGTGGAGAGTTGCTGGCCGACTACGACGACTATCGGCGCCTGAAGCAGCAGCTTGATCAGGAGAAAGTCGAAGCGGCACAACGCATGCGGTGGGGCGAAGTCGAGGACCGCTCACTACCGGCTGGCACTCACGGTGTCCCGGTGACGGATCCGGCACGGGAGTCGTTGCGCGACCTCGCCGCCACGGATCTGACGGCCGGTGGTCCGAACGGCCTGACGGCACCACTCGCGCGGGTCGCCGGTGCCGCGGTGGCAGGTGAGACGGACTTTCACGATGGTGACGCGGTTACGCTTGCGGTCATGTCCGATGGGCAGGCGATGTCATTGCGGGTAAGCCGGAGGGCTCTGCTGGAACTGGCCGCTGGCCTCACCGCCGTGCCGGTTGTCACCACCACAGGCGTTTCTCACCCACGGTCCGTCGACCCTGCCGTTGTCGATCACTTCGCGGAGCTTCGCGCGCTCCTCGTACAAGCGGACGACCTGCTGGGTGGCCTCACCATCCTGTCGACCGTCGAACAGCAGATCGCGCTGATCGCCGCCCTGCGTCGGCAGACACGTGGACAGCTTCGTAACCGGCTTCTCAGCACCGAGGCACGGTGGAGCGAGTTCGCGGGTTGGCTCAGCGACGATCTCGGCGACCGGGCCGCGGGCGACCGCTGGCTGGACCGCGCGGGAAGCATGGCGCAGGAAGCCGACGATCAGGAGTTCTGGGCGTACGTCCTGACCCGTAAGGCACAGCGGATGGTGGGAACCGGGGACGAGGACTGTGTCGTCGGGCTGGCCCGTGCCGCTTCCCGCCTGCCCGACACGCCCCCGCTCCTGCACGCCTTCGCCGCCATCCAGCAGGCGCACGGCAGCGCCATCGCGCAGGACGCCTCCGCTTTCCAGGCCGCGGTCGAGCGTGCCCACACACTCGTGGCGACCGCCAGGCCGCCGAGCGGGGGAAGCAGTGCCCTCGGTTCGTTCTGCACCCGGCCGTACCTTGCGGCGCAGGAGGGCGAGGGATGGCTCCGCCTCAACCAACCGCGTCGGGCCATCGACAGCTTCACCAACGCCGTCAACACGTGGCCCGACCGCTACCGACGCGAACGGGGCGTGTACCTCTCCCGCACGGCGCACGCCTACCTGGCGGCTTCGGAACCAGGCCAGGCCGCCACCGTCGCGGCTGAAGCGTTGACCACGGCTACCACGACGGGCTCGGTTCGGGTCCGCCGAAACGTCACCACCCTGGCCCGGCGACTCGAACCCTTCTCCAGCCAGCCGGAAGTGCGACAGCTCCTCGACCAGCTGGCCACCAGCGGATGAGTCACCAACTACCCGATCAGGTCCGTACGCCGCATGTCGCCTTCGTCGGCCGCGCCAACATCGACATCACCGTGCGGATCCCCCAACGGCCCGTCGCTGGCCGGACGACGTTCGCCTCGTCACCCGCGACGACCACACCGGGCGGCAAGAGCCTCAACCAGGCTTTGGCCGCACGACAAGCGGGCGTCCGCGCCAGCCTGATCACCAACGTCGGCGACGACGAATGGGGCGCCTCCCTGAGCCGAGCCCTCACCAACGCGGCCATCGACATGTCCTTCCTTCAAGTCGTGCCATCGGCTCCGACCGGTACCGCGATCATCGAGATCACCCCCGACGGCGAGAACTACATCGTCCTCGCACACTCCACAGAGACTGAGCTCGCCAGCGAGCATGTGCGCAACGCACTTCAGCAGCTACGAGCTCCGATCGTGGTAACCCAGCTCGATCTCCAGCCCGATGCCGTTGACGCCGTCTTCCGGCATCACCACGCAGAGACGCTCATCGGCAACCTCGTGCCACATCCCTCGCTCGGTCTGACCGCCCTGGCCCCACTCGACCTGTTCGTTTCGAACGAGGCCGAAGCGGCAGCGATACTGGGCCGCCACCATGCCAATCCGTCGATCGCAGCGCAGGAACTCCGCAAGCTGGGCCCACGAGCGGTGGTGGTGACCGCTGGCGCTCGCGGCGCCGCCTACAGCGATGCCGACCACACCGCACTCGTCCCCGCATCACACGTCAAGGCCATCAACACCAGCGGGGCCGGTGACGCCTTCCTCGGCACCCTCGCCGCACGACTCGCTCACAACGTGCCGCTACCCCACGCAGTCGCCAAAGGCGTCGCCGCCGCAACAACCTTCGTGCAGGTCGACAGACGCTAGGCGACTAGGTCGGGACGACGGTGACATCGCTGGCCTTCATGGTTGCCAGACGCCCGCACTGATCCGAGTCTCCACAAGATCGCGAGGGACGATCGGTTCGAACTCGAGTGCGTATCCGACAAGGCCTCTGGCAGCGGCATGCCTGGCACACCGACTGCGGTCAGCAGAACGGCCAGCCTCCCAGGGTCCTGCTCGAAGAGGATGTCGCTGAAGGCATCGAGGCTTCCGCTCGGGTTGCGTGACAGAGCAGCTGCGAGAACTCGTAGACGAAGCCGGCAAAGTCGACGAGCGACGCTCCGTCGATTACGAGCACAGGGGTTTACAACGATGCCGCAAGGGGTCTCGCCGGCAAGAGGGCCTCCAAGGCAGGATAATGCAGCGCTGCGCGCGGCCACGACTACAACGGACAGACGGAATGGACTTTCCCCAGCAGCCGTGTCGCCAATGGCCGCCGCCGCGAGATGGTCAGCCCTGCCTACTTTCTATACCCGGCGGTGACTGCTCCTGCTCTACCCTTGGGAAGAATTGGTGCCATTCAAGTCCAACATCTGCCCGAATGCGTTAAGAGCCGAGCGGCTAGTCACATCATTAGCAGGCGCTCGCATTCGCCATTCGGATACTTGATCAGCAGGCTTCGGCCATCGCCGCGCTTTAGGACATCTTGCACTAGATCATATACTTGAATTGCGCGGTTGATGGTGTCCGTTCTGGTATCTCCCGACTTCCGGACGGCACTATCGAGCGCCAACATTGACCTTTGAGTAAAATTGACGGTTACACGGGTTAGCGGCCCGCTGCTCCCACTCGCACCTCCAGACGCAACTGCCGGAGGGGTGATGCCGCCATCGGACTCACGCCGTTTCGGAACGCCGCCATTGCCCGCTTCAACAGACCCCTTCGCTGGCATATATATCCCCTTCTCCCATGCCCGGTACTCTTTATCGCTGCTGACAGTTCCCAGGAAAATTTAAGACACTTCGCGTTACCAATGGGCGCCCGTCAACAGACTCACGGGTTCAGGGCTGCTAGTCAACCGTCCCTCCAAGCTGGAACATCGCACACCATGTGCGACGGGTCTTGCGATGCACGTTGAGACCATGACAATGGGCCTAGGAGTCTCGTCCTACGACCCATGTCGGTCAGTCTTTATGCACAGCGACCGCACCCGATCCAACACGCAGGAAGGAAGTGAAGCTTGTTCGCTTGCACGATTGGGGTTATGCAGTGAACCAGGGGCGTTGCCCGTCCCAGCAGATTGACCAAGAGCTCAACCTGGCCGATCACACTGACCCCATCGAGTCCGAACCGTCGGACAAGGCACGCGTCTGGGCGCATCACCGAACAGAAAGATCAACGGAAGGGAATTTCTTCGCAACCTGGTGGCGATTCGCCATTGAGATAAAGTTTCTGCCTTCGAAGCGAACGGCTCGACACGCCCTAACCCTATCCGGGCTACTGGTAGCCGCAATCGCCGCAGCGGTTACATGGGTTGCCGCTTCGGTGAATGAAATTCCCGACGCCATTTCCGTGCCTACACCGATACTGGTCCCGTTGATCCTTCTAGCAGTTAGGGCAATCGTGACGAAAGGTCGGCGATAACTGGCCCGACTGCACACTTCGGACGCCAAGGCCAGGATCGACCGAAGCGGTTCAACCATCACGCACCAGCACTTTACTTGGGGCCGGACGATGTGTCCGGCCCCGCCAGCGCTTCACGACCATTGGGCACTAGCCCCCTCTGTGAGGAGTCTGCTGTGTCTTGAACTTGCAAGCGCCGCGCGACTGGGCGCATCGACCTCTGTTGGCGGTACCGCAGATGGTGGTACGGGTTCGACCGGGCGTGGCCACTGCTCGCCTGGCGGCACGGGGGCACGGCCGAAGATGGCTTCCGCGGCTGCTTGGGCGAGGACGGCCTGGGTTGTGGCGGGTATCCCGATCCGGTTCCAGTGGAAGATCACGTGCTCTGCGATCACGGCGCGTAGCCCACGGGTGAGTTTTCCTGTGTCGCGTAGGTGGCGGAGGGCTGTGCCGGCGTTCTCGAAGGCGGTCTGCCAGTCGCTGGTGGTGCGGGTGGTGCCGAGTTGCAGGTGACGGACCTTGCCGGTGAAGGCTTCCCAGGTGGCGGGGTCGGCGGCGGGGGGCCAGGTGCGGTGTTCCAGGCGGTGTCGGGCGACTCGCGCCCATACGTCGCCTTGTTCGTTGAGGTCGAGTCCGGTGGCGCGCATGAGTGCCGTGCACAGGATGAGGGAGCGTTCCCGTCGGTCTGCCGGCTGATGGTGAAGGTAGGTGAGGAGGTGGCGGCTGTCGTGGTGGAACAGGGTGTGTGCGGTGTCCATCGCGTCGGGGCCGCCGAAGGCGTGGATCTCGGGTTCGTAGATGTCGCTGGTCCAGGCGCGCGTTCCGGTGAGCAGGTCGTGTACCGGGCCGGGGTCGGTGTCGGGCGTGGTGGGCAGGTAGCGGATGCGCCACGGTCCTTTGCGGATGAACCACCAGGAGGTGATGAGGCCGGCGGTCTCGGCGGCGGGTAGGACGCGGTGGAGGTGGGGTATCGCGTGTTGTTCGCGTTCGTGGCGGCTCTGGCCAGGGTAGGTGATGTTCACCTGTTGCCAGGGGGTCTCCTTCATGGCGGGCCTTTCGTCAGCTGAGTAGGAGGCAGGCGTCCCACGAGGTTGAGGTTGTGGAGGCTGCGGCCAGGGCGTGACCGGCTGTGCCGTCAAGTAGTCCGGTGGGTTCGTCCGCGGCGGGGGTGGCGTGCAGGTGGAGGCGGGTCAGTGGGGCGAGGGGTGTCGGGGTGAGTGCGTCGGCGGCGATGCGCCGGCCGGTGGCGAGGAGGCCGGCGGTGCCGTGGCAGAGGCTGCGGTCGGTGAGACGGCGGATCTGTGCGGGGTCGTTCACGCAGGTGGTGAACGCCGTCTCGGCGAGGAGCTGCCGGGCGGTGTCGTGCAGGGCGAGGGCGGCCAGTTGTTGGGCGCGGGCGATTCCGGGGGTGCCGTAGCACCAGGAGGGGCGTAGTGGGTGTTGTTGTGCGGGTGCGCCGTGGTGCAGGTCGTCGAGGGTGAGGGTCTGCGGCCACCAGATGGTGTCGGCGGTGTGCTGCTGCCAGGTGTCCAGCCATCGGCATATCCGCAGGATCGCCTCGGTGTGTCCGTCGACGGTGATGCCGGCGCGGTGGGTGAGGGCGAGTAGCGCGAGTGGGCCGGTGATGCCGTGGGCGATCCCGTGGTTGGCGTGGCCTCCTGGTGGTGGTGGCTGGTGTCGGTCGGGTCCGTTCGCGCACCACCAGCCGGGGAGGTCGTTGACCGGTTCGGTGAGCCGGACCAGGTAGGTGAGTACCTGGCGGAGCAGGTCGTGGTCGCCGAGGCGGTGCAGGGCGACGCCGAGGCCGGTCAGGCCGCGGATGAGGTCGTACTCGGCGTAGTGGGGCCGCTGGTGGGAGTCGATGCGGCGGTGGGCGGCGTGCAGCCGTCGGCGGGTGACCGTGGCGGTCCCGGTGGCGGCGATCGATCGTGCTCGGGTGAGGCCGGGTTGGTTGGGGGTGGCGAGGACGAAGGCGAGTGCGGGTGCGCCGTAGAAGAGGCTGGCGCCTGCGGCGATGCTGACGCCGTTGGCGGTGGCGGCCCGCAGTGCCGCGTGGGCGGCGGGCCGGTTGCCGGTTTCCAGGTGTAGAAGGGCGACGCCGGCCGCCCCTTCGGCGAGGGACTGTGCTGCGGTCACGGCGTCGCCTGGCGGGTGCGGGCGACGGCGCGGGCCAGGCGGAGGCAGTGCCGTTCGGAGGCGGGGTCGACGCCGATCATGCGGGCGTGGTGCAGGTGCAGAATGTCGGTCAGTACCTGGTCGAGGTCGAGGTTGTCGGCGTGGGCCAGTGTCCGGTAGGTGGCCAGTGCCTTGTCCAGGTCGTCGTCGCGGTAGGGGGTGCGGGCGAGGTCGAGCTGGACGGGTTCGAGTCGGGGGCCGCGGTGGTGGGGGACGTGTTCGGCGAGCCAACGCGGCCCGTCGCCGGTGAAGGCGTCCGCGATGGCGATCATCGTGGCGGCGGTGCTGGCCTGGCGGTCGCCGGTCAGCCGCTGCAGGGTGGCGCGGGAGTCAGCGGCGAAGACCGCTTCGGCGGCGGTGAGGGTGGGGCCGGTGCCGTGGCGGGTCTCGGGCCGGTAGGTGCGCAGGCTGTAGTCGTGCAGGACGCGTTTGTGCTCCAGTTGTTGCGCCCATTCGGCGAGGCATGCGGCGGTGGCAGCGAAGGTGGTGTCCTGGAGTGGGATGCGTAGCCGCAGGTGGGGCTCGGGGTCCGGGTACCGGAGGAACCACCAGCCCGCCGCCGGGAGGTTGCCGGTCCGGTGGGCGAGGTCGGTGAGGATGTCGTCGGCCCGGCCGTACAGGCGGGCCTCCAACCACGGTGACTGGCCGGGCCGATGCTGTTGTGCGGTCACGGCCCGCGCTGGTCGGCTCGGGTGGGTGGCCGGACGGGTGTGCGCGAGGGTGAGGAGGAGTTCGGCGGGTCGGCCGCCGATCCAGCCGGCCGGGCCGGGAGCCTCGGTGAGGGTGGTGCGGGCGTGCCGGTCGACGTGCCGGCGCAGCACTGCCAGGTGGGTGTTGTCGTTCAGGTCCAGACGTACCTGCACGTCGTCGGCGCCGACCAGGACCTCGTCCGGGAGCCGGTGCTGTTCACGGTATCGCTGCCAGGCGTCGCGCCAGTGGGACCATGCCAGGGTGCGGGCGGGGAGCGCGGTCCGGTCGATGGTCCAGCGGGCGGGGTGCACGATGCTGCGTCCGCGTCGCAGGCGTGGCAGGAACGGCAGGCTACGCGCGTGCCCCCAGTCGAATCGGCTGCACGGAGCCGTCCACGCCGTCCAGATCTCGGTCAGGAACCGCATCAGGGGCTGCTGGAGGTCGGGTAGCAGCACGCTGTTGAGCAGCAGCGGCTCGACCGGTCGCCCGGAGGTCCGCGACACCAGCCACAGCCGCTGGCCGTCGCCGGTCACCGCGAGGTCCGCGAGCGTCCACGGCGGGTCCGGGTGGAAGTCGCCGACGGGCAGGACGGGCAGCACCGCAGGTGTCCGGGCGACCGCGGCCAAGCGGGCATCCAGCGGCGGGCCGGACAGTTGCACCGTGTCCGCGCCGGGCAGGGCGGTCGGCAGGTTCCGGTAGACGTGCTGGAACGACGCCAGCTCGGCGGGAGAAAGCAGGTGCAGGAACCGGCCGGCGGCGACCCCGGCGTGGCGGGCTCCGCTGACCACCGTCAACGTGAACGCGCCTCGGTCCAGGTCCTGTGGGGTCGCGGCGGCGAGGGTGAACCGTAGTTCGGTGTGTGGGATCGGCGGCCGGTCGTCATCTCCTCGTAGGCGGCCTGTCAGCTCGTCGTCGAGGATCACCTCCGTACAGTCGTTCAGCGCCGACTGCTGGGCGAGCTGCGCGAGGAGCCGGTCGCGGGCGGTGAACACCGCAGGTACACGCCGGGTGGAACCCCGGTATCCGGCGGGAAAGCCCAGAACGTTCAGGACGTCGCGTAACGGCACGGCCGCGCCCGGGCCCCACCGCTGAATGAACGCGCCGTGGTATTCCGCCCATCCCGGCAGGGGCGCTGCCACCGCCACCAGCGTCGACGCGGCACGGGCCGCCTCGTGGAGCACCGCCGGTGGCAGCGTCACCGAGGCGTCGACACGCAGGTCGACCGCGACCCGGTCGCCGGGATCGGGCATCGGGACGTGACGGGCCAGGTGGGAGGCCGGGTCGGTGACAGTCGTCGCCGGCCGCAGCGCCGACAGCAGGACACCCGCCTGGACGAGCGACGCCAACATCCGTTCGGCCGCCCCGGTAGCGGCGGGCAGCGGCCCGGCGACCCGGGCGGCGAGGTCACCGAACATGACCGGGGAACGCGCCGCGCGGATCGCCGCCCGCACCGGCCTGGTCAGACGGATCTCTATGTCCCACCTGCGGTCGCCGTCGCCGCGCAGGCAGGGCAGCACCCACACCTCGCCGCGCTGGTACCCCACCGAGTTCGTCACCACCGCGACGTCGCGCAGCGCCGCCAGGTCCTGCTCGGCGCGCCCGGTGTGCTCGGCGACGAACGTCCCGTCAGGGCGGGTCACCACCTGATGCGCCTCGCCCCACCGAACCGATGCGCGGGCGCCGAACTCGACCGGAGCCACCCCGGCGAAGGTGCCGAACGGTGTCGCCCGGGTGGTCCACCTCAGCAGGTACCGGACCGTCGAGTCGACCATGCGCCCGAACCGGCGGTCGGTGGTCGGCGCACTGGCCACGGTCCGGGTGATCTGTTCGGCCAACTGGGGTGTGGCAGCGGCGACGGCGGTGGCGAATCCCGGCAGCGCCCACACTGCGGCCAGCCACTGCCGCCACTGCTCGGGCTGATCCGTCGTCAGGTCGGGCCACGCGGGCAGGGTCAGACCGCTGGGGTAGGCGGCAACTCTGATCAGCGCCGCACCGGCCGTGGGGAACATGAACGCACCCTCGAAGACGGGGGCCCGGCGCTGGAGACGCCGGGCCCGGGGTGGATCGTCAGGGACGGTTACTTGCTGCCGCCGGAACAGGCGTTCGAGCCCGTGTTGCCCGAGCCGCAGCCGTCGTCGGTGCTGGTGGCGTACCCGCTGGCAGCGGGGCCGGCGTCCACCAGGGTGATGTCCAGGTCGAACTCCTCGAGTTCCATGGTCTCCACTCGCGTGTTCCTTCCTATGCGGAGGTGAAGGTGAGGACGAGGCGACTGTGTCGCTTGTCCAGCACCGTCCCGGCCGGCAGGGCGCCGTCGGGAGTACCTGCGGGTAGGACGTGCAGCACCGGAGAGGGCTCGCCAGCGTCCACCCACGCGCGCATGTGCCCGGCCATCCGTCCCGCCGCCGCGGCGGCGTCGGGCCCGTGAGCGCAGGCGCCGAGGTCGAACGTGTCGTCGGTCCAGCGCAGCGTCGACCGGTAGGAGAACGTCCCCTCGTGCAGGGCGGCGGGCGTACCGAACCGCCAGGCAGGGGCGACGATGCCGGCGTCGACGGCCTCCTGCTGCGCCGAGAGCACCACGAACTGGTCGACCTCATCGGCGAGGCGGGCCGCCAGCCACAGGTCCAGGTCGGCCAGGACGCTACGAGGCGGCAGGCCCACCCCTGCCCATGCCTGCTCCTGCGGCTGCGACAGCAGCCCACCGACCGATTCCGGGTCGACCTGCTGGCCCTCATCCAGCCGCAGGTGGACACCGGCGGCGATGTCGACATACCGCATCTCGTGGGCTCCGGTGCCCCGCATCGCCACGAACCCGCAGAGGCGCTGGCTGTGGCTGACCAGCCGGTCACCGACCCGGCGCAGCGCCCACGACCGGGTCATCCCGAACGTCCGTAGCGGCACCACCAGCACGCCGTCCTCGGCGAGCTGCGCGATCCACGCCGCGGGGATGTCCCACGCCCCGGCCGTCACGATGATCAGGTCGTAGCAGCGCCCCAGGTCGATCGGCTGCTCCGCGTCCGCGCACACCACGCTGACATCGCCGTAACCTGCCACCGCCAGACACGCCACCGCCCGCTCGGTCACCTCCGGGTCGATGTCCACGGTCGTGACCGAACCCGACGGCCCGACCAGCTCGCGCAGCAGCGACGCGTTGTAGCCGCCCGATCCGATCTCCAGCACGTGCCGGCCGTGCAGGCCACCGGTGAGGGCGTCAGCCGCCTGCCCGAGCATCTCCGCGATCAGCCACGGCGCGGACACCGAACTGACGGTCTCATCACCGAGCCGCTTGGTGACGACCGCGGTGTCGCTGCGGTACGCCTCCTCCATCGGGACACCCGGCGTGTACAGCTCGCGGGGAACCACCCGCAGTGCCGCCTCGACCTCGGGCCGCATCGTCAGCCCCTTGGCCGCATGGTCAGCGACCAGCTGGTCGACCATCGCGTCACGGAGGTCGTCGCTGCTCATCGTGTCGACGCTCATGTGCGCGTCACTCTCCTGTTCGTCAGGACCGCCGCCGTTGCGGACGGCCCGCACTTTCCGTTATCCGCCAAGGACGAACACGGCCTCAGACGCCCGAGGACTGTTCCCCTGCTGGGCAGGACGCAGGCCGAACTCACCGGGTGCCCAACCGGCAAGGCGACGCAAGGCGGCCCGGGTTCGATCAAGCCGCAGTCAACGTGAGGTCCGAGCCGTCCCGGCCACCAGCGGTCCCGGATTCCTCGGCAGCGGCGAGAAACTGCGGTACAGGGTCACACGGATCAACTCCCCTCGGGTTGGGCGGTGCCGGGGACCCCTGAGCGGCGGGCGCCGAGCGGTCATGTCCACCACTCAACGCCGGTCTGACCGTGTCGAACACCCTCGACACGGGATTTCGACACGGTCAGACCGGCCCCAGCGCCTCTCGGGGGCCGACTACGACAGGCGGGCGGACAGCCTGTGGAGTTCGTCGAGGATCACGTTCCAGCGGAAGGGCTGATCGTCGTGAGCTGGTCGCAGCGCCTCGGTGGCGGTGAGGCGTACGCCGTGGTCGGCGAGGAGCCGCAGGTGGGCGTCGAACGCGGGGTGGCGGGCGAGGGTGGGTTTGACGTACGGGGAGACGATGATCGGCATGCCTGCGCCGAGAGCTTCGTTGAGGATGCCGAGGGCCAGACTGTCGTTGATGCCGGTGGCCCACTTGTTGATGGTGTTGAACGTCGCCGGAACGACCGCGACGGCATCGGCGCGTGGCAGGACGCTCGGTTCGTCAGGATGCCGCTGCCGGTAGCTGACGGGCCTGCCCGTAACGGCGGCCAGCCGATCGTTGGGAAGCCAGGTGTGCGCGGTTTCGGTCGCGATGACGTACACATCCCAGCCGTCGCGCCGCACCGCCTCGACCAGCTCGACGATGCGGCGGGCCGGTGGCGCGGCACAGACCACCAGGTAGAGCAGACGGGCATTCGCGGATCCGGACGTCACGCGGCGATTCCGGCGCGTTCGGCGAGTGCCCGCAGGCCGGGGGTGACGGCGCGCCGCTCACGGGTGAGCAGGTCGCCGATCAGATGGCGCGTCCGGCCGTGCACGTGCACCGTCTGCGGCGCGATGCGTTCGGCTTCGAGCAGGTGCAGCACGGCTGCGGGATCGTTGCCGGGCGAGCAGGCGTAGGCGGCGGCGAGGTCGAGGTGGACCCGGGCGCGGCGGCTCACCAGGGCCGCCGGCAGCGACGAGGTGTCGAGCTGTTCTCCAAGGTGGATCGCCAGCTGAGGCTGGTCCGTTCGGGCGGCGATGCTGATGCGGTGGATCATCACGTTCGTCGGACCGAACCCGGTCCACAGGTCGTTACGATCGGCGCCGAGCCGCCGGGCCAGGGCGTTCGCGTCGTCGAGGTGCCGCTCGACAGCGGCGGGCTGGGCCTGCCGGGCGGCGATCAGCGCCGCGAGCAGAGTCAACGCCCCGTGGGCCGACAGGACACGCGGACCCGTCGACGCGGAGTCCCTCGTGTCCGTCACACCATCGAGAGCGGCCAGCACCACCTCCTCGGCATCGCCGACGCGGTCCGGCATCGCCAGCAGCGCAGTACCCACCGAGAACGCCGCCGCAGCGACGAGCGCAACATCCTCGGCCTGCTCGGCGGCGACACGAGCGGCACGGTCCGCCGCCACCCAGGCAAGGCTGGGATCGCCGAGTTTCACGGTGAGTTTGGCGGCGGCGAGATTCGCCGCCGCCAGCGACCCGACGGCCAGGGCGCGCTGCGTGCCGGTGCAGGTCCGGGTCAACAGGTTCGCCTGCTCGAACGTGTCGGGCAACGCCCGGACCGCCTCGGCATAGTTGCCACGCTGGTAAAGGCTATGGAGATGGGCCACCCGCTGACGGACCTCCGAAAGCGTGAGAGGCTCGACCGGCTGTTTCGGTGCGGCAGGTGCGAGCAGGTGCCGGCGCAGCTCGGCCAGCAGTCGCGACCTGGCATCGTGGTCGGCTTCCTCGCCACGGCCTGCTACCGCGTTGACGACTGAGACCTGCCCGGTTCGTGTGGTGCGGCCCGCCTCCGGGCGCTCGCCGTGGAACCGGTCCGGCGGGCGTCGATTGTCGCCGACTTCGCCGTACCTTTCGCCTGTGGCCTCGCCGGCTGCCATCACCGCCTCGGGTACCGCTCCCCACCGCGCCCGCTGTGCCGCCTCGGCCTGCTGTGCCTGGAACCGGGACTGGAGGTGTCGGTAGGCGTCGTAGGCGGCGAGTAGCTCGCCCTGGGCGTCCAGCAGGGTGTCGCACTGCAGCCAGAAGATCCGGTCCACGACCTGCCGGCCCCGCTCGACCATTCCCAGGGTGCTGCGCGTCGTGTGCACCTGGCGTGCGAGGGCTTCCTGAATGAGTCCCCTCGACCTACGCAGGGCGGCGAGCTTACGGCCGAGATCGTCCCTGGCCTGTTGAAGATCCTGGCGATCAATCATGGGCTCGCCTTTCCGTTCGCATCGACCTGCGTCGAGCCGACTGTTGCGGCGCCCCGACGCACGGCGATTCGACGTTAGCGGATCGCACGCGACCTGGGCGTGGAGCTGGTGCGAATGGCGTGCTGGCCTGGCAGAGAGGGCGCCTGTGTCGAAAACCGGCGGGGGGAGCGGGGTTGGCACCTCGAACGTCAGCCACGATCACGGCGGAACACACTTCAGCCATCCCCACTCCCGGCCCAACGGGCACGGCAACCTCAGCCTGCCGCCGTCACCGACAGACACCCCGGACACGATGTGCGAGTTCGGTGGGCATCGGCCCTCTTCGACGAGCGCGGAAGAGCGTGCGGTGATGCCCATAAAGGGCGCGCGGCGCCAGCCCTGCCGCAAGGGCTTTCGGCGGTTCAGTAGCCCCACCGGTGCCGGACGCGGGTTTCGCGTACCGGGATTTCGGGGTGGGGACTTCGGGTTCGTCGCCTACGCCGACACCGACACCGCCCAGGACGTCCTGGTCCGCGTTGTCGGTGGCGACACCGACCCGGGAGCCCAGACCGCCCCCCTCGCACGCGCCCGCGAGTTGTGGTGGCTCTCCCGCGCCGTACGGGCCAAGTACACCGCCATCTCCCGCGCCGTGCCGCTGCTGCTCGCCGGGTACGCCGGCGCCGCCACCACCGCAGCCCTGGCGATCTGGGCCCGGTGACCACGATGACCGCGACCACCACCCTCGTCGTGCAGGACCCCGTCGACGCCTACGAACTGTTCGCCCACGCCCGCACCGTGCTCAGGCTGCCCCTGGACGGCCGATGGCACCTGGTCGACCACGGCCGCGTCCACATGCTGCAAACCCTGCCCGGACAGGGCGCACCGGCCCTGGCCAGCGTGCACCTCCCCGTCGACGGCAGCCGGCACCCCGGCGAGCCCCACGCCGGCATCCCCGGCGGCTACGCCCTGCTCGCCTTCACCACCGACGGCGGCGACACCAACAGGACCCAGCGCCGGCACCGCGACCTCGCCGGCCAGGCTAGTGCGTGGCTGACCCACCGACGGCTTCGCTGGACCTGGTCACACGCCGACGGGCCCTTCACGACCAACCACGCCGATCTTGCGACCAGGGGCCAAATAGTTGATCTTTTTGGGGGTCTGCGCGGTCCCTGATCGCTGCCACGGTGGTTGACCGCTGTGAGTCGATCTCCTCTGAGCATCGGCGAGCTGGTCGAGCACTGGACCCTTGTCCCTGCTGAGCTGGACCTGGTTGCGTCCAAGCATGGCGAGATACGGCCGGGTTCGCGCTGTTGCGGAGGTTCTACGACCGGTACGGCCGCTTCCCGCGAGGTTGGGCAGATCTGCGCCCGGAGGCGATGGACTTCGCCTCTCGCCAGGTCAAGGCGGAGCCGGGTTACTTGGCGTTCTACGGAGACCAGGGCCAGCGGATCCATCACACCCCCAATCGGCTAGATCAACCCGACAACGCACCCAGAATCCAATCCACGGATTCAGGCTAAGGTCCGGTCCGGCAGCGGAACAGGGGCGCAGGACCTGCGGCAGGGTGGGGCGAGCGCCCCACCCTGCCGTTGAACTCAGCCGATCTGCAGGGTCACGTCGTCCAGCACGAAGCTGGTCTGCAGGTAGGCGTCCTCGGTGCCGGTGAAGGTCAGCGTGACCGTCTGGCCGGCGTACGCGCCGAGGTTGACGGTGCGCTGCGTGTAGCCCGTGGCAGCGTTCATGTTGGACAGCGACGCCACGGTGGTGCCGTTGGCCTTGATCGTGAACACGTCGTAGGCGAGCGCCCAGTACTCGCTCGTGTCGATGTGCAGCCAGTAGGTCAGTACCGCACTGGTGCAGCCCGACGGGATGGTGACGGTCTGGCTGATGGCCTCGGTCGCGGTGTAGCCGTTTCCGCCGAGCCACGCGTACCGGGTGCCGCTGCGCGGCACCTGCCCGATAGAGGTGCCGATCACGCCGGTGGAGCCGGTCCACGGCGAGGTGCCGCTTTCGAACCCGCCGTTGAGGATCAGCTGGGCGGCGGTGCAGCCGCCCGGCCCGCCGGGCACGGTCAGCGTGTACGTGGTGCTGTGCGTCGCCGAACCCGAGCCGGTGATGGTGATGGTGTAGGTGCCGCCGGCCACCGACGAGCCGACCGAGATGGTGGCGGTCGACGAGCTGCCGGAGGTCACCGACGCCGGGCTGAACGAGACCGTCACGCCCGTGGGGGCGCCGCTGGCGGTCAGGTTCACCGTCTGGGCGCTGCCCGAGGTGGTGGCGGTGCCGACGGTGGTCGTGGTGCTGGACCCCGCGTTCACGGTGCCCGACGAGGGGCTGGCCGAGATCGAGAAGTCGTCGGTCGGGGTGGACGTGCCGACGGCCCGGTTCCACAGCGTGTAGGCGATGCCGTCGGCGGCCCGGTCCAGGCCGGTGGCGTTGATGTTGCTGGTGGTGTCGCACGACGAGTGGTAGCAGGAGTCGTACGCCTGACCGGCGGTGCCGCCCCACTTCGACGCCTGGGCCGAGGTCTTGGTGGCGCTGGCGCCCATGGCGTAGCCGGAGGTCGGGATGCCCGCGTTCTGGAACGAGTAGTCGTCGGAGCGACCCTGGCCCTCGACGTTCTCCTCCGGCTGCAGGCTGAGGCTGTCCCAGTACGCCTTCATCGGCTGCGACGCGGTCGAGCTGATGTTGTTGATGAAGTAGCCGCCGTTCTTCGACCCGATCATGTCGAAGTTGTAGTAGGCCTTGATCGCGGTCCGCTGGGTGCTGGTGAGGGAGTTGACGTAGAACTTCGAGCCGTTGAGGCCCTGCTCCTCGTCGGTCCACCAGCCGAAGCGGACCTTGTTCAGCATGGTCGGGTTCTGCGCGGCGAGCGCGAGGGCGACCTCGAGCAGCGCCGCCGAGCCGGAGCCGTTGTCGTTGATGCCGGGACCGGCCGAGACGCTGTCCAGGTGGGCGCCGAACATGTAGACGTTGCTGGCGTTGCCGCCGGGCCACTCGGCGATCAGGTTCGGGCCGGCGCCGCTGGTGCAGCCCGAGGTGCAGGGCTGCTCGGTGACGGTGAAGCCGGCGGTCTGCAGCTTGCCCTTGACGTAGGCCACCGACTGCAGGTAGCCCTGGCCGGTCGAGCGGCGGTTGCCGCCGTTGTTGGTGGCGATGGTGTTGAGCTGGGTCAGGTGCGCCTGCACGTTGGACACGCTGATGTCCGGGGCGGTGCCGCCGGGGGTGCCGCCGTTGACCGTCAGCGTGTACTGGGCCGTGTGGGTGACCGACCCGGTGCCGGTCACGGTGATGGTGTACGTGCCCGCAGCCGCACTGGACGTGGTCGCCACCGTCATCGTGGAGCTGTTGCCCGACGTCACCGACGTCGGGCTGAACGACACGGTGACCCCCGACGGGGCACCCGAGGAGGTCAGCGACACGGTCTGGGCGCTGCCGGAGACGGTCGCGGTGTTGACCGTCGCGGTGACCGAGGAGCCCGCGTTGACGCTGCCCGAGGTGGGGCTGACCGAGACGGAGAAGTCGGTGCTGGAACCGGTGCAGGTCGGGTCACCGGTCTGGGCCGGGACCGCGACCGCGTTCCACGCGTCCTTGGTCCGATTGAACAGGACGCACGAGGAGTCCAGGTTCTTCGCGGCGGTCAGGGTCGCGGTGCGGTACTTCTTGTGGGTCATGCCGGAGGTCTTCAGCAGCATGCCGCCGTAGAAGATCTTTCCGGCGGACTGGATGCCCACGCCGGTGACCGACGACGGGCCGCCCGAGCAGATGGGGCTGTTCGGCTTGCCGCCGCCCGGCGCGCTGCCCTCGGCGAGCAGGTAGAACCAGTGGTTGAGCGGACCTGCGGCCGCGTGTACCTCCGTGTTCGGGATCGACGAGGAGTAGCAGTTCGGGTGGCCGCCGACCAGCGACGGGTTGTACATGTTGCGGATCGGGCCGTCGCCGACGAGGTCGATCTCCTCACCGACCAGGTAGTCGGGTTCGTCGTAGGCGCTGGACTGGTTGGCGTATGCCTCGGTCAGGGCGCCGAAGATGTCGCCGGTGGCTTCGCCGAGGCCGGCCTCGGAGCTGGTGCCGCCGGGGGTGTTCTGGTCGAGGCCGTGGCCGAACTCGTGGCCCACCACGTCCATCGAGGAGATCCAGTTGCCCGCCTGGTTCTTGCCGATGGTGATCGTCGAGCCGTCCCAGTAGGCGTTCTGCTCGTTGAGGCCCACCTTGATGGGCCAGCTGCCGCCGTTGCCGTTGTGGCCGTTGCGGCCCAGCCAGCCCGACAGCATGTCCCATTCCTTCTGCGCCGAGTACAGGGCGTCGACGCAGCCGGTCTCCTTGCTGGTGCCCACGCCGTTGCCCCAGCTGTCGTCCGGGCCGGAGAAGACGGTGTTGGTGCTGTAGTCCTGGCAGTTCAGGCCGGAGCGGGTGGTGTCGCGCAGGTAGTACGTGCTGCCCGACTGCGACGTGGTGATCGTCAGCGGACTGGGCCCGTTCCACTTGCCGGTGCCGGAGCCCGCCGCGGCGTCCTCCTGCTTGGCCAGCACCTGGCCGGTGCGCGCGTCCACGAAGACGTGCAGGTGGCTGGGCGCCGAGGCGGTGCGTCCGGCGACGACGACCTCCCATGCGAGGCGGGCGGTGCTGTCCTTGACGTGCACCACCAGGGTGCGCGACTCGACCCGGTCGACCTTCGCGAGCAGGCTCTTGGCGGTCTGCTCGGCACGGTCGACGGCGACCGTCGGCACCACCGACACGTTGATCTTCGTCTTGGTGGCGGCCGAGATCGCCCGGATCGCGCCCTTGCCGTCGGCGAGCACGGCGGCGTCGCCGCCGACCACCGGCAGGCCCCGGTAGGTGCGCTCGTAGGCAATGGAGAACAGCCCGTCGACCCACGGGATCACCATGCGACGGTCGTACTGCTCGAAGGGGCCTTTCGCCAGCGCGTCGTGACCGCCGTCGGCAGCGCGGTCGGCTGCAGAGATCGCCAGCGACAGCGGGCTCTGTGCAACCGTGGGTGTAGGGGGCGGGGTGGCTGCGGTCGACTGGGTGGCCACCCCGGTCACGGTGCCCAGGGTAAGCGCAACCGCGACAGCGGCCGCCACGGCAGTTCTTCGATACATCGTAATCCTCCCGCCGAGATGGGTTGAGGGGTGTGGCAGCAGGGCCCGTGTTGATGGGATCTCCGGCAACCGGTGACAGCTCGGCTTTGGCGATGACACTAGGAACGGCGGAGGCTGGCCGAAATCAGGGCAACCCCTTGCTCTGGTGCGCGAAGGACCGTCGGGCGCACTATGATCCGGTGCCAGATTCTGCGACGGCAGTGAATGCGCATCAGGGGGCCACCGGCACCATGCTGCCGGTGGTACCGGGCGTCGTGCGCGGCGCCCGTCGGGTGGTGCTGTTCGGTCCGCCCGGGATCGGCAAGACCGCTGCGGCCGGTGTACTCGGGCAGCAGCTGGGCATGCCTGTCCTAAGGCTGGCTCCGAGCCCACAGGACGCCCAGGTCCCCTACACCGGACTGCTCGAACTCGCACTGGCCCTCCAACCGCTGCCGGCCGCGCGGGAACTCGCGACCGGAATCGACAAGGCCGTCGGAGTGCCGGGCTCTGCCGATCCCGCCGGGACCGCTCTACGGCTGCGCCGGTTGACCGCCACCCTGCTGCTGGACACCCCGCCTCTGACACTGGTGGTGGACAACGCCCAGTGGCTGGATACGGCCAGCGCGGCCGTCTTGCGTTGGGCACTGCGCCTGGCTCCCGACCTTCCCGTCATAGCCGCAGAGCGAATCTGGCGCCCGGGGAGCGAAGGCCACTGGTGCGGCGAGGACCCCTGTGCGGTACGCATCCCGGCGCTGACACCCGATCAGGTCGCAACCCTGCTGTCGCCGTACCGGCTAACCCCCTACGAGGTCACGCAGACCCACATCCGCAGCGGAGGGAACCCGGCCCTAGCCCTCGCATTCGCCGGGGCCCGCAGCCGCGCCACCGACCTGCCGGCCGCTCAGGGTCTCGTAGACGACCTGGTCCTGCCGCCGGCCGCCCGCCGACTGGTGAACGAATGGCTGGGCACTGTGTCGGCCGAAGTTCAGGAACTGTTGACGGTCGCCGCACTCGACGACCGGCCCGACCGCGAACTGCTGAGCCGCCTCGCCGGCCCGCCCGCCGAAAACCTTCTCGCAGAGGCCGAGGCAGCCGGACTGATCGACATCGGGCAGGTCGACGGGAAGATCCGGTTCGCCGCCGCCGCGATCGGTGCCGAACTCGCGGCCCGACCGCCGGTCGCCACACGCAGGCTCCTGCACGCCCGCCTGGCCGAAGCCAGCCGCGACAGCATCCGCCGCGACCGTCACACCACGCTGGCGGCCGACACCAACGACCCGCAGTCGGCCGACTGCGCCGACCGCGCCGCCGCCCGCGCCCGGCTGCGCGGAGAACCCGCACTAGCGGCCGAGCTCTCCCTGCTCGCCGCCGAACGTACCCCGGAGACCGACGCCGACCTGCTCACCGAACGGGCGCTGACCGCCGTACGCGACGCCGCCCACAACGGCGACCTGCCCCGCGGCCAGGCTGCCGTCCGCCTCGTCCTGAACCACGACAGCAGCCCCGCCAACCGCGTCAACGCCCTCATCGCCCTGATCGACTCAGGCGGACAGCACCTGTACAACGGCGACAAGCTGTTCGCCGACGCACTTCACGAAGCGGCCGGACATCCGGACCTGACCGCGCAGATCCTCGTCCGCCAGGCGATCTGGGCCAACGTCAACGGCGATCCCGACCGGGCGTGCGCCCAGGCTGCCCGGGCCGCCAGCCTCGCCCGGAGCGCTGGCGACACCGCCACCACCGCCATGGCCCTCACGATGCAGGCCCGCATCCAACGCATCCTCGGCCGCCCCCAAGCCGAGACCACGCTCGGCCACGCCCTGTCCCTGCCACGCAGCACTCACATCCCCGTCAACGCCAGGCCCGAACAGCTCTCCGCCCGGCACGCCATCTTCGACGACCGTCTGGACGAAGCCCGCAGCGCACTGCTGCCTCTGCTCGTCGAAGCCGAGCGGACCGGAGACGCCGAAGCCACCGTGGATGTCCTGCGCAGCCTCGCCGAAGTCGAGATCCGCGCCGGACGGTGCGGACTGGCCCTCGACTACGCCGGCCGCGCCCTGTCGCTTACCGACAGAGCCGCCTTGGACCCCGCACCAACGTGCTACACCTCCGCCCTGGTCGAGGGCACCGCCTCGTGCACCGACTCCGCCCTCGCTCACGCACGCCGCGGGGCGGACACCTCCCGCCGGGAGGACAACAAAGTCTTCCTCTCCCGAAACCTCTTCGTCCTCGGACATCTTCTCCTGGTCACCGGGCGTCCGAAAGAAGCCCTGGAGGCGCTGGAAGAGGTCCGTACGCTTGAGAAGCGCCAGCAGGTCCGCGACCCGTCCGTCCTGCGCTGGCACGCCGACCTCGCCCAAGCCCTCATCTCCCTCGGCTACCTCGACCAAGCCCGCAAACTGCTGACCGATACCCGTCGCACCGCGACTGATCTAGATAGAAGCTGCGTCCTCCCCGTGCTCGACCGCTCCCAGGCACTCCTGGAAGCCACCCTGGGCAACTACGATGCGGCCGCCGACCTCCTCACCGCAGCAGCCGACCACCTCCGCCACCTGCCCATCGAACACGGTCGAACCCTCCTGGCCCTCAGCCACACCGAACGACGCGGACGCCGACGCGCCAGCGCCCGCACCGCGGCGCAGAGCGCCGCCGACCTCTTCAGCACGCACCAGGCACACCCCTGGATCGAAGCCGCCACCCGCACCCTCCACCAACTGGAGCCCGTCCCCGCGCACAGCAGTACGCTCCCCTGCCTCACCTCCGCCGAACAGCGCTGCGTCGAGCTCGCCGCCAGCGGAGCGACCAACCGCGACATCGCCACCGCCCTCACCATCAGTGTCAAAACAGTCGAAGCAAACCTCACCCGCGTCTACCGGAAGCTCGGCATCCACTCACGCGTCCAACTCGCGCACCTTGCAGCCCTGACGGCAGCGCCGGCAGAAGCCCTGCAGCCCGGCCTGGCGCATCAGCCTGGCAACGCGTTTGCGCCCACTTCCGACTCCGGTGCCCAGGCGTAACTCGGCGTGCGGCGTAAAGGAGCGGGTTGGGCGAGGATCGCACGTGCTTCCCCGGACAGCATCCTCGCTACGTCAAGTCGCAAAATGCCGTGACGAGGATTTAGAATCGAGAAAGTTGACACAAAAAGCAACAGAGGCGGCCGGTTTGCTACTGTAACCGCCAGCAACGGAGCGCAGCAGCTATCCAATGCGACCAACAAACAGAGGTAATGAACGGCTGAATCGCAGGCAGTCGGCCTACCGGCATGCATAGATGACGGTCTTAGGAAACCGATGCTCTATCCCCTGAGCTACGAGGGCGCGAGCGCCTAGTCTAGCGACGTGGGGGTTCACCTGGGGTGGCAGGGAGTGGCCCCCGTTCACCCACGTCACCCGGACCGCCGTTCTCCCAGCCCAGGACCACACCCGGCGCACACGAACCCCGGTTCGCGACCGGCGGTCGGCCATGGTGACCCACGTTGGCACCGGTTCACCCCGGTCGGCATCCGCTGGAGGAGTCTCCAGGTGACCCCGGTTGATCTTGGCGGGCAGAATGAAGTGTCCGGCGCGATGGGGTCGCGTCGGGGAGCGGACCGCCGCCGGCGTCGACTGTCTGGGGCGTCACGCTGGCACGCCGCACCGGCCATCCACGATCCTCGCCACACCTTGGCGACGGTCAGCGGGGAACCATGCGTCAGCTGTCGAGGCCTGCGAGGTTGAGGCGTTCGAGCAAACTGGGCTTGCGGGCGTGCGCCACCCGTAGCTCGGCCAGCTGGTGCTGGAACGACGAACTGTCCCCGTCGCGTTCGCTGAGTTCGCGCAGGTCGACGAGGAGTTGCACGGCGGTGTCGTACTCGCGGGGTTTCTTCGTGGCGATGAGCTCGTCGACTCGCTGCCAGGCGGCGGGTTGGTCGACTGCGAGGGTGTCGAGGTGCCGTTGCCGGGCTGCTGCGGCGGACCGTTCGCGGCGAATCCGGTCGCGTTCGCGTTGCTCGGCGTCCCGTCGTTCCCGTTCGGCGCGCAACTCCGCGGCGGTGGCGAGCAGTTCCCCGGCGGTACGGGCGGCTGCCGGGGTGGGCGTATCAGTGCGGTGTGCGTCGCGGTAGCGGCGCAGCAGCCGGTTGCGCAGTTGGCTGTCGCCGCCGGTGATCAGGTCGGTCAAGATGGCGTCCTTGTCCCGCGCGGACAGCCCGACGACCCAGGTGCGTAGTTGCGCAGCGGTCGGTTCGCCGGAGGTGGCCGGCGCCGATCCGGCCGCCGCGGCCGCGATCAGGTCGGGGTCGATGCGTAGGAACTCGGCGACGGCGGTGAGGGACGCGTCGAGGGTCCCCAGCCGGGCGGGGACGGGCGGTTCAGGCTCGTCGTCGGCGATCTCGGCGGACTGTACGCAGCGCAGCCAGGCCAGGTAGAGCAGGCGCAGGTCGCCGGCGGCGAGGCGGGCCCGGACCGGGATGATGGAGGCGAGGAGGCCGTGACCGTCGAGGTCCCACTCATCGGTGCCGTCCTCGTCCTCGTCGTGGAGGTCGATGATGACGTGCTTGCCGGCGGTCCACGCGGATGCACTGTCACCTTGGCAGTACTGGGAGACGGTGGCGGGGTCGAGCACGTGTTTCGGTAGTCGCAGCATGAGCTGGCGGGTGCCCCAGTTCGCCAGGTACAGGTGCGCGTCGAAGTACCGTTCCATCAGCGTGCGCGGGTTGCCCTTGAAGTTGCCCCACTCGTAGGTGTTGACGAAGCTGGTGGCAGTGATGTCGGCCCGGGTGGACAGCGACCGCAGCTCGGCCCGCTCGCGGACGGTGAGGGGACGGTCGACGGCGGTGAATTCGTAGTACTGGTACTCGCTCATCGTGGCCTACCTCCCGGCCCAGTGCCGGTAGGCGTCGATCCACGCGGCACCGTCCGGCATAGGGGTGGGTAGCGGAAGGTCGAGAAGACCGACCCGTTGCCGGTGGCGGCCTCGGGCGCAGACCGCGACGATGCTGTCCGCGGCCAGCTCGATCTTGCCTATGGTGACCTCGACGCCGAGGACGGTGGTGGTGAACGGCACCGCCAGATGCTCCTCGATCATGGCGAACAGGCCGGCACGCTGGTCCTCGTGACCGTCCGTGTCGACGGTGGCTTCCTCGATCATCGCCTCCAACGCGGCGGTCCCCTTCGATGCCATCGGCGGAGGATAGCGGACCGGTGTCGGGGTGTTCGGAGCCCGATGCGCGAGGATGGTCGGCATGGGTTCGGTGGCCGATTTCGTCGATCTTCGGCGGGAGGTGGAGCGGTTACGGGCGGAGAACGCCCGGCTGGGGCGTCTGCTGGAGCTGCGCGGCCAGGACACGACTGCGGCGCCGGAGCAGTTGTCCGCTCCGGTTGAGCCGCCAGGGCTGGTCACCATGGCTTCGCCGACCCGGGACAAGCTGACGTTGTTCACCGACCGGTTCCGGGCCCGGGCCGACGTGTACGCCGTGCGGTGGGACAACGCCCGTACCGGCGCAGCCGGATGGATGCCCGCGGTCGCGGGCGGCTGGCGCAAGGGTATGGACCGGCGGGGTGCCACCTACCTGCCCCGCACGACGGAGGTCGTCGCGGCACATCTGGTCGGCGACGTGTTCATGGGCCTGTACCCGCTGATGCCCGGCAACACCTGCCACTTCGTCGTGGCCGACTTCGACGGCCCGACGGCGATGCTCGACGCCCTCGCATACGTGAAGGCGGCACGGGCCAGCGCGGTGCCCGCCGCGTTGGAGATCTCCCAGTCGGGCCGCGGAGCCCACGTGTGGGTCTTCTTCACCGGCGCTGTTCCCGCGGCCACCGCGCGGGCCGTGGGTACGGTCCTGCTGCGCGAGGCGATGGTGCTGCGCGGGTCGATGGATCTGCGGTCGTACGACCGTCTCTTCCCCAACCAGGACGTCCTTCCTGAGGGTGGCTTCGGCAACCTCATCGCCGCGCCGCTACAGGGCCGCCGCCGCAAGGACGGACTGACCACCTTCCTCGACCTCGGCACCCTCGAGCCGTACGCCGACCAGTGGGCATTCCTGTCGACACTGGACCGGCTCAGCCCCGGCGACGCCGAACAGATCGCCCGGCAGGCCAAACAATCCGTCACCGGTGCCGACATCGCAACGATCAGCCGGTCCGCCGCGACGCAGGTCCACCCTCCACTGCCTCCGGTGGTCCACGCGGAGGCCGGTGCCGGGCTGAGCATCGACGCCGGACAGCTCACCCCCGCCGCACTCGCCACGTTCAAACACGCCGCCGCCATGGCCAACCCGAAGTTCTACGAGCTGCAACGACTCCGCAAGTCCACCTGGGATACGCCACGCTTCATCCAGGGCTATGACCTCACCCTCGATGGTCGCCTGATCCTTCCGCGGGGCCTACGGCACACCATCACCACGATCGTCGAGCGCACCGGGTCACGGCTGGCCGTCGCCGACGTACGAAACTCCGGGACCGAGATCGACACCGCGTTCACCGCCGAACTCACTGGCCAGCAGGCCGTCGCGGTCGGCGCACTCCTCGCCCACGACGACGGAATCCTGGTCGCCCCACCGGGCTCCGGCAAGACCGTCATGGCCTGCGCCGTGATCGCCGAACGCAACACCTCCACCCTCGTCCTCGTCGACCGCAAAGCTCTCGCCGACCAGTGGCGCACCCGCATCCAACAGTTCCTCGACATCAAGCCTGGCCAACTCGGTGGCGGCCGACGCAAGCTCACCGGCACGGTGGACATCGCACTGCTGCCCTCCCTCGCCCGGCGCGACGACGTCGCCACCCTGACCCAGGGGTACGGGCACGTCATCGTCGACGAATGCCACCACCTCGGCGCCGCCGCGTACGAGCACTCGGTCAAACGGATCGCCGCGCAGTTCTGGCTCGGCCTCACCGCCACCCCTACCCGACGCGACGGCCTCGGCCAACTCGTCACCTGGCAACTCGGCCCCGTCCGCCACACCCTGACCGACGAGGAACAGGGCACCCTCGCGGCTGCGATGCACACCGATGCCGGCCCCCGTCGAGCGCTGTTCATCCACGAGACCACTTTCCAACCCGGCGACGTCGACCTTGACGCGCCCGGCGCGCTCGCCGAGGTGCACCGAAGGCTGGCCCTCGACGAACCCCGCAACACCCAGATCGCCGACGACGTCGCCGCGGCCCTGACCCGCGGTCGCAACTGTCTCGTGCTGACCCGACGGGTCGCCCAGGTCGAGGCACTCACCGCTCTGCTCGCCGCACGCGGACATCAGGCGCTTGTGCTCCAAGGCGCGGTGAGCACCCGCGACCGGCGGGCCATCGTTGACCGGCTCGACGGCGCGAAGGCCGGCGACGGCCTGCTCGTCATCGGCACCACACCGTTCATCGGTGAAGGCTTCGACGCCCCCGCCCTCGACACCCTCTTCCTCGCCGGCCCGATCTCCTACGACGGCCTACTCGTCCAATGCGCCGGCCGCGTCATCCGGGCCGCGCCCGGCAAGGACCTTGCCGAGGTCCACGACTACCACGACCCGGCCACACCCATCCTCGCCGCCTCACTCCCACGCCGCATGCCCGGATACCGGGCCCTCGGCTTCACCAGAACATGAGCGCATCCCATAGCGATCACCATCACTGGCCCGCCGGTTAAAGAGATTGACAGAAGCCAAGCGCGCTGGGCCTAACATGGCAGGCTAACGGCCATGGGCCGGTTCTCGGAGGATGAGCTGCAGGCGGTTGTCTCCCGGTACGAGGCGACGCGGGCGGCCGGGTTGACCGAGCGGGACGAACAGCTGCGGGCGGACTACCAGCCCTACGGAAACCGGAAGCCCTACGTGGTGGCCGAAACCCTTGCCGCGCTGCACGGCCCCACCGACGGCGCGGTGACGCTTCCGCGTCATCTCGACTGGTCCGGGCACGCCGAGTACGACCTGAACCGGCCCACGCGCCTGGCCAGCATGTACAAGGTGGTGCTCACCGAAGCCAGTACGGTCGAGGATTTGCACACCTGGCTCAATGCCGACCTGCTGCGGCGGCTCTGGCCCACCCTGTGGCTGCCACCCCAGCTCCGCCAGCACTGGGAAGACGCCTTCCCCGAACTAGCCCCGACTCGCAGCAACGCGACGTAGCGGTGGACCCCTTCCACGAACCGCCCCGTTCGCCTGGCCCGCAAATCGAACATCGAATGACCGCGTATCGAACGCTTCGGGTGCCGCAAATCGAAAGCAACCGCCCTCGCAGATCGAAAATGCGGCGGTTATGATGACGCCGTGCCCACACCGCATCTAGTCCCCCGCCACGCTGCCGCGCAGGTCAACGCTGCTCTGGCGGACACCCGCGTCGTCTTGATCAGCGGGGCACGCCAAGCGGGCAAGAGCACCCTGGTCCGCCTCGTTGCCGGCGATCGTCTGGCCGAGCGCCGCGATCTTGATCGGGCTCAGGACCGGGCGGCGGCGATCGCCGATCCGGTCGGGTTCGTGGACTCCTCCGAACTCCTGGTCATCGACGAGATCCAGCGCGCTCCGGAGCTCCTGTTGGCCATCAAGGCTGCCGTCGACGAGGATCCCCGTCCTGGCCGGTACCTGCTCACCGGATCGTCTCGGCTGTTCGGCATGGTGGCTGCGCCGGACGCGCTGCCTGGTCGGATGGAAACCGTCGAGCTCTGGCCATTTTCCCAAGGCGAACTCGACGGAGCCCTGGACGGATTTATCGACGCCGTCTTCGCGCTCGGCCCGAACCTGCGACACGAGTCGGACGTGACCCGCGCCGACTACGCGGCTAGGATCGTGCGAGGCGGCCTACCCGAGGCCACCGCCCGCACCGACCCGCGCCGCCGCCAACGGTTCCTCGACGCCTATGTCCAGGCGCTCATCGACCGCGACGTCCGGCAGCTGTCCGACATCCAGCACAAGGGCGAGCTACGCAGGCTGGTACGCCTCCTCGCGGCCAGGTCCGCGACCATCATCGCCGCGAACTCCCTCGAATCCGCCCTCGGACTGAGCCGGCCGACGATCGTCCGCTACCTCCAAGCCCTGGAAGAGATCTTCCTGATCAAACGGATTCCCGGCTGGTCCCGCAACCTCGGCACCCGTGCCACCGCCGCGCCAAAGCTGATCTTCGTCGACTCGGGCATCGCCGCCAACGAAATCGCGACCGACGCCCGGGCACTGCTCCGGCCGGGCGCACCGTTCGGGCCGCTGCTCGAGTCATTTGTGCTGTCCGAACTGTCCCGGCAGCTCACCTGGTCCGAGCAGTTCGTCGACCTGTCTCACTACCGCGACCAGAGCAGGTACGAAGTCGACGCGGTGCTCGAGAACCGAGCTGGTCAGGTGGTCGGGATCGAGGTCAAAGCAGCCAGCACCGTCGGACCCGACGACTTCCGCGGCCTACGCCGACTCGCCGACCGCCTCGGCGACGACTTCATCGTCGGCATCGTCCTCTATACCGGAACCGCCACGCTGCCGTTCGGCGACAGACTCCGCGCCATGCCGGTCAGCGCCCTATGGCAGGTTTCCGCCTCGACAGCAGATTGACCTCGCTCGCAGGCCGCTCCCCAGCCGTCAGGGGAGTGGGCATGCCCTCAACCGGGCGAGGGCGGTGGTGTGGTGGCGACGAGCAGGGTGAGTTCCCGGACCAGGTCGTCCAGGACTGACCGGTCTGCGCGCGGACCAGTCCGAGGGCGAGGTCAGCGAGGAGGTAGAAGCCGAGCGTGCGGGCCTGGTCGGTGTCGAACGAGGCCAGCAGCGCCTCCGCGCCGGCGAGATCACCGCGGTGGCGGGCGGCGATGACCCCGGCGGCGCGCTGCACGAGGTCGGCGGCGACGGACCGGTCACGCCGGTCAGAGCTTCGGCGCGGCGGCGCGGGCGGCCTCGAACCGGGCGGTCACGTCGGCCCAGTCGACGAGATTCCACAGGCGGTCGACGTAGTCCGGGCGCACGTTGCGGTACTGCAAGTAGTAGGCGTGCTCCCACGCGTCGAACACCAACAGCGGCGTGGAGCCCTGCCCGACGTTGCCGTGGTGGTCGTAGACCTGCTCCACGATCAGCCGCTGCCCCAGCGGCTCCCAGGCGAGGACACCCCAGCCGGAGCCCTGCACGCCCTTCGTCGCCGCCGACAGTTGGCCAGCGAAGCCGTCGAAGGAGCCGAAGTGCTCGTCGATCGCGGCAGCCAGCTCACCGTCGGGGCGGTCGCCGCCGTGCGGGGACAGGTTGTTCCAGAAGATCGAGTGCAGCACGTGCCCGGAGAGGTTGAACGCGAACGTCTTCTCCAACCCGACCAGCGCCGCGAAGTCACCCTTGTCCCGGGCCTCGGCCAGCTGCTCTAGGGCTTCGTTGCTGCCCTGACGTACGCGGCGTGGTGCTTGCTGTGGTGCAGCTCCAGGATCTCGCCGGACATCGCCGGCTCCAGCGCACCGTAGTCGTACGGCATGTCGGGCAGAGAGTAGACGGCCACCAGCAGCTCCTCGCACCATCGTCGTCGCAGAGTTGGGCGGGCGCCCCGGCGGTGGTGCAGATCATCGCGTTGCCGGAGCGCCGACCCACTGCTGCCAGGATTACGTAGTTGCCAAGCTTTGGCAATAAAGACGAGCCAAGCCGCGATGAGGCCGGACGTACAGTCGGGGCGCAGCACGTCGCGCGAGACCGACACCGCGGCCCACGGGAAAGTGGCACTGAGCAGCGCTTATGCACTTCTGCTGGGCTTCAGCAGGCGATCACAACGGCGCGCGGGTGCGACCGGCGCAGAAAGCCTGGAAAGAGAGAAGCCGCAGGTCATCGGCCTGCGGCTACACACGGAGCGTCGGGTTAGGAAACCGATGCTCTATCCCCTGAGCTACGAGGGCGCGAGCGCCCAGTCTAGCGACCTGAGGGTTCACCTGAGGTGGCAGGAAGCGGCCGACGTTCACCCACCCCGTTCTACCAGCCCAGGACCACAGCCCAAGCACACGAACCCTGACTTGCGGCCCGCGATGCGGCCGCACCTCGTCCGCCTCACGATCAGCGGGCAGGCTCTGGCGCTCGCCCGCCTCGGCGATCGCTCGGGCGTACACCAGGACGTGGACCGCGTGTTCGCCCTACTGCCGGAACACCCACCGGACGGAAGGTCAGCACTAGCCTCACCCTCGGCCCGTACTGCCCGACACGGGCCGCCGCCAACGCGGCGACGGCCTACCCGGGTTTCGGCGACACCACCGACGTCATCGACCACCTCACCGCCGCTGTCGCGGTGTTCGACGCGGCCGGACTACGGGGACCGCAAGCGCTCAGCCGCCTCAAGCTGGCCACGGCTAACGCGCGGCGGGACAAGGGGCGATGCTTGGCAGACGAGCGCCCGAGGTCCGAATCGATCCAGTGGGGAGAGCACGGGGACACTGCTGGGCCGGCTCCACACCGAGACGGCCGGCCTTCAGCCGATCAGATGATTTTCGCGATGGCGTGGTGAGCGCATGAAACGCCGAACGGCGACCCGCTGAACCAGTCGGGCCGCCGTTCAGAGAATCTGGATCAGAGCGGGCGGATGTTCTCCGCCTGCGGGCCCTTCTGGCCCTGAGTGATGTCGAACTCCACCTTCTGATTCTCGTCGAGGCTGCGGAAGCCGCTCGCCGAGATCGCGGAGAAGTGGGCGAAGACGTCAGCGCCGCCGCCGTCCGGGCTGATGAAGCCGAAGCCCTTGTCGGCGTTGAACCACTTCACGGTACCTGTAGTCATGTCTGCTCCTTCGCAGGCTGTCAGAGGCCGCACTGTGCGGACCCTTACGCCGCCGCGTTGATCACCCGCGTCGAAACGACACGAAAAACGAAAAGCGCCTGGATGGGTTTCAGATGCCCCATCAGGCGCCGGAAAACGTCTACTGGAAATCAAAACTGCAACTGGGACACCGTAGCACATGATCCGTTGTTCAACCGATGGCGGTGAGTGGACCTGGTCGACTGAGCTTGCTTCCCTGCGGAGGCGCGCCGGATCCACGCCGCGCTGGGCGACCCGGCGATCGTGGACGCGCTCACCCTGGGTGGCACCGCACCCCTCGCCGAGATGCGCGACTTCCTCACCGTCCTCGACGGGCCGTCGGACCGAGGCGGGAACCTGGACGTGCGCCTGGTGGGCCGGCCGACTTACCAGCCCGCCGACGGCCTCGTACGAAGGGTGGGCTGGTCAGTCCGGTCGTCGCGGCCCTCGCTACTGCTTCTCGTTCTGCCGGAGAGCTTCCTCGAGTTGGTCTTCGAGAATGATGATCCGGCAGGCGGCCTCCAGGGCGGTGCCGCCGTCGACCATTTCGCGTGCCCGGGCGGCCAGGCGCAGCTGGTAGCGGGAGTAGCGGCGGTGCCCGCCGCTGGAGCGGTGCGGGTTGATCAGTTTCGCCTCGTCCAGGCGACGCAGGAAGTCCTGCGTGGTGCCGAGCATCTCCGCGGCCTGCCCGATGGTGTAGGCCGGGTAGTTCTCATCGCCGAACATGTCTTCGGGGTTTCGCCCCATGTCACCTCCACGTCGAGGGCCCCGGCGCTTGCGCGCCGGGGCCCAGGGTCACGGGTCAGAACACCATCTACCGACAGGAACGTCGGCTTGTCGTATCCGCACCAGCCGTCATCGACGGCTTCGGGTGCGAGGACCGCATATGCGTGACCGGAGACCACCTCTCGTTCGATGGAAACTGCGGTGTCCGCCCGGCCTGACATGACGACCGACGGCGGGCGATCCAACGGTGTACGACCCTCCCTTTCCTCTGCTACTTCTTTCCCTTGCTGTCGTACGTTCTGCCGGCGCCGGAGCCCACGCGACTTCACAGCCCCGACACGTGCGGCGAACATCAGCTGGAGCCCTGAAAGAACTTTGGCCCCACCTGCACCCCGGCGTATGCCACGCCGGAACTGACGTGCTCTTACCGCCTCTCGGGAGGAACGGTGAAGCGTGTTCCTCTCCCAGCCGCCCGTCGTGTCCTCACGGCCGGACGGTCCGTCTGCGTCTTGACGGATCTTTCCTCTCGACTCGAAGAACAGTATGCCACACCGCAGAAGATGTCTAGCTCTCCCAGCCTAGATTTCCTGGCCGACGGTCATCAGGATGGCCGCGCTGTGATGTCGATACGTCTGGAGGAGGCGGCAATACGGTTCACCCCACGGCACCGGCGACCCAGTGACCGCCAGGTCGGCAGTGCGCTCGCCAGCACCGCCAGGAGCAGGCAGAGCCCCACCACCCCGCCGACGACGGACCACGGCACCACCAGGTCGACCGGTACGCCGGTCTGCTCGGCCAGGCCGGCACGGATACTCAGCAGACCGACGAACGCGACGGCCCCGCCGAGCAGCGCGCCGATCAGCACCACCAGGGCGGACTCGGCCGTGACCAGCCAGATGACCTGCCGTCGGGTGGCACCGGCCAACCGGATCAGCCGCAGGTCGGCCACCCGGCCGGAAGCGGCCATCAGCAACGTGTTCGCCACCGCGACAGCCCCGTAGCCCGCCGAGACACCGATCAGTAGCAGCGTGAACAGCCAGACGAGGCGATCCTCGGCGCGGTCCGCCTCGGCCGCCCACCCGGCCACGCCGAGGATTCGTGCGCCGAGCGGGGGATCGATCCGATCCTGGACGTACACCGTGGAGGTGAGCGCCGAGGGGTCGTGTGCCCGCACCACGGATCGTGGCAGGAGCAGGTCGCCGGGGATCGAGTCGTCGGTGACGACGGCGACGACGCGCAGCGACACCGACTCCCCATCGGCGAAGACCAGCTCGTACGGCTCGGTCGGCCGCCGGTTCGCCGAGGCGGGGAGGACCACCGTGTCGTCGCCGCTCAGGTCGTCCAGTGAGCCGGCGACGACGGTGAGCGCCCGGTTCGCGGCGGCGAAGCCCGCCGGGTCCACGCCGAGCGCGGTCAGTGGCCGGTTCGCCGGCGACGAGTTCGGGTCGCTCTCGTAGACCGTCGTCGGGAGGAGGGCGGTGCCCCCGGTCGCCGCTACGGCCTGGTCCGACAGGCCTGGTGCGCGGTCGGGCACGACGATCCAGCCGGCGTTGACGTTGTCGGCCCGGCCCGCCGCGTAGGCAGCCGTGGTGGTCCGCACCATTCCGGCGACCAGCACCGCGAACGCGACGGTGAGCAGCACCGGGGCGGCGATCGAAGCGGTCCGCCGGGTCGCGGTCGACGCCCCGGCCCGGACCAGCAGCCCGATCGCGCCACCCGGTCGGCGCACCGGCCACCGCAACATCCGCACCAGCGGGCCGACGACCGCCGGAGCCAGGACTGTGGCACCGGCCACCAGCGCCATCACCGCGTACAGGGCGTACTGCGCCGCGACGCGGGCCTCGTCGGCGGTCGCCGTCCCGATGCTGAGCGCGACCCCCACCGCGACGAGCAGCGCACCGGTGGCGATGCGCAGCCGCCCGATCGGCCGCTGCTCCACCGCCGCTTCGCGCAACGCCTCAAGCGGTCGGACCCGGGCCGCCCGGCGCGAGGCCGACCAGACGGCCGGCAGCGAGATCACCGGACCGGCGACGAGCGAGAGAGCGACCGGCCAGTGCTCGTACCCGACCCGGAAGGTCGACGGTTCGAAGCCGGCGTCGACGAGAAACCGACCCAGCAGCGGCGCGAGCCCGCCGCCCACCAGCAGGCCGGCGATCCCGCCCACGGCGCCGACGACGAGCGCCTCGCCGTACACCATGCGGCGGACCTGACGCCCGGTGACGCCGACGGCGCGCAGCAGGCCCAGCTCACGGCGGCGCTGGGCGACGGTGAACGCGAAGGTGGAGGCGACCACGAACACCGTGACGAAGCCGGCGAGGGCCGCCGTGGCGGTGAGCACCTGCATGCCGATCCAGCGGGTGCGGGCGTCGTTGCGGGGCTCCAGCGCGCCACGCGCGTCACCGGTGAGAACCGATCCGTCCTCGCCGACGATTCCGCGAGCCGCCGTGGCGACCCGCTCGGGGTCCGCGCCCGCCGCGAGCACCAGCCCGATGGCCCGGACGCCGGGCGCGAGCGTGGCGGCCACGTCGTCAGCGACATGGACGCCGGGTTCGTCGACCAGACCGGTGACGGTGTACGACTCCGGGCCTGCCGCCATCAGCAGGGTGACCGGCACGCCGGGACGCAGCCCGAGCGCACGGTCCACCACCACCTCGCCGGGCCTGCGGGGCGGCGCGCCGGCGGTGAGGCGCAGTCCACCGAGTCGGGCGCTGGCCCAGCCGTGCCCCTGGTGGGCGTCCTCCCGCCGTCCATCGGTGCCCGCGGGGCGACCGGCGACGAGCGGCTGCGCGTAGAAGGTCCGGTCCGGCACGGCCGCCGCGACACCGGGCAGGGCGGCCAGCCGGCTGGCGAGCTCCGCCGTCGTGGTGGCGGACCAGGGCCGCGTCGGCACGAACGAGTCGGGCGATGCGCCCGCTTCGGGGCTCTGCACCACCACCGCCGCCCGCGCGAGCCGATCCGGCACCTGCGGGCGTCCGGAGGCGAGGAGCAGGGTGGCCGCCGCGATCAGCGTGACCCCGATGGACACGGCCACGAACGCACTGACCGACCGCCGGATGCTCAGCACGCCGGCCCCGCCGGCGTCGCCTCGTGCTCGGACGGGCGGGCCTCACGCTCGGCGATCCGCGCGGCGACAACCGCCGCGGTGATCTCGCCGTCCAGCTCGTCGACGACGCGGCCGTCGGCGAGCAGCAGGACCCGATCGGCGTACGCGGCGGCGGCGGGATCGTGGGTCACCATCACGACGGTCTGCCCCTGGTCGTCGACGAGTGCGCGCAGCAGTCGGAGCACCTGTCGGGACGCCGCGCTGTCCAGCGCCCCGGTCGGCTCGTCGGCGAAGACCACTGCCGGGCGGGTGATCAACGCCCGGGCCACGGCGACGCGCTGCTGCTCGCCGCCGGACAGCTCGCCCGGCCGGTGCCCGGCCCGGCCGGCCAGACCCACGGCGTCGAGCGCGGCGGCGACGTCCCGAGCCGGCGGGCGGCGGCCGGCCAGGCGCAGCGGCAACTCGACGTTCTGCGCCGCGGTCAGCGTGGACACCAGGTTGAACGCCTGGAACACGAATCCGATCCGATCGCGGCGCAGCCGGGTCAGCTCGTCCTCACCCAGGTCGTCGAGGCGGGTGCCGTCGATGGTGACGGTCCCCTCGGTCGGGCGGTCCAGCCCCGCCGCGCAGTGCAGCAGGGTGGACTTGCCCGAGCCCGAGGGGCCCATCACCGCCGTGAACGTGCCGCTCGCGAAGCCGGTCGTCACGCCGTCGAGCGCCGTCACCCGCCGGGTCCCGGTGCCGTACACCGCGCGTAGCCCCGTCAGGGTCACCGTGTGTGTGGTCATGGCCGCCACGGTGCCCGGTGTGCGGGGTGCCGCGCGTCGTGCCGGCGTGGACACTTTCCGGCCCTCCGCCGGGTGGAGGCGGAGGGCCGGAATCGCCGGTACGTCGTCCTCCGGGATGACCGCCCGCAGGTGGACGCGGCGGACCCGGCCGGCCGATACCGTCGTGCGGGTGACCGCTCCCCTGCTGACCCGGCGGCTGCGGCCGGTGGACCTGTACGTCGTGGACGCCGTGCTCGCGGTGGCGGTCGGCGGGCTGCTCTGCCCGTACGCGGCCCTGGAGTCGCCGCTGCACGGTGGCGTACGCGAGCCGCTCTGGGTGTCCGTGCTCGTCGGGATGTCTCTCGGGCTGCCGTTGGCCGTCCGGCGACGGTGGCCGGTCCCCGTTTCTGTCATGATCAGCGGCAGCACCGCAGCAGCCCTGGTCACCGGCGTGATCCCCAACTTCGCCGCCGCCGCGCCGGCGGTCGCCGTCGGTCTGTCCTTCTACACGGTGGGCGCGTCGACGGCCACCCGCCGGTCGCTGCTCAGTGCCACCGGTTGTCTCGCTCTGGTGAGCGTCGCGCTGGCGCTGACCGCTGGTGATCTCTGGTCGCGGACCGGTGCCGTCGTCTACGCCGCCGTCATGATCGCTCCTGCCTGGGTGATCGGCTGGTTGGTCCGTGAGCGCCGCGCCCTCGCCGCCCGGCAGGGCGAGCATGTGGTCCGGCAAGCCGTAGCCGAGGAGCGGTTACGGGTGGCGAGGGAGCTGCACGACGTGGTCGCCCACACCTTGAGCCTCATCGTGGTGAAGGCGGCAGTCGCCAACCACGTCGCCGAGACCGATCCCCGCGAGGCGGGGGCCGCGCTACGGGTGATCGAGGAGACCGGCCGCAACGCGCTGACCGATGTACGCCGGGTGCTCGGGGTACTGCGCGAGGACACCCCGTACGCCCCGGCGCCCGGGCTGGACGAGTTGCCCGTGCTCGCCCGGCAGGCGGCGATCGGTGGTGTGGACGTTCGGCTCGACGTACGGCGGGAGGAACCGGCCGGCGCGGTGCCGGAGTCGGTGGGACTGACGGTCTACCGGATCGTGCAGGAGGCGGTGACCAACGTGGTGAAACACGCGGCGCCGGCGGCCTGCCGGGCGACGGTGACCGTCACGCCTCGCGAGGTCCGGGTCGAGGTGACCGACGACGGCCGCCGGCCTGTGCTGCCCGGCGGGGAGGGGCACGGGCTGATCGGCATGCGGGAACGGGTGACGTCGCACGGAGGCGAGTTCCACGCCGGGCCGTGCTCCGGCGGCGGCTACGCGGTGACGGCGAGTGTGCCCTACCGGGTGGCCGCGTGATCCGGGTGCTGATCGCCGACGACCAGGCGCTGCTGCGCGGCAGTTTCCGGCTGTTGGTCGATTCCACCCCGGGCCTCACCACTGTCGGCGAGGCGGGCACCGGCGTGGAGGCTGTGGCGCTGGCCGCCGAGCACCGGCCGGACGTGGTGCTGATGGACGTGCGGATGCCGGAGATGGACGGCATCGAGGCGACCCGGCGGATCTGCGGCGAACCCGCCACCGCCGGCACCCGGGTCGTCATCCTGACCACGTTCGACCTGGACGAGTACGTCTACGGGGCACTGCGGGCCGGAGCCAGCGGGTTCCTGCTCAAGGACACCCCGCCGGCGGAACTGCTGGCCGGCATCCGGGTGGTGGCCGCCGGTGAGGGGCTGCTCGCGCCGACGGTGACCCGCCGGCTCATCGACGAGTTCGCCCGTCGGCCCGAGCCGGCCCGGCCGCTGCCACGACGGCTGGACGGGGTGACCGAGCGGGAACGGGAGGTTCTCGTGCTGATCGGCCGGGGCCTGTCCAACGCGGAGTTGGCCGGGCACCTCGGTCTCAGCCTGGCCACTGTGAAGACGCACGTCGGGCGGTTGCTGACCAAACTGGCGGTACGTGATCGGGCGCAACTGGTCATCGTCGCCTATGAAACGGGCTTGGTCGGACCGGGCGGCCTGCGCTGAGAACGTCGCCCCTCCGGGGAAGAGACACCAGGCGTGCCTGGCGACGCGGACGCTCCGACCGGAGGCACGGGGACGCGAAGCCCTCGACGCCCTCGGCCGGCGGGGACGGGGCCCGGCCGGTGCCGGCCGGGCCCCGGTGCGCGGGTCAGCCGTGGCCGGTGCCGGCCAGTTCGGCCAGCCGGCGGTCGGCCTCGTCCTGGATGCGATCCTTGTCCGCCACGATGACCGTTCCCGGGTCGGCGTCGGGCAGCTCGTCCTCCAGCCGCCGGATCGGCCGGTACGACCAGCCGACGGCGGCCAGCAGCAGGCTGCACACGCCGGCGGCCACCGCGGTGAGCGCGATGCCCCGTCCAGGGCCGTGGCCGACCAGGACGGCTGCCAGGTCGGCGACCGGCCCGGTGCCGGAGACCAGAGGGGTGAAGACCCGCTCGGCCAGCGGTGCGGCGGTGAGGAAGCCGACCGGGACCATCAGCCAGGTGAGCATCAGGTTGGTGGCGAGCACCCGCCCCTGCAGCTCCAGCCCGACCTTGGCCTGCACCAGCGCCAGCAGATGGGTGTTTACCAGCGCCGACGTCAGGCCGAGACCGAACAGGCCGATGGCCGGGAAGACCGGGTTCGGCCGCAGCCCCGCCACGATCATCGCCACGCCCAGCAGCAGGATTCCGACAAGCACCCCGGTGGTACGCCGCGACGTGCCGCCCCACACCCCCATCAGCACGCTGCCCAGCAGCATGCCGATACCGCTGGCGGCGAGCACCATGCCGAGCACCGACGGGTCGCCGAGGGCGAGGGTCAGCGGGGTGGCCAGCACCTCCACCACGGCGAAGAAGTAGTTCAGCGCCGCAGCGAGCAGGATCAGCGAGAGCAGGCCGCGCCGCCGGGAGACGAACCGCCAGCCGCCGAGCAGCTCCCGGCCGAAGGACTCCTCACGGCGCTTGAACATGGTCGCCGGGAAGCGTACGGAGAGCGTGATGCCCACCGCGACCAGGAAGCTCACCAGGTCGATCAGGACCACCCCGCGCAGCCCGACGGCGACCACCAGCGCGCCGCCGAGCAGCGGGGCGAGGACGGTGCCGGTGGCGCTGCCCAGCGACACGATGCCGTTGGCCCGGCCGTAGTACCGCTTCGGCACCAGCTGGGTCACCGCCGCCAGGTACGCGGGTTGCTGGAAGGCGTTGGCGACGGCGCTGACAGTGACCGCGGCGAAGACGTGCCAGATCTGCAACCGGTCCAGCCAGAGCAGTCCGGCCAGGGTGACCGTGCCGGTGGCGGCGAGGCAGTCCGCGCCGATCATGACCAGCCGCCGGTCGAACCGGTCGGCCACCACCCCGGCCACCGGGGCGAGCACCGCCGCCGGCAGCAGCGCCAGCATCGCGGCCAGCGCGAACCAGGAGATCGAGCCGGTGCGCTGGTAGACCCAGAGCGACACGGCGAAGTTGGTCAGGCCGGTGCCGACCAGGGAGATCAGCTGCCCGAAGGCGACCAGGAGGAAGGTGCGCAGGTCACCCCGTCCCGGGCCGGCCGGGGCCGCCCGCCCGTCCCGGGGTGGCGGCGTCGCAGGTCGTGCCCGGCCTGGGGGCGCCGTCGCCGACCCGGCCGCCACCGGGACAGCCGGCTCGACCGAGGTGGCCGGGGCCGCCTCGGGCTCGGTGAGGATGATGTCGGCCAGCTCATCGGCCTGGTGCTTCTGGAAGTAGTGGCCGGCACCGTCGATGGTGCGCAGGGAGACGTCGTCGGCGAAGTAGGTCCACTCCCGGTAGCGCTCCTCGTACAGCTCGGTGGTGCGGTCGCCGGTGCCGACCACGCAGACGATCGGCGCGGCGAGGCGGCGGGCGGGCGGGTCGGCGTATACGTCGGTGTAGTAGTCCTCGCCGATGCGGGTGTCGCTGAGGAAGACGCCCATCAGGAAGTCCTTCTCCCGCTGGTCCAGCACGTCGGTGAAGAAGCCCATGGCGCGCAGCATCTCCAGCGCGTGCCGCTTCGAGGTCCACCGCTCCATCGGGAAGACCCGGCGGAACCAGCGGGCCGCCCGGCCGGGCAGCCGGGGTGCCGGAAAGTGGCCGCCGACCACCAGCCGGCGCAGGTCCACCCCGGCCTCCTCCAGCCGCCGGGCCAGCTCGACCGCGATCGCGCCACCGATGCAGTGCCCGTAGACGATGACCGGCCCGGTGATCCGTTCGGTCACCTCGGCCACGCAACGGTCGACCAGCTCGTCCAGCGGGGGCGTCGGCTCGTCGGCCCGGTTCACGTCGTGCCCGGGGCGTTGCAGCGCGTAGAGCGCGACGTGGTCGGGCAGGGCCGCCGCGAGCTGCTGGAAGGTGACCGCGCCGGCCCCGGCGAACGGTACGCAGACCAGCGTCACCGCCGGCGGCGCCGACCGGGCCGGGGTCAGCTCGTGCAGCAGCCGCCGGGGCTGACCGGCGGTCGCCTCGGCGTTGCCGGTCAGGCCGCGGATGGTGGGGTGCCGGAACAGGTCGAGCACGCTGATCGGCGGCTCGATGCCGCTCAGCGCCCGGATCGCGGTGAACGAGTCGCCACCCAGGTCGAAGAAGTCGTCGTCGATGCCGACCCGGTCGTAGCCGAGCACCTCGGCCCACCGCTCGGCGAGGGCCTGCTGCACCGGGGTGGTCGGCTCGGCCGAGCCGACCACCCGCCCACCGCGATCCGGCGCCGGCAGGGCGGCCCGGTCCAGCTTGCCGTTCGCGGTGAGCGGCAGCGCGTCCAGCAGCACGTACGCCGACGGGACCATGTAGTCCGGCAGCCACTCGCGCAGTGCCGCCCGCCAGCCCCCGGCGCCCGGGTCCTCCTCCCCCGGCCGCAGCGCCAGGTACGCCACCAGCGCCGGCTCGCCGTCGGTGTCGCGGACCAGCACCGCGCTCTCCCGTACCGCGGGGTGCCGTTGCAGGGCGGCCTCGATCTCGCCCAGCTCGATCCGGTAACCGCGCAGCTTCACCTGCGAGTCGTTGCGACCGAGGAACTCGATGCGCCCGTCGGGGCGGAACCGGGCCAGGTCGCCGGTGCGGTACATCCGGGCACCGGGCTGCTCGGCGTACGGGTCGTCGAGGAACCGTTGCGCGGTGAGCTCCGGCTGGCCGAGGTAGTCGCGGGCCACGCCGGCGCCGCCGAGGTACAGCTCGCCGACCACGCCCACCGGGACCGGCCGCAGGGCGGCGTCGAGGACGTACGCCCGGGTGTTGGCGATCGGCCGGCCGATGGTGACGTCGACGTGCTCCGGGTCGATGGTCTCCATCGTGGACCAGATGGTGGCCTCGGTGGGTCCGTACACATTGACCAGCCGGGCCACCCGGGGCGCGAGGTCCCGGGCCAGCGGCTCGGGCAGCGCCTCCCCGCCGCAGAGCGCGGTCAGGCCGGGCATGCCCGGCCAGCCGGAGCCGAGGAGCAGCCGCCACGTCGCCGGGGTGGCCTGGAGCACCGTGGCCCGCTCGGCGGCGAGCAGCGCGGCCAGCGCGGTCGCGTCGTAGCCGACGTCCCGGCCGGCGATCACCACCCGTGCGCCCACCACCAGCGGCAGGAACAGCTCCAGCACCGAGATGTCGAAGGCGAAGGTGGTCAACGCGACCAGGGTGTCGTCCGGGCCCAGGCCGGGGTCGTCGGCCATCGCGAGCAGCAGGTTCACCACGCTGGCGTGGCTGACCCGGACCCCCTTGGGCCGGCCGGTGGAGCCGGACGTGTAGAGCACGTAGGCCAGCTGCTGCGGGGTGGTGACCGGCTCCGGGGCGGTGGCCGGCTCGACGGCCAGCCCGGGGTCGTCGACCCGGAGCACCGGGCCGGCGAAGTCGGCGAACCGTCCGGCCAGCGCGGGCTCGGCGATCAGCACCCCGGCCCGGCTGTGCTCCAGCACGTAGCGCTGCCGGTCGAGCGGGTACGACGGGTCCAGCGGGACGTACGCGCCGCCGGCCTTGAGCACGGCGAGCAGCGCCACCAGCAGGTCGGCCGAGCGTTCCAGGCTGACCGCCACTGTGGCGTCCGGTTCGACGCCGACCCGGCGCAGCCGGTGCGCGAGCCGGTTGGCCCGCACGTCGAGTTCGGCGTAGCTGAGCGTGGTCCCCTCGAAGGTGACGGCCGGCCGCTGGGGACCACGCGCCACCTGGGCCCGGATCAGCTCGACCAGGCCCACCGGGGGCAGCGGGCGGGCGGTGTCGTTCCAGTCGTGCAGCTGCCGCCGTCGCTCCGCCTCGGTGAGCAGCTCCAGCTCGGCCAGCCGGCGCGTCGGGTCGGCGACGAAGCCGGCCAGCAGGGTCTCCAGGTGGGCCAGCATCCGCGCCGCGGTGGCCTCGTCGAAGAGCGCGGTGTTGTACTCCAGACAGCAGAGCAGCCCGTCGGGGTTGTCGTACGCGTAGAGGGCCAGGTCGACCTGGGCGGTGCCGGAGTCGACGGGCAGCTGCTCGACCCGCAGGCCGGGCAGCTCAAGCCGCTGGTCGGGCAGGTTGAGCAGGTTGACCATCACCTGGAAGAGGGCGTTGCGGCTGAGGTCCCGGGGCACCTTGAGCGCGTCCACCACCCGCTCGAACGGCGCCTCCTGGTGCTCGTACGCCTCCAGCGCGGTGCGCCGGGTCTCCTCCAGCAGCCGGGTGACGGTCCAGTCGCCGTCCAGGGTGGTGCGCAGCACGATGCTGTTGAGGAAGAAGCCGACCAGGGGTTCCAGCTCGGACCGGACCCGGCCGGCCACCGGGGAGCCGACGCAGACGTCGGGCTGGCCGGTGTAGCGGAACAGCAGGGTCTGCACCGCGGCCAGCAGGGTCATGTAGAGGGTGGCGTTGTGCTCCCGGCCGAGCCGGCGCAGCCGCTCGGTCAGGTCCACCGGCAGGGTCAGCCGGGCGACCGCGCCGTCGAAGGTCTGCACCGGCGGGCGGGGCCGGTCCGTGGGCAGGTCCAGCGCGGTCGGCGCCCCGGCCAGCCGCCGCGTCCAGTACGCCAGATCGTCCGCACCGCTCGCGGCCCGGTCCCGCTGCCAGCGGGCGTAGTCGGCGTACCGCACGGGCAGCTCGGGCAGGGGCGACGGCCGGCCGGCCAGGAACGCGGCGTACAGGGCGCCCAGCTCGGCCCGGATGACGCCGAGCGACCAGCCGTCGGAGACGATGTGGTGCATGGTCAGGCAGAGCAGGTGCCGCCGGGGGCCGGTACGGAACAGCACGGCCCGGAGCAGCGGCCCGGCGGCGAGGTCGAACGGCCGGCGGGCCTCGGCCACCACGGCCACCCGTTCCCGCTCGGCGAGCGCGGCATCGCCGGCCTCCTCGCCCGCCCCGCCGCCGACCGGTGCGGGGTCCGGGCCGGTCAGGTCCACCACCGCCGGGGCGACGCGTGCGGCGGGGAGCACCAGCTGCACCGGGTCACCGCCGTCGGGACCGGGGCGGAAGACGGTACGCAGCGCGTCGTGCCGGCGGACCAGCTCGGTCAGCGCGTCGGTGAGCACTGTGACGTCCAGCTCGCCGTGCAGCCGCAGACCGGTGGCCACGGCGTACGCGACCTGGTCGTGGACCTGCTCCAGGAACCACAGCCGGCGCTGCCCCGAGGAGACCTGCGCCGGCCCGTCGTCGTCGACGCGCGGGATCGGGGTGGCCGCCGGCACCGGGGCGTCCGGCAGGGCGGCGGCGATGCCGGCTGCGGTGGGCCGGGCGAAGACCGCGTCGATCGGCAGCGCCACGCCGAGCTGGGTGTGCAGCCGGGCCACCAGCTGGGTGGCGAGCAGCGAGTGCCCGCCCAGGTCGAAGAAGCTGTCGTGCACGCCGACCGGGGCGATGCCGAGCAACTCCTCGACGATCGCGGTGACCTGCCGTTCGGCGTCGTCGCGCGGCGCCTGGTAGGCGATGCTCAGCGCCGGCCGGTTCCCGGCCTGCGGGGTGCCCGCGTCGTCGGCCGGCCCGACCGCCTCCGGCAGGACGGCGGCGCCGGTGACCGGCGGTGCCGACGGCCCGGAGGCCGGGCGGTCGATCCAGTGCCGGGTCCGCTCGAACGGGTAGGTGGGCAGCGGCACCCGGCGCCGGTAGGCGTCGCCGTGGAACGCCGCCTGGTCGATCCGGACGCCGGCCAGCCAGAGCCGCCCGATTCCGTCCAGTGCGGTGAGCAGGTCGTCGGCGTCGGCCTTCGGGTGCCGCATCAGCTGCACCACCTGGCCGGGTCGGGCACCGGCCTGGCGGACCAGGCCGCCGAGGGTGTGCCCGGGCCCGGCCTCGGCGACCACCAGGTCCTGGTCGACCAGCCACGCCGCGCAGTCGGCGAAACGGACCGTGCGGCGCAGGTGCCGCACCCAGTGCTCGGGGTCGGTGGCCTCGGCGTCGGTGACCGGCGCACCGGTCACGTTGGACAGGTACGGCAGTCGCGGCGTGCGGTACCGGACCTGCCGCGCCTCGGTGCGGAACTCGTCGAGCACCGGTTCCAGCAGCGGCGAGTGGTAGCCACGGTCGGCCCGCAGCCGGCGGCACTCCACCCCGTCGCGGCGCAGCCGCTCCTCGGCCCGGTCGACGGCGGCGGGACGGCCGGCCAGTACGCAGAGCCCGGGCCCGTTGACGGCGGCCAGACCGAGATCGTCGCCGAGCAGCCCGGCCAGTTCGGCCTCCGGCAGTGACACGGCCAGCATCGCGCCGGGTTCGGTGCGGCCGGAGAGGCGGCTACGGGCGCAGACCAGCCGCAGCGCGTCGGCGACGTCGAAGACGCCGGCCAGGCAGGCCGCGACGTACTCGCCGAGGCTGTGTCCGGCCAGCACGTCGGGGCGTACGCCCCGGTCGATCAGGGTGCGGCCGAGGGCGTAGCCGGTGACGAAGAGCGCGGTCTGGAAGACGGTCGGGTCGGCGAGGGCCCGCTCGGCGTCGGCCCGTTCGGCGGGGTCGGGCAGCAGCACCGGGCGCAGGTCCACCCCGTACCGCTCGCGCAGCAGGTCGGTGCACTCGTCGACCACGGCCCGGTAGCCGGGGTCCGCCGCGTACAGGCCGGCGCCCATGCCGACGTGTTCGGGGCCGTGGCCGGGGAAGACGAACGCCAGCCGGCGGTCGCGCCGGTCGGCGTGCGCGGTGGGCAGCCGCTCCGGAGCGGCCAGGCCGTCGAGGGCGTCGGCGACGTCCGCGCAGACCAGGGTCCGCCGGTGCGGCATCGGCTGCCGGCGGGCCAGGCCGGCGGCGACGTCCGCCAACGGCAGATCGGGGTACGCGGCCAGGTGCTCCCGCAGCCGTGCGGTGGCCCGGTCCAGGGCGGCCGGCGTACGCGCGGAGAGCAGCAGCAGCCGCGGGCCCGGCGCCGTCGGTGCGGCCGGCGGGGCGGGCCGGGCCGGGGGCTCCTCCAGCACCACGTGGGCGTTGGTGCCGCCCATTCCGAAGGAGCTGACCCCGGCGCGGCGGGGTCCCCGGTCGGCCGGCCAGTCGCGGCTGGTGCCGAGGAGCCGGAACGGGCCGGTGGCCAGCTCCAGGGCCGGGTTGGGCCGGGTGACGTTGACCGCCGGGGGCAGGGTGCGGTGGCGCAGCGCCAGCACCGCCTTGATCAGGCCGGCGACGCCGGCCGCCGCGTCGGTGTGGCCGATGTTGGCCTTCACCGAGCCGAGCGCGCAGAACTGCCGGTCGTCGGTGCCCCGCCGGAACGCCTCGGTCAGCGCGGCCACCTCGATCGGGTCGCCGAGCAGGGTGCCGGTACCGTGCGCCTCCAGCAGGCCGATGTCGCGGGGGTGCACGCCGGCGTCGGCGAGCGCCCGGGTGACCACCTCGACCTGACCGGCCACCCCGGGCGCGGAGTAACCGGCCCGGCGGGCGCCGTCGTTGTTTGTGGCGGAGCCGCGGATCACCGCGTGGATCTCGTCGCCGTCGGCGAGCGCGTCGGCCAGCCGGCGCAGCACCACCACCCCGGCGCCGCTGGAGGCGATGGTGCCGCGGGCGTCGGCGTCGAAGGGCCGGCAGTGCCCGTCGGGTGAGAAGAGCCCGTCGGAGTGCAGGTACCCCTGGCGCTGGGCCGGGAAGACGGTGACGCCACCGGCCAGGGCCAGGTCGCACTCGCCGGCCAGCAGGCTGCGCCGGGCCATGTGCACGGCGACCAGTGAGGTGGAGCAGGCGGTGCTGACGCTGACGCTGGGCCCGGTCAGATTCAGCTGGTACGACGCCCGGCTGGCCAGGAAGTCCTTGTCGTTGCTGACCGCGAGCTGGTACTCGCCGACCGCGCGGACCACGTCCGGGTTGCTGCGCAGGTGCTCCAGCAGATAGGTGGTGCGTCCGGAGCCGGCGAAGAGGCCGACCGGCCCGGCGAAGTTCTCCGGGTCGTGCCCGGCCCGTTCGAGGGCCTCCCAGGCGATCTCGAGCAGCAGCCGGTGCTGCGGGTCGAGGACCTGCGCCTCGCGCGGGGTGAAGCCGAAGAAGGCGGCGTCGAAGCGGTCGATGTCGGCCAGTTCGGTACCCCGGCGAACGTACGCGGGGTCGTGGACCAGCGCCGGGTCGGCTCCGGCGGCGAGCAGTTCCTCGGTGCTGAACTCGCGGACCGCTTCGATGCCGTCGCGGATGGTGCGCCAGTACTCCTCCGGAGTGGTCGCGCCGGGGAAGCGCAGCGCCATGCCGACCACGGCGACCGCGTCGCCGGGCACGCCGGTGCGGGCCGGGGCCCGGCGGGTCGGCGCGGGCTCGACGTCGGCGGCGAGGAACCGGGCCAGCGCGGCCACAGTGGTGTGTCGGAACAGGTCGGTCACGGTGGCCACGTCGCCGAGCCGCTCGACGAGCCGGGCGTGCACCGCGAGCAGCTTCATCGAGTGCCCACCGAGGTGGAAGAAGTTGTCCCCGGCGTCGATCCGGTCGACCCCGAGCACCTCCCGCCACACGTCGGTCACCAGCCGCTCGGCCTCGGCGAGACCGAGCGCGGCACCGCCGGTCGGCGCGCCTGCCGTTTGCTCCACGGTGGCCGGTCGCGAGCCGGCTGCCGCCGGTTGCCCGATGGCCGGCGGCGAGCCGTTCTCCGGGGCGGGCAGGGCGGCCTCGTCGAGCTTGCCGTTGCCGGTCAGCGGCAACGCGGCGACGCCGACGAACGCGGCGGGAACCATCCAGGCGGGCAGCTCCGCCGCCAGCGTCGTACGCAGCGCCGCCGCGTCCACCGCCCCGGTCAGGTAGGCCACCAGCCGCGGATCGTCCGGGTCGTCGTGGCGCAGTACGACAGCCACGTCGGCGTCCGGCCGCGCCCGGCGCAGCGCCGCCTCGATCTCGCCCCGCTCGATCCGGTAGCCCCGCAGCTTCACCTGCCCGTCGCGGCGGCCCAGGTACTCCAGGATCCCGTCGGGCCGGTAGCGGACCAGGTCACCGGTGCGGTAGAGCCGACCGGTGCCGTACGGATCGGGCACGAAGCGTTCGGCGGTGAGGCCGGGCCGGCCGAGGTAGCCACGGGCCACGCCGGCCCCGCCGACGTACAGCTCCCCGGTGACGCCGACCGGGACCGGAGCACCGCGGTCGTCGAGCACGTACCGCGTGGTGCCGGCGATCGGCCGGCCGATCGGCACGTTGCCGGTGCCCGGGTCGTCCGGGCCGACCTCGTACACCACGCAGCCGACCACCGTCTCGGTCGGGCCGTACTCGTTGAACAGCCGGGTGGCGCGCGCGTGCTGCCGCCACAAGGTCAGCTGGTCGGCGCGCAGGTTCTCGCCGCCGATGACGAGGCAGCGGGTGCGGCCCGCCGCGGCGGCCGGGCCGAGCTGCCGGCTGACCAGCTCCAACTGGGTGGGCGTGAGCTTGACCAGGGCGTACGGGGTGGTCCGGGCGCGCAGCGCCTCGCCGAGCCCCTGCGGACCGGCGTCGGCACCGATCAGCTCGACGGTGGCGCCGGCGACCAGCGGCACCAGCAGGCTGGTGACGGTCAGGTCGAAGCCGACGGACGAGTGCGTCGGCACCACGTCACCCACCCCGACCCGGTACGCCGCCGCGGCCCAGCGCAGATAGTTCACCACCCCGCGGTGGGTGACCTGGACACCCTTGGGACGGCCGGTGGAGCCGGAGGTGTGGATGACGTACGCCAGGTCGCCCGGGCCGGGCCGGGTGGTGGTGCCGTCCCCGGCCGAGCCGGTGTCGGTGGTGGTGCCGTCCGCCGCCAGCTCGACCACGGCGGCACCGGTGGACGGCAGCAGGGCACGCAGCTCGGCGCGGGTGAGCACCACCGGGGCGGCGGCGTCGTCCAGCAGGTGACGCAGCCGGGCGGCCGGGTTGGCCGGGTCCAACGGCAGGTACGCCGCGCCGGCCTTGAGCACACCGAGCAGCGCGACGGGCAGCGTCACGTCCCGGTCGAGCAGCACGCCGACCAGGTCACCGACGCCGATGCGGTGCCCGCGCAGCACGGCGGCCAGCGCCTCGGCGCGGCGGTCCAGCTCCCGGTAGGTCAGCGCGTGCCGGCCGTCGGTGGCGGCCACCGCCTCCGGTACGGCCCGGGCCCGCCGCTCGATCAGCGCGTGCACCACCGTCGAAGGCGCGGCGTCGGTGCCGGTGTCGTTCCAGTCGACGAGGATCCGGTCCCGCTCGGCGTCGCTGAGCAGGCGGGCGTCACGCACCCGGGTCGCCGGGTCGGCGAGCAGGTCGCCCAGCAGGACGCGGAACTGGTCGGCGATCCGGTCCACGGTGGCCGTGTCGAGCAGGTCGGTCCGGTACTCCAGCAGCACCTCCGAGCCGCTCCCGGCGGGGCGTACGGCCACTGTGAGATCGAACTTCGCGGTCCGGGTGGGCAGCTCGACGGCTTCGGCCGCCACCCCGTCCAGGCGCAGCGGTGCCGGGGCGTCGGCCTGCACGAACATGACCTGGAACAGCGGGCTCCCGGCGGGGTGCCGGGGCGGCCGTACCGCTTCGACGACCCGGTCGAAGGGCAGCTCCCGGTGATCCTGGGCGGCCAGCACCGCGGCACGTACCCGGCCCAGCACCGTCTCGAAGGAGGGGCCGTCGCCGAGGTCGGTGCGGACGACGACGGTGTTGACGAGGAGCCCGACCAGCGGTGCGGTCTCCGGGCGGTCCCGGTTCGCCACGGGCGTGCCCACCGCCACGTCGTACCGGCCGGTGAGGCGGGCCAGCAGCACCTGGAAGGCGCCGAGCAGCACCATGTAGGGGGTGACCCGCAGCCGACCGCAGAGCTCCCGCAGTGCCTCGGGCGGCACGTCGAGCGGGTGCCGGCGCAGCGCCCCGGCGCGCGACGGCGTGGCCGGGCCGGGCCGGGCGCCGGGCAGCTGCACCGGCGGTGGCGGGTCGGCGAGCCGCTGCCGCCAGAACTCCACGTCGGCGGCCGCGTCCGGCCCGCCCAGCCGGCGTCGCTGCCAGGCGGCGTAGTCGCCGTACGACACCGGCAGCGGGTCCAGCGCGGCGGGCCGGGAGTCCCGGGCGGCGGCGTACAGCTCGGCGAGCTCGGCGGTGACGATGCCCAGCGACCATTCGTCCACCGCGGCGTGGTGGAAGGTCAGCGCGAGCACGTGGGTGGCGTCGTCCAGCCGGAACAGGGTGGCCCGCAGCAGCGGGCCGCGGGCCAGGTCGATCGGGGTGGCCGCCTCGGCGGCGAGGTGGCCGGTCAGCTCGGCCTCCCGGCCGGCCCGGGCCAGCCCGGTCAGGTCCACGGTGCGCAGCAGCCCGGCCGGCGGTTCGGCGACCACCGGGACCACCTGCTCCCCGGCGTCGTGCAGCGTGGTGCGCAGCGGCTCGTGCCGGGCCACCAGCGCGTCCAGCGCGGCGGTCAGGGCCAGCACGTCGAGCGGGCCGCGCAGCCGCCAGGCCACCGGGGCCAGGTAGGCGGCGTCGCCCGGGGCGGCCCGCTCGAGCAGCCACATCTGCCGCTGCGCGGCGGAGGCCACCGGCTCCCCGCTGCCGGCGGTGATGCTGTCCGGGTCAGCGGCCCGACCGGCCCGCAGCGCCGCGAGCAGGGCGGCCCGGCGGGGCGGGAGCAGATCAGTCACGGTGCGCCCCGAGCATCGCCTCGGCTTCGTCGTCCGAGCAGGTCAGCAACCGCAGGTACGTCTCGGCGGCGGCGTCCGCGTCGGGTCCGTGCGCGGCTCGCAGCGCGGCCACGAACTCACCGAGCACCGGGTGCTCGAACACGGCGCTCAGCCGCACCCGTACGCCCAGCGCGACGCGTAGCTGTGCGGCCATCCGCGCGGCGTCCAGCGAGGTGCCGCCCGCCGCGAAGAAGTCGGCCGGCTCCGCCGGCCCGCCGGGCAGCACCGCACTCCACGCGGCGGCCACCACTTCGTGCAGGGCGTCGCCGCGCCCGGCCGGATCCTGCGTGCTCATCTCGTCCCCCCAGGTGAAGTGCCCAGCATCGGTCCGGCGTGGGCGACGGTGCGCGGTGTCCCCCGTGCGTGGTGCTCCTCGTGAATCCGCCTCCGGCCGGGTGGTCGTCGACCCGCGTCGGCGGTGTGGTCGCCGGCCGGGCCGCGGTCGTCAGCCCGAACCGGCGGCCGGCTCGGCGGCCAGCGCGTCCAGGGCGGCCCGCTCGTCGGCCAGTTCGGCATGCGGGCAGGGCAGCCGCGCGTCCGCGCGGTACGCGGCGTCGAGCAGGAACCACAGCCAGGCCCGGTACCGTCCGGCGATCTCGTCGGCAGCGGCGGCCGACTCCTCGGGCGGGAAGCCCTGCTCGGCGACGAAGGTGCGGGCCCGGCCGGTCAGCTCGGCGCCCCACCTGGCGGCGAGGGCCGTCGGGTCGCCGTCGCCGGGCGGGTCGTCGGCGACCGGGGTGGCCCGGCCCAGCTTGCCGAGCAGGGCGGCGTACTCGGCACGCGCGGTGGCCACTGTGGGCCGCGCGGCGGCGACCAGCAGCACCCGCCGCGGGGTGGCGCCGGCGTCGGCCAGGGCGCGGGCGACGTGCCGAGCCAGCGGCGCGGCGCTGCAGTACCCGAGGACGGTCACCGGTGCCCCGCCGGGCCGGCGCCGCAGCAGTTCCTCGGCGCAGGCCCGGGCGAGCGCCGGGTGGTCCAGCGGCGTACCGGCGCGTTCCAGCGTGGTCACCGGGTCGAACCGCCAGACCGACCGGTCCGGGTCGGCGGCCGCGAGGGCGGCGGCCAGCCCGGGGCCGGCGGAGTCACCGGAGAACTCGACCGTCAGCAGCGAATCGGTCGGTCCCTGGCTGACCTGCCGCAGCGCGAGCGTGGCTGACATCTGGTTCCCCCTGGACGTGAGCTTCGAGCTGGTCCGTGACGTCGGTGGCGAGCGCGGCGGTGGCGGCGGCGTCCAGCAGCCGGCCGTCGCTCTCGACGAGCACGGTGAGGGTGCCGTCGGCGTGCTGGCGCAGGGTCAGGCAGACCGGGAAGCGGTTCACCGGCCGGTGCAGCTCCCGGCGCCGCCAGCGCAGCGCCCCGGTGACGAGATCCGGTTCCGCCACCGAATCGAGGTAGAACGCCGGGAAGTCGCCCGGCCGGGTGCCGGTGCCGCGGAGCACTTCGCGTGCGACGGCGGTGAACGGGGCCTGCTCGGCGACGGCTCGGCGCAGCTCCCGGCGCACCCGGGTGAGGGTCTCCGGCCAGCCGTCGTGCAGGTCGTCGGCGCGCAGCAGCACGCTGTTCACCGCGTACCCGGCGACGGCGAACTCGTCGGCGTCCTCCCGGGTGGCGCTGGCGCAGCCGAGAACCACGCTGTCGGGTCCGCACAGCGCGCCCAGCGCCCGGGCGTACGCCGCCGCGGTCAGCTCGGTGACGGTCCCGCCGCCGGCGGCCAGCAGCGCCCCGGCGGTCACCCCGACGGCCCGTTCCCGCACCGTACGGTCGCCTGTGCGGCGGGGTGCGGGCACCGGGACGTCGCGGATCCGGGCGACGGCGGCGTCGACGGCGGCCCGGCCGGACGGCATGGCGATCCGGGCGGCCCGGCGCCGCGCCAGGTCGCAGACCGTGGCCGGTGCGGGCGACGGCGACCAGGCCGGGTCGGTCCAGGTCCGGTCGAGGTCGTCGAGCAGCAGCCGCACCGACCAGGCGTCCACCACCAGGTGGTGCCAGACCAGCAGCAGCTCGGTACGCGGGCCGGCGTGCAGCACCGTGGCCCGTAGCAGCGGCTCGGCGGCGGTGTCGAAGGGCCGGTACGCCCGCGCCGCCACCGCCGCGTCGAGGGCCGCGCCGTCGGGCAGCTCGACCAGCTCCACCGGTGGGTCGTGCCGGTAGAGGACCAGTTCCGGCAGCCCGTCGGCCGAGTCCAGTCCCGCGCCGAAGGCCGGGTGGCCGGCGATCGCCCGGCGCAGCGCGTCGACCAGCCGACGGTGGTCGACCGGGTCGTCGGTGCCGAAGCAGACCGGCTCGACGTACAGGGGCGAGCCCGGCTGCATCTCGTCGTGCAGCCAGAGGCCCAGCTGCTCGTCGGTGAGGGGTGCGCGGCGGGCACCGGTGGGCCGCTCGTCCCCGGCCGGCGTGGTGCCGGGACCGGCGGCGGCGATCCGGCCGGCGAGTGCCGCCACGGAGGGCGCCTGGAGAATGTCGGCGCCGGTCAGCGGCACCCCGGTGCGTTCGCGCAGCCAGGCGGCGGCGCGGGCGGCGGCGAGCGAGGTGCCGCCCAGGGAGACGAAGTCGTCACCGTCGCGGATGTCGGCGACCGGCAGCACCCGCCGCCAGGCCGTCCGCACCAGGTCGGAGTCGTCCTCGGCGGTCGTGGCCACGGGCAGCGGCAGGGCGGCCAGGTGGTCGTGGTCGTACTTGCCGTGCGGGGTCAGCGGCAGCTCGGGCAGGAGCGTCACGACAGCGGGCACCGCGTGGCCGGGCAGCCGCCGCGCGGCGTGCTCGCGGACCGTCCGCTCGGTCAGCTCCGCGCCGGGCGTGGGGACGACGTACGCGGCGACCACCTGTCCCAGCCCGTCGACGGTCCGCCCGCCCACCACCACGTCGTGTACGCCGGGCAGCTCGCCCAGCACCGCCTCCACCTCGGCCGGTTCGATCCGGAAGCCGCGTACCTTGAGTTGCCGGTCCACCCGGCCGAGGAAGAGCAGGTTGCCGTCGGGCAGGGCGCGGACCAGGTCCCCGGTGGCGTAGCCGGGCTCGCCGTCGGCCATCGGCATGAACGGGGACGGCCCGGCGGGCGGGCGAAGGTAGCCCCGGGCAACCGCAGCGCCCGAGACGACCAGCTCCCCGGCACCGGTGGTGGCGTACGTGCCGTCGGTGCGGCGCAGGTGGATCCGGGTGCCCCGGACCGGGGTGCCGATCGGGGTCCGCTCCCCCGGCACGGCGCCGTCGCGCGGCACCACGTATCGGGTGCAGCAGACGGTCGCCTCGGCCGGCCCGTACCCGTTGACCACGTTCAGCTCGGGGCGGCTGCGGGCGATGTCCTCGAGCAGGGTGCGCGGGATCGGCTCGACGCCGACCAGAAGCCGGCGCAGCCCGGCCAGGGCCGCGGGGTCGGCGCGCAGCAGCGCCAGCAGGTCGGGCAGGAAGGCCGGTGGCACGTACCCGCTGTGCGCCCCCGAGCGGTCGAGAAAGGCGGCCAGCGCGGCGCCGTCGTACCGGGCCGCCTCGGGCACCACCACCAGCGTCCCGCCGCGGTGCAGCGGAGCGAAGCACTCCCAGACCGCCACGTCGAAGGAGGGGCGGGTCCACCAGGTGCCGACCGGCGACCGCGGCACCGGCGCCAACTCGTCCAGGTCGGCCAGGAGGTTGCCCAGATTCCGGTGCTCCACCTGCACCGCCTTGGGCGTGCCGGTCGAGCCGGAGGTGTGCACCACGTACGCCACGTCGGTCGGCTCGCCGGTGTCGTCCAGCGACGCGACCGGCCGCAGCGCGACGGCGTCGGCTGCCAGATGGCGACGGTGCGGGCCGGCGGGGTCGTCACCGGTGACCAGGCGCGGGTCGGCCGCGGCGAGCAGGGTGGCGATCCGGGCCGCCGGCTGGCGTGGGTCCAGCGGCACGTACGCGGCACGCAGCGCGAAGGCGGCGAGCGCCGCGGCGACGGCGTGCGCGCCCGGCTCCCGGAGCACCGCGACCCGGTCCCCGGCGGTCACCCCGTGTTCGCGGTAGCCGGTGAGGTAGCGACCGGCGAGGGCGAGCAGGCCGGCCCAGCTGAGGGTGGCGTCGTCGGCCCGTACTGCGGTGCGCTCCGGATGGTGCGCGGCGGCGGCGAGGACGGCGGCGAGGAGGGTGCCGCTCACCGCGTGGCTCCCAGTCGGTCCGGGTCCAGGGCCTCGACGGCGCGCAGGTAGTCGGCGAACCGGCGGTGCTCGTAGAGCAGGGCCGCCCGGACGTCGAGTCCCGAGCCGCGTCGCACCTCGGCGCTGAACCGGACCGCCAGCAGGGAGTCCCCGCCCGCGCCGAAGAAGTCGTCGTCCGGTTCGGCCGCGCGGCCCAGCACCGCCTGCCAGGCAGCGGCCACCGTGGACGCGACCGTACCGTCCTCGGCCTGCGGCGCCGTCGGCACGTCGTCCGTGGCGCTGTCCCGCAGGGCCCGGCGGTCGAGTTTGCCGTTGACGGTCAGTGGCAGCTCGGGCCGGACCTCGACCAGGTGCGGCACCATCGACGCCGGCAGCCGCTCGCGCAGCCCGGCCCGTACGGCGTCCGCGTCGACCGGGCCGACCACCCAGGCGGCGAGGACCGCTTCACCGGCCCGGTCCAGCACGTCGGCTACGGCCTGGGTCACCCCGGGCACCGCGAGCAGCGCGAACTCCACCTCGCGCAACTCGATCCGGTTGCCTCTGATCTTGACCTGCCCGTCGCTACGCCCGACGAAGTGCAGCTGCCCGGTGCCGTCGGAGCGGCACAGGTCTCCGGTGCGGTAGTGGCGTCCGCCCGGAGTGGAGCGGAAGACGGCTGCAGTGCTCTCCGGCGCGTTGCGGTAGCCGCGGGCCAGCAGCGGCCCGGCGACGAGCAACTCATCTCCGCCGTCGACGGGGGCGAGGCTGAGCCGGGCGCCGGCGACGGGCCGGCCGATCGGGGGCGGCCCGGTGCGCTCGACGTGCCGGCGCAGGTCGTCGGTGGCGGTGACCAGGATGGTCGCCTCGGTCGGGCCGTACAGGTTGTGCACCGCCGCGCCGAAGTCCGCCGGCGGCCACACCCGCAGCCGGTCACCGCCGGTGGCGAGACTGCGCAGCCGGCCGGTGGGCGGGTCCGCGCGGAGCAGCTGTTCGGCCAGCGGGGTGGCGAGGAAGGCGTGGTCGGCCCGGCGCAGGACGTCGACGATCCGCTCCGGTTCGCGCAGCACCGTCTCGTCGGCGAGCAGCACCGTCGCACCGTGCGACAGCGGCGCCCAGAGGTCGAGCAGGCTGGCGTCGAAGGCCAGGCCGGCGAAGGCTGCGGTGCGCACGCCGGGACCGAGGCGGAAGAACTCGCCGTACCAGTCGAGGACGGCGCGCAGCGACCCGTGTTCGACCTCGACCTGGCGCGGCCGGCCGGTGGAGCCGGAGGTGGAGACCAGGTACGCGAGCCGCGTCGGGTCGTCCGGCGGCGTCAGCAGTTCCCCGCCTGGTTCGGTCGCTCGGGACCGGACGACGGTGAGTTCCGGCGGCAGCCGGTCGGCCAGGTCGTCGGCCGCGACGGCCAGCCGGCAGTCCGCCTCGGCGAGCACCTGGGCGATCCGGGCGGCCGGCAGGGCCGGGTCGAGCGGCAGGAAGGCGGCCCCGGCCAGCCAGGCTGCGAACTGGGCCACCGGTGCCGCCGAGGTGCGCGGCTGCAGCACGGCGACCACCGGTTCCGCCCCGGTCAACCGCGGTCGCAGGACCGCCGCCAGCTCCCGGGCGGCGGTGACCAGCCGGCCGTACGTCATGGTCCCGTGCCGGTCGGTCAGCGCCGGCCGGTCGGGGTCCTCCTCGGCGCGGCGCAGTACGGCGGCGGGAACGGTGGCGGGGTGGTCCGCCTCGGCAGGGTGGCCGCCGGGCAGGACGGGCGGGGTCACGACGGAAGCTCCAGAGGTACGCGGCGACGATGCCGCGCGAGGGGGCAACAGGTGTTACGCGCCTCATGGTTGCATCGCTGTCGATGTCATACCTCCACCGACAGGGACGATCAGGAATGCGTTCGCCCCGAATACAATGCACGGCCGTCTATTGACGGCGGACCCGCTCCACGCCGTTACCCCGGGGTAGAACGCCGCTGACGCCCCGCCACCGCACGTCCGCGCTCCACCAGGCCAGCGGGGTGGGCGAGCGACGGATCAGCTCGATCGCACGGGCTCGGCGGTCTGCTCCCAGAGGGAACGCATCTCCTCGAACGCCTGCTCCATGAGCTGCACCATCGCCAGCCGGGCGCGCTCGCCCTCGTGCCGCTGGATCGCCTGGGCCACCTCGGCGTGCAGGCGCAGCGCCTCCTCGTGCGGATGGTGCGGCATGAGGTGGTGCTTGTGCCGCCCGGTCAGCACCTCGGCGACCAGGTCCTGCAGCCGGACGAACATCTCGTTGCCGGAGGCGAGCAGCACCCGGCGGTGGAACTCGATGTCCAGGCGCAGGAAGCGCTCCTCGTCGCCGGCCTTGCCGGCGGCCCACATCTTCGCCGCCAGGCCGACGAGGTCGCTGGCCTCGTCGTGACCGGCCCGGTCGGCGGCCAGCAGGGCGGCGTGCGGCTCGATGGCGGTGCGCAGCTCGGTGATGGACCGGAGCTGGGCGAGCCGGCTGGCCGAGGCCAGCCGCCACCGGATCACCTGCGGATCGAAGACGTTCCAGTCGTGCGCGGACCGGATCGTCACCCCGACCCGTCGGCGGGTCTCGATGAACCCGATCGACGCCAGGACACGCAGCACCTCGCGCACCACCGAGCGGGAGACCTCGTACCGGTCGACCAGGTCGTCGATGTTGAGGACCGCCCCGGGGGCGAACTCTCCGCCGCAGATGGCGGTGCCGAGGTGCTCGAGGACGCGGGCGTGCAGCCCGACCTCGGGCGGAGCGGGCTGGGTGCCGACGCCCCCGGAGGAATGCGATTCCACGCTAAGGATCATATCAGTTCGGTCAACCCCTTGAATAAATCAGCTTTTTCGACCTAGCATCCCGTGGTTAAGCGGACGTTACAGCGTTGTGGCGCTCTTCCCCCGGGGCGGCGACCACGAGAAATGGAGAGATGACGTGCAACGTCGATCGATAATCGGTACGTCTCTGGCCGTGGTGGTCGCCATGGGCTTGGCCGCGTGCGGCGGTGGAGAGGACAGCGGCGGGTCGAAGACCGTGCGCGTGACGCTGGTGAACCACGTCTGGACGGAGAACGTCAAGAAGGCGCTGCCGGAGTTCGAGAAGCAGACGGGCCTGAAGGTCGAGGTCACCCAGCTCGGTGAGGACCAGCTGTCCGACCAGTACAACGTCAAGCTGAACGCGGGATCCAGCGACCTCGACGTGATGATGTACCGGCCCCTGCAGGAGGGCAAGCAGTTCGGCAAGAACAAGTACCTGGCCGACCTGACCGAGCGGTCCAAGTCGGACAGCGCCTTCGACTTCAGCGACTTCCAGGCCGCCCCGGTGCAGGCCACCACGTACGACGACAAGGTGGTCGGCGTGCCGATCATCACCGAGTCGGAGGTGCTGTACTACCGCAAGGACCTGCTGAAGAAGTCCGGCTTCGACGCCCCGCCGAAGAGCCTGGACGAGCTCAAGGCGCAGGCCGCGAAGGTCGAGGCCGACAACCCGGGCGTCGCGGGCTTCGTCTCCCGCACCGGCAAGGCCGCCGCCGTCACCCAGTTCTCCAGCTTCCTGTTCAGCTTCGGCGGTGACTTCGTCGACGCCAACGGCAAGGCCGCGGTCAACACCGAACAGGCCAAGCAGGCGTACGCCTACTACGGCGGGCTGCTGCGCGAGCACGGCCCGAACAACGTCAGCACCGACATGAGCTGGTCCGAGGCCATGGCGATCTTCACCCAGGGCAAGGCGGCCTTCTACACCGAGGCCAACTCGCTCTACAAGAACGCCACCGACCCGGCCAAGTCGAAGGTCTCCGACACCGTCGGCTTCGCGCCCTTCCCGGCCGGCCCGGCCGGCTCGAAGCCCTACAACATCCCGTCCTGGGCGCTGGGCATCAACGACCAGTCGAAGAACAAGGACAACGCCTGGAAGTTCATCCAGTGGGCGGCCGGCAAGGAGCAGTCGCTGGCGCAGCAGGAGGCCGGCGTCCCCGGCGCACGCGCCTCGGTCTGGGCCAACCCGCAGGCAATCGCCACCTACCCGAAGGACCTCGCCGAGGCCACCACGGCCAGCACCGCCAACGGCGTCGGTCACGACCGCCCGCTGGTCGTGAAGGTCGCCCAGGCGCGCGAGATCGTCGGCCAGCCGATCGTCGACGCGATCACCGGCAAGGACCCGGCCGCCTCGGCGGACGCGGCGAACGAGGCGTTCCAGAAGTTCCTCGACGACGAGGCGAAGTAACCCGACCGCGGGACGGCGGGGCCGACCGGCCCCGCCGTCCCCGCACCGGGTCCCGGCCCTGACCACTCGGAGACCTCATGTCAGCCGTCACCACACCAGTCACCAGACCGTCGCAGGCCGGCCCGGCCCCGGCGGAGTCGGGCTGGTCGCGCTGGGCCAACGCGCACCGCAAATGGCTCTTCGCGGCCCCCGCCATGGCGTTCGTCGCCGTGCTGATCATCTTTCCGGTGGCGTGGACCGGATACCTCAGCCTCACCGACGCCGAGGGTTCGGTCCGCGCCGAGAACGAGTTCATCGGGTTCCAGAACTACCTCGACGTGCTCGCCGACACCGACCGGTTCTGGCCGGCGGTGTGGCGAACCGTTCTGTTCACCGGCGTCGTGCTCGCCGTCGAGGTGGCGCTCGGCATGGCGATCGCCCTGCTGCTGTGGCGGCCGTTCCGCGGTGAGCGCTGGGTCCGGGTCGCCATCCTGCTTCCGCTGGTCGCCACCCCGGTGGCGGTCGGCATGATGTGGCGGCTGATCTTCGACCCCACCATCGGCATGGCCAACCAGGTGCTCAGCTGGGTCGGCATCGGTCCGCAGCCCTGGCTGTCCGGCCAGAACAGCGCCCTGCCGACGACGATGTTCATCGACATCTGGCAGTGGACCCCGATGGTCGTGCTGATCCTGCTCGCCGGCCTCACGTCGCTGTCGGACGAGCCGCAGGAGGCCGCCCTCATCGACGGCGCCAGCACCTGGCAGCGGTTCCGGCACGTCACGCTGCCGCTGCTGATGCCCACGGTGATCGTCGCGATCCTGCTGCGCGGCATCGATGCGCTGAAGACCTTCGACATCCTCTACGCCACGAAGGGTCGCGGCGGAGGGTCGTTCCACGAGGTCGAGACGCTCAACGTCTACGCGTACGGGCTGAGCTTCGACTACAACGACTACGGCGTCTCATCGACGGTTTTGATCATCTTCTTCCTGATCATCATCGGGGTGATGTGGGCCCTGACCTACCGCAAGAAGGGGCTGGACCGATGAAGCCGGGCAAGCCGTTCAAGGTCTTCCGGGCGGTGGCCCTGGCCGTCGTGGTGCTGGCGCTGATCGCGCCGCTGCTGTGGATGATCGCCGCGTCGTTCAAGACCAACGTCGACATCTACGACACCGGCAAGGCCTTCGTCTTCTCGCCCACCCTGGACAACTACGGCAACGTGCTCCAGCAGGCCAACTACGTCCAGTTCATCGGCAACAGCCTGTGGGTGGCGTTCGCCGCCACGCTCTTCTCGCTCATCCTCGGGGTACCGGCCGCCTACTCGATGAGCCGGTTCAGCATGAAGAAGTCAGCGCTCGTGGTGCTCATGGCCCGGATCATCCCGGGCGTGTCGCTCCTGGTGCCCTGGTACTACGTCTTCTCGAACCTGCAGATGGTCGGCGGGTACACCGTGCTGATCCTCAGCCACATGTTCGTGTCGCTGCCGCTGATCGTCTACATCATGATGGGCTTCTTCGACAGCCTGCCGGAGGACCTGGAAGAGGCGGCGCTGGTCGACGGACTGACCCACATCGGCGCGTTCCGGCGGATCACCCTGCCGCTGTCCGTGCCCGGCGTGGCGACCGCCGGCATCCTGTCCTTCATCTTCTCCTGGAACAACTTCATGTTCGCCCTGGTGCTCTCCGGCGCGGACACGAAGACCCTGCCCGTGGCGATCTTCGACTTCGTCGGCTACGCCAGCATCGACTGGGGCGGCCTGATGGCCGCGGCCACCGTGGTCACTCTGCCGATCATGGTGATCGCCCTGTTCGTGCAGAAGTACATCGTCTCCGGGCTCACCGCCGGCGCCACGAAGGGCTGAGGACGCCATGACAACGATCGCACGGGTGGAGACGTTCCTCGTCGCGCCACGGTGGCTGTTCGTCCGGGTCGAGACCGTCGACGGGATCGTCGGCTGGGGCGAGGCGACCTGCGAGGGCCGCTCCGAGACCGTCCGCACCGCCGTCGAGCAGCTCAGCGAGCTGCTGGTCGGCCGGGACGCGCTGCGGATCGAGGACCACTGGCAGGTGCTGACGAAGGCCTCGTTCTACCGGGGCGGGCCGATCCTGGCCAGCGCCGTCGCCGGGCTCGACCAGGCACTGTGGGACATCGCCGGCAAGCACTTCGGCGCCCCGGTGCACCAGCTGCTCGGCGGCCCGGTCCGCGACCGGATCCGGGTCTACGGCTGGGTCGGCGGCGACGAGCCCGCCGAGGTACGCGACCAGATCAGCGCCGCCGTCGAGACTGGGTTGACCGCCGTGAAGATGAACGCGTCCGGGCGGATGAGCCCGGTCGCCTCGGTCGCCGAGCTCGACGGCGTGGTCCAGCGGGTGGCCGCCGCCCGGGAGGTGCTCGGCGACGAGCGGGACGTCGCCGTCGACTTCCACGGCCGGTTCAGCCTGGCCACCGCCCGGCGGGTCGCCCCGCTACTCGAGCCGTACCGGCCGTTCTTCCTGGAGGAGCCGGTGGTGCCGGAGAACTCGCACCTGATCGGCGAGTTCGTACGCACCACGACCACCCCGGTGTCCACCGGGGAACGGCTCTACAACCGGCAGGAGTTCCTGCCGGTTCTGCAGGCCGGCATCGCGGTCGCCCAGCCGGACCTGTCGCACGCCGGCGGCATCACCGAGGTCCGCAAGATCGCCGCGCTGGCCGACGTGTACGACGTCCAGCTCGCCCCGCACTGCCCGCTCGGCCCGATCGCCCTGGCGTCCTGCCTGCAGGTCGGCTTCGCCACGCCCAACTACCTGATCCAGGAACAGAGCATCGGCATCCACTACAACCTCGGCGCCGAGGTGCTCGACTACTGCCTCGACAAGACCCCGCTGACCTTCGTCGACGGGTACGTCGAGCGGCTCACCGCGCCGGGCCTCGGCATCGAGATCGACGAACACGCGGTGCGGACGGCGGACAAGCGCGGACACGCCTGGCGCAGCCCCACCTGGCGGCACGCCGACGGCTCCTATGCGGAATGGTGAAAACATGACTGTCAATCTCGTCGCCGAACTCGCCGCCGCCCGGATGCTCGCGGTCATCCGGGGCACCGACACGGCCGGCGCGATCGCCGCCGGCACCGCCCTGCTGGAGGAGGGCGTACGGATCGTGGAGGTGGCCCTGACCACGCCGGACGCGGCGCGGGCCGTCGAGGCCCTGCGCGCGGTCGCACCGGCCGGCTCCCTGGTCGGCGCCGGCACGGTGCTCACCGTCGCGGACGTCGCCGAGGTGGCGGCGGCCGGCGCGCAGTTCGTGGTGACGCCCGCGGTGGTCGAGTCGATCGCCGAGGCGGCGCGGCGCGGCCTGCCCGTCGCCGCCGGGGCGTTCACCCCGACCGAGGCGTACACGGCGATGCGGCTGGGCGCGTCGGCGATCAAGCTGTTCCCGGCGTCGGTGGGTGGCCCCGCGTACCTGAAGGCGGTGCGCGACCCGTTCCCCGACATCCCCTTCGTGGCGGTCGGCGGTGTCGGCCTGGCCGACCTGCCCGGCTACTTCGCCGCCGGCGCGATCGCCGTCGGCCTCGGCGGCCCGCTGGTCGGTGACGCCGCCTCCGGCGGCGACCTCGACGCCCTGCGCCAGCGCGCCCGCGCCTACCTCGCCGCGGTCGCATGAGCACCGCCGGCCTTCCCGTCGCCCACCCGCGCGACACCCGCCCGTCCGCCGCGCACCCGCGCGCCGGCGGCCACCCGGGCACCGCGTCATGACCGCCGTCGACCTGCTCACCTTCGGCGAGGCCCTGCTGTCGCTGCGCACGGCCGCGCCCATCGTCACCGGCGGCGCGCTCACCCCGCACCTGGCCGGGGCGGAGGCCAACGTGGCCGTCGGGGTGGCGCGGCTCGGCCACCGCGCGGCCTTCGCCGGCCGGGTCAGCGCCGACGAACTCGGCGAGTTCCTGCTCCGGCAGCTGCGCGCCGAGGGGGTACGCCTCGAACACGTGGTCCGCGACCCGGACCGCCCGGCCGGGCTGATGTTCCTGGAACGGCGGACCGCCGACCTGACCCGGGTGACCTACCAGCGGGCCGGCTCGGCCGGCTCGGCGGTGTCCGTCGAGGACCTGCGGCCCGCCCTGGCCGCCGGTGCCCGGGTGCTGCACCTGACCGGGATCACCGCGGCGCTGTCCGACGGCGCCCGGGAGGCCACCCGGTGGGCGGCCGAGACCGCCGCCCGGGCCGGGACGCTGGTCTGCCTCGACGTCAACCACCGGACGAAACTGTGGAGCCGGGACGCGGCGCGGGCCGCACTCGCCGGCATCGTCGGCCACGCCTCGGTCGTGGTCGCCTCCGCCGACGAACTGGACCTGGTCGGCGCACCGGGCGCGGACGAGCCGGCTGTGGTCGCCGAACTGCTGGACCGGGGCGTGTCGACGGTGCTGGTGAAGCTCGGCGGCGACGGCGCCCGCGCGTACACCCGGGAGGGCGTGCGGCACGCGGCAGCGGTGCCCGTGACGGCGGTGGACACCGTCGGCGCGGGGGACGCCTTCACCGCCGGCTACCTCTCCGGCCACCTCGACGGTCTCGACCTGGCCGGGCGGCTGCGCCGCGCGGTCACCCTGGGCGCCTTCGCCGTCGGCGGCAACGGCGACTGGGAGTCGCTGCCTCGCCGCGACGAACTGTCCCTCCTGAACGACGTGCAGCCCGGCAGCACGCTGCGCTGACATCATCCCTGAGAAAGGCATCGGCATGAAGATCGTCGCCGCGGACGTCATCGTCTCCAGCCCCGACCGGAACTTCGTCACCCTCAAGATCACAACTGACGAGGGGCTCACCGGGCTGGGCGACGGCACCCTCAACGGACGCGAACTGGCCGTCGCGTCGTACCTGGCCGACCACGTCGTCCCGCTGCTGATCGGGCGCGACCCGCATCAGATCGAGGACACCTGGCAGTTCCTCTACCGCTCGGCGTACTGGCGGCGGGGGCCGGTCACCATGGCCGCCATCGCGGCCGTGGACGTCGCTCTCTGGGACATCAAGGCCAAGGCCGCCGGGATGCCGCTCTACCAGCTCCTGGGCGGCGCCTCCCGGACCGGGATCCTGGCCTACGGGCACGCCTCCGGGCGGGACCTGCCCGAGCTGTTCGACTCCATCCGCAGCCACCTGGAGCAGGGCTTCCGCGCCATCCGGGTGCAGACCTCGGTGCCCGGCATCAACGCCGTCTACGGCGTGGCCGCCCAGCCCAGCGCCGACGGCAAGCGCTACGACTACGAGCCGGCCCAGCGCACGCCGCTGCCCGCCGAGGAGGACTGGGACACCCGTTCGTACCTGCGGCACCTGCCGGGGGTCTTCGAGGCCGTTCGAAACGAGTTCGGCCCCGAGCTGCCCCTGCTGCACGACGGGCACCACCGGATGACCCCCATCCAGGCCGCCAAGCTGGGCAAGGCGCTCGAGCCGTACGACCTGTTCTGGCTGGAGGACTGCACCCCGGCGGAGAACCAGGAGGCGTTGCGGCTGGTCCGGCACCACACCACCACCCCGTTGGCCATCGGCGAGGTCTTCAACACGGTCTGGGACTACCAGACGCTGATCCGCGAACAGCTCATCGACTACGTGCGCTCCGCCGTCACGCACACCGGCGGCATCACCGCCATGCGGAAGCTGCTCGACTACGCCGCCCAGTACCAGATCAAGTCCGGCATCCACGGCCCGACCGACATCTCCCCGGTCGGTATGGCCGCCGCGCTCCACCTCGACCTGGCCATCCACAACTTCGGCATCCAGGAGTACATGCGCCACGGGGCGCTCACCGACGAGGTGTTCCGGCAGTCGTTCACCTTCGCCGACGGACACCTGCACCCGGGACAGCAGCCCGGCCTCGGCGTGGAACTCGACGAGGAGGCCGCGGCCCGGTTCCCGTACCAGCCGGCGTACCTGCCGTTCAACCGGCTCAAGGACGGCACGGTCCATGACTGGTGACCGCCGCCCGCCCACCCGGCACGTGGTGGTGATGGGCGTGTCCGGGGCGGGCAAGACGACGGTGGCGCGGGGGATCAGCGAGCTGACCGAGCTGGTGTTCGCCGAGGCGGACGAGTTCCACCAGCCGGCCAACGTGGCCCGGATGCGCGCCGGCATCCCGCTGGACGACGCGGCACGCCGACCCTGGCTGCGCGACCTCGCGGCCTGGATGGCCGGCCGGCACGCCGAGGGCGTGTCCACGGTGCTTGCCTGCTCGGCGTTGAAGCGCTCCTACCGGGACGTGCTGCGCCAGGGACCACCCAGCGTGGAGTTCGTGCACCTGGCCGGCACGGCCGAGCTGATCCGGGACCGGATGACCCGGCGGGTCGGGCACTACATGCCGGCCAGTCTGCTCGACTCCCAGCGGGCCACCCTTGAGGACCTGGCGCCCGACGAAGCCGGGGTGGTGCTGGACGTGGCCGCGGCACCGGAGGAACTGGTCGTCGCGGCGGTCGACCGGCTCGACCTGCCCCGACGGACATCCGTCGGCACCGGTTCACCCGGCGACGCCGACGGGAGACCGCGCGGGACGGTCGCGCAGTGATCGCCAGGTCGGCAGTGCGCTCGCCAGCACCGCCAGGAGCAGGCAGAGCCCCACCACCCCGCCGACGACGGACCACGGCACCACCAGGTCGACCGGTACGCCGGTCTGCTCGGCCAGGCCGGCACGGATACTCAGCAGACCGACGAACGCGACGGCCCCGCCGAGCAGCGCGCCGATCAGCACCACCAGGGCGGACTCGGCCGTGACCAAAACCGGCCTGGTCGGGCCGGGCGGCCCACGCTGAGCGGGTCGTCCTCCCGGAAAGTGCATGGATGGCGGGGCCCCTCCGCGGCTAGGCTTGGCCGTCA
>NZ_JAXCFU010000019.1:21798-73410 GCF_055362685.1 Micromonospora sp. SYSU B005 | reverse complement strand
GCCGGCATGACCCGCCGCATCACCCGCGGCCAACCCGCACGCCGCCAAGCCCGCCGCACCTTCACCCGGACCTGATCAACCCGATCTCAAACACGCTCTAATGCTGGGCACAGTATTGTGCCTCGTCGCAATGAGCATCGACACGAAAACCAGTCCCAGAGGATCGCAATGGGTGTTTGAGGTGGCCCTTGCGTTGGCAGTACTGAAATTCGCAAGGCTTTTGTTTCTGTTTAACCTAATCCTCTCGTCTCTCGATAAAGGAATAGACCAACCAGCAGGTCGACGCCGTATAGGCCTAAGGTCTGACCTGGAGACTCCCTCCAGATAAACCCACCTCCATCCCGTCTGCCGCCGACCCACACACCGTGGAGCGGGCCAGGGCCAGGGCGACAAGGTGGAGCGCCCTACCGGACGAACGACCTTGTCGCCCTGGCCCTGGTCTGCTCGGCTTGCCTGGGTCGCCGGCTGACGGGATGGCATCCCACCTCAACCACCCTCCTACCAGAACCGTTCGGCAACTCCATCTCGGAGTCGTTTGGCCCCCGCCGGAGGCGCAGCTCTAACCCCGCCGCCTCCCTCACCTTCAACCCCCGCATACCCACCTCCACCCTTCCCCACCCTGGAGCCTGGGCGACCGTGCGGAACCGTTCGGCAACTTCGTCTGCCGCGGTTGGCCTGTCGGATCTCGTGCTGCTTCGGATCGCCGGAACCCAGGTGGATGGGTGTCCGCCTGGCCCTGGTCGTTCTTCGGGACTCGTCACCGGGTCACTTCACTGGCCCAGGTGTGACGCGAGGGGCGGGGCGTGGGGTTCGGGCTGGCTGACTTTTCCGCCCCGGCACCGTAGGTGCCGGGGCGGCGGCTCCGCAGGAGCCGTTTGCCGCGCCCCGGCCCGCGCCGCGCGGAGCGCGCTTGATCTAGTACAGACGAATTCGGCAACAGCCCGCTACTGCACGCTGCTGCGCTGCTGCGAAGAACGAAGCGGAGGTCATCGACCGCCCATTGGTAGCCGCAGCTTCGTAGCCGCTGTCCACAGCGCATCGGAGCCTGGGACGGTTCTGAAGCGGAGGGGAACTGGCGTCGGCGATGCGGCCGAGCTGCCCTGCTGGCATGACTGCAGATGCGCCGGCTTACGCCTTGGCGACGGGTTCGCTGACCAGCCGCTGACGCTGCTGCTGTACGCAAGCAGAAAGGCCACCTCCCGAAGCCGGGAAGTGGCCTTTGACCTGCGTGGGCGATACTGGGATCGAACCAGTGACCTCTTCGGTGTGAACGAAGCGCTCTCCCGCTGAGCTAATCGCCCTCAGCGCGCATGACTCTACCCGATCACCTGCCCGGACCAAAAACCGGGCCTCAGTGCGTCGCGAGGTAGTGCAGCGCCTCCGCCACCACGTCGATGCCGAAGCTGTACTTGAGCGACAGCCACACCACCACGGACACGAACGCGAGCCCGACCGCCCCGAGCACGAACCGCACACCCAGCGACCGCATCTTCACCCAGCGCGTCCAGGAGTTGACGTGCCGGCGGGTGAACGCGAGCAGCCGTCGCGCCCAGTGGAACTCGACCGCCCAGACGCCGAGGCCGGCGATGACCAGCAGCCAGCCGGGGCCTGGCAGCGGGATCAGCGCGATACCGACTGTGACGACGATGGCGCCGAGGATGCCGATGAAGATCTTCAGGGCGACGCGGCCGGTGGGGTTGGCGCGGATCAGGTCGAGCGTGGTGTGCAGGCGCCCGCGCCAGCCCCGTCGCCGCCGGCGCTGCTCCATGAGAGCGCCTTGCGACCGCCCTTCCACCGGCACCTCGTACCCCCGACTTTCGGCTGCTCGGGCCGCACCTTTCGGCGATTCGGCCGTGGTCCGCGACGTCACCGAGGAGCCCCTCGTGACCATTTCCACCCCCAGTGTCGCGCGGGACCGTCACCCCTGCTCACGACTGGACGTTACCGGAGTAAGTCGACGACTGAACCACCCGTTGCCGGGCGGAACGACGGAGTGGGCGGAACCGGAAATTCTACGCGGGGCCACGCGGTCCCGGGGGCTTTCGGAACCCCTTCCCACCACTGGGTGAAGTCAGCGTATGGCGGAGCGTAGCCAGGAGCAGCACCTGAGTATGGGAAAAGCGGGACACGCGCGTTCCGCAGCGGTGCCGGGGGGAGAACGTCCATGAGTGTCATCCGACCGACGACCGTAGAGGTCGAGACGTCGCTAAGGCTCGTCGCGCCTGACGCCACCGCCTTGCCGGTGCGTGCCAGCCTGCGTTACGACCCTGCTGACCCGTATGCGGTCCATGTCCTGTTCCACGCCGAGTCCGCCGGCGGCGAGGCGGTGAGCTGGTCGTTCGCACGCGAACTGCTGGTCACCGGGCTCGACGAACCGGCCGGCATCGGTGACGTGCGGGTCTGGCCGTGGGCCACCCCGCGCGGCGACTTCGTCGCGCTGGCGCTGTCGTCGCCGGACGGCAACGCCCTGTTCGAGGTTCCGCGCAGCGTGCTGGTGCGCTTCCTGCGCCGGACCTACGTCGTCGTCCCGCGCGGCCGCGAGGCCGAGCACCTGGACGTCGACACCGCGGTGAACCGGCTGCTCGCCGGTCGCTGACACGGCGACACCCGGGGCCGCGCGGATCTGCCGAGTCCGCGCGGCCCCGGGCCGTCTGCAACCGGGGGTACGCGTCAGCCGCGCGTGGTGATCCCGCCGTCGACCGGGATGACCGCTCCGGTCAGGTACGCGCCGGCGCGGGACGCCAGGTAGATCGCCGTGCCCGCCATGTCCTCGGGCCGGCCGATCCGGCCCAGCGGCACCTGCTGCTCGATGGCGGCGCGCGACTCGGGGTCGTCCAGCGCGAACGCCATCATCTTGCTCTCGAACGGTCCGGGCGCGATCGCGTTGACGGTGATCTGCTCACCGGCGAGCTGGTGGGCGAGGCCGCGGGTGAGCATGTGCACCGCTGCCTTGGTGGCGGAGTACGCGTACACCTCCATCCACGGCACCCGGATGCCGTCGATCGACCCGATGTTGATCACGCGGGCCGGGTCGTCGGCGCCGGCCGCGGCGCGCAGTTGCGGCAGCAGCGCGGTGGTCAGCCGGAAGACGGCCTTGACGTTGACCGCCCAGAGCTTGTCGAAGGCGCCCTCCGGGTACTCCTCCAGCGGCGCGCCCCAGGTGGCGCCCGCGTTGTTGACGAGCACATGCAGCCGGTCGTGGCGCTCGCGCACGGCCTCGGCGAGCGCCAGCGCGCCCGCGTCGCTGCCCAGGTCGGCCGGGATCGCCTCGCAGTGGCCCTCGGCGGACAGTTCCTTGGCGACCGACTCGCACACGTCCGCCTTGCGCGACGAGATGATCACCTTGGCGCCGGCCCGGACGAAGCCGCGCGCGATCATCAGCCCGATCCCGCGTGAGCCGCCGGTGACCAGGACCGTCTTGCCGTCGACCGAGAACAGATCCGTCATGCCCATCCCATCGCCGTCGCCCGGCCGCGGGCCGGTCGGCCGGGGCCGCGTCGGCCGGGTGCGCGACGCACTCCGGCCCGGGTCTTACCGATCGGTAACCTAACCGTCCGGCTCGGGTGCCGACAAGAGCGGCCCGAGCGGGTGAAACCGTCGAGATGCAACGTGCGGGCGCTCCGGTTACCGTCGGGATGATGGTCACTACCGGTCAGCCCTCCCCGGCCACCCGCACCGGTCTGCCGGAGCTCCGTTCCGGCACCGACGAGATCGTCACCGGTGTGCTCGGCGACCTCGCCGCCGAGCCCGGCTGGCCGCGCCCGGTCCTGCTCGACCGTGATCTGCTGATCCTGGTCACCCACGGCCACGGCACCGCCGAGCTGGACTTCCGGCCGGTCCCCTGCCGTCCGGGCACGCTGCTGCGCGCGCATCCCGGCCAGGCGCTGCGGTTCGTCGGCGCCCAGCTCGACGCGACGGTGGTGAGCTGGCGGCCGGACGCGCTGCGCGGCCTCGACGTCGACCCGGACGCGGTACCGGCGCACCGCCAGCTCGCCGGCGAGGACGAGGACGCGGTGATCAGCGAGGTGAGCCAGCTCGCCGTGGACGCCGACCGGCACGCGCTGGTGCCTGCGGCCGCGGCGCTGCTGCGTCACCAGGTCGCCGTCCTGCTGCTGCGGCTGAGCCTGCTGCCGCATCCGGGCGACGGCGCGACGCCCCGGGCCGAGACGGAGACGTTCCGGCGGCTGTGCCGCGAGGTGGAACGCGGCTACCGGCACACCCGCCGGGTGGAGGACTACGCCGCCCAGCTCGGGTGTTCGGTGCGTACCCTGACCCGGGCCTGCCTGGCGGTGACCGGCCGCAGCGCCAAGCAGGTGATCGACGAGCGGGTGGCGTTGCAGGCGTGCCGGCTGCTCGCCGCCACCGACGAGTCGATCGCCGCGATCGGCCGGGAGCTGGGTTTTCCCGAGCCGACGAACTTCGGCCGCTTCTTCACCCGGGAGGTCGGGGTGAGCCCGGGGACGTTCCGGGCCGAGCGCGAGCGCCCGCTGCCCGTCCGTCTGGTGCGACCCCGGCCGCCCGCCGACTCCCCCGCGCCCGGCGGCCAGGCATGATGGCACTGTGCAGATCTCCGCGCGCGGCGACTACGCGGTCCGGGCAGCCCTGAGCCTGGCCACCGCGTACCCGACCCTGCTGTCCACCCAGGCCATCGCGGCGGAGCAGGACATGCCGCGCAAGTTCCTCGAGGCGGTGCTGGCCGACCTGCGCCGGGCCGGGGTCGTCCGGGCCCAGCGCGGCGCCGAGGGCGGCTACACGCTGGCCCGGCCGCCGCGCGAGATCACCATCGGCCATGTGTTGCGCGCCGTCGACGGTCCGCTCGCCGGGGTACGCGGGCTGCGCCCCGAGGAGACCCGGTACGAGGGGGCGGCGGAGAACCTGCCCCGCCTCTGGGTGGCGGTACGCGCCTCGGTGCGCCGCGTGGTCGACGAGGTGAGCCTCGACGAGCTGGTCAGTGGCCGGCTGCCGGCGCACGTACGGAAGCTGACCGCGCAGCCGGACGCGTGGGAGCCCCGCTGACTCACAGCGTGCCGACCACCTCCTCGTAGGGCAGGCGCGGCAGCCGTTCCCGCCAGGCGTCCGGTGCCGGGCGGCCGATGTTCATCAGCAGCAGTACCCGGTGCCGGCCGCCGGGGAAGAACTCCCGTTCCGCGCCTGCCGCGTCGAACCCGGCCATCGGTCCGGCGGCCAGCCCGGCGGCGCGTACGCCGACGATCAGGTAGCCGATCTGGAGCGCGGCGTTGAACCGGGCCTGCGCCTCCCGGCCGGCCGGGTCGCCGGTGAACCAGTCGCGGGCGCCGGGGCGGTGCGGGAACAGCTCGGGCAGCCGGTCGTGCCAGTCCACGTCGGCGGCGAGCACAGCGGTCAGCGGCGCGCCGGCCGTCTTGTCCCGGTTGCCGGCGCTGACGTACGGCAGCAGCCGCGCCCGGGCCGCCGCGGAGCGCAGCAACAGCACCCGCAGCGGCTGGGCGTTCATCGCGGTCGGGCCGTACCGGATCAGGTCGTGGATGGCGCGGACGTGCTCGTCGGCGACCGGCTCGTCGGTGAACGCGTTGGCCGTGCGGGCCGCCCGGAACAGCAGGTCCTGGGCGGCCCGGTCGAGCGCGATCAGCTCCTCGGCGGCGGTGGTCACCACGCCTCGGGCCAGTCGCCGAGCGTGGTGGTGTAGGTGCCCCGGTGGTGCAGCAGCGGGTCGCCGTCCTCGCCCGCGCCGAGCGCGAGCGGCTCACCGAGCAGGATGGTGTGGTCACCCGCCTCGATCCGGCGCACCACGCGGCACAGCAGCACGGCGAGCGCGTCGCCGATCAGCGGCACCCCGAACGGCCCGGTGGTCCAGCCCGGGTGGGCGCTGAACCGGTCGATGCCGCTGGTGGCGAAGATCTGGGCGATCTCCTGCTGGCCGGAGGCGAGCAGGTGCACCGCGACGTGCTCGGCCTGCTCGACTGTGGGCCAGCTCGACGACGCGTGGCCCAGGCAGACCGAGACCAGCGGCGGGTCGAGCGACACCGACGTGAACGAGGTGGCGGTGAAGCCGGCCGGCGGCAGGTCCGGCCGCATCCGGTTGCCGCGCAGGCCGGGCGTGGTGACCACGGTGACGGTGGACGCCTGGCGGCGCAGCAGGCCGCGGAACGAGTCGACGTCGACCGGGCGCAGCTCGACGGCGGTGGCGCCGGGCCGGTCCACGGTGGTCACGACGCCACCAGCTCACGACGTGACGGTGCATGCACGTGGTCCACGAGAGCCTCCAGTCCAGGGGTAGCAGCGGCGGCGCTGTGTTCTCTCTCGGTACCCCCGGATGAGGGAAGCGATGCGGGGCGACCCGGCACTCATGCTGCCGACCACTCACGGCGCCGGTCAACGCCCTTCCAGTCAGTGAGACTTTCATCGCTGGCTTTGTTACGGCACGCATCCACCAGCATTTACTACTCCTTAACACCTACCCGTTGGATAGAGATTTTGCCCGGCGCCGGTCCCACCGTCCAGAGCGGATCGGGCAGGGTTTCGCGAATCGTCGATCCGGGCATGTTCGATGCCGCGAAGGCATGCAGACGACTGCAGAGGCAGGGAGACGAAGGAGGCACCCCCGATGGGCGTCCAGTTCCGCAAGCGTAAGAAGTACGGGCCGCTGATCCTCCACTTCACCCAGAACGGCTTCTCGTCGTGGAGCATCAAGATCGGCCGCTGGTCCTGGAACTCGAACACCCGCGCCCACCGCGTGGATCTTCCGGGGCCGCTGTCCTGGAAGCAGGACAAGGCCTGACCTTCCAGGCGACGAGCGGGGTGCCGGCGATTCGCCGGCACCCCGCTCGTCGCTTGCGGACCGGGATCGCGGTTCCGCCCGTCACGGCGTTGCGGTGGCCGGAGAATCGCCACATGGCGGACCTGTTGCTGCGGCGGATACGACGGCGGGCCGCGGCGGCCTGCCTGCTCATGCTCGTAGGCTACTTCCTGGTGCCGGTCGAGGCCGACCCGAACGGCCTGCGGCTGGTCCTGCGCTCGGCCGGCACGCTGGTCCTGGTGGCAGTGATCGCGTTCCTGGTCACCGGTCAGGTCCGCCGCCAGCTCGTCAAGGACCAGCCGACCGGCCGGGACGAGGACCGGGCGCTGACCCGGCTCGCGGTCGCGCTGATCGCCGGGCTGCTGGTCTTCGCGCTCGGCGATTACGTGGTGGCGAACACCCGGCCCGGCGAGTTCGTCGGCCTGCGCACCCGGGTGGACGCGCTCTACTTCGCGCTCGCGACGCTCACCACTGTCGGCTACGGCGACGTGCACGCCCAGGGGCAGATCGCCCGGGTGGCGGTGTGCGCGCAGATGGTGTTCAGCATCGGGGTGGTCGCGACCGGGGCGTCGATAGTGGTCAAGCAGATGACCCAGCGTTCTCCACGGCGCTGATCGTCACGTCCCCGCCGAGCCGGCCGTGCTCCGGGTCGCGCGTCACCGCGCCCGAGGCGAGCAGCGAGGCCAGCGCCCGATTGGCGTCGGCGGCCCGGTAGACGGTCGCCGTGGTGGCGAAGCGGCGCAGACCGGTGACCGTCTGCGGGCCGGAGCGGGCCAGTTCGGCCAGCAGTTCCCGGCGCAGCGGGCCGGGTTCGGGGTCGAGCGAGATGTCGAGCAGCCGGCCCTGCGGGTCGGCCGGGTCGCGGTAGCGCACGCCGGCGTACTCGTCGACCGCCCAGAGCGCCTCCTTGACCGCCTCCAGCCCGCGGTCGGAGCCGGTGCCGTAGCCGAGCAGCCGCGCCGGGCCGGCCCCGTCGGGCACCAGCTCCACCTCGGTGACGAGCGGGAACCCGGCGCCGGTGAACGCCGGGCGCAGCGACCGGCCGGGCGTGGTGACGAGCAGCAGCTCGGCCGGGCGCCCGGACGCGGCGGCGGCCAGCAGGGCCGGATCCGGGTCGGCGCCGTCGGCCACGACGAGCAGCGGAGCGCCGGCCGCACCGGCGGCCTTGAGCGCCACCGGCAGCCGGTCCGGGCCGCCGGGCACCAGGTGCACGGCGACGTCGGCGGGAAGCGCGGCCTCGGCGGCGCCGAGGCGTACCGGCAGGTCGGTGCCGTCGTCGGCGACCACCAGCACGGTCAGCCGCCGTCCGCGCAGCCGGTCGGCGAACTCGGCCACCACCCGCAGCGCGTCCTCCGCGCCGGTGGCGTCACCCCCGGCGTACGCGAGCGCGAGCGTGGCCCGCCGCGCCCGGTGCAGCGCGGCGGGGAGCCAGTGGTCGAGCTGGCGGACGAGCAGCTCGCGCAGGACGGCGTCGGTCGGCATGGTGCCGTTTCTACCGCACGGCGCGGCGGGCCCGGCCGCGAACCCCGCTCAGACCGGCACGGAGATGCCCACGCCGCCGCGGGTCTGCCCGCCGTAGCGCTGCCGCTCGCGGTCGAGGTCGAGCCGCCCGATGCGGGTACGCGCGGCGAGCGCGGCGTCGTCGAGCAGGTCGGCCGGGACGATCCAGACGATCTCGAACTCCAGCCCGTCCGGGTCGCGGCCGTAGAGGCTCTTGGTGGTGCCGTGGTCGGACGCGCCGACCAGCGCTCCGGCGGTGGAGAGCCGCTCGGCGGTGGCGGCCAGCTCGTCGAGCGTGTCCAGCTCCCAGGCCAGGTGGTAGAGACCGACGGTGGCCCGGCCGGCCTGGGACGCCCCGGCCGCCGCGCCGATCTCGAACAGGCCGAGGTCGTGGTCGTTGGTGGAGTCGGGCGCCTGGAGGAAGGCGGCGCCGCGGAAGCCCTCGGGCGTCATCGGCACCCGGCGGAAGCCCAGCACGTCGCCGTAGAAGGCGACGCTGCGTTCCAGGTCACTGACGTAGAGGACGGCGTGGTTGAGTCGGTGGATGCCCATGTCACCGACCGTACCCCGGTTTTGTTGAGCGTTCAACTATCGACGGTATGATGGGCGTCATGACCCGGTGGCTGGACCCCGACGAACAGCGGACCTGGCGGGCCTTCCTGACCGCCTCCCGAGGACTGATGGAGACGCTCGACCGTGAGCTGCAACGCGACGCGGGCATGCCGCACGCGTACTACGAGATCCTGGTCCGCCTCTCCGAGGCCCCCGGCCGACGGCTGCGGATGAGCGAGCTGGCCGAGCTGACCGGCTCGTCGCGCAGCCGGCTGTCGCACGCCGCCGCCCGGCTGGAGGCGTCCGGGTGGATCCGCCGGGGGGACTGCCCCACCGACCGGCGCGGGCAGGTCGCCGTGCTCACCGACGAGGGCTTCGCCACCCTGGCCGCCGCCGCGCCCGGCCACGTCGAAGGGGTACGCCGGCACCTGTTCGACGCGCTCAGCCCGGCCCAGGTCGACCAGCTCCGCCGGATCAGCGAGACACTCGCCGACCACCTGACGGATTCGGGACCAAACTGATCCACTCCGGGTCTTGTACATACCGTCGCCGGACGAGCACGATGGGGCGTGTCCTCCGGCTTCGCTGACCTGACCGTCCAGGCGCACCATCTGGTGTCCGAAGGCGACCTCGACGGCGCGCACCGGCTGCTCGCCGACGCGCTCAGCGACGCCGATCCCCGCCCCGGCAACGCCTCCCCCGAGCTGGCCGAGGCGGCCGGGCTCCAGGCCAAGGTGCTCGTCGCGCTCGGCGAGCCGCACTCCGCCCGCGGCTGGGCAGCGTTCGCGTACGCGGCCGCCACCCGGCTGTACGGCCGCTCCGACGAGCGCACCGTCACCGCCGCCGCGACGCTCGCCGCGGTGCTGCACCGGGTCGGCAGCGACGCCCGGGCCGCCAGGCTCTACTCCGACGTCATCATCGAGCTGACCGCCCGCAACGGCCCGGAGTCGCAGCAGGTGCTGGCCGCGCACGCCGATCTGGCCACCGTGGAGTACGCGCGCGGCCAGTGCGAGGTGGCCCGCGACCGGTTGCAGGACGCCTGGGAGCTGCACCGCGAGGTGTACGGCGACGGCCACCCCAGCGGCATCAAGATGCTGGCGAAGCTCGGCGCGATGGAACGCGACTGCGGCCGGTACGCCGACTCGCACGAGCACCTGACGCTCGCCGAGGAGCTGTGCCGCCTGCACCTGGACTTCGACGACCCGCTCGCCGCCCAGGTGGCCGCGCTCGCCCGCGCCGCCGCCGACCCGGACCACGTCTGCCCCGCCCCCGCTCCCGAGCCGCCGCCCGCGCGGACCACGCCTGTGGTGCCCGCCGCCCGGGTCCCCCCGCCCGCCGAAGGGCCGCACGACCTGCCGCCCTACAGTCCGCCCGCGCTCGACGAACCGGTCGAGACGCCGCTCTACCACCCGCCCGGACGCGCCGCCGAGACCGCGCACGTGCCGACACCGCGTACCGCACCGGAGGCCGACGGGCTCGACGACTACCCGTGGCCGCCCGACGAGCCGGCCGAGCAACCGTGGCGACCGGGCGCGGACCCGCTGCCGCCCACTGTGGTCGGGCTCGCCGACGACCAGCCCGACGGGGTACGCCGCGTGCCGCCGCCCCCGCCCGAGCCGCCGTCGCGCTACCTGCCGGTGCACGTGCCCCGGCCAGCCGCGGCCGAGCGGCGCGCCCGTCCCTGGCTGCCGCTCGTGGTGCTCGGCGTGGCGGTGGCGCTGCTGCTCGGCACCATCGCGGTGATCGCCGGCGTGTCCCGGGTCGACGACGGCCGCGGCACCCCGCCGCCGGCCTCCAGCGCGCCGCCACCGACCTCCGCCGCTCCCGCGCCGTCCACCCCCGCCGCCGCCGAGCCCGGTACGCCACCCGGACGACTCACCCTCACCGACCGGCGCGACAGCATCGTGCTGAGCTGGACGTACCCGGCCGGCGCGGAAGGACCGGTGGTGGTCGCCGGGGGTCGGGCCGGGCAGCCGCAGGGCACGTTCGCGACGCTGCCCGCCGGGTCGGCCGACTACATCGCCTACGGGCTCGACCGCACCACCGACTACTGCTTCACCGTGGCGCTGGTCTGGTCCACCGACAGCGTCGCCCGCACCGGGCCGGTCTGCACGAAACGCCGCTGACCGCTCACTCCGGCTCGGGCTCGGCCAGCGCGGGCAGCCGTACCGTCGCGCGCAGCCCCGGCGCGGCCGCGCCGGGCGTCGCGTCGGCCAGCTCCACCGTGCCGCCGGCCCGGCGCACCAGCTCGCGCACGATGGCCAGGCCCAGGCCGGCGCCGCCCGCGTCGCGGGCCCGCGCGTCGTCGAGCCGGGTGAACCGGGCGAACACCCGCTCCCGGTCCGCCGCCGGGACGCCCGGCCCGTCGTCGGTCACCGTGACCAGGTGGTACGCACCGTCCGGCCCGCTCACCGCCAGTTCCACACCGGTGTACGCGTGCCGCAGCGCGTTGTCCACCAGGTTCACCAGCACCCGGCGCAGCTCCCCCGCGTCGCCCTCGACCCACCGGGGCGCGTCGGGCGGCGTCAGGCGCAGCGGCGGCGACGGATAGCGGGCGGCCACCGTACGCAGCAGCTCCCCCAGCTCCACCGGGCCGACCGGGGACGGCCGGGCGTCCTGCTCGTCGAGGCGGGCAAGCAGCAACAGGTCGTCCACCAGGCGGCTCAGCCGCTCGGTGTCGGCGAGCAGGTCGTCGGCGACCGCCGGCCAGTCCGTGTCGTCGCCGAGACGCCGGGCCACCTCCAGCTCGGTACGCATGTTCGTCAGCGGGCTGCGCAGCTCGTGCGCGGCGTCGGCGACGAACGCCCGCTGCCGGTCCCGGGACGCGGCCAGCCGGTCCAGCATGTCGTTGAGCGTGACCGCCAGCCGGTGGATCTCGTCCTGCCCCGCCGGTACGGGAAGCCGCTCCGCCCCGGCCCGGCCGGTGATCTCGGCGGCGCCGCTGCGCAACTGCTCGACCGGCCGGAGCGTCGCGCCCACCACCCGCCAGGCCACCACGCCGAGCCCCGCCACCAGCAGCGGGAAGCCGACGAGCAACAGGTTGCGGACCACGTGCAGGCTGTGCCGCACGTCGGTGAGCGACTTGGCCACGAGCACCGTACGCGGCTCCTGCGGTGTGCCGGCCGGCACCGTGACCACCCGGACCGGGCCGGGCATGCCGGCGCGCCGCCCGTCCACCACCAGCCGCTGCCGCTGCCCGGGACGCAGCTCGTCCGGGCCGAGCATCGGCACCAGGCGGTCCGCATCGATCGAAGCGGCCCGGATCCGGCCCTGCGCGTCGACCACCTGCACCCGCAACTGCCCGCCTGCAACCGGCAGCGGGTCCGGCAGCGCGTCCTCGGCGGTGAGCAGCGCGACCGCGTCGGCGGTGCGCAGCGCCTCCTCGTCGACCGAGCGTTGCAGCGTCCAGCCCAGCGCGCCGAGCAGCAGCGCCCCGCCGAACGCGAACCCGACCACGAGGCCCAGCACGCCCAGCGCGAGCAGCCGGGCCCGCAAGCCCAACCGCGGCAGCGGGCCACGTATCCACCGGCTCATGTCGCCAGCCGGTAACCGGCGCCGCGTACCGTCTCCAGCCGCTCCCGGCCGATCTTGCGGCGCAGGTAGCCGACGTAGACCTCCACCGCGTTCGGCGCGGTGTCGACAGAGGCGTCCCAGACGTGGTCCAGCAGCTCGGTCTTGGAGACCACCTCGCCGGGGCGGCGCATCAGGTAGTCCAGCAGCGCGTACTCCCGGCTGGTCAGCACCACCTCGGCGTCGGCCCGGGTGACCCGGCGGCGGGCCGGGTCCAGGCGCAGGTCGCCGACGGTGAGCACGGTCGGCCGCCGGGGCGCGCCACGGCGCAGCAGCGCCCGCAGGCGGGCCAGCAGCACCACGTACGAGAAGGGCTTGGTCAGGTAGTCGTCGGCGCCGCAGTCCAGGCCGTCGGCCTGGTCGTACTCGCCGTCCTTGGCCGACAGCATCAGCACCGGCAGCCAGCGCTGCTCGGCGCGCAGCCGGCGCACCACCTCGTAGCCGGACAGGCCGGGCAGCATCACGTCGAGGATCATCGCGTCGTACTCGCCGTGCCGGGCCGCGTCCAGCCCGTCCGGGCCGGTAGCAGCCACGTCGACCACGAAACCCTCCGCCGACAGGCCCCGGCGCAGCGCCGCCGCGAGCCGCGTCTCGTCCTCCACCACCAGCAACCGCACCGGTCCAGGGTGCCACCACGGGCTCACCCGTAGGGGATCTCCTCAGCGTGGTCACAGCGACGGTCGCGCAGCATGGAGCGCAGGAGGTGCACACTATGTCAGTGATGAAGAACCGCGCCGTGCTGCGCTGGCTGGTCCCGGTGACCGCGGGGGTCGCCGTGATCGGCGGTGGCGCCGCCGTCGGCACGTTCGCCGCCGGCGCCGACCCGGCGCTGCCGCCGCGCAGCGCCGCCCAGCTCCTGGAAGACCTGCGCACGTCCCGCCTGGACGGGCTCTCCGGCACCGTGGTGCAGCGCGCCGACCTGGGCCTGCCGCCGATCGCCGCGCTCGCCGGCCAGGCCACCGGCAACGACCTGGCCGGCCTGGTCTCCGGTACGCACACGCTGCGCGTCTGGTACGGCGGCGAGGACCGCCAGCGGCTCGCGCTCGTCGACACGCTCGGCGAGCAGGACATCGTGCGCAACGGGCGGGACGTCTGGACCTGGAACAGCCGGGAGAACACCGCCACCCACCGGAAGTTGCCGGCCGACGCGCCGGACCGGGCCACCGTGCCGGCCACCCCGGCCGACGCCGCGGACCGGGCGCTGGAGGCGATCGACCCGACCACTGCGGTCACCGTCGGCCGCACCGCCACAGTCGCCGGGCGGGACGCGTACGAGCTGGTGCTCACGCCGCGCGACAAGGCGTCCCTGGTCCACCAGGTCCGGATCGCGCTGGACGCGAAGGAGCACGTGCCGCTGCGCCTGCAGGTGCTCGCCGACGGGCAGGACGAGCCGGCGCTCCAGGTGGCGTTCACCCAGGTCGACTTCCGCACGCCGGAGGCCGACCAGTTCCGGTTCAACCCGCCGCCCGGCGTGAAGGTCACCGAGGCGACCGAGGGCGAGCGGCCCGGACCGGCGGGCAAGCGGTTCGAGAAGAAGGACGCCGAGAAGCCGGACGTCCGTACCGTCGGCACCGGCTGGACCACGGTGGTGGTCGCCAAGATCGGCGACGCGGCGACCGGCGGCGGTGCGAAGCCCGGCGCGGACGCGCCGGACGCCCAGATGCTGGCCGGCGTGCTCGGTGACCTGCCGAAGGTCAGCGGCGACTGGGGCAGCGGCCGGCTGCTCAGCGGCAAGCTGTTCAGCGTGCTGCTCACAGACGACGGCCGGGTGATCGCCGGTCTGGTCACGCCGGAGCGGCTCTACGAGGCGGCAAAGGGCTGAGAATCGCCGTGCCCGGGGCTCGGTCGGCTGACGCCGGCCGGGCCCCGAGTCGTGTCCGGGCTTGGTCGGGTGGCTGCCGACGCGCTATCTTTCTCAGTTCAGGCACAAAAAAGGAATGGCTTCTGAATGCCATTCCTGCGGCAATTTTAGTCAATGAGGAGCCGGATTGTCAACGCACTCCGACGTGTCGGCTGACCTGCGCCAGGACGACGAGATCGGCCGGGAACAGGAATACGTCTCGATGCTGTACGACCGGCTGGACGGCATGCGGGAACAGGCCGCCCGGCGGCTCGACGAGGAGTTGCGCCACACCGGTGGCACGCAGCAGGCCCGCTCGCAGCGCGACTCGACAGTGGCGATGTACGCCGACCAGGTCGAGCAGTTCTCCGCGGTGGAGAGCGGCCTGTGCTTCGGCCGCCTCGACGGCGACGACGACGCGGTCCGCTACATCGGCCGGATCGGGATCTTCGACTCCTCCGGCGACTACGACCCACTGCTGATGGACTGGCGCGCCCCGGCCGCCCGCCCGTTCTACCTGGCCACCGCCGCCAACCCGCAGGGCGTACGCCGCCGGCGCCACCTGCGCACGCGCGACCGCAAGGTGACCGGACTCAACGACGAGGTGCTGGACATCGCCGCCGCCTCCCCCACCGCGCACGAGGAACTGACCGGCGAGGCGTCGCTGCTCGCCGCGCTCAACGCCGGACGCACCGGCCGGATGCGCGACATCGTCGAGACCATCCAGGCCGAGCAGGACCGGATCATCCGCGCCGACCTGCCCGGCGTGATGGTGGTGCAGGGCGGCCCCGGCACCGGCAAGACGGCCGTGGCGCTGCACCGGGCCGCGTACCTGCTCTACACCCACCGCCAGCAGCTCTCCACCCGCGGCGTGCTGCTGGTCGGCCCGAACGCCACGTTCCTGCGCTACATCTCCCAGGTGCTGCCCACGCTGGCCGAGACCGGCGTGCTGCTGCGTACCCAGGCCGACCTGTTCCCCGGCGTACACGCGCGCCGCGCCGAGCCGGCCACCACCGCCGCGCTCAAGGGCCGCGCCGTGCTGGCCGACGTGCTCGCCGCCGCCGTCCGCGACCGGCAGTGGGTGCCCGACGAGCCGGTCACCATCGAACTGCCGCAGCGGGAGGTGCTGACGCTCGACCCGGAGACCGTGCGGCAGGCCCGCGACCGGGCACGCCGCACCGGCCGCCCGCACAACCTGGCCCGCGCCCTGTTCGACGTGGAGATCGTGCACGCGCTCGCCGACCAGGTGGCCGAGCGGATCGGCGCCGACCCGCTCGGCGGGGAGAACCTGCTCTCCGAGGCCGACCGCGCCGAGATCCGCCGCGAGCTGCGCGAGGAGCCGGAGGTCCGCGCCGCGCTGGACGAGCTGTGGCCGGTGCTGACCCCGCAACGCCTGCTCGCCGACCTGTACGCCTCGCCGGAGCGGATCGCCACCGCCGCGCCCATGCTCACCGACGCCGAGCGGGCCGCGCTGCACCGCGAGCCCGGCGGCTGGACGCCCGCCGACGTGCCGCTGCTGGACGAGGCCGCCGAACTGCTCGGCGAGGACGAGCGCGCCGCCGTGGCCCGCCGGGAGCGGATCCGGGCGCTGGAACGCGAGTACGCCGAGGGTGTGCTGGAGATCTGGCGCGGCTCCCGCTCCATCGACGTCGAGGACGAGGCCGACGGTGGTGAGATCCTCGGCGTCACCGACCTGATCGACGCCGACCGGCTCTCCGAGCGGCAGGAGGAGTCCGACCGGCTCACCACCGCCCAGCGCGCCGCCGCCGACCGTACGTGGGCGTTCGGGCACGTGATCGTGGACGAGGCGCAGGAGCTCTCACCGATGGCGTGGCGGCTGCTGATGCGCCGCTGCCCGAGCCGGTCCATGACGATCGTCGGCGACGTGGCGCAGACCGGCGCGCTCGCCGGCACGCCGTCGTGGGGAGAGGCGCTGGCGCCGTACGTGGCGGACCGGTGGCGGCTGGAGGAGCTGACCGTCAGCTACCGCACCCCGGCCGAGATCATGGCGGTCGCCGCCGACGTGCTCGCCGAGATCGACCCGGCGCTGCGGCCACCCCGCTCGGTACGCGCCACCGGCGTACCGCCGTGGGACCGGACCGTGCCGGCGGACCGGCTCGTGGCGGAGCTGGTCGAGGCCACGGCCCGGGAGGCCGCGTCGCTCGGCGACGGGCGACTCGGCGTGCTGGTGCCGACCGGCCGGGTGGACGAGCTGGGCGGCGCGGTGGTGACGGCACTGCCGGAGGCGACCGTCGGCGAGCAGCCTGAGCTGGCGAACCGGATCGTGGTGCTGACCACCGAGCAGGCAAAGGGCCTGGAGTTCGACTCGGTGCTGGTGGTCGACCCGGCCCGCATCGTCTCCGAGTCCCCCAGGGGCCACAGCGACCTCTACGTGGCCCTCACGAGAGCCACCCAGCGCCTGGGCATCCTCCGCACCCCCTGACTCCCCCTGTCCCGCCCGCCCGTGCCCCCTCGCCCTCGCTCCGCGATCATGGAGTTGCGGCCCCGGAAAACTCCATCAAACGGACAATCTTGGGGGCGGAAGTGCAAGATCGACGGGTGCCGGCTTTGCGGGGCGGCGGGGACGTGTCCGGGCGGCCTGTTCGCACCAGTTCGCCGGAGTGGCGGCCCGTTCGCCAGATCGGGGAAACGGCTACATCATGGCCGCCCTGACTGCGCCACTTCGGCGAAGTGGCGGGTGCGCAAGGGCGGGGCGGCCGGAGGCCGTCCCGCCCTTGCCGTGCTGCCTCGGTCAGCCCGGGTTGGGGCGGTTGTCGGTGAAGTTGCCCACCTGGGCACCGGTGGCCGAGTTGTCGCTCGTGGAACCGCCGGCCGGGGTGCTCAGGCCACCCGTACTCGCGTCGCCGGTCGTCGTCGGGGCCACCTTGCCCGGGTGCTTCTCGGGCTGGCGGGCCACCCGGCGCACACTCGCCGGACCCGCGGTACCGCCGGTCGTGGTCACCGCGCCCTGACCCCGGGTCGGTCCGCCGTCGCGCAGCACCGTCGGGTCGACGGGTACGTCCGCCGGGTCGTCCGGGTCGAGTTCCTGCCGCATCCGCTCGACGTCGGTCTGCGGCACCGTGACCTCGTCCAGCGCGCCCTCGCCGTACACGCCTCCGGCGACCCGCTGCTCGGCCCGCCGGGCTGCGTCCTGCCGCATGTCGTCCTCACGCACGTCAACCACCTCGCAGCTCTCTCGGGGTATCGGTGGTGCGTGCCCGAGGGCGGGTGGCTGAAACCGGAACCGGCGGTGGGAGGCCCGGTGTGCGCCCGGATGTCCGGTTCCGGCCGTGAGCCGAGCGCGGGGCCATTCGACGATGACCGGCGGTTACCTTGTCTCCGGGCCCGGGTAGACCCAGGGTGCCCCCGCCACAGAGCGCGAACCGCGCCGTGGCCGACCTGCGGTAGCGGGGCGAGGGTGTGCAGGTTAACGACTCATCAAATCCTGAGGAGGACCAGATGAGCACGCAGGCTGCATCCACCAGGCCGATGAACCGGCCGATGTCCGACGTCCAGAACCGGTCGAGCATGCAGGACACGTCGACCCGGCACATGCCGTCGATGCACGACGGTCACCGGGAGAACATGCCGTCCCCGGGTACGGAGACGAAGCAGGCGTTCCTGACCACCGAGTTCTGGGTGTACGCCGCAGCGGTCGCGGTCGTCGTGATCGCCGCGTTCTGGCGAGGCGCCGCCACCAACGGCCTGAACATCAACAACCCGAACCAGGCGTGGTGGTACCTGACCGCGCTGACCGGCGCGTACCTGGTCAGCCGTGGCCTGTCGAAGGCGGGCAGCGCGCGCCGCTCCGGCAAGGAGCGCCGCGGACGTTGACCGCACGCCGCGCGAACGGCGACGCCCCCGGGATCCGTCCCGGGGGCGTCGTCGCGTCTGCTCACTCCTCGCCGAAGTCCCCGAAGTCGTCGCCGCCGTCGAACGCGTCGTCGAGCATCTCCCCGGCGATCATGCCGCCGGCGACACCCAGCGCGGCGCCCGCGACCACGCCGCCCATGCCCGGGCCGCGCCGCCCGTGGCCGGCGTAGCCGTGGTGACCCGGGTAGCCGTGGCCGCCGTGCGGCATGCCGAAGCCCTGGGCCCGCATGCTGCCGTAGCGGCCGGTGGTCTCCCGCAGCCAGCCGTCGACGACCTGCACCCAGTCGGTACGGGTGGCGTCGCTGTGCGGGACCGAGTAGCGGCCGATGACGTCGTGCCCGGGGCTGAGGAAGCCGCCGCGCTTGTCGCACTCCAGGATCACCTCGACGCCCTGCTGGCTGGTCACGAACGTCAGCTCGACCTCGGTGACCGTCTGCGCGTACTGCGGCGCGGCGAAGAACTCGATCTCCTGGTAGAACGGCAGCGTCTGCGGCACGCCGTAGATGTGGCCGCGCTCCAGGTCGGCGTGCTTGAACCGGAAGCCGAGCGCCTGGAACGCCTCCAGGATCCGCTCGTGGATCGGCAGCGGGTGCACCGACACCTGGTCCAGGTCGGACTTGTCGACGGCGCGGGCCACCGCCAGCTCGGTACGCAGGCCCATCGTCATGCCGTGCAGGCGCTGGCCGTACACGTCGGTGATCGGGGTCTCCCACGGCACCGGCATCTGGAACGGGATGGAGAGCTGCTGCTTCGGCGCCAGCTCGAACGCGCCGCTGACCGGCATCCGGTGGAACTCCATCACGCCCGCGTACTCGTGGTCGCCGCTCTCGATCTCGACGCGGGTGACCAGGCCGAGGTTGATCTGCTCGATCCGCGCCGGGCTGTCGCCGCCGACCAGGTTGACGTGACCGTCCAGGGTCAGCCCGGGCCGGGTGTTCGGGTTGGTGAGCACCGTGTCGACGCTCGGGCCACCCACGCCGAACGCGCTCAACATCTTCTTGAAGACCATCGGTCACTCCCGCTGAACGGCACTCCGACATGGACCGTCGGACGCTTCGTCAGGGCACCCTAAACGGCGGGGCTGAGAAGTGGCTGTGAGGCGCGCCGTGGCCTCAGTCGGCGCGTACCACCACCAGCTCGCCGACCTGCTCGCCGAGCTGCCGGCGGGCCTCCGGCGGCAGGCCGCCGTCGGTGATCAGCACGTCCGCCTCCTCCAGCGGCGCGATGGTGGCGATGCCGATGGTCTCCCACTTGGTGTGGTCGGCGAGCACCACCAGCCGGCGCGCGGACCCGATCAGCCGCCGGTTCACCGCCGCCTCCAGCAGGTTCGGCGTGGTGAACCCGGTACGCGGGCTCATCCCGTGCACGCCCAGGAACAGCAGGTCGACGTTGAGGGCGGCGATGGCCGCCTCGGCGACCGGGCCGGTCAGCGCGTCCGACGGGGTACGGATGCCACCGGTCAGCACCACCGTCTGGTCGGCGCGGGGATTCTGGTAGAGCGCGTCGGCCACCGGAATCGAGTTGGTGACCACAGTCAGCCCGCGTACCTCGGCCAGCCGGGCGGCCAGCGCGGCGGTGGTGGTGCCGGCGGACAGCGCCACCGCCATCCCGGGCTCGACCAGGCCGGCGGCCCGCTCCACGATGGCGCGTTTCTCGGCCTGCTGGCGTACCGACTTGGCGGCGAAGCCGGGCTCCTCGGTGGAGCCCGGTCCGGCCAGCGTGGCGCCGCCGTGCACCTTGTCGATCAGGCCGCGGTCGGCCAGCACCTCCAGGTCGCGGCGGATCGTCATGTCGGACACACCGAAGCGGCTGACCAGGTGACTGACCCGGACGCCGCCGCTCTGGCGGATCAACTCCAGGATGGCGCTCTGCCGTTGCTGGGCGAGCATGGGGGACCTCCTCGGCGCGAACGGCCACGTACCGGTCAGGCGGTCGCGGGCACCGGCGCGGGCTCCTCGCGGACCACCGCCACCTCACCCGCCGGCACCTCCAGATCGCCGTCGCACCGGACGCCGCCGAGCAGCTCGGTGCCGGTGACCGCCAGCCGGGCCGGCCCGGTGGTGTGGTTGACCACGAACAGCCAGCTCCGGTCCGCCGAGCGACGGCGGACCACCTCCACTCCGGGCGGCGCGCCCACCGGCGGACGGACACCCGTCTCGTCGAGCAGCCGGGCCACCAGCCGGTCGGTGGCCTCGTCGTCGAGCCGGGTGCCGACGTACCAGGCGGCGCCCGCGCCGACGGCGTTGCGGGTCAGCGCCGGCACGCCGGGCAGCGGCCCGTCGGTGTACGCGGCCAGCACGTCCGCGCCCTCGGCGTGCAGCCACTCGGTCCACACGTCGGCGCGGGCGCCGTCGTCGAGGCGTACCGTCTCGCCGGCCCGCAGCGGGAAGAACTCCTCGACGCGTACGCCGAGCAGGTCGCGGAACGCGCCGGGGTAGCCGCCGAGCCGGATGTGGTCGTGCTCGTCGACGATGCCGCTGAAGTAGGTGACCACAGCCGTGCCGCCGGCTTCCACGAACCGGCGCAGCGCGTCGGCGTCGGCGTCGCGGACGAGGTAGAGCGTGGGCACCACGACGAGCCGGTAGCGCGACAGGTCGGCCGACGGGTGCACCACGTCGGCGGTGACCCCGGCCCGCCAGAGCGCGGCGTGCAGCGCGGCCAACCGGTCGGTGTACGTGACGTCGACGCTGGGGTGGGAGTCGAGTTCGGCGCCCCACCAGGCCTCGTAGTCGAACAGGATCGCCACGTCGGCGTCGACGCGGCTGCCCCGTACCTCGGCGAGCGCGCGCAGGTCGGCGCCGAGCCGGCAGACCTCGCGGAACACCTTGGTGTCCGGCCCGGCGTGCGGCACCAGCGCGGAGTGGAACTTCTCCGCGCCGGCCCGGGAGGCCCGCCACTGGAAGAACAGCACGCCGTCGGCGCCGCGCGCGACGTGGGCGAGGCTGTTGCGGCGCATCTGGCCGGGCGTCTTGGCCACGTTGCGGGGCTGCCAGTTGACCGCGCTGGTGGAGTGCTCCATCAGCAGCCACGGCGCGCCACCGGCGACGCCCCGGGTGTGGTCGGCCGCGAGGGCCAGGTTGACCTGCGGCTGCGGGTCGGCGGCGGTGAGGTAGTGGTCGTTGGCGACCACGTCCACGTCGGAGGCCCAGGAGTGGTAGTCCAGGTACTTGATGCCGGTGCCGATCATGAAGTTCGTGGTGACCGGCTGCGGGACGAGCCGGTTCAGCAGCTCCCGTTCGGCGCGCAGCTGCGCGCGCTGCTCGTCGGAGGAGAACCTCAGGAAGTCCAGTTGCTGGGTCGGGTTGGCGAACGTCGGGGCGGTGCGCGGCGGGTTGACCTCGGCCCAGTCGTGGTAGCGCTGGCTCCAGAACGCGGTGCCCCAGGCCGCGTTGAGCGAGTCCAGGTCGCCGTAGCGCTCGCGCAACCAGCCGCGGAACGCCTCGGCGCTGACGTCGCAGTAGCAGTGCACGTTGTGGCAGCCGAGTTCGTTGGAGACGTGCCAGAGCACGACGGCGGGGTGGCGCGCGTACCGGCGGGCGACGGCCTCGACCAGGGCGAGCGAGTGGTCCCGGAACACCGGCGAGCTGGGGCAGTACGCCTGCCGGCCGCCGGGCCAGAGCACCGTGCCGTCGGCCCGGCGGGGCAGCGTCTCCGGGTGCCGGTGTGCCAGCCACGGTGGTGGGCTGGCGGTGGCGGTGGCCAGGTCGACGCTGATGCCGCCGTCGTGCAGCAGGTCGATCGCCCGGTCCAGCCAGTCGAAGACGTACCGCCCCGGGGTGGGTTCGATCAGGGCCCAGGAGAAGATGCCGACCGAGACCAGGTTGACCCCGGCGCGTCGCATGAGGTCGACGTCCTCGGCCCACGTCTGCTCGGGCCACTGCTCCGGGTTGTAGTCGGCGCCGTACCAGATGCCCTCGCCGTGCCAGTTCCGCATGACAGCAGAGGTTGCCCCCGAACAGCACCCCAAGTCAACACTTTCCAACATCGACTGAAGTTCCAACGTTTACCGGCTCTTTGCCCTGTCCTGCCGCTGACAGCGTCGTCTTTTTGCCCTCTTGACAGCGCCGCGCCAAGGGGTAGCTTCAAGCGCCACCGGCTGTTTGTGTTCGGACGTGTGGATTCTCGGTGGATCTGCCACGGCCGACACGAACACCGCTCACCGCCAACGATCACGGTCCATGAGCGCAGCGCACCTCTTCCACGCAGGAGGCACCATGTCCCGTCCCCGCTCGCAAGCCGAATACCTCGCCCGGCTCGTACCCCCGTCCGTCGCCGGCCTGAACCGGCGCTCGCTGCTCGCCGGCGCGGCCGGCGCGGGGGCGCTGCTCGGCACCGGGCTGCTCGCCGGCTGCGGCGACTCCGACTCCGGGTCCGGTGGCGACGCCAAGAGCGTCTCGCTCGGCTCGAACCAGTCGGACCCGAAGCCCAAGGACGTCGTCGCCAAGGTGATGGACGGCTTCAAGACGTCCTCCGGCGTGACCGTCGACATCAACACGGTCGACCACAACACGTTCCAGGAGAACATCAACAACTACCTGCAGGGCAAGCCGGACGACGTGTTCACCTGGTTCGCCGGCTACCGGATGCGCTTCTTCGCCGCCAAGGGCCTGGCCGGTGACCTCAGCGACGTGTGGGGCAAGCTCGACGGCTACTCCGACGCGTTCAAGAAGGCGTCCACAGGCGACGACGGCAAGCAGTACTTCGTACCGGCGTCGTACTACCCGTGGGCCGTCTTCTACCGCAAGTCGGTGTGGCAGCAGCGCGGCTACGAGGTGCCGAAGACGCTGGACGACCTCAACACGCTCGGCGCGCAGATGAAGAAGGACGGCCTGAACCCGATCGCGTTCGCGGACAAGGACGGCTGGCCCGCAATGGGCACGTTCGACATCCTCAACCTGCGGATCAACGGCTACCAGTTCCACATCGACCTGATGGCCGGCAAGGAGGCGTGGACCTCCGACAAGGTGAAGAAGGTCTTCGACACCTGGGCCGGGCTGCTCCCCCTGCACCAGCCGGACTCGCTCGGCCGCACCTGGCAGGAGGCCGCGCAGTCGCTGCAGCAGAAGAAGAGCGGCATGTACCTGCTCGGCCTGTTCGTCGGCCAGCAGTTCAGCGGCGCCGACCTGGAGGACCTGGACTTCTTCACGTTCCCCGAGATCGACTCGACCATCGGCGCAAAGGCGCTGGACGCCCCGATCGACGGCTACATGATGGCCCGCAAGCCGAAGTCCAAGGACGCGGCGCAGAAGCTGCTGACGTACCTCGGCTCGAAGGAGGCGGCGGACATCACGGTCAAGAACGACCCGAGCACGCTCGTGGCCAACAGCGGCGCGGACACCGGCGCCTACACCGCGCTGCAGAAGAAGGCGGCCGAGCTGGTCGGCTCCGCCACCGAGATCGCCCAGTTCCTCGACCGCGACACCCGGCCGGACTTCGCCTCCACCGTGATGATCCCGGCGTTGCAGCAGTTCATCAAGGACCCGAAGGACATCAGCGGGCTGCTCACCAGCATCGAGAACCAGAAGAAGTCGATCTTCACCAGCTGACGGCGGAAGGGGGAAGGACATCATGTCCGACCTGCCCCTGATCCAAGCGGATCGCGCCGTGCCGCCGCCGGCCGCGACCACCACCAACGGTGGTCGCGGCCGCCGGCTACGGCTCCTGTCCCGCACCGACCGCGTGGTGATCACGCTGATGGTGCTGGTACCCCTGTTGCTCGTCACCGGGCTGGTCTGGCTGCCCGCGGTGGCGACGGTGCTGCTCTCCGGCACGAACTGGGACGGCATCGGCCCGATCAGCGAGATCGAGTGGGTCGGGGCCAAGAACTACGACGACGTGGTGAACATCTACCCGCCGTTCGTCCCCGCCGTGCAGAACAACCTGCTCTGGCTGGCCGCGCTGTTCGTGGTGGCCACCCCGTTCGGCATGTTCCTCGCCGTGCTGCTCGACAAGGAGATTCGCGGCAGTCGCTTCTACCAGACCGCGCTCTACCTGCCGGTGGTGCTGTCGCTGGCGCTCATCGGCTTCGTCTGGCAGCTCATCTACAGCCGCGACCAGGGGCTGCTCAACGGCGTGTTCGGCGGCGAGACCGACTGGTACGGCGACCCGAACGTCAACATCTGGGCCGTGCTTGTGGCGGCCGGCTGGCGGCACGTCGGCTACATCATGTTGCTCTACCTGGCCGGCCTGAAGGGCGTCGACCCGTCGTTGCGGGAGGCCGCCGCGGTCGACGGCTCCTCGGAGACCAGCACGTTCTTCCGGGTCGTCTTCCCGGTGCTGCGCCCGATCAACATCATCGTGCTGGTGGTGACGGTGATCGAGTCGCTGCGCGCGTTCGACCTGGTCTGGGTCATCAACAAGGGCCGCAACGGGCTGGAACTGATCTCCGCGCTGGTCACCCAGAACGTGGTGGGCGAGGCGAGCCGGATCGGCTTCGGCTCCGCGCTGGCGACCATCATGCTGGCCGTCTCGCTGGTCTTCATCACCATCTACCTCTGGACCGTGATGCGGGAGGACAAGCGATGACCGCCGTCTCCGCCGGCCGCCGCCGCCCCGTGCGGCCCGCCCGGGTCGTCCTGCACCTGTTCCTGGGTACGGTCGCCGTGGGCTGGCTGTTCCCCATCCTCTGGGCGGTGCTCACCTCGTTCCGCTCCTACGAGTACACCGCCGACAACGGCTACGTGTCGCTCGGCGGCTGGACGGTCGACAACTACGTCACCGCCTGGCGTACCGCCGAGTTCGGCAAGCACTTCCTCAACTCCGCGTACATCACCGTCCCGGCGGTGCTGCTCACGCTGTTCCTCGCCTCCTGCGTGGCGTTCGTGATCGCCCGGTTCAGCTGGAAGCTCAACATCGCGCTGCTCGGCCTGTTCACCGCGGCGAACCTGCTGCCGCAGCAGGCGCTGCTCATCCCGCTGTTCCGGATGTTCACCGAGATCCCGCTGCCGGCCTGGATGAGCGACTCGGAGCTGCTGTACGACAGCTACTGGGGGCTGATCCTGGTCAACGTCGCGTTCCAGTGCGGCTTCTGCGTGTTCGTGCTCAGCAACTACATGAAGGCGCTGCCGCACGAGCTGTACGAGGCCGCGATGGTCGACGGGGCGAACGTGTGGCGGCAGTACTGGCAGGTCACGCTGCCGCTGTGCCGCCCGGCGCTCGCCGCCCTCGCCACGCTCGAGGTCACCTGGATCTACAACGAGTTCTTCTGGGCCACAGTGCTCATGCGGACCGGCGACAAGTTCCCGGTCACCAGCTCGCTGAACAACCTGCGCGGCGAGTTCTTCACCGACAACAACCTGGTCTCGGCCGGCTCGGTGCTGGTCGCGATCCCCACCCTGGTGATCTTCTTCCTGCTCCAGAAGCAGTTCGTCCGGGGTCTGACGCTGGGAGCCTCCAAGGGATGACGATCGTCCACCTGCGCCGCGCGCGGACCAGCCTGGTGCTCGACGCCCGCGGCCCGGGGCTGCCCCGGGTCGTGCACTGGGGCACCGACCTCGGCCCGCTGCCCGACGAGGACCTGCCCGCAGTCGTCGACGCCACGGTGCCGCCGGTGGTGCCGAGCAGCTTCGACGCCCCCACTGTGCTGTCGCTGCTGCCCGAGGCGAGCGCCGGGTGGAGCGGGCGGCCCGGTCTCGCCGGTCACCGCGACGGCCGGGACTGGTCGACCGCGTTCCGCCTCACCGGCCTCGACGTGCACGACGAGCCCGCGGCACCGGCGCCGCCGCTCGACGGTGTTGCCACGAGCGGACCCGGCGTGTTAGGAGGGGGCCCTTTACCTGCACCAGGCGTTAACAAGGGGCCCTTCCTTTCCTCCGGGCGGGTGGTGGTGCGGGCGGCGGACCCGGGCGCGGGGCTGAGCCTGACCGTCGAGATCACGCTGGACGCGGCGGGCGTGCTGACGCTGCGGCACCGGCTGCGCAACGACGGCGACGGCCGGTACGAGGTCCGGGAGCTGACGCCGGTGCTGCCGGTGCCGGCGGTCGCCACCGAGCTGCTCGACCTGACCGGCCGCTGGTGCCGGGAGCGCGCGCCGCAGCGGCACCCGTGGCCGATGGGCGCGTGGGTACGCGAGGGACGGCACGGCCGCACCGGCCACGACGCCACGCTGCTGCTGGTCGCGGGCACCGCCGGGTTCGGCTTCCGGCACGGCGAGGTGTGGGCGGTGCACACCGCGTGGAGCGGCGACCACGTCACCGCCGCCGAGCGCCGCCCGACAGGTGAGTCCACGCTCGGCGGCGGTGAGCTGCTCGCACCCGGCGAGATCGTGCTGGGGCCGGGCGAGGAGTACGCCACTCCCCTGCTCTACGCGGCGCACTCGGCCGACGGGCTGGACGGGCTCAGCGACGCGCTGCACACGCACCTGCGAGCACGCACGTCGCACCCGCGCACGCCCCGGCCGGTCACGCTGAACGTGTGGGAGGCGGTCTACTTCGACCACGACCTGGACCGGCTGCGGACACTGGCCGACCGGGCCGCCGAGGTCGGGGTGGAACGCTTCGTGCTCGACGACGGCTGGTTCCGCGGCCGGCGGCACGACCAGGCCGGGCTCGGCGACTGGTGGGTCGACGGCGAGGTCTGGCCGGACGGGTTGCAGCCGCTGATCGACCACGTTCGCGGGCACGGCATGCAGTTCGGGCTGTGGGTCGAACCGGAGATGGTCAACCCCGACTCCGACCTGTTCCGCGCCCACCCGGACTGGGTGCTCCAGGCGCCGGGCCGGCTGCCGCCACCGTGGCGGCACCAGCAGGTGCTCGACCTGGCCCACCCGGACGCGTACGCGTACCTGCTCGAACGACTCGACGCGGTGCTGAGCGGGCACGACGGCCTCGCGTACCTGAAGTGGGACCACAACCGCGACCTCACCGAGGCCGGGCACGCCGGACGGCCGGGTGTGCACGCGCAGACCCTCGCGGTCTACCGGCTGCTGGACGAGCTGCGTGCCCGGCACCCGGACGCCGAGATCGAGAGCTGCTCCTCCGGTGGTGCCCGGGTCGACCTGGAGATCCTGCGCCGCACCGACCGGGTCTGGGCCAGCGACTGCAACGACGCGCTGGAACGGCTGTCCATCCAGCGCTGGACCGGCCTGCTGCTGCCGCCGGAACTGATCGGCACGCACATCGGCCCGGAACGCTCGCACACCACGCACCGCGTACACGACCTGAGCTTCCGGGCGGTCACCGCGCTGTTCGGCCACCACGGCGTCGAGTGGGACATCAGCGCGATCGACGCCGGCGAGCGGGCCGAACTCGCCGCCTGGGTGGCGCTGCACAAGCGGCTGCGCCCGCTGCTGCACACCGGCCGGGTGGTCCGGGCCGACCACCCGGACCCGGCCGTGCAGGCCCACGGCGTGGTCGCCCACGACAGCTCCCATGCGGTGTACGCGGTCAGCCGGCTCGCCACCTCCGCGGCGCAGGTGCCGGGCGCGGTACGGCTGCCGGGGCTGGACCCGCAGCGGCGCTACCGGGTCCGCCCGCCCGCCGGGGTGCCGGAGCCCGCGGCGCTGGAGATGTCCCCGCCGGGCTGGCTGGCCTGGCCGGGCGACGGCATCACGGTAAGCGGTTCGGTGCTGGGCACTGTCGGCGTTCAGCTCCCCGCCCTGCACCCCGAGCAGGCGTTGCTGCTGGAGGTCGCCGTCGTTGGCTGAGAGACGTCGGCAGCGGTGACCGGCCCGTTCAACCGCGGAGGCCTACGCGCCCCGGACGTTCAGGGGGTCACCGGCGCCGCCGCGGGACGCGGGCCGAGGTGGCCGCAGCCCCACCGACCAATGGATGGGGCACGGCGGCCGGGCGGGACTCGCCGGTCGAGCGCCACAGCTCGTGGAGCGTGGGCCACCAGTCGGGGTGGCTCTCCACCACCTCGACCAGGACGGGGCTCTGCTCCAGCATGTGCGCGGGCCACCGGTGCCAGGAGTGGGCGAATCGGAAGTCGGGCAGCAGCCCGGCCACCTGCAGCTCGCACTCCAGCACGTCCGCGAGTAGCACCGCGAGGGTGATCACGACGGGCCGGTCGGTGTCGGTCGGCGCGGAGGGCTTCCGGTCGAAGAAGTATGCGCGAAGCGGCGGATTCTCCAACAGGCGGTCGTGCCAGGCGCGAGACAAGTTGTTCACTTCCATCAGCGCGGTGGCCGAGCCGATGCCGTTGTTGATGCGGCTCTGTTTCGCCACCTCCCGCGTCTGCACGGCGGAGAAGCACAACGACACCGCTACCAGCATCAGACTGACGAAGCCCAGAATCGTTTCCCACATGTCCCCGCCCTTCAGGGAGTACGACTCCCCTCACGCTAAGCGGAGAGCGCAACACCCTGAGTCACCACGTTCCGGCCGCCTTCCTCCCGGCGGCAATCAGCGGTCCGGCCGTCCTCAGGCGGCGGCGCGACGGACGGTGTCCCGCAGGGCGAGGGCCACTGCGGCGAACAGGGCCGCGCCGCACCCCACACCGGAGATCAGGCCGACGGTGCCGGCGCCCGCGCCGAGCGCGTGGGCGAGGAACCCGGCCAGGCCGAGCGCTGTCATCACGGCGCCCAGCCAGTGGTAGAGCGGCATCCGCCAGACGTGGGCGAGGCCGAAGAAGTGCACGCCGACGACCACCGCGACCCAGGCGACACCGACGGCGGGACGGTCCAGCACGTTGTTGATCACGAACAGGCCGCCGAAGAGCGCGACCGCCTCCAGCGCCACCACCAGCCAGTAGCGGCGGTCCATGAACCCGGCGGCCTCCCGCTGCGGGGCGGGCGTCTCCCGGCCGGCCACCCGGAACAGCGTGACCAGGAGCATCGCGGCCACCAGCAGGCCGGCGACGCGCAGCACCAGCGGCCAGGGCGCGTCCAGACCGCCGCTGTTGACCAGCACGAACACGGTGCCGAACGAGATGGCCACGAGCGAGCCGATCACCAGCCCCGACGGTCGTCCCCTGGTTCCCGTGCTCATGACGTCGCCTCCGGTCCCTCGCGCTCGCGCCTCGACCCGCGATCAAGGGCGTGGCGTCTGTACCCGCGTCCGGACGCGGCGCAAACTCCTTGCTCACTATGTCGGAGAGCGGTGGCCGGGCCCGCACGGGACCCGGCCACCCGGTGGATCAGCTCGCGGTGCAGGTAGTCGCGGGGGTGGAGTTGGTGCCGGTCCAGCTGCCGATGAAGCCGAACGTGGTGCTCGCGCCGGCGCCGAGGCGGCCGTTGTAGTCGACGTTGCGGGCGGTGTACGCCGACCCGCTGTTGCTGACGCTCGCGTTCCACGCCTGGGTGACGGACTGGCCGTTGGCGAACGTCCAGCGCACCGTCCAGCCGGTGATCGCGGCGGCTCCGGCGGTCACCTTGACCTCGCCCTGGAAGCCGCCCTGCCACGAGTTCGCGACGGTGTAGGTGGCGGTGCAGCCACCGGCCGGCGGGGGCGTGGTGGGCGGCGGCGGGGTCGGGCTGACGGTCGGGCTGGTCGTCGGGCTCACGGTGGGACTGACCGTCGGGCTGGCGGTCGGGGTGGTGCTCGCGTACACCGACGCCTCGCGGGACGTGGCGGCGATGCCGTTGGCGCCGTTGAAGATCCGCTGACCCCAGCTGGTGAGCTGGGCCGGGTTGAACGCGGTGGTCATGTCGAGGTACTCCACGCCGCCGCCGTTGCCGCTCCACGACCAGCCGAGGTAGCCGATGCCGTTGGCCTGGGCGTACGCCATGATGGCGTCCTCGTCGGGGTTGCCGTCGGAGTGGTTGAAGCCGAACTCGCCGACCACGATGGGCAGCCCGGCGGTCCGGAACCGGCCGAGGTAGTCGCTGATCTCGGCGGCGGTGTCGAACACGCCGTACATGTGGATGGAGAAGACGGTGTTGCGCTGCGGGTCGGCGGCGAACACGGTGCCGGCGTTGTCGCGCATGGTGAACGACCAGTCCTGGCCCCAGTTGGGCGCGTCCACCATGATCGTGTGGGTGAGGCCGGCGGCGCGCAGCCGCTTGATCGCGTTCGAGGTGTCGGTGGTCCAGGCGCTGTAGCCCTGGTTGCCGAACGGCTCGTTGCCGATGTTGACGATGACGTACTTCTCCTGGCCCTTGAGCACGTCGGCGATGCTCAGCCAGTAGTCGGTGGCCTTCGCCAGCGTGGTGGCGGCGCCGTCCTCGCCGTACCCGGTGGTGTCGTGCACCTCCAGCACGCAGATCATCCGGTTCGCCTTGCACAGTGAGATCACGTTCGCCACGTCGACGGCGCTGTTCTTCGTCCAGCGGTCGCCGCTGGACAGCACCACCCGGACGGTGTTCGCGCCGAGCGCCTTGATGTTGGCGAAGGAGCTGGTCTGCTGCGGGTACCAGGTGTGCGCGTGGTTGACGCCGCGCATCACGAACTCGACGCCGCCTGCGTCGTAGAGCCGCCCGTTGGAGACGGAGAACCCGGTGGCGGCGTTGGCCGGCTGCCCGAGGGCGAAGACGGCGGCGAGGGCCGTCAGCAGGGCGGCGCCCGCGACGGAGAGCAGTTTCTTCATGGCTGTCCTCAGGGGAAGGTCTCCCCCGTGCCCGAGCGGGGGTGCGGTGACGGTGACGAGGTGGTGGCGACTGAGCCCGGTAGCCGCCGCCCGGTTCCCGAACGGACGCAGGCATCAGCGTAGGGCGATGGAAGGCTTTAGGCAACCGGTTAAGCGGAACGCGCCGGTAGACGACGGGGGTTGACCGGCGACGCGTACTGAACCGGTTAAGACAACCGGCCGAAGGCGGGCGGCGAAGCGGACAGCAGGGTTGACCCGCGCGGGGCGGGGTATCCGGGGACGATCCGCCCGGGAAGGAGACGTGCCATAGTCAACGTCGGTTACACCCTCATGTGCGAGCAGGCCGGCCCGAAGGAACTGGTCGACCACGCCGTACACGCCGAGGCCGCCGGCTTCGACCATCTGGTCATGTCCGACCACTACTACCCCTGGCTGGAGTCTCAGGGCCACTCCCCGTACGCCTGGTCGGTGCTCGGCGCGGTCGCCCACGCCACCAGCCGGGCCGAGCTGATGCCGTTCGTGACCTGCCCGATCCGGCGGTACCACCCGGCGGTCGTGGCGCAGAAGGCCAGCACCATCGGGGTGCTCTCGGACGGGCGGTTCACGCTCGGTCTCGGCGCCGGGGAGAACCTCAACGAGCACGTGGTGGGCGGATGGCCGCACGTGCAGCAGCGGCACGAGATGTTCGAGGAAGCGCTGCAGATCATCCGGCCGCTCCTCAACGGCGAGACGCTGACGTTCTCCGGCAACCACTTCGACGTCCCCGACGCGTACCTCTGGGACCGGCCGGAGCGGCCGGTGCCGATGGCGGTGGCCGCGTCCGGGCGGCAGTCGGCCACGCTGGCCGCCGAGTACGCCGACGCCATGATCGCCACCGACCCGCTGTCCCACCTGATCGACATGTACGAGGAGGCGGGCGGCGCGGGCCGCCCCCGCTACGGGCAGGTCGCCATCTGCTACGGCCCGGACGAGGACGAGTGCCGCAAGATCGTGCACGACCAGTTCCGCTGGTTCGGCCTGGGCTGGAAGGTCAACGCCGACCTGCCCGGCCCGGAGTCGTTCGAGGCGGCCACCCAGTTCGTCCGCGAGGACGACGTGGCCGAGGGCATCTCCTGCGGCCCGGACACCGACCGGCACGTCGAGGCGTTCAAGAAGTTCGTCGACGCCGGCTTCACCCACGTCGCGCTGGTGCAGGTGGGCGGTGACACCCAGCCGATGTTCCTCGACTGGGCCCAGGAGGAGCTGCTGCCCCGGCTGCGCGAGCTGTGACCGCTGAGGAGTTGACGCCATGCGTATCGGGAACACCGAGATCCGTCCCGCCGGAGGCGGGCTCGGCTGCCTGCTGATGATCCTCTTCTCGATCGCCGCCTCGGTGGTGCTCACCGTGCTGCTCAACCTGGTCCTGTAGAACCCGGCCCGGCGCGCTCGGCGGCGGCACCAGAATGGGGCATGCCCCTGCTGACCGCGCTGCCGCTGGCGCTGGAGATGGTCGCCGGGTCGAAGCTCGTCAGCGCCGTCGTCCTCGCCGGCGGACACCACCCGCGCCGCAGCTCGGCGGCCTTCCTGGGCGGCGTGGCGGTCGGCGTGCTCGGGCCGTTGATGCCACGTACGCCTTCGGTCTGGGGCTGGTGCTCGCCGTCGCGGTGCCGAGCGACGAGCTGGTCATGGCGTCGGTCGCGGGCAGCATGGCCGGGCACGGCCGTCCGTGGTGGCATCTGCTGCCGTTCACGGCGCTCACCGTGCTGCTGCTGGCGCTTCCGCTGCTGGCGCTGCTGCTGTTCGGCGAGCGCGCGGACCGGCTGCTGCCCGTGTTCCGCTCCTGGACCGACAGGCACTCCTGGCTGGTCAGCGAGGCGGTCATTCTGATCTTCGCGGCCTTCGTGGTGGCCGACCTGGCGTCCGGGTCGGTCAGCCGGCCGTGACGTCCACGTCGGCCAGCACCGGATAGTGGTCCGAGGCCGTGTCCGCGTCACCGTCGCGGACCACCCCCACCGCGCGTACCCGGCCGGCCAGCGCCGGGGTGGCGAGCAGGTAGTCCAGCCGCATCCCGGCGAACTCGGCGCCGCCGTGCCGGGTCGGCACGGTCAGGCCGCCGGGTTCGTCGCCGCCGGAGCGCGGCCACAGATCCACCAGGCCGGCGTCGAGCAGCCGGGCCACCGCGCGGGTGTCCACGGTACGGCCGTCGCGGCGCAGGTGCCGCCGCCGGTACGCCGTGGCCAGCCCGGCCAGCCGGGCGGTGTGGTCGACGGCGGGCTCCAGCGTGTTCAGGTCCCCGGCGAGCAGGGCCAGCTCTCCCCCGGTACGCCGCAGCGCGGCGGCCAGCCAGTCCGCCTCCATCCGCCGCCGCCCACCCGAGTAGGGGTACAGGTGCGTGCTCAGCACGGTCAGCGGTCCCGCGCCGGTGGCGACCTGCACCCGGGCGGCGGCGTGGTGGAACGGGCGGCGGACCCGGCCGGCACGCAGCACCCGCAGCGGCGGGCGGACCAGCACCGCCACCGGCTGACCGAAGCAGGACCGGGCCGGGTACGCCGCCATCCCGAGCCGGTCGGCCAGGCCGTCCAGCGTGGCGTCCATGCCGCGCAGCTCCTGCAGGGCCAGCACGTCGGGGCGCTGCGCGGTGACGACCGAGACGATCCGGTCCCGGCGGTCGGCGCCGCCGCCGTCCCGCCCGCCGGTCCGGATGTTCCAGGTCATCACCCGCAGCATCGGCTCAGTCCGGCCGCGCGGCCTTGGCCAGCTCGTCGTCCAGCTCGTCGACCTGTTCGGACTCGATCGCCGGCTGGTTGCCCTCGTGGACGTCGGCGTTGGGCTTGATCACCCAGTACAGCAGCGACAGCCAGAGCGCGCCGAGCAGGATCGCGCCCATGAAGTCGGTCGGGTGGTGCATGCCCCGGTACATCCGGGAGGTGGCCACGCCGACCGGCATCAGCACGGCCATGCCCACGAACAGCCACCGCCACCACCTGTCGGTACGCGGGAACACGATGACCGCCATGGCCACCCAGAGGCAGATGGTCGCCGCGATGTGGCCGGACGGGAACGACGAGGTGGGCATCTGCCCGTCCAGGTTCTCCACCGGCGGCCGGGGCCGGTCCACCACGCGGGCGCTGGCCAGGAACAGGCTCAGCTCACCGAACATCGCCAGCACCACGTACAGCACCGGCCGCCAGCGCCGCCACACGGCCAGCACGATCGGGCAGAACACCAGCGACACCAGCAGGATCGCGTGGGTGTCGCCGAACTTGCTCCACCACCAGCTCAGCTCCGTGAGCGCGTCGGTGTGCCGCTCGGCGAACCAGCGCGGCACCTCGGTGTCGAGCGTGTCGAAGAACGTGCCCTTGGCGTGGTAGCTGACGAACATGCCGAACGCGTAGAGCACACCGAATACGATCACCCAGCCGACCAGCAGCTCGGCCACCGCCGAGCGCGGGTGCTCCAGCACCTTCTCCTCGTCCGGCGCGAGCGCCAGATCCTCGCCCGCCTCCGGCTCCAGGCCCTCACGCAGCGGCGGCACCGGCCGGCCGCGCTCGCGCCGCCACAGCCGGAAGGCGTACGCGGTGACGCCCAGCCAGGCCGCGCCGAGCAGCCAGCCGCCGATCACGTCGGACACGAAGTGCACGCCCAGCGCGATCCGGGTCAGCCCGACCAGGAAGATCAGCACGCCGGCGATGGCGATGGCGGGCTTGCGCCAGCGCGGCGACATGGCCGGCAGGAACACCAGCAGCAGCGCCCCGTACGCGACGAACGAGCCGAGCGCGTGACCACTGGGGAAGCTGTTCCCCGGCGCGCTGGCGATCGGCACGTCCACCACCGGGCGCAGCCGCCCGACCAGCGCCTTGAGCGACGGGTCGAGGATCAGCCCGCCGGCGCCGGTGACGATCAGGTAGACCGCCAGCCGGGACTGGCGGCGGATCAGCAGGCCCACCACCGCGATGCTGACCAGCCAGATCAGCACCGGCCGGCCGCCCAGGTCGGTGATCGCCTGGAGCACTGTGACCAGCGGGCCGTGCGGGGCCACCAGGTTGTTGAACCACTCGGCCGTCTCGTGGTCGGCGTGGTAGAGCGGGCTCCACCGGAACCGGACCAGCATGAGCAGCACGCCGAACCCGACTCCCGCACCGGCCACGGCGAGCAGGCCCGCGAGGCTCCGCTCCGCGAAATGGCTGAGCGGCCGGCTCCCGGCTTCCTTGACCGCGGTCACACCGCACCTCCCTCGTTCTTCTGCGAGGCGCGCTGTACCCGATCGGCGTGTCCCGTACACGCCGTACCGGCGCGGCGTCTCACGCCGGACGGGCGTGGCGTCTCACGCCGGACGGGCGTGGCGTCTCACGCCGGACGGGCGTGGCGTCAGAGCGAGGTCATCTCACCGGTGTCGAACAGCTCCGCCCGCTGCGCCTCCGGCTCCCACAGGTCCGGCTTGGCGGGCTCCTCCACGCCGATGCGCATCGCTTCGAGCTGCGCGGCGAACGCCAGCCCGCCGAACAGCGCGATCCCGGTGAGGTTGGCCCAGAGCAACAGGGCCATCATGCCGGTCAGCGCACCGTAGGTCTGGCCGAATCCGCCGCTGTACTTCACGTAGGCGGCGAGCAGCAGGCTGGCCAGCCACCAGATCGCGATGGCGATGGACGCGCCGAAGAAGAGCCAGGACAGGCCGGGCTGGCGGCGCCGGGGCGCGTGCCGGAACAGCACCGCGACGGCGAGCACGGTGAGGCCGAGGCTCAGCGGCCAGCGGATCACGTCCCACCCGGCCATGGCGACGTCGCCCCACTCGTAGTGCCGCCGCACCGACTCGCCCATCGCCCGGCCGCCGACCAGGATCAGGAAGCCCGCAAGCGCGGGCACGCCGGCCACCACCGCGAGGATCGCGGCGCGCAGGTACTTCGCCAGCGCCGGGCGGTCCCGCTCGACGCCGTAGATCCGGTTGGCGCCCCGCTCGATCTGCGCCATCGTGGTGGTCAGCGCGACCAGCCCGGTGAGCAGACCGAGGGTCAGTGCCAGTTCGCCGGCGTCCTCGGTGCGCTCGCTGTCGGTGAGCAGGTCCTGCACCATGGCTTCGCTCTGGCCGGGCGTGATGGCCAGCACCGTGTCGGCGACGACCTTGCCGCCCTCGTCCACACCGAGGTCGGTGATCAGGCCGGTGAGCGCGATCAGGAACGGCACCACGGCCAGGCAGAGCTGCAACGCCAGCGCCCGGGAGTGGCTGAACCCGTCGCCGTAGCGGAACCGGATGAACGCATCCCGCAGCAGGCACCAGCCGCCGTGCCGGCGCAGTGTGTGCCAGGCGTCGTCGGCGGACAGCTCGTTCTCGGTCATCAACCGGGTCTCGGGGACCAGCTTGGTGCTACTCACGGCGGGCCTCCTCGACCAGGTGCTCTCCGCGCTCACCGGCCGCGTCGGCGTCCACCGCCAGGTCGGGGTGCTCCTCCGGGCGCGGTACGCAGAGCCAGAGCGACTCGGGCCGGATGGTGGCCTTGAGCGACCGGCCCGGCTCGATCAGGTCGCCGTCGAGCTGCCGGGCCTGAGCCCGGGTGCTGGTGATCTCGACCGAGCGTGCCCGGAACACCTCCATCCCCGGCACGCTGTCGCGGCGGCGCAGCACCGCCCAGCCCATCGCGAGCCAGTGGCGCAGCGTACGCGGCGTCAGCACCGCCACGTCGAGCCAGCCGTCGTCCGGTTCGGCCTCGGTGAGCAGGCGTACCCCGCCCTGCAGGCGCCCGACGTTGGCGACCAGGACCGAGCGGGCCCGGCGGCGCAGCGGCGGCTTGCCGTCGATGCGCACCGAGACCCGCATCGGCCGGTCGCGCAGGTGGCGGGCGGCGCCCACCACGTACGCGGGCCAGCCGATCCGCTTCTTCGTGGTCTCCGAGGTGGAGTCGAGCATCTGGGCGTCGAAGCCCATCCCGGCCATCACCGCGAAGCACTTGTCGCCGACCACGCCGACGTCGAGGCGGCGCATCCCGCGCTCGACGGCGACCTCCAGCCCGGCGGCCAGGTCGTTCGAGAGGCCGAGGTTGGCGGCCAGCAGGTTGCCGGTGCCCTGGGGCAGCACGGCCAGCGCCACGTCGGTGCCGGCCAGCGCGGTCACGCAGGCCATCACCGTGCCGTCGCCGCCGCAGGCGAAGACGACCTCCGCGCCCGCCTTCACGGCCTGTTCCGCCTGCCCGCGGCCCGGGTCCTCGACCGTCGTCTCGTACCAGGTCGGGGCCGGCCACCCGGCGGCGGCGAGCGCGCCGTCCACGGTGCGGCGGAACTCGTCCAGGTCGGCCACCTTCACCGGGTTGACCACCACTGCCGAGCGCGGGGTGCGGTTCTCCGCGTTCACCGGGCGCTTGTCGTCTGCACCGTCCACGGCGTCAGTGTGCAGGACACGGGGCGTGACGGCGACCCGGCGCAGCGGGACGTTGCGAGGACCGCAAACAGGTTTGAAATCCGGGTGCGGGTCAGGCCGCCTCGCGCAGCGCCGCGTCGACGCGCCGCCGCAGGTCGTCGATGTCCACCCCGGCCTCGGTGAGCACCACGGCGGCCAGGCCGTCGCCCTCGCGCAGCAGGCCGAGCAGGATGTGTTCGGTGCCGATGTGCCGGTGGCGCAGCCGCAGCGCCTCGCGCAGCGACAGCTCCAGCACCTTCTTGGCGCGGGGCGAGAACGTGCCGTGGTGCGGCCCGCGACGCCACCACAGGCGCGGACGCGGGGTAGCCTCGCGCAGCGCGTCGGGGCCGAAGGACTCCTCGATCCGGGCCACTATCGCGGCGAGGTCGATGCCGATCTCGCGCAGTGCCGCGGCGTCCGCCGCGCCGAGCCCGTCCACGCCCTGCGCGGTGTGGCGGGCCACCGCGGCGCGCAGCGCGTCGGCCTCGACGCCGCCGGCCGCGAGCAGCCGTACCGCCAGGTTGTCGCGGTCGGCGAGCACGCCCAGCAGCAGGTGTTCGGTGCCGACCGGCCGCCGTCCCTCGGTGCGGGCCTCGTCGAGCGCGTGGTGCACCACGTTGCGGGCCCGGTCGGTGAATCGTTCGAACATCACGCCTCCCAGCTCTCACGCACCGCCGGTCGTCCGGCGTGCTTCTTGTGGACCGCCTGCCGGCTGACCTCGAGGGCGTCGGCGATCTCCTGCCACGACCAGCCCTGCCGCCGGGCGTTGTCGACCTGGATCACCTCGAGCCGTTCGAGCAGCCGGCGCAGGGCGAGCACGGCGCGCAGGCCGACCTTGGGGTCGGTGCTGCCGGCCGCCGCCGCGAGTTCCGTCGCCTGACTCATGCTGTCAATGTAGGTTGACAGCACCTCACCTGTCAACCTTGGTTGACACGCGACCCGGCCTGCCGCTGTCCGGCCCGTCCCGGTGTTACGGTCCGCTGGTGTTCCGCCGCCGTCCGCTGGACCGGCCGGTCGAGTCCGCGCGCCGGCTCACCGCCGGCCGCCTCACCCTGGAGATCGCCGGGGGCAGCGTGGTCGGGCACCACTACCCGGAGAACTACGACGTGCTGCACGTCGACCCCGAGCTGCCGTTCGCGGTGGTCTGCGACGGGATGGGCGACGGCGAGGGCAGCCGCGTGGCGGGCACGACGGCGGCCCAGACGTTCACCGCGCAGGTCCGCGCCGGCTGGCCCGCCGTCGGCGCCGCCGCGCTGCGCACCGCCGTGGCCGAGACCCAACGGCGGGTACGCCAGGCCGGCGCGGCGCAGCCGGGCCTGACCGGGTGCACGCTCACCGCGCTCGTCGTCGAGCCGGACGGCGAGCAGGGCTGGCTGGTGCAGCTCGGCGACTCGCGGGCGTACCGGCTGCGCGACGGGCTGCTCGAACTGGTCACCGTCGACCACACGATGGCCTGGCTCGGCCTGCTGCACGGCTGGTGGCCGGCCGACTCGCCGGAGGCGGTCCGGGCGCGCTACCAGCTGCTGCGCTACGTCGGCCACCCGGACCGCCCCGAACCGGACCTGCTCGCCGTGCCGCTGCGCCGCGGCGACACCTGGCTGCTGTGCACCGACGGCATCAGCGACCAGCTCGGCTACCACCGGCTGCGCGACCTGCTCGCCGCGCGGCGCGACCCGGCGCGCACCGTCGAGGCCCTGCTCGCCGCCAGCCTGGACGAGGGCGGCGAGGACAACGCCACAGCCGTCGTACTGCGCGTCCACCCGGCGCTGCCCGCCCCGCGCTGACCGCCAGTTCCGCCGACCCGCTACGGCACGCCCGGTCCCGCGACTACGGTGAGTGGAAAGCACGGGTCGGGAGGTGAGCCGGGGTGGCCGCACCCAGCCACGGCGCGGTGGTGGTCGGCGTCAGCCGGTCCGAGGCCGATCTGACGGTGGTCCGCACGGCCGCCGCCGAGGCCGCCGCCCACGACCGGCCGCTGCACCTGCTGCACGCGTTCAACTGGGCCGCCACGCCCGGCCCGGCCCCGGCCGGCGGCACCCGCACGGACGCGGAGAACGTGCTGGAGCACGCCGGGCAGGTCGTCGCCGAGTGCGCGCCGCAGGTGCCGGTCAGCGGCCGAATCGTCGAGGGCTCGCCGGTCGAGGCCCTGCTGCGGGTCGCCGACACCGCGTTCCTGATCGCGCTCGGTGACGGCGGCATGTCCGCCCACCCGGACCGCGTACCGGCCGACACGCCTGCCGTGGACGTGGCCGCCCGGGCCGGTTGCCCGGTGCTGGTCGGGCGCACCCAGCCGGCCCCGCCCGGGCCGCTGCTCGTCGGCTTCGACGGATCACCCAGCTCGCAGGCCGCCCTCGGGTACGCCTTCGACTGCGCGCAGCACCGCGGCGCCCGTCTGCTCGCCGTCCGGGTGATCGAGCCGGACTCCGGCGACCGCGACGACGGGCGGCTGGAGGAGGCGGTCACCCGGACGGCCCGGGGGTATCCCCGGGTCACCGCCGACTGCGAGACCGTCCACGGTGAGCCGAGGTCCGTCCTGCTCGACCGCTCCCGCGCCGCGCAGCTCGCGGTGGTGGCCGCCTGGGGAGACGGGCCGGTAGGGTCCACTCTGGGCGCGGTCAGCCAGTCTCTGCTCTACCACTCGCCGGCTCCGCTGATCGTCGTACGGGGCATCCCCGCCGATGCCGGAGACGGGTCATGACGCCCACGCGAGGCGGGACCTACGGCCCTGACCGGCGACCCCCGATGGGGGCGACGCTGGACGCGCCGGGGGAGAAGACGTGGTCCCCGAGTGGCAGCCGACCCCGAGCCACGAGAGGCTAAGCCAGCATGGACACCGCGGTGAACCTGCACAGCCCCCTGACCGAAGCCGAGTTGCGCCGGCTGGACGCCTACTGGCGCGCGGCGAACTACCTGACCGTCGGCCAGATCTACCTGCTCGACAATCCGCTGCTGCGCGAACCGCTCAGGCCTGAGCACGTCAAGCCTCGCCTGCTGGGCCACTGGGGCACCAGCCCCGGGCTCAACCTGCTCTACACGCACCTCAACCGGGTCATCGTGAACCGGGACCTGTCCGCCATCTTCGTCACCGGCCCCGGCCACGGCGGCCCGGCGCTGGTGGCGAACACCTGGCTGGAGGGCACCTACAGCGAGCTGTACCACCACATCCCCCGGGACGAGACCGGCATGCAGCGGCTGTTCCGGCAGTTCTCCTTCCCGGGCGGCATCCCGAGCCACGTGGCGCCGGAGGTGCCGGGTTCGATCCACGAGGGCGGCGAGCTGGGGTACGCGCTGAGCCACGCGTACGGCGCCGCGTTCGACAACCCGGACCTGCTCGTGGCCTGCGTGATCGGCGACGGCGAGGCGGAGACCGGCCCACTGGCCGGGAGCTGGCTGTCGAACGTGTTCCTCAACCCGGCCCGCGACGGCGCGGTGCTGCCGATCCTGCACCTCAACGGCTACAAGATCGCCAACCCGACGGTGCTGGACCGGATCCCCGCCGAGGACCTGCGGGACATGATGCGCGGCTTCGGCTACGAGCCGTATGTGGTCGAGGGCGACGACCCGGCCACCGTGCACCAGCTGCTGGCCGGCACGCTCGACCGCGCGGTCGACGAGATCGCCGCGATCCAGCGCCGGGCCCGCTCCGGCGAGCACGTCGAGCGTCCCCGCTGGCCGATGATCATCCTGCGCACGCCGAAGGGCTGGACCGGTCCGAACCGGGTCGACGGCAAGCAGGTCGAGGGCACGTTCCGCGCCCACCAGGTGCCGATCTCCGAGGTCCGGGACAACCCGGAGCACCTGGCCGAGCTGGAGCGCTGGCTGCGTAGCTACCGGCCGGAGGAGCTGTTCGACGCCACCGGCGGCCCGGTCGCCGAGGTGGCCGACCTGCCGCCCACAGGTGACCACCGGATGAGCGCCAACCCGGTCGCCAACGGCGGCCGGCTGCTGCGCAACCTGGAACTGCCGGACTTCCGCGACTACGCGGTCGACGTACCGACACCGGGTGAGCCGATGGCCGGCGCGACAGGTGTGCTCGGTCCGTGGGTCCGGGACGTGATCGCCCGCAACCCGGAGACGTTCCGCCTGTTCGGCCCGGACGAGGTGGCCTCGAACCGGCTCGGCGCGGCGTTCGAGGTGACCGACCGCGCGTTCGTGGGCGCCGAGGTGCCCGGCGACGACCACCTCTCCCCCGACGGCCGGGTGATGGAGGTGCTCTCCGAGCACCTGTGCCAGGGCTGGCTGGAGGGCTACCTGCTGACCGGCCGGCACGGCATCTTCACCAGCTACGAGGCGTTCATCCACATCGTCGACTCGATGGTCAACCAGCACGCCAAGTGGCTGAAGGTGACCCGGAACATCCCGTGGCGGGAGCCGGTGGCGTCGCTGAACTACCTGCTGTCCAGCCACGTGTGGCGCCAGGACCACAACGGCTTCTCGCACCAGGACCCGGGCTTCATCGACCACGTGATGAACAAGAAGGCCGAGGTGGTCCGGGTCTACCTGCCTCCGGACGGCAACACGCTGCTGTCCACTATGGATCACTGCCTGCGCAGCCGGCAGTACATCAACGTGGTGGTGGCCGGCAAGCAGCCCGCGCCGAACTGGCTGACCATGGACGAGGCGATCCAGCACTGCCGCCGCGGCCTGGGCATCTGGGACTGGGCCAGCAGCGACGACGGCACCGAGCCGGACGTGGTGCTCGCCTGCGCCGGCGACGTGCCGACGCTGGAGACGCTCGCCGCCGTCGACCTGCTGCGCCGGCACCTGCCGGACCTGAGGGTGCGGGTCGTCAACGTGGTCGATCTGATGCGCCTGCAACCGCCGTCGGAGCACCCGCACGGCCTGCCGGACAACGAGTTCGACACCATCTTCACCCGCGACAAGCCGGTCATCTTCGCCTACCACGGCTACCCGTGGCTGATCCACCGGCTCACCTACCGCCGGACCAACCACGAGAACCTCCACGTGCGCGGCTACAAGGAGGAGGGCACCACCACGACGCCGTTCGACATGGTGATGCTCAACGACCTGGACCGCTTCCACCTGGTCATCGACGTGATCGACCGGGTGCCGGGGCTGCGGTCGCGCGCCGCGCACCTGCGCCAGGACATGGTGGACGCCCGCCAGTCCTGCCGCGACTACACCCGGCGCTACGGCGAGGACGACCCCCGGGTCGCCGAGTGGCGCTGGATCCGCGAGAACGACCCGGCCGTGAGGAGTGGCGAATGAGCGGCGAGGAGATCCTGGTCGGCTACGACGGTTCCGCCGACGCGTCGGTGGCCCTGAACTGGGCGCTGGACGAGGCGGGCCGGTCGGGGCGGCCGGTACGACTGGCGTACGTCTTCGAGTGGCTGACGGTGACCGGCTGGATCGGCCCCGGTGTGGCGCCGGGGGTGTGGCCGGACGAGGCCGCCCGGCAGCAGGTCGACGAACTGGTCCGCAAGGCGGCGGCGGACGCCGCCGCCGACCGGCCGGGCCTGACCGTGCACGGCGAGGTGTTCGACGGGCCGCCCGCGCTGGTGCTCCAGGAGCGGTCCGCCGACGCCGGGATGCTGGTGCTCGGCAGCCGGGGCCACGGCGGCTTCGGCGGGCTGCTCGCCGGCTCCACGGCGGTCTCGGTCACCGCGCACGCCCACTGCCCGGTGGTGGTGGTCCGCGACGGCCAGGCCGCCACGTCCGGGCCGGTGGTGGTCGGCTCGGACGGCTCGGAGTCGGCGCTGCGGGCGCTCGGCTTCGCCGTCGAGCGGGCCGCGCAGCGGGACGTGCCGCTGCGGGTGCTGCGGGCCTGGGAGCCGCCGGGCGACAGGTGGGTGCCGCCGGACTTCGACCCGGAGCAGGTCGCCGCGAGCGAGCGGGCCGCCGCCGAGGCGGAACTGGCGCCGTGGCGGGAGAGCTTCCCCGACGTGCCGGTCGAGATCGAGGCGGTACCCGGCAGCGCGTCCGCGCTGCTGGTGGAGGCGAGCCGGTCCGCGCAACTCGTGGTGGTCGGCAGCCGGGGCCGGGGCGGCCTGCGCGGCATGCTGCTCGGCTCGGTCAGCCAGCAGCTCATCCAGCACTCCCACTGCCCCGTCGCTGTGGTACGCGAGCGCTGACTCAGCGGCCGGGCGCGGTCGAGCCGTCCTCCGGGTTGAGCGAGAAGTAGTCCTCCTCCTCCTGGGCCAGGTGCAGGCGCAGCACCGCGTCCAGGCCGTAGAGCGCGGCCAGCAGGTCGGGCACCTCGTCACGGCGCAGCCGGCCGTCCGGCTGCGCCGTGAGGTGCCCGCCGATCCGCTCCACCAGCCGCACGATCTCCACGTGAGCCCGGCTCATCGTGGAGGTCGCCTCGTCGCTGCCGAGCGGCCCGGCCAGCGCCGGGTAGAGCTGCCGGTCCTCGGCCGCCTCGTGCGGCAGCACCTCGTCGACCAGGCGCCGGTGCACCTCGCGCAGCGCCGGCAGGCACGCCGGGTCGTCCGGGCGGGTCGCCACCAGGTCGGCGGTGTCCCGCAGCGCCGCCAGCACGTCGCGGACGCCGCCGTGCTCGCCCGCGTACCGGTCGAGCAGTTCGCGGGTGTGCGCCGGCAGGTCCCGCCGCCGCAGGCCGCCGCCGAGTGCGCGCAACGCGTTGAGGATCACCAGGACGTCGATGCCCTCCTGGAGGAACGCGCCGGCCACCGGGGGCAGCCGGCCCGCCGCGGCCACCAGCATCGCCAGCACCGCCAGTCCCATGCCGACGGTGGCGCTCTGCACCGCGATGCGGCGGGCGTACCGGGCGATCTCGACGGCGTCGGCGAGCCGGTCCAGCCGGTCCACGGTGAGCACCGCGTCGGCCACGTCCGCCGAGGCGGTCGCCCCGGTCGCGCCCATCGCCACACCGACGTGCGCCTCGGCCAGCGCGGGCGCGTCGTTCACGCCGTCGCCGACCATCACGGTCACCGCGTGCGCCGACTCCTGGCGTACCCGATCGGCCTTCTCCTGCGGCGAGCACCGCGCGATCACGTCGTCCACGCCCACGATCTGCGCCACCTGCCGGGCCGTGCCCGGACGGTCGCCGGTCACCATGACCAGCCGGGTCAGGCCCGCCTCGCGTAGCCGCCGCACGGTCCGGCGGGCGTCCGGGCGGACCGGGTCCTCCAGCAGGATCGCGCCGAGCGGCCCCTGGTCGTCGCTGACCCAGACCGCGGAGCGCCCGGCCCGTTCGGCGCGTTCACCGAGCCGGCCCGCCCACTCGGGCGGTTCCCCGGCGAGCTGCCCGACGTGCACCATCCGCCCGTCGACGCGGCCGCTCACCCCGTGCCCCGGCTCCTCGGTGACCTGCGTCGGCTCGGCCAGCGCCAGCCCGCGCTCGCGGGCCTGCCGGACCAGCGCGGCGGCCAGCACGTGCGGGGAGAGCTGCTCGACCGAGGCGGCCAGCCGCAGCACCTCGTCCCGGTCGCCGCCGGGCGCCACCACCACCTCGGCCGCCCGGGGCCGCCCGGCGGTGAGCGTGCCGGTCTTGTCCAGCAGCAGGGTACGGGCGCGGCCGAGCTGTTCCAGCGACCCGCCGTCCCGGACCAGTACGCCGCGCCGGGCCACCCGGGACAGCCCGGACACCACGGCGATCGGGGTCGCCAGCAGCAGCGGGCACGGGGTGGCCACCACGAGCACCGCGACCGCCCGGGTGAACTCGCCGGACAGCAGCCACGCCAGCCCGGCCAGCACCAGCGTGAACGGCACGAAGGCGGCGGCGTACCGGTCGGCCAGCCGTACCATCGGGGCCTTGCGGGCGGTGGCCTCGCCGGCCAGGCGGACGATACCGGCGTAGGTGCTCTCCGCCGCGTTGCGGCTGGCCCGCAGCCCGAAGCCGGCGCCCGCGTTGACGACGCCGCTGGCAACCTGCTCCCCGGCCGCGCGGGTGACCAGCTGCGACTCGCCTGTGACCACCGACTCGTCGAGCGTCGCCGCCTCCTCGACCACGCCGTCCACAGGCACCACGTCGCCCGGCCCGACCACGAGGCGGTCCCCCACCTCGACGCGGTCCAGCGGCACCACCTCGATCCCGCCGTCCGGGGTACGCCGCCGCGCCTGCCGGGGCGCGCGTTCCAGCAGCGCCCGCAGGTCACGGGTGGCGCGGCGCTGGGCGTACTCCTCCAGCGCCCGCCCGGTCGCGACCATCACCGCGATCACGGCACCGGCCAGGAACTCCCGCACCAGCAGCGCGCCGAGCAGCGCCAGCACCGCGATGACGTCCACCCCGAACTGCCGCAGCCACAGCTGGCGCAGCGTCGTCCAGGCCGCCGGCACCAGAGCGACCACCGTGACCGCCGCCCAGACCAGCCGCGCGGCGTCGTGCGCGCCGGCGAACCACAGCGCCGCACCGGCCAGCACGGCCACGGTGAGCAGCACCAGCGGCGCCCACTCGGCCCGGGCCCACCGCCGGGCGCGGGCCGGCTGCTCGGGTACGCACTCGCGTGGCTCGGTTCCCACGTGTGGATCGTCTCAGCCCGGACGTGGGACGGACAGGGCGATGCGGGTAATCCGGGGGATGGAACGGCGTCCCCACCCGCCCGTGGGGCACGATGGGGAAAACAGGAAAGGTCGTGACGATGAGCCACGAGACGCCGGCCGGCGATCGCCCGTTGACCACCGCGCTCGCGGAGGCCGCCGGAATGGCCGGCCACGCCCCCTCGGTGCACAACACGCAGCCGTGGCACTGGACGGTCCTGCCCGACGCGCTGGAGCTGCGGGTGGTCCGCGAACGGCACCTCAGCGCCATGGACCCGGAAGGGCACCTGCTGGTGGTGAGCTGCGGCGCCGCACTGCACCACGCCCGGGTGGCGCTGGCCGCCGAGGGCTGGACCCCGGTGGTGGAACGGCTGCCCGACCCGAAGGAACCCGACCTGCTGGCCCGGATCACCAGCCTGAAGCACACCGGCGCCGACCCCGACGCCATGCGCGTCGTGCAGTGCATGCAGGTGCGGCACACCGACCGGCGGCCGGTCAGCGACGAGCCGATCCCCGCCGACGCGCTGAACGACATCGACCGGGCCGCCACGCTGGAGGGGGTGAACCTGCAACTGCTCGACGACACCCAGAAGATCCAGCTCGCCGCCGCCGCCCAGCAGGCCGCCGCCGTCGAGGCGGACAGCCCGGAGCTGCGCGAGGAACTGGCGTACTGGACCAGCCGGGCCGGCACCGGCACCGGGCTGCCGCCGGAGGTGCTGCCCGAGCAGGCCCCGCAGACGACCGTTCCGGCCCGCGACTTCGGCCGCGCCGGCTCGCTGCCGATCGGGCCCGGCCACGACAAGGCCGCCGTCTACGGGATCCTGTGGGGCTCCGACGACGAGACGATGAGCTGGCTGCGCGCCGGTGAGGCCCTCTCCGCCGCGTGGCTCACCGCCACCCGGCACGGGGTGTCGCTGGTGCCGCTGTCCGGTGTGGTGGAGGTCGAGGGCACCCGCGAGGTGCTGCGGCAGATGCTCTCCGGCCTGGGGTTCCCGTACATCAGCATGCGGCTCGGGCTGGCCGACCCGACGCACGCCGGACCGCCGCACACGCCCCGGCTGGACATCACGCAGACGGTCGACACCTCGGCGGTCCGCGACCGGCTCACCTGACCGGTCTCGATCACGGCGGTCACCAGGCGATACCATCGCCGGGTGGCCGCCGCACCCCAGTCCCGGCACGAGCACAACACACCGTCGCTCGGGCTGACCCCGCTGTCCCGTGTCCGTCTGGACGAACTGCTCCAGGAGATGCTCGACCGCGTCGGCGAGGTGGTCACCAGCCGCGAGCGGCTACGGGCCCTGCTGGACGCGGTCGTCGGCATCGGGTCCGACCTCGATCTGCGCAGCACACTCCAGCGGATCGTGCAGTCGGCGTGCGAGCTGGCCGGCGCCCGCTACGGCGCGCTCGGCGTCATCGGTCCCGACCGCATGCTGCACGACTTCATCGTCCACGGGATCAGCCCCGAGCAGCACGCGAAGATCGGCGAGCTGCCGCACGGACGGGGCGTACTCGGCCTGCTCATCGACGAACCGAAGCCGCTCCGCATGCCGGACATCACCAAGCACCCCAACTCGTACGGCTTCCCGCCCAACCACCCGCCGATGCACAGCTTCCTCGGCGTGCCGGTACGCATCCGCGACCACGTCTGGGGCAACCTCTACCTGGCCGAGAAGCAGGGCGCGGCCGAGTTCACCGAGGACGACGAGGAGATCGTGGTGGCGCTGGCCGCCGCGGCCGGTGTGGCGATCGAGAACGCCCGCCTCTACGCGCTGGCGCACCGGCGGGAACGCTGGCTCGCCGCCGCCGCGGAGATCACCTCGGTGCTGCTCGGTGAGGTACGCCGTACCGACGCGCTGACGCTGGTGGCCCGCCGCGCCCGCGAGGTCGCCGAAGCCGAGCTGGCCCTGGTGCTGCTCTACGACGAGGACGAGGCGCAGTTCACCGTCGAGGTCGTCGACGGCGCCGACCCGGTCAGCCGGGAACTGGTCGGCGCGGTGCTGCCGGCCGCCGAGACCAGCTTCGCCGCGTCCGTCACGCAGGGCCGCCACGACCAGGTCGACGACCTCGCCGCCGCCGCGCCCTGGCCCCGGCCCGTGGTCGCCGGGCCCGCAGTGGTGTCCCCGCTCGCCGCCGCCGACACGCTGCACGGTGTCCTGGTGATCGGCTACCGGCCCGACCACGGCCCCGCCGCCGACGACGACCTCGCGCTGCTCGCCAGCTTCGCCGGGCAGGCCGCGCTGGCAATGGAACGCGCCCGCGGGCAGGAGGAGCGGGAACTGCTGGTGGTCCTGGAGGACCGCGAACGCATCGCCCGCGACCTGCACGACGTGGTGATCCAGCGGCTGTTCGCCACCGGCCTGCAACTGCAGAGCGGCGCGATGAACGCCCGCCCCGAGGCGGCCAAGCGGATCAACCAGGCCGTCGACGACCTGGACGCCACCATCCGCGACATCCGCCGCACCATCTTCGAGCTGCGCACGCCGATGAGCGCGGCACTGCGCACCGAGATCCGCGAGGCGATCGAGGTGGCCGCCGAGTCGCTCGGCTACCGGCCCGAGCTGGAGCTGATCGGCCCGATCGACAGCGCCGTCCCGGACGACCTGCGCCCCGAACTCACCGCCGTGCTGCGCGAGACGCTCTCCAACGCGGTACGCCACGCGCAGGCCGACCGGGTGTCGGTGCGCGTACGCGTCGACTCCGGCCGGGTCGAGATCACCGTCACCGACGACGGGATCGGCTGCGACCCGGAGGCGGCCCGCAGCGGGCTGGTCAACCTGCGGGAGCGGGCCGAGCGGCTCGGCGGCGAGTTCTCGCTGCGCCGGGCCGAGCCGCGCGGCACCGAGGTGCGCTGGAGCGTCCCGCTCGACTGACCGGCGTCAGGTGTTCTTGCCGAGCAGGCGGGTGGCCAGCACCGCCGCCTGCGTACGCCGCTCCAGGCCGAGCTTCGCCAGCACGCTGGAGACGTAGTTCTTCACCGTCTTCTCGGCCAGGAACATCTTCCCGGCGATCTCGCGGTTGGTGAGCCCCTCCGCCACGTACTCCAGGATCCGCCGCTCCTGCTCGGTGAGCGACTTCAGCTCGCGCGGCTGCTCCACCCCGCTGCGGATGCGTTCCAGCACACGGGTGGTGATCGCCGGGTCGAGCAGCGACTGGCCGGCCGCCACCCGGCGGACCGCGTCCACCAGGTCGGTGCCGCGGATCTGCTTGAGCACGTACCCGGCGGCGCCCGCCATGATCGCGGCGAACAGCGCCTCGTCGTCCTCGTACGAGGTGAGGATCAGTCCCTTGATCGAGGAGTCCACCGCGCGGACGTCCCGGCACACGTCGATGCCGTTGCCGTCGGGCAGCCGGGCGTCGAGGATCGCCACGTCGGGGCGCAGCGCCGGAATGCGGCGCGCCGCCTCCTGGGCCAGGCCGGACTCGCCGACCACCTCGATGTCGCCGCTGCTCTGGAGCAGGTCGGCAAGGCCACGACGGACGACCTCGTGGTCGTCGAGCAGGAACACCCGGATCATCAGTCCTTTCTACCCGCTTTCCCGCCCCCGTAGCACGGGTCGAAAGTCCCGTCCTGCGCGCGCCGCCCGGGACCGACGGCCGGGCCCAGGTGGGGACCTCCGGCCCTGCTCACCGCGCCGCCCGCTGACGCACCGTAGTGGTGTACCCGGCCGGGGGAGCCGGCGCCGCACGAGAGGGAGCACCGCCATGACGACCGAATACACCGGCGAGCAACTGCGGGCCGCGGTCGCCGACGCAGTCCGGGCGCCGTCGCTGCACAACACCCAGCCGTGGCGGTTCCGGCTCGTCGACGGCGGCATCGAGGTGTCCGTCGACCCGCTGCGCGGCCTGCCCGCCACCGACCCGACCGGCTGGGGCGCGCGGATCGCCGCCGGTGCGGCGCTGTTCAACCTGCGCCTGGCGCTCGCCGTGGCGGGCACCCCGGCCACTGTGCGGCTGCGTCCGTACCCCGCCGACCCGGACGTCGTGGCCCGGCTGGTCCCGGACGTGCCGCGCCGTCCCACCCCGGTCGAGCAGAGCCTGTACGCGGCGATCAGCCACCGGTTCAGCAACCGCGCGCCGTTCTGGCCCGACCCGGTGCCGGCCGAGGCGCGCTGGCGGCTCGGCGAGGCGGCCCGCGCCGAGCAGTGCTGGCTGGAGCTGGTGATCGGCACCAGCGCCGTCAACGCGGTCGCCGAGGTCGCCCGCAGCGCCCACCGCGTGCTGGAACGCGACCCCGCGTACGTGGCCGAGCGGGCCGAGTGGATCCGCTCCGAGCCGGCCCCGGACGGCGTACCGACCGGCGCCGGCGGGCCGCAGAGCGAACCGCAGGACCTGCTGCCGCAGCGCGGCTTCGGCGGACGCAACCGCGCCCCCGGCCGCGACTTCGAGCCGGAGCCGCTGGTCGCCGTGCTCGGCTCGGCCGGCAACACCTCGGCCGACCAGATCCTGGCCGGGCAGGCGCTGCAGCGGGTGCTGCTCACCGCCACCGACGCCGGGCTGAGCGTGTCGATGCTGTCCCAGCCGATCGAGGTGCCCGCCGCACGGGAGGCGCTGCGGATGTCGCTGGGCCGGTTCGGCACCCCGCAGATGGTGATGCGGATCGGATACGGCCAGCCGGGCCACGCCACCCCGCGCCGCTCGGTCGAGGAAGTGCTCGACCTGCCGGTCGTGCCGGCCTGACCCGTACCCCTCCGCGGGTCAGGTCGGCCACGGCCCTGCCTCTCTGGGTCAGGCCGGGAGCGCGGCCAGCAGGGCGGCTTCCCGCTCCGGCGCCAGGCCGACCGGGGCGCGCGCCGGCCGCCCGGCCCGGTCCGGCACGCGCCCCACCTCGCGCAGCCACCGCCAGGTGTCGGCGACCGTCTCGGTCACCGGCCGGCAGACCAGCCCTGCCGCGTACGCGCGTTCCACGTCCCGCTCCTGCATCCAGCGGTACTCATGCCCGCGCGGAATCCACACCGGCAGGTCGTTCCACGGCACCACCCCGGCCGCCAGGATCGGCTCCGGCGCGGTCCACCGCAGCGTCGCGTCCGACCCGGTCACCGTCACCGCCGCGTCGAGCAGGTCACCCATCGTCGCGTGCCCGGTGCGACCCACCACGTTGTACGCCCCGCCGACGCCCTCGGCACCCCGGTCCAGCAGCCAGGCAGCCAGGTCCCGGACGTCCACGTACTGGATCGGCAGGTCACGCGGCCCCGGCGCCAGCACGTCCCCGCCCCGGGCGACCCGGTTCAGCCACCATGGCAGCCGCCCGATGTCCTCTCCCGGCCCGAGGATCAGCCCGGCGCGTGCCAGCAGCGCCCGGTCGCCGAACACCCGCGTCGCGGCGAGTTCCCCGCCGGCCTTGTTCGCCGGGTAGTCACCGTCGTCGGCGTCCGCGTCGGCCGCGACTGTCGGCGCCTCCTCGCCGCTGCCGGGCGCGACGGGTGGCGCGTACACCGATCCGCTGGACACGTAGACGAAGTGCGGCACCGCGTCGACGAGCGCCGCCGCCGCGTCCCGTACCGCCCGGGGCGCGCCGTCCCACGTGTCCACCACCAGGTCCCACTCGCCGCCGGTGAGCGCGGCCAGCCCGTCCGGCGCGGTCCGGTCACCCCGCAACCGGTGTACGCCGTCCGGCACCCGACCGTGCACACCCCGGTTGAACACTGTCACCTGCCAGTCGCGGCGTACCGCCTCGGCCACGACCGCACCGCCGACAAAGCCCGTACCACCAAGCATCAGGAGTCGCATGCGTCCGAGCCTGCCGCCGCGTGCCGGGTGTGGCGTGCCCTGTTCACGGTCAGCGGATCTGCCAACGGCAGAACCCAGCCCCCGCCTCCTCGCCCCTCACCGTCGATCTTGGAGTTGTGGCACCCCGGATGCCCGATCAGCGAAGTTCGCGAGGTGCCAAAACTCCAAGATCGACGAGTTCACCCCGAAGTTCACGACCCCTTTCGCCGGCCTCGATCAACAGCCACCCAAGGCCACCCGGGCCGCCCTCGGCCGCCCCGAACCCCGACCGCCCGCGATCTTGCACTTTGGTGCCCCGCAAACTGCGCGAATGGGACGCGCGGAGGGCTCGAACTGCAAGATCGCCGGGGACCCTCGACCCGCCCTTTCCTCCCACCCCTGGGCGACGTCGCCAGGCCCGCATGTCGACCCACCCCAGCATAGTCGATCATGAAGTTGGCGGCGCTTGATGTCCGGTTTGTCGCCGCCAACTTCATGATCGAC